>CAZHTS010000022.1:0-60820 GCA_964535315.1 uncultured Anaerolineaceae bacterium
AGCAGGTGCTGGGTGGTCTGCCGGATGAATAGGGCGCGATGCCGGTTGCTTAGATGGGGGAACAGGGATGGGCAGGATGTACAGGATGGGAGGGAGGGGGGAACAGGGATCGGCAGGATGGGGGGATGGGAATACGGATGGGACGGATTGGGGGGAACAGGATGGGCAGGATATACAGGATGGGGGAAGAGGGAATGGGATGGGCAGGATGTACAGGATGGGAGGGAGGGGGAACAGGATGGGCAGGATGTACAGGATGGGGGGATGGGAATACGGATGAGACGGATGAGACGGATGGGGGGGAGGGGGAATGGGATGGGCAGGATGTACAGGTGGGGGGAGGGGGAATGGGATAGGCAGAATGTACGGGGTGGGGGAGGGAGAACAGGATGGGCAGGATATACAGGATGGGGGCAGGGTTTATAATACACCCTATATGACAACCAAAGCGAAGTTCTACGTGGTGTGGAAGGGGCGGCAGACGGGCGTTTTTCGCAGTTGGGCAGAGTGCGCGGCGCAGGTTAACGGTTACCCCGGAGCGCAGTATAAGGCTTTCGACAGCCGGGCGGCGGCGGAACAGGCGTTTGGCGGGGTGTACGCCGATTACAAGGGCAAGACGACCGTCGCCGCCGCGCCGCCAGGGCGCAGTTGGCAGGGCCAGGTCCCGTCCGGCAGTTACGCCGTCGATGCGGCTTGCAGCGGCAATCCCGGGCCGCTCGAGTATCGCGGCGTGGCGCTGGATAGCGGCGAGCAGGTCTTTCACGGCGGGCCGTATGCACAGGGCACCAATAACGTGGGAGAGTTTCTGGCGATCGTGCACGCCCTGGCGTTCTTGCAGCAGCGCGGCAGCGCCAGTCCCATCTACTCGGATTCGGAAAACGCCCTGTTCTGGGTGCGGATCAAGAAGTGCCGCACCAAACTGGCGCCCGTGCCGGCTAACGCCGAGTTGTTTGAATTGATCCGCCGGGCCGAGGAATGGCTGGCCACCCATCGCTACACCAACCCGTTGTGTAAGTGGCAGACCGAGGTGTGGGGCGAAATTCCGGCCGATTTTGGGCGCAAGTAAGCGTGGCTTTTAAAAGAGCAGTTTCTTGGTATAATCTGTAACACCCGGTTTTACCTGGGTGTGATCCTGTTTCTCATTTCGATTTCTCATGCCGATTCTGGATGCCCGTACGATGGAATTTTTTAGCCGCAGCGCCGAACAAACGCGCCGGGTGGGAATGCGCCTGGGCGCGTTGATGCAGCCCGGTGACCTGATCTGCCTTTCGGGCGATCTGGGCGCCGGTAAGACTACGTTCGTTCAGGGGCTGGCCAAAGGCTGGGGCTCGCTGGATGCCGTTTCCAGCCCGACCTTTGTCCTGGCCAATCTCTACCGCCGTCCGGATGGTTGCAACCTCAACCACCTGGACGCCTACCGTCTGCAGAGCGCCCTGGAGGCCGAAGACCTCGATCTGGACGCCATGCTGGCGGGCGGGGCGCTGGTGGTGGAGTGGCCCGAGCGCATCGACAGCGCTCTGCCGGCCGAGCGCCTGAACATTCAACTGCGCTGGATGGCCGACGAGCAGCGCGGCATGACCGTCTCGGGGCGCGGCGCTCGTTACGAGCAATTGCTGGACGCCTTCCGGCGGCGGGTGTTTGGAGGCTGATATTATGTTGCTGGCGATCGATACCTCGACGCAAACGGTGGGCCTGGCGTTGTACGACGGCGCGCAGGTGCTGGCCGAAACCATCTGGCAGACGCGCAATCATCACACGGTGGAGGTGGCGCCGGCGTTGGACGAACTGCTCAAGCGCTGCGGGGTCAAACCCGCCGGGCTGCGGGCGCTGGCGGTGGCCCTCGGGCCGGGCTCGTTTACCAGCCTGCGCATCGGGCTGGCGATAGCCAAGGGCCTGGCTTTCTCGTTGCAAATCCCGGTGGTGGGTGTGCCCACCCTGGATATCCTGGCGGCGGCGCAGCCGTTGGCGCACCAGCCGCTGGCTGCGGTGCTGCGCGCCGGGCGCGGCCGGCTGGCGCTGGTCTGGTATCAGGCGGTGGACGGCGCCTGGCAGGCGCAGGGCGAGCCGAAAGTGGTCACGCTCGACGAACTCTCGCACCACATCCACCGTCCAACGCTGGTGTGCGGCGAGTTGAGCGCCGAAGATCGCCAGGTGCTGGCGCGTAAGTGGAAGAACGTTATCCTGGCCTCGCCGGCGCGCTCGGCGCGGCGGCCGGCCTACCTGGCCGAACTGGCCTGGAAGCGCTGGCAGGACGGCCAGGTGGACGACCCGGTCTCGCTGGCGCCGATTTACCTGCACGTGGCGGAGGCGATCCCGGCCTGATGGACGCCAACCCTGTCCTCGCCGTGCGGGTGCGCCGTATGCAGCTCCAGGACGTGGAGCAGGTGTCGGCTATCGATGGTCTGTCTTTCAGTTTGCCGTGGCCCGAGCGTTCCTATCGTTTCGAGGTCACCGAAAACGGCGCGGCGCGCGCCTGGGTGGCCGAACTTGAGGGGCGGTTGGCGGGCATGCTGGTGTTGTGGTTGATCGTCGACGAGGTGCACATCGGAACGATTGCCGTGCACCCCGATTTTCGCCAGCGCGGGGTGGCGCAGCGTTTGCTGGCCGAGGCGCTGCTGGCAGCCAGCCAGGAGGGGGCGGAACGTGTGTTTCTGGAAGTGCGCCGTGGCAACCTGGCGGCCCAGGCCCTGTATCGTAAATTTGGGTTTGTGGTCGACAGCGTGCGCCCCAAGTATTATCGCGACAACGGCGAAGACGCCTTGTTGATGACGCTGGAGACGTTGCAGCCGGATGTGTGCCGCCAACTGGCGGGCGAGCCGGGCTGATTCTTATCGTGGAGGAGGAATGGTGGATGCTGTAGCGATCTTGAAAGAGGTGGCCGGGCAGGTATCTACCTGCCAGAAATGCGCCCTGCACCATTCGCGTAAGCTGTCGGTACCGGGCGAGGGGCCGGCCAACGCTGAGATCCTGTTCGTCGGCGAGGGGCCGGGGTTCCATGAAAACGAGCAGGGGCGGCCCTTTGTCGGCGCCGCCGGTAAGTATCTGGACGAGCTTTTGCAAAAGTGCAACCTGCGCCGGGAGGATGTTTTCATCGCCAATGTGGTCAAATGCCGCCCCCCGGGCAATCGCGACCCGCTGCCCGACGAACTGCTGGCCTGCGGCGGCTATCTCGACCGCCAGATCGAGGCGATCAACCCGCGGATCGTTGTCACGCTGGGGCGCTTTTCGATGGCGCGCTACCTGCCCGCCGCTAAAATCAGCGAGGCGCACGGCCAGGCCAGCTGGGTGCGCGGTCGTTTGATCGTGCCCATGTACCATCCGGCGGCGGCGCTGCACCAGCCGACGCTCAAAGCCACGCTGGAACGCGATTTCGCCCGCCTGCCGGAATTCATCCAGCAGGCCAGAAAAACACCACCGCCGGCGCCGCCGGTTGCGCCGGTGACGGTGGAAGAAGCCGGGCCGGCGGACGATGAGCCGGCTGCGGCCACGCAGTTGAGTCTGTTCTAGCTTATTTCGACGTCGCCGCTGAAAAGTGGGACGCAACTTCTCTACTCATCTGGATAACCTATGGAAAACAACATGAAAACCGATTTGATCAAGCAGTTACAGGATCGCACCGCCACGATTGCGGTGCTCGGCCTGGGGTATGTGGGTCTGCCTCTGGCGGTCGTCTTTGCCGAAGCCGGTTTCAAGGTCATCGGTATCGAACCCATTGCCGCCAAGGTCGAGGCGCTGATGCGCGGCGAGAGTTACGTGCTGGATGTGCCCACCGAGAGCGTCGCCAAACTGGTCAAGTCCGGCCATTTGCAGGCCACCACCGATTTCTCGGCGCTGCTCAAGGCTCAGGCGGTCAGCATCTGCGTGCCGACCCCGCTGCGCAAGACCGGCGATCCGGATCTATCTTTCATTATCTCGGCGACCGACTCGGTGGCCCAATACCTGCACAAGGGCATGGTGATCGTGCTCGAGTCGAGCACCTATCCGGGCACGACCCGCGAACTGGTGCTCAGCAAATTGACCGAGAACAGCGATCTGAAGGTGGGCGAAGACTTCTACCTGGCCTTTTCGCCCGAGCGCGTCGACCCTGGGCGCACCGATTGGACGACGATCAACACGCCCAAGGTGGTGGGCGGCATCACCGCCGACTGCTGCGACGTGGCGGCGGCCTGGTACAGCCAGGCGCTGCAACACGTGGTGCCGGTGACCTCGGCCGAGGTGGCCGAGATGGCCAAACTGCTGGAGAATACCTTCCGCATGATCAACATTGGCCTGGTCAACGAACTGGCGATCATGTGCGACCGGTTGGGCGTGGACGTGTGGGAAGTGATCGAGGCTGCCGCCACCAAGCCGTTTGGTTTCATGAAGTTCACCCCCGGCCCGGGGTTGGGCGGGCACTGCATCCCGATCGACCCGCTCTACCTGTCCTGGAAACTGCGCACGCTCAATTACACGGCGCGCTTCATCGAACTGGCCTCGGAGATTAACACCGGCATGCCGCGCTTTGTGGTCGGCAAGGTGATGGATGCGCTCAACGATCGCAGCAAGTCGCTCAAGGGCAGCGACGTGCTGGTGCTGGGCGCGGCCTACAAACCGGACATCGACGATATCCGCGAGTCGCCCTCGCTGGACGTCATCCGCCTGCTGCGCCAAAAGGGCGGCAAGGTTTCCTACCACGATCCGTACATCCACTCGCTGGAGCACGAAGGGCTGGACCTGCACTCGGTGCCGGATCTGATGGCCGCCGTGCGCGCCGCCGACTGCGTGGTGATCGTCACCAACCACTCGAGCTACGACTACGCCGCCATCCTCGAAAATTGTCAACTGCTGGTCGACACGCGCAACGCCCTGGGCAGCCGCGGCCGCAATCACCCCAAAGTGGTGAGGCTGTAATGTCTACCTATCTGGTTACGGGTGCGGCGGGCTTCATCGCCTCACGGGTGGTCGAACTGTTGTTGGCCGAGGGCCATACGGTGGTGGGCGTGGATAATATGAACAGCGCTTACGACGTGCGTATGAAGGAATACCGCCTGGCCAAACTCCAGGGCCGTCCGGGTTTCAGCTTCCAGCGCATGGATATCGCTCACCGCGACGAAGTGGACGCGTTGGGCGAAAAAGTGGGCCAGATCGACGCCATCTTCAACCTGGCGGCGCGGGCCGGGGTGCGTTCGAGCGTCCTGGATCCGTGGGTGTTTGTGGATACCAACACCACCGGCACGCTCAATCTGTTGGATCTGTGCCGGCGGCGGGGCATCCCCAAGTTCATCCTGGCCTCGACCTCCAGCCTGTACGGCTCGCACAACCCGATGCCGTTTAAAGAAGACGCCAACACGGATCTGCCCTTGCAGCCCTATGCGGCCAGCAAGAAGGGCGCCGAGTCGATGTGCTATGCCTATCACTATCTGCACGGCGTGGACGTGACCGTGTTCCGCTATTTCACCGTCTACGGCCCGGCCGGACGCCCGGATATGGTCATGTTCCGCTTTGCGCAGTGGATCAGCGAGGGCCGCACGGTGGTGGTCAACGGCGACGGCGAACAGTCGCGCGGCTTTACCTACCTGGACGACATCGCCCGCGGCACCATCCTGGGGCTCAAACCGGTGGGGTACGAGATCATCAACCTGGGCGGGCACGAGGTGATCACGGTCAACCAGTTGATCGCCATGCTCGAACAGCGCATCGGGCGCAAGGCGCAGGTGGATCACCAGCCGCTGCACCCGGCGGATGCGTTGGGCAACCTGGCAGATGTGGAAAAGGCTCACCGCCTGTTGGGCTGGAACCCGCAGGTCAACCTGGAAGAAGGGGTCACCCGTCTGGTCGACTGGTACATGGCGGAACGCAGCTGGGCCAGCCAGATCGCGACCCCATGAGGTCGGTAACACAACTCTGGCATTCCTGGAACCAGGACCGTCTGCTGAGGACGATCACCCGCAATACAGGCTATCTGTTTAGCGGCAACACCATCGGCATGGTGTTATCCTCGGCAGGCGGCATCCTGGCCGCTTACCTGTTGGGGGCGGCGGACTATGGGGTGCTGGGACTGGTCATTTTGTTTGCCTCCAGCGTCAATCGCCTGTTGTCGTTCCGCATGGGCGAGGTGGTGGTCAAATACGCCGGGCAGGACCTGGCGACCGGGCAGCGCGAGCGCGCCGCAGCGTTGATCAAGGCGGCCGGGGCGACCGAGGCGTTGACCTCGGTGATTGCCTATTTGCTGCTGGCGCTGCTGGCGCCGCTGGCGGCGGCGTACATCGTCAAGGAGCCGGCCAGCGTGCCGTGGATCCGTTTTTACGGCCTGGCGCTGCTGGCTAACCTGGTGACCGAGACGGGCACGGCGGTCTTGCAATTGGGCAACCACTATCGCAGCCAGGCGGCTCTGACGCTGGCGCAAAGCCTGGTGACCACGGTCTGGATTGGGGTGACCTGCCTGACCGGCGGCGGGGTGATGATGGTGCTGTGCGCCTATCTGGCCGGCAAGGCGGTGTTTGGCCTGGGCATCCTGGTCAACGCCTGGCGCTGGCTGACGCCCCTGCTGGGGCAGGGGTGGTGGCGCACGCCGTTGGCTCGCATCGAGAACCGCCGCGCCGTGATGCGTTTTGCCATCAGCACCAACCTGAGCGGGACGGTCAACATGATCCTCCGCGACAGCGAAGTGTTGTGGGTGGGTTTCTTCTTTGGCAAGCTGGAAGCGGGCTATTATAAGTTCGCCCTGGCGATCATGAACATCATCCTGATGCCGATCACCCCGTTTGTGACCACGACCTTCCCGGAAATTTCGCGTTCGGTGGCCACGCGCAGCTGGCAGACGCTGCGCGCCATCCTGCGCCGTACGACCTGGATCGCGGCCGGCTGGACGATTTTGTGCGGGGTGGGTGCGGCGGCGCTCGGGCCGTGGCTGCTGGGCTGGTTCAAGCAGGGGCAGTATCTGCCTTCTTACGCCGCCATCCTGATCCTGTTGGTGGGGTATGGGGTGGCCAACACTTTCTTCTGGAACCGGCCGCTGCTGCTGGCCTTTGGCCTGCCCGATTACCCGCTGCTGGCAACGCTGGCGGTGGGGACGGTTAAGACGGCGTTGATGTTCGTGCTGGTGCAGCCGTTGGGCTTTCTGGCTCAGGCGGCGCTGCTTTCGGGCTATTTTGTCTTCTCGGTGGGGCTGATCGTGCGCCGTGGCCTGGCAGAAGTGCGCCGGGCCGAGGCGGCGGATGCAGCGGAGGCGCAGGCATGAAGATTGCGTGTTTTGCAACCTCGTTGGTGCCCTCGAGCACGGCCAACAGCATCCAGTTGATGAAGGCCTGCCAGGCGCTGGCGCAGACCGGCGCCGAGGTGTGCCTGTGGGTGCCGGGCCGGCAGGCGGTCGCCTGGCCCGAACTGGCCAGTCATTACGGCCTGAATACGCCCTTTGAGGTGCGCTGGCTGCCAAGCTGGCGCTCGCTGCGCCGCTACGACTTTACCTGGCAGGCGCTGCAACAGGCGCAAGACTGGGGGGCCGGGGTAGTTTACACCTGGATGCTGCAGGCGGCGGTGCTGGGGTTGTGGCGTAAACTGCCGGTGATTGTGGAGTTGCACGATCTCCCCACCGGGCGCCTGGGCCCGCACCTGTTTGGCGAATATCTGCGCCGGCCGGGCAAGAAGCGCCTGCTGGTCATTACCCATTCGCTGCAAACGGCGTTGGAAGAAGCCTATCATTACCGCTTTGCCCCGCACGAAGTGCTGGTGGCGCCCAACGGCGCCGATTTGGAACGCTACCTGGGCCTGCCAGACGCCGAGACGGCGCGGCGCCAGTTGGGGCTGCCGCAGGGGGTGACGGTGGGATACACCGGCCATTTCTACGCCGGGCGGGGGATGGACGTGTTGCTGGAACTGGCGCGGCGTTTTCCGCAGGTCAATTTCCTGTGGGTGGGCGGCCGGCCGGAGGACGTGCAGGCATGGCAGGCGCGTCTGCCGGCGGAGGGGGTGAGCAACGTTCACCTGACCGGCTTCATCGAAAATCGCCGTCTGCCGCTGTATCAGGCGGCGGCCGATATCCTGCTCATGCCCTACGAGCGCGCCATTGCCGGCAGCAGCGGCGGCGACTCGGCGCAGATTTGCAGTCCGATGAAGATGTTCGATTACATGGCTGCCGGGCGCGCCATCCTGAGCAGCGATCTACCGGTGTTGCACGAAGTGCTCAACGAACGCAACGCCTGTTTTTGCCCGCCGGCCGAGGTGGACGCCTGGGCCGAGGCGCTGGCTCGTTTACTGGCTGACCCCGTTCGCTGCCAGCGGCTGGCCGAGCAGGCGCGCATGGACATCCGCCGCTATAGCTGGCGGGAGCGCGCCGGGCGCGCCCTGCAAGATTTTGAATAAAGGTGGTTTTGAGAACGCGGATGAAATCGTTGAACTGGAAAAGGGGCGTTTTGATAACATTCGCCGCCGCGGCGCTGGTGGCCGCACTGGTGGCGGCGCTTTCGGCCGGGGCCCTGTGGACTGGCTGGCTGGCAGCGATGCTGCTGGCCTGGCCGGCCTTGTTGGCGCTGTGGGTGGGCTGGCAGTGGGCCGGCGCCGGACGGACGCTGGCCTGGATGGTCACGCTGGCGTTCGTTTTGCGCCTGGGGGGCGGGATTGCTTTAAGCCTGGCCCTGCCGGTGGCGGGTTACGATGAACCGGTGCAAAAGGCCGGTTATGTGTTCTTTGACGCGCACCGCCGCGACACCCAGGCCTGGCAGATTGCCCTGGCGGGCGAACCGCTGTGGAAATCCTTCCGGCGTGAGTTTGCCTCCGACCAGTACGGCGGCATGTTTGCCCTGAGCGCCCTGATCTATCGTTATCTCAGCCCAGACGCTCACCGCCCGTACCTGATCCTGATCCTGACGGCTTTCTTTACTGCCCTGGGAGCCATCTTTTTGTGGCGGGGTGTCGCTCGGCGGTGGAACGAACGCCTGGCCAACCTGACGGCCTGGATCTTTGTGCTTTACCCCGAGAGCATCCTGTTGGGCAGTTCGCAGATGCGCGAGCCGTTTTTGTTGGGACTGAGCGCCGTGGCGTTTTGGGCGGTGTTGACCTGGAAGCAGCAACGCCGCACCGCGCTGGCGGCGTTTGTGCTCAGTCTGGGGTTCATGGCGTTGATTTCGCCGCTGGTCGCTGCCCCGGTCACCGGGGTGCTGGTGGTGTGGTTCCTGATCGAGAACCCGCCGGCCCCGCATAATCCCCGCCTGCGGGTTGGGGTGTGGATCTTGCTGGGCCTGGCGGCGCTGGCGGCGTTGTTCTTGAGTTGGGAATGGCTGCGCAGCGCGGTGCAGCTGGATACGAAACTGACCTGGATCTCGTCGGGGCGGGTGCAGAAGGCAATCGAGGAGGTTGGCGTGTGGGCGCGGCTGCCTTTCATCCTGGTGTACGGGTTGGTGCAGCCGGTGCTGCCGGCGGCGATTGCCGATGACGCCCTGCCGTTGTGGCGCGGCATCGCCATTGCCCGGGCGGCGGGCTGGTATGCGCTGGCGCCGTTGTTGTTGTACGGCGTGTTTGCCATCCGGCGGGCGCAGCCGCGCCAGGAACGGCGCATCTGGGTGTGGCTGGCGTTGGTGGTGGTGGTCTGGACGATGATTTCTTCGCTGCGCGCCGGCGGCGACCAGTGGGATAACCCGCGTTACCGCACCATGTTTCTCGTCTGGTTGGCGCTGTTTGCCGCCTGGGCGGTGCAGCGGCGCGACGCCTGGCTGTGGCGTTGGCTGGCGGTCGAAGCGGTTTTTCTGGGTTTCTTCACCAACTGGTACATCAGCCGCTACTATCAGGTGATGGGCCGCCTGCCGTTCTGGGAGATGGTGGCCTGGATCGTGGCGCTCAGCGTACTGATTCTGGCCGGCGGTTGGGGTTGGGATCGCTGGCGCGCCCAGCGGCGGGTGTGAGTGCGGGCGTGTTATAATCGTGTGCGAATTCCGTTGACAGGATTGTGCCCCTGATGAAACGCTTGGAAGCCTGGTTGCATCGTTTGAATACTCTGCCGTTTGGGGCCGAGGTGTTGGCCGTGGTGGGAGGGCTGGTCTACTTCTGGCAATCCAGCACCCTGATTCACCAGCTTCCCTCGACTCTGGACGAGGGAAATTATTTGTATAAGGGCTATCTGTTTCTTTCCGGGCAATACTGGCCTTACCAGTGGTACGGGCCGTGGACGAATAAGATGCCGCTGGCGTTTCTCATTCCGGGCAGCGCCCAGGTGCTGTTTGAGCCGGGGATTCGCACCGGGCGTTATTTCGCCATTTTCATCGGGCTGTTGATGCTGGCGGGCTGGTGGCTGGCGGCGCGCCGGTTGAGCAGCCGCTGGTGGGCGGCGGCGCTGGTGTGGGTGATCGCCGTCAACCCCGGGCTGGTGGGCATGTACAGCCAGGCGCTTTCTGAAGGGATTGTGGCCTGTATGCTGGCCTGGATCTGCGCCCTGTTGCTGGAAGAACATCCTGCGTCGTGGCGGGTGGTGTTGGCTGGGGCGTTGTCCGGGTTGATCGTGGTGACGCGCGAGAACCTGGCGCCGGTGCTACCGATTGCACTGGCTTATGTGTTCTGGCAGCACGGACGGCGCGCCGGTTGGTATGCCAGCCTGGCGGCGCTGGTCTGTTTTGGCGGCGTGCACGCTATCTTTTGGCCGAACATTCTGCAAATCTGGGCGGCGCTGGCGCCGGCAAAACTGACGCCCTTCCTGGACGCCTGGCGTAATCAGGCCGGTGGGCAGACGATATGGAAGCCCGAAACGAGCCTGGTGACGCAGTTTTATATCTTCTGGGAGAGTTTCCGCTATCACTTCGTCGCCCTGGTTGGGGCGCTGGTGAGCTGGATTTTGTGGCCGCGGCGCAGCCGCTGGCAGAGCGAATTTAAGTTTCGGGCGGCGGTGTTCCTTTCGGTTCTGCTGCTGGTGTTGACGGCTGCACACATGTACGCGGCGATGGGCATGAATTACTGCCCGTTCTGTTATTCGCTCTATCTGGCCTTTTTCTGCGAACTGGGCCTGTTGTTGCTGGTGACCTCTGTGGGTTCCTGGCAGCGTCAACTGCCGGTGTGGCGCCAGGCGCTGGCAGTGGGGGTGGCGGTGGGCTGGTTTGCCGGCATCGCCTACGGCGCGCACCAGGACCTGGACGACGTTTTATTGAACCTGAGCGTACCGCGGGTGCGCGACATGCAGCTTCAGGCCGGCAGTACCGAACTGTGGCGCCTGCTCGCCAACAAGTTCGGGCTGGAGCAGGAACTGCTCAGGCAGATTGTGCCGCCGGTGTTTGGTCTGCTGGCAGGGCTGGCGTTTACCCTGCTGGTGCTGGCCGTGTACCGCTGGGGGCTGCGCCGCCGGGTGCATTTTTCGGGCGGGTATGCCGTGCTGGTGGGCTTCCTGCTGCTGGGGACGCTGCTCTCGCCGACCAACCTGTTGGGCAACGCTAACAGTGTGGAGTGCGGCGGGGACGTGATCGTCACGTATGAGGCAGCCGCCGAACACCTGGTGAAGCTCATCCCGCCCGGCTCGTGGATCGACTGGCGCGGCGGGCTCTCGCCGGTGCCGCTGCTCTATTTGAAGGACATCCACATTTACCCGGCGCAGTTGAACGACGGTTATTCGCGCCGGGTTGGCGGCGACGCCGATCTGCTGCTGCGGCGCGGGCTGTGGAACGAGGTCTGGTGGCAGAAATGGCTGGCGGAGTCGGATTATGTTCTGGTGGAGGATCGCGGTTATAAAGGCGATTTGAGCAAGGCATTGATTGCTTCGGGCCGGATCGAACTGGCGCGTACGCCGGTGATCGCCGCCTGTTATCAGGGGTCGAGTATTCGCATTTTCTGGAGAGAACGGTGAAACTTTCGCTGGTGGTACCTGTATATAACGAATATGAAAATCTGCCGCTGTTGTATCCGGCGATTGTGGCGGCGATCGAGCCGCTGAAACTCGAATGGGAAGTGGTGCTGGTGGACGACGGCAGTCGCGATCGCAGCCTGGAAGTGCTCGAAAAGCTGGCGGCCGACGCCCCCGATCACGTGCGGGTGGTGGCGCTGCGCCGCAACTTCGGGCAGACGGCGGCCATTGCGGCGGGCATCGATCACTCGCAAGGGGACGTCATCGTCCTGTTGGACGCTGATTTGCAGAACGATCCGGCCGACATCCCCATGATGCTGGAGAAGATCGAGCAGGGTTACGACGTGGTCAGCGGCTGGCGCATCAACCGCCAGGACACCTACGTGACCCGCACCCTGCCCTCGCACATGGCCAACTGGCTGATTTCCAGGGTAACCGGCGTCGATCTGCACGACTACGGCTGCACGCTCAAGGCCTACCGCCGCGAGGTGATCACCGGCTTTCGTCTGTATGGTGAGATGCATCGCTTCATTCCGGCCTACGCCAACTCGATTGGCGCAAAAATCACCGAGGTGCCGGTGCACCATCATCCCCGCCGTTTTGGCACGACCAAATATGGTCTGGAGCGCACCCTCAAGGTGGTTTTGGATCTGTTTACGGTCAAATTCTTGAGCAGCTACGCCAAAAAACCGATTTATCTGTTTGGCGGCGCCGGTTTTACCATGATTGCGTTGAGTTTTTTGGATCTGCTGTACATCGTGGCCCGCAAACTGGCGTTCAACGAGTCGCTGGTGCGCTCGCCGCTGCTGTTGATGAGCGCCATGTTTTTCATCCTGGGTTTTCAGTCGATCTTGATGGGGTTAATCGCCGAACTGCTGGTGCGCACCTATCACGAGTCGCAGGATAAGCCAACCTACACCGTGCGGCGGGTGATTGCCGGCCGCTGCCCGCCCGAAAACGGGGCGCAGGGCTGATGCGCATCCTGGTGTTGATCCACGAATATCCGCCGGTGGGCGGCGGCGGCGGGCGGGTGGCCGAGGATTTGTGCCGTGGTTTTGCCGCCGCCGGGCACGAGGTGCAGGTGTTGACCGCCTGGTGTGCGGGCCTATCGTATCACGAAGAGGCGCTGGACGGGCGCGTGCGCATCCGGCGGCTCGTCTCGGGCCGGCGCTGGCCCTATCGCGCCGATTTGCGCGCCATGGCCGGTTTTGTGTGGGCTGCTTTTTGGGCCGGCTGGCAGACCATCCGGCGTTGGAAGCCGGACGTGATCCACGTCCATTTTGCCGTGCCGGCAGGGCCGGTGGCCTGGGCCCTGCACCGGGTGAGCGGTGTGCCGTACGTGATGACCGTTCATCTGGGCGACGTGCGCGGCGGGGTGCCGGAAAAGACCGACAAATGGTTCCGCTGGATCTTCCCGTTTACACCGCCGGTCTGGCGCGGCGCAGCGCGGGTGGCGGCGGTGAGCGAACACACCCGCCAGCTGGCGCAGCGCGATTACGACGTACCCGTGCAGGTCATTCCCAACGGGGTCGATCTGAACCTGTTACAGCCGGGGGCTTTGGCGGTCAACGATCCGCCGCAGGTGGTGTTTGCCGGGCGTTTCATGCCGCAAAAGAACCCGGTCGAACTGGTGCGCATCCTGGGGCGCGTGCAGGATTTGCCCTGGCGCTGCGCCATGTTGGGCGATGGCCCATTGCGGGCCGAGGTGGAAGCCGAAATTGCCCGTCTCGGGTTGAGCGAACGCTTCGACCTGCCCGGCTGGTTGAAGCCGGAAGAAGTGATCCAGCGCTATCGTCACAGCGACCTGATGTTTATGCCTTCCCTGTCCGAAGGGCTGCCGGTGGTGGGCGTGCAGGCGATGGCGATGGGGCTGGCGCTGGTGCTCAGCCGGGTGGGGGGGTGCGTCGATCTGGTGCAGCCGGGTGAGAATGGGGCCCTGTTGGCGCCGGAGGACGCCGACGGTTTTGAAGGCGCCCTGCGCCAACTGTTGGGCGACCGGCAGCGTCTGTACGCCGCTCGCTGCGCCAGCCGGCGTCTGGCGCAGCGGTTCGATTTGAATACTGTGGTAGAATCCTACCATCAAATTTTCAGCCAAGTTGTAAAAACATGAAGGTACTCACCATTGTTGGGGCTCGTCCTCAGTTCGTCAAGGCTGCGATGGTGTCGCGCGCCCTGCGTCAGCAAGGCAGTGAATATCTGGTGCATACCGGCCAGCATTATGATGAAAACATGTCCGATATCTTTTTTGAGGAGTTGGATCTCCCCAAAGCGGACGTGAATCTGGGGGTGGGCAGCGGCACACACGCCGAGCAAACGGCGGCCATGCTGGTGGGTATCGAGCGCAGCGCGCTGGCAGAACAACCGGATTGGATCCTGGTGTATGGCGATACCAACTCGACGCTGGCCGGGGCGCTGGTAGCAGCCAAACTGCACATCCCGCTGGCGCACGTCGAAGCCGGGCTGCGTTCTTTCAATCGTGACATGCCCGAAGAGATTAACCGGGTATTGTGCGATCATGTGTCGGACATCCTTTTCTGCCCCACTGCGCAGGCAGTGGAGAACCTGGCGACGGAGGGAATTCGGCGTGGGGTGCATTGTGTTGGCGACGTCATGTGCGACGCCCTGACGCATTTCCTCGGGTTGGCGCGCCAGCGCCGGCCGTCTGGCCTGGATGCAGACCTGGGGCGTTATGTGCTGTTGACCATTCATCGCCCGGTCAATACCGATTCGCCGCAAAACCTGGCGGCTATTTTTGCCGCCTTACAGCGCCTGACGCTGCGGGTGATCTTTCCGGTACACCCGCGCACCCGCCAGGCGCTTCAACGTCTGGGGCTTGCCATCCCGGTTAACGTTCAATTGATCGAGCCGGTCGGGTATCTGGATATGCTCGCCCTGGAAAGCCGGGCCGATTGCATCCTGACCGATTCGGGCGGGATACAAAAAGAAGCCTACTGGCTGGGGGTGCGTTGTGTCACCCTGCGCGACGAAACCGAATGGGTGGAAACTGTGCAGATGGGGTGGAACCGCCTGACCGGTGCCGATAGCGAGGCGATCGTCACAGCGGTGAGCGAGTGGTATCCGGCTCAGGAGCGTTTGCCGGTATATGGTGATGGCCATGCCTCCGAACGGATCGTTGAAATCCTGGCAAATTCTATTCCATAACAAGGAGTGTTTCCTATGGGAGTTCGTGTTCACCCTACTGCAGAAGTATCGGATGAAGCCGTTATTGGCGATGGCACCAGTATCTGGCACCATTGCCAGATCCGGCCCAGGGTGCACCTGGGGAAAAATTGTATTCTGGGGAAGGGAGTTTACGTGGACGCCGACGTACACATTGGCGACAACGTAAAAATCCAGAATTACGTATCGGTGTATCACGGTGTTTCCGTGGAAGAGGGTGTGTTTATCGGGCCGCACGTGTGTTTTACCAACGACATGCGCCCGCGGGCCATCAACCCGGATGGATCGTTGAAAGCGGCGGACGATTGGATCGTCAGCCAGACGCTGGTGAAACGCGGGGCGGCGCTGGGCGCCAACTCGACCATTCGCTGCGGCGTCACCATTGGCGAATGGGCCATGGTGGGCTCGGGCAGCGTGGTGACCCGCGATGTCCCGGCGCACGGCCTGGTATACGGCAATCCGGCGCGCCTGCACGGCTTTGTGTGCGCCTGCGGCGCCGAAATGGATAAGGCCTCGCAAAATGGGGCGGTGGTCGTGGCGGTTTGCCCGGAATGCCAACAAAAACTTGAAATTGCTACTGAACTTTGGGAGATGATTCGATGATTAATATTGCCAAACCACAGATTGGGCCTGAGGAAAAACAGGCGGTGATGGAAGTTCTGGATTCTGGCATCCTGGCGCAGGGGCCGCGCACCAAGGCCTTTGAGGATGCCTTTGCGCAGATGTGCGGTGCGCCATTTGCCGTCGCCACCTCATCCGGCACTACGGCTTTGCACATTGCTTTGCTGGCGCACAAGATCGGGCCGGGTGACGAAGTCATCACTTCGCCGTTCACCTTTATCGCTTCGGCCAACAGCATTCTGTACGTGGGCGCTCGTCCGGTGTTTGTGGACATCGATCCGGTTACTTTCAACATCGATCCGGCCAAGATCGAAGCCGCCATCACCCCGCGCACCAAGGCGATCATGCCGGTGCACCTGTTTGGCCTGAGCTGCGATATGGACGCCATCCTGGCGATTGCCCGCCAGTACAACCTGGCCGTGATCGAAGATGCCTGCCAGAGCCACGGCGCCGGCTATAAGGGCAAACGCGTGGGTTCGTTTGGCACGGGGACGTTTTCGCTGTACCCGACCAAGAATATCACCTCGGGTGAGGGGGGCATGATCACCACCGCCGATGAGAAGATCAACGAGGCCTGCCGGGTGATCCGCAATCATGGCATGCGCCGGCGCTACTATCACGACGAGCTGGGCTTCAACTTCCGCATGACCGACATTCACGCCGCCATCGGGCTGGCGCAGATTGCCAAGCTGGATGGGTTCATCCAGAAACGCCAGCAGAACGCTGCCTTTTACAACGCGCACCTCAAGGGTGTGGTCACCCCGACCGTTCCTGCCGGCTGCGAGCACGTCTATAACCAGTACACCGTGCGCGTTCCGGACGGCAAACGCGACGCCTTACGCACCTACCTCCAGGAGCACGGGGTGGGTTCGGAAGTGTATTATCCCGTCCCGATCCACAAGCAGTCCTTCTATATGACCGAACTGGGTTACAACCAGACCTTGCCCGAGACCGAAAAGGCGGCGGGTGAGGTGATGTCGATCCCGGTGCACCCGGGGCTTTCGGCGGCCGACCTGGAGACAGTCGTTTCGACCTTTAACGAATTTATGGGCTAGAGGGAAGCAGCCATGCTAAAAGTTGCAGTCATTGGTACGGGATCGATGGGCCGTAACCACGTGCGCGTCTATTCGGAACTTCCGGACGTAAAGCTGGTGGCGGTGGCAGATGAAAACGGGCAGGCGGTCGAGGGAATCGCGCACCGCTACGACGCCCAAGCTTACACGGATTATCGCCAGTTGTTTGACCGCGAGCAGCCAGATGCGGTTTCCATCGCCGTTCCTACCGCCCTGCACGAGGAGGTTGCCTCGTATGCCTTGCGGGCGGGGGCTGCGGTGTTGGTAGAGAAGCCGATTGCGGCCACGGTAGAAGAAGGCCAACGTCTGATCGACCTGGCGCGCGCCTGTAAGCGCCTGCTGATGGTGGGGCACATCGTGCGCTTCAACCCGGCCATCCAGATGCTCAAGCAGAAGCTGGATGCGGGTGAGCTGGGCAAGGTCTTTCAGATCTTTTGCCGGCGCGCCGGGCCGTTTCCGGCCCGCATCCGTGACGTGGGGGTGGTGGTGGATCTTGCCCCGCACGACGCCGACGTGATGCGTTTCCTGACCGGGATGAGCCCGGTGCGGGTGTACGCCGAAACGGAGCGCCGCATCCATACCGAACACGAAGATTTGTTGTTCGGCCTGGTGCACTTCCCCGAGCACGTGACCGGCGCAATGGAGATCAACTGGCTGACGCCAACCAAGGTGCGTGAGGTGTTGGTGTTGGGCGAACGCGGTCTGTTTCGTGTGGATGACCTGACGCAGGATCTGTACTTCTATGAAAACGCACAGGCCAACAATACCTTATGGCCGGCTTTGCAGACGCTCAAGGGCGTCAGCGAAGGCAGCATGATCCGCTACTCGTTGCAGCGTTACGAGCCGCTCAAGGCCGAGATTCAGTCCTTTGTGCGCTCGGTGCAGGAAGGCAGCCCGGCGGCGGTCAGCGGTGAAGATGGGCTGGCGGCGCTGCGCCTGGCGTTGGCGCTGGTCGAGTCGGGCCAGACGCACCAGGTGATTGCGCTGTAAGTACATAGAAACGTTCGTCTGTAAATGGATAAGGCGCGGCTGCCGGCGCATGCAGGTAGATGGAGCGATCCATCGGTAGCGCCGGCGGCTGCGGTCTTGTCTGAAAGCGAAGGGTGTGGCATGTCATTGAATGAATTAAGTCAAAAGATCGAAAACCGGACGGCGCGCCTGGCGGTGATCGGGCTTGGCTATGTGGGTTTGCCGGTAGCTGCCCTGTTTGCCGATGCGGGCTTTGACGTGATCGGTATCGAACTTAAGGCGGATCGAGTCGAAAAAATTAATGCCGGTGAGTCGCCTATCGAGGGCGAGGAACCGGGGCTGGCCGAACTGCTGGCGAGTGTGGCTGTCAGCGGCCGCTTACGCGCCAGCAGTGATTACAGCAGCCTGCGCGACCGCGACGTGATTCTGATCGACGTCGAAACGCCGGTGGATGAGACGCACGTGCCACGTTACGATGCGCTGCGTGCTGTGCTGCGCAGCCTGGGGCCGGTGCTCAAGCGTGGGGCTCTGGTGATTGTCGAATCGACCATCGCGCCGGGCACCATGCAGCGCCTGGTGTACCCTGGTCTGGAAGAGAGCAGCGGCGGCAAACTGAACCAGGATTTTTACCTGGGCAATTGCCCCGAACGGGTCATGCCCGGCAAACTGCTCGCCAACCTGCGTACGCTCAGCCGGGTGACCGGCGGCGGTTCGGTCGAGACGGCTGAGGTCATGGTGCAGTTATACCGGTACGTGGTGCAGGCCGATCTGGACGCCGTGGATTGGATCACGGCCGAACTGGTCAAGACGGTGGAAAACGCCTACCGCGACGTGCAGATTGCCTTTGCCAATGAGGTGGCCCTGATCTGTGAGGGCCTGGGGGGCGATGTGTGGAAGGTGCGCGAACTGGTCAATAAGAGCCCCTTCCGCCAGATGCACCTGCCGGGGGCGGGGGTCGGCGGGCACTGTATCCCCAAAGATCCCTGGCTGCTGGCCTACGGCGTGCAGGATCAAGACGTGCCGCTGCGCTTGATCCCGGCGGCGCGGGCGATTAACGATGGCATGCCGGCGCACATGGCGGATTTGTTGCAGGCCGAACTGGAACAGCGCCACCAGCCGCTGGCCGGGGCGCGGGTGTTGGTGATGGGCTATGCCTATCTGGAGGAGTCGGACGATACACGCAACAGCCCTTCCGAAGCGCTGGTGCAGCAACTGGCGGGGCGCGGGGCGCAGGTGGTCATCCACGATCCCTACGTCCCCGGTTATCAGGGCGATTTGCTGGCTGCGGCGCAGGGCTGCGATGCGGCAATCGTGATGGTCAATCACCAGGCGTACCGTACGGCCAATCTGGCGGCGTTGAGCGGCGTCATGCGCCAGCCGCTGCTGATTGATGGGCGGCGCGTCTACCAGCCTGAGGCGCTGCGCCAGGCGGGCTGGCAGTATGTCTTGATTGGAGCGAGCGAGGAGAGGTAAGCATGATCAAGGGTGAGCCGGCGTTAACCTGTTTCGGTTTTCATGGGGCGGCCTTATTCCAGTTGTTCAGCGATGATCCCGAGGCGATCGCCTTTTTTAGCGCTGAATATGCTTTTCATAAGGCCACCACGGTGGTGGAAAAACAACCATCAGTGGTGTTGCGTTTTACGCGCTGCGATGGGGTGTTACCCGAACTGGCCGGCTACACCCGCCACACGCATAAAGTGCTGGCGCGTTGGGCCTACCGGATTGAATTTGCCCCGCAGCGCATCGAGATTCACGCCGTTGGCAATCGCATGTCCATTCCGATGATCCATCACATGCTCGTCCACCCCAGCCTGCGTTATCTGTGCGCCGAGCGCCAGGTGATGATGCTGCATGCCGGGGCCATTTCGCGTCACGGTAAGAGCCTGATCTTTACCGGGCACGGCGGGGCGGGTAAGACGACCACCACCTCGCTGGTGTTGGCCTTTGGCGGCGAGGAATGGGGGCTGCATGCGGACGATTACGTCTTCCTGACTTCCGGGCCGCGTTCGATGGCCTATCTGACGCGCTCGCATTTATACCGCAATCTGTTGGCCTGGGTGCCGCAGATCAAGCCGATGCTCACCCCGGCCGAACGGCTGCGGGTGGAGACCTTTGGTTTCATCCGCGCCTGGAGCGGCGAGCGCTTGAAATGGCCGGTGCGCCTGCCGGCCGAACGGCTGTGGCCAAGGCGCCGGGTGGCGGTCTCGGCGCTGCCGGTGGGCATTCTCTTTCTCGGTCGGGGAGAGGTGGGGACGCCGCAAATCCAGCCGCAGTCTTACAGCGACGCGCTGCTGGATGAATTGATCGCCATGAATTTTAGCGAAGCGCGTCATTTCCTGCATCTGGTGCAAAAGTGCGGCGCGCAACCGGCGTACGAGGCCTGGCTGGCGCAGTGGCAGGAACGCGAGCGCAAAATTTTGTGGAGCGTGTTGCACCAGACGCCGATCTATCGTTTGATTCTGCCCCAGGGGGCCCATCCGGAGCGTTTTCGTATGGCGTTGGTGGAGAAGTTGAACAACCTGGTGGCGAGTTCGTGAAGATGGCTATGGACGAAGCGACGCAACGGCCAAAGAACAGGCGCAAGTGGACGAAGATACTGCGCTGGGTGGGGAGCGTGGCTTCGCTGGCTTTGTTTCTCTGGCTGTTGGCGCGCCAGGATTGGGGCCGGGTTCTGGCGCACCTGGAACGTATCCCACTGTATGTGATTCTGGCGGTGTTTGCCCTGTATGTGTGCGGGCAGGTGCTCAACGCGGTGCGCTGGCATGTGTTGTTGCGCGCTCAGGCGGTGTCGATCGGTTTGTGGGATGCGATCCGCATTGTGTTTGCCGGAGCGTTTGCGTCTAATTTTTTGCCGTCCACCATCGGTGGAGACGCTTTCCGCTTCCTGGCTTTGTTTCATTTCTGCGCCGACCGCGCCCTGTGCGCCGGCTCGGTGGTGATGGATCGCATCATGAACGTGGCGGCGATGGTAACGATGATGCCGCTGGCGCTGGTGACCTTTGGCGGGCAGCTTTCAGCGTTGGTCAAAGGGCGGGCCGAGTCTGCGCTCGCGCTGGCGGGCGGGTGGGGCTGGTTCAACCGGCTGTGGCGTACGTTTTTCTCCGGCCTGGAACAGGCTTTCCGCCTGTGGGCGCGCCAGCCCCTTGTCTTGCTGCGGGTGTTTGTGATATCCTGGTTCTCGATCTTTGTCGTGATGGTCGGGGTGTGGATCCTGGCGCGCGGGCTGGGCATCCCGGTGGCGTTGTATCAGGTGATGGGGGTGATGGCGACCACCTATCTGCTCACGCTGCTGCCGATTTCGATCAACGGTTATGGGGTGCGCGAGGTGGCGATCACCGCCCTGTATATGCGCCTGGGGGCGACGGTCGAGCAGGCGTCGGCGCTGGCGATCATCACCCGCCTGTTTATGGTGATGGAAACCGTGCCGGGGGCGTTGTGGATGGCCCGCTTTTTACCGGGCGATGGACAGCCCCGGCGGATTTAGATGGTGGAGGTAGATGCTCTTGGCTGGCAAGCAACTTGATCTCAAGAAACGTTGGCCCATTGTCGCAGCCTGGGTTGTGGTTGGGGTACTGTCCTATTTAACGTTGGATGGCTTTTACGCCGGTTTCCTGGGCATGGTCGAAAAACCGACGCTGGCCTCACGGCGTTACCTGGTCTATTTGGGAATCTGCACGCTGGCGGCGCTGGTCTGGCTGGTGGGATTGTGGCTGGCGTTGATCCCACGCCCGATGAACGGGTGGCGCGCCCTACGGGGTGGGCTGGCGCGTCTGCCGCGTGTTTTGCGGCGCGGCGCGGCCATCTTGCTGTTGGCTGCCCCAACGATTGTGTTTTTGTTTACCGCATTCGGGCATCAGACCTTTGGTTACTGGTTCTACCTGGGCTGCATGCTGGCGGCGGCCGGGCTGGCGGCGTTGGTGTGGGCGCCGGCGGCGGCGCTGAAGCGCTGGCTGCTGGTCTATGCCGGCGCAGTGTGCGCTGCGGGCGCGTTTTTTGCGGCGGGCGGCTGGTTGAATAACGTCACCGGTTATCCGTTTTCGTTGAACTGGTCGGAGGGCAACCGTTTCTGGGATTTCTCGATGCTGTTTGGCAAGGATCGTTACATTACCATGGACGACAAGCCGATCTTCACCTTTATCTCGGTGGGACGGCAGTTCCTGTGGGCCTTGCCATTCCTCTTTCCCGGCGTTACCATCACGCTCATGCGCCTGTGGGATGCCTCATTGTGGATCTGGCCGCCGCTGCTGTTGGGCTGGCTGGTGATCGTCGATCTGCCTGCCGACCGGCGTCTGCGCCCGTGGAAGCTGGTGTTTGTGGTCTGGGCGTTCCTCTTTCTGGCGCAGGGGCCGATTTATGCCCCGCTGGTGGTGAGCGCCATCCTGACCGTGGTCGGGCTGCGCCAGAAGAAGCTGGGTTGGGGCATTTTCTGGTTGATCCTGGCCTCGTACTATGCGTTTATCAGCCGTTGGACCTGGCTGTATGCGCCGGGGTTATGGGCGGGGTCGATGGCGTTGTTGGAGGTGCGTGAACCGGGTTTGCAGCGGCGGCACTGGCCGGCGCTGGTGCGTCCGCTGGCGCTGGGCCTGGCCGGTCTGTTTGGCGGGCAGGGGCTGCCGCCGCTGGTCAACTGGTTTGTCAGCACGGTGCTTAACGCCCCGCAGTTTATGACCACCTTTGACCCGGTGACCAAGGCCTCGCGCCAGCCGCTGGTGTGGGAGCGCCTGTGGCCGAATAACACCTATCACCCCGGCATCGTCCTGGGCTTTTTGTGGGCCTTTATCCCGCTGGCGCTGGTGTTGATTGCGTTGTGGCGGACGCGCAACTGGCGCGGAAACTGGCTGCAACTGGTGGGGGTGCTCTTTCCCGGTCTGGCGTTCTGGGGGGTGGGGATGATCGCCAGCACCAAGATCGGCGGCGGCAGCAACCTGCACAACCTGGACATGTTCTGGATCTTTATGGTGCTGGTCGCGGGCTGGGCGCTCAAAAATCTTTTGCAGCGCAACCCGGCCTGGCTGCCGGCGCGCCCGGCGATGCTGGCGTTTTTCTGCCTGGCGTTGACCGGCCCGACCAGCTATGCGGCGCAGTACAATGCGGCGTTATCGCTGCCACCGCAGCAGATCATCGATCATTCGTTGGAGATCATCCGCACGGAGACGGCCAAAGCGTTGGAGCGTGGGCCGGTGTTGTATATGGATCAGCGCCAACTGTTGACCTTTGATTTCGTGCAGAACGTACCGCTCATGCCGGAATACGAAAAGAAATACCTGATGGATCAGGCGATGGAAGGGAACCCCAAGTATTTTGAGCGTTTTTACCAGGACCTGGCGGCTCACCGCTTTACGTTGATCGTCTCGGAGCCGCTGCGGGCTAACTACATCTCAGAGGGAGCGGACCGCAATTTCTCGGACGAAAACAATGCCTGGGTCAAGTGGGTATCCGAACCGGTGTTGAAATATTATCGCCCGCTGGTGACGATGGACGAGGTGGGCGTGCAGCTTCTGGTGCCGATCGAGTAACCGCCATGCAGAGTGACGCTACCCAGACCTTGCGATTGAAGCGCGGCTGGCCCGTTTTTTGGGCGGTGAGCGCCGTGAGCGGAGCGGTTGTGCTGGCGCGTTTGCTCGCCATCCCGGCCGACCCGAAGAACAGTGTGCTGTTGGGGTATTCGGCCAGCCGGCTGGCGATGATGGCGGTTGTGCTGGCGCTGACGCTGGTGTTTGCCGTCCTGGCATTTGCCGCCTGGGGCTGGTCGCACTGGCGGGAGCGCTGGCTGGATGGGGCGATTCGTTCGCCGCGGCGTTTTGCCATCCTGACGGCGGTCTTTGCCCTGTTGGTGCCGGTCATCTGGGGCTGTGTGTTGGGCTTTCGTCCGCCGCTCGAAGACGCCGGTTACGCCTATTACGAACGGCTGCGGCCGTTGATCGTCTGGCTGATGTTTTTGTGCGGGCAGGCGGCGTTGGGGCTGCCGCTGCTGCGTTCTGGTTCCGGTCTGGCCGGCCTGAGAGACGAGAAGCCGGCGGCGCGCACGGCGCTGTTGGTGTGGGGGATTTTCCTGCTGGTATGGGGGCTGGTGGCGTGGAGTAAGATCGGCATCACCCCGGATGAGGTAGCCTGGGGCCGGCCGGGCATTCCGGTATTGTTCTTCCAGGTGCTGCTTGCCTGGCTGCTGGGCGGGCTGGTGTTGGTCTTCAGCGCCCGTGGCGCGGAAGGGAACGGGCGCAGGGTCTGGGTGGATTGGGCGTTGTGCCTGGTCTTATGGGCGGCGGCGGCCTGGTTGTGGTCCGAGCAGCCGGTGCAGCGCAGTTTCTTCGCCCCCGAGGGCCGCGCCCCCAACTTTGAGATCTACCCCTATTCCGATTCGGGTTTTTATGGTTACGTGGCGCAGAGCCTGCTGATCGGCAACGGTTTTCTCGGCAAGCAGGTGATCACCCGCCCGCTGTACGTCCTCTTCCTGGCGGGGCTGCACGCCCTGGCCGGGCAGGATTACGAGGGCGTCATTTCATTGCAGACGCTGGTGCTGGCGCTCTTCCCGGTCGTGTTGTACTGGTTGGGTAAGACGCTGCACAGCCGGGCGGTGGGGGTGATGGTGGCCGTGCTGGCGACTGCCCGCGAGTTGAATTCGTTTGCCGCCACGCCGTTGACGGCCGTCTCGCATTCCAAGTTGTTCCTGACGGATCTGCCAACGGCCATTGCCATCACGTTGTTTGCCGTGCTGGTGGTGCGCTGGTTGAAAGAGCCGCTGCGGCGCCGGCTGGACCCGCTGCTGGTGGGCGGGGCGTTGGGGCTGATCTTGCTGCTGCGCACTCAAACCGCGCTGCTGCTGCCGTTTGTGGTGCTGGTGGCGCTGTGGGTTTATCGCCGCCGCTGGTGGCGCTGGCTGGAGGCGTGCATCCTCATTGCCCTGGGGATGGTGCTGGCGTTGTACCCCTGGCTGTATCGTAACTACCAGAACACCGGGCAGATCATGTTCGATCAACCCTCCAACCAGACGGCGATTCTCGGACAGCGCTACAGCCTGGATGTGGGCGGTTTCCCCAAGCGCCTGCCAGACGAGAGCGACGCCGAATATTCTGACCGGATGCTGGCGATGGCGCGCCAGTTTGCTCTGGAACATCCCGAGCAGGTGGCGCAGTTTACCACGGCGCATTTCCTCAACAACGAGATCTCGGCGCTGATCGATCTGCCGATGCGCTTTTCGTTTGACGATCTGAGCGATACGTGGGTGATCGACAACCTGTATTGGCCGGCGTTAATTGAACGTTTCAGCAGCACAGATGGCGTGGTGATTGCCATTCACCTGGCTTTGCTGGCGCTGGGCATCGCCGCCCTGTGGCGGCGCTGGGGGCTGGTCGGGCTGGTGCCGTTGATCTTTAATCTGGCCTACAGCCTGAGCAACGCCGTGGCGCGCAATTCGGGCTGGCGCTATATCCTGCCGGTGGATTGGGTCGCATATTTTTATTATTGCGCCGGGTTGCTCCAGCTGGCCTTCTGGCTGCTGCGCCTGCTGGGGGTTGCCGGCCCGCGTTTCGAGCGGATGATGGCCTCCAGCGCCCGCGAGACGGACGACGCACCGACCGGACCGCTGCCGCTGGGTAGGGCGATTGCGATGGGCGCCTGTTTCCTGTTGGTGGGCGCCAGTCTGCCGCTGGTCGAGCGGGTCGTACCGGCGCGCTATCCGCCGCAGAGCGCGGCAGCGTTGACCGCCGAATTCCTGGCGCGCCCTGAACTGCGCAATTCCACGCTGGATTTACCGGCGTTGGAACGCTTCGCCGGGATGGAGGGGGTGGTGGTGCTCAAGGGCCGGGCGCTCTATCCGCGTTTCTACCCGCCGATCGGCGGCGAACCCGGTTCGG
Organism: uncultured Anaerolineaceae bacterium; assembly: GCA_964535315.1. Taxonomy (GTDB): domain Bacteria; phylum Chloroflexota; class Anaerolineae; order Anaerolineales; family Anaerolineaceae; genus CAZHTS01. Next base: position 25,491 of record CAZHTS010000022.1, read on the forward strand.
GTTGGGCGGCTTACAAGCCGTATGCCTACCGCAGCGCGGCGCGTATGGGTTTTCTCATGGTCGGGCCGCCGTATGGGGTCAGCCAGCAGGTGCTGGTGCTGGATCAGGCGCCCAAACATTTCCCGAACGCGGCCGATGTGCTGGTGATCGGCTGTCAGGAACAGGGCTACGTGGACGTTCTGGCGGCCATTGTGTTGGATGGGCATGCGGATGCGTTGACCGTGCGTTCGCTGCCGGCCTATCAGTGCCCGTTGAAGTGAGGTGAGGGGATGCTGACGTTGGAAGGGCTGGAAGCAGCCGGCGAGCGGGTGTGTGTGGTCATCCCCATGTACCGGGTGGCCCCCTATATTCAGGCGGTGATTGCCGGTCTGCCGGCCTGGGTGTGGCGGATCGTGGTGGTGGACGACGCCAGCCCGGACGACTGCGCCGGACAGGCGTTGGCCGGCGGCGATGGGCGCGTGGTGCTGGTGCGCCACAGCCAGAACCAGGGCGTGGGTGGGGCGATGTTGACCGGTTTCAACCGGGCAGTGGAATTGGGGGCGACGATCCTGGTCAAGATGGATGGCGATAACCAGATGCGTCCGGAATATCTCGAGGACGTGGTCCTGCCGATTCTGGAAGGGCGGGCCAATTATGCCAAGGGCAACCGTTTTTCGCACACCCGCGCCATTACCAGCATGCCGCTGGTGCGCCGGGTTGGCAACATCGGCCTGTCGTTTTTGACCAAGGTCGCCAGCGGTTACTGGAATGTGTTTGATCCGAACAACGGCTATCTGGCAATTGACGTGGATACCCTGCGGGATCTGGATCAAAGCCGCATTCACCGGCGTTATTTCTTTGAGAGCAGCATGCTGTTGGAATTGAATTTACAGCGGGCAGTGGTGGTGGACGTGCCCATGCCCGCCTGTTACGCCGGCGAGGTCAGTTCGCTGTCGGTCTGGCAGGCGTTGGTGCAGTTTCCCTATCTGTTGTGGCGCGGCTTTTTACGCCGGCTGATGGTGCAGTACTTTGTGCTGGATTTTTCGGTCGGGTCGATTTTTATGGTGATTGGCCTGTTGATCACTTTGTTTGGGGTGATCTGGGGTGCGATCTGGTGGCGGCATTCGATCCTGACCGGTGTTCCGACGACCACCGGCACGGTGATGATCGCCGTGCTGCCGGTGATCCTGGGGTTTCAGTTGCTGCTCCAGGTGATTGTATTGGACGTGCAAAATGTGCCGCGGGTGCCCCGTTCGCGGCGCTCCAAGGGCCGCCCGGTGTCCGGCAGCCAGAATCCTTTTTAACTACAGGTGCGTGATGAATATTCGTTATCTGCTTCCGCGAGTCGTTCGCCATTTTCTACCCGAAGGGGCGGTACGTTTCTTGCTGCGCCGGCGGCTGGTCATCCAGCCCGGACTGGAAACGCGCATCCCGCAGGAGGCCGTCAGCCGCTACCAGCAGGCGTTGGCGAGCCGCGGCGCCGATCTGAACGGCAAGCGGGTGATGATTTTTGGCTACGGCGGAAATTTTGGCATCGGTTGCGCACTGTTGCGCGCCGGCGCGGCGCACGTGGTGTTGTGTGATAAATACGCCCGGCCCGAGGCGCAGACCAACCGTGCGCTGCTGAACGAATACGGCGAGTACCTGCGCGCCAGCGGGGAAGAGGTTGCGCCGCGCCCGGAGGTGATGACGCTGCTGCACAGCGACATCCGCCAGGCTGCCCGCGAACGCTCGCTGACGCCGGTCGACCTGGTGTTGAGCAGTTCTGTGTACGAACATCTGGACGACGTAAAAGGGATTACCGCGGCGCTGGCGGCGCTGACTGCCCCGGGCGGGGTACATCTGCACTACATCGATTTGCGCGACCACTTCTTCAAGTACCCGTTTGAAATGCTGTGTTACTCGGAGCGTGTCTGGCGCAACTGGCTGAACCCGACCAGCAATCACAACCGTTATCGCTATCGCGATTATGAAGCGGTCTTCGAGCATTATTTCGACCGGGTGGTAATCGACGTGCTCGACCGGGACGAAGCCGCCTTTCAAAAAGCGCGCCCGCGCATGCGCCCCGAGTTCCTCACCGGCGAAGATGCGATCGATGCGGTTACGCGCGTCCGGGTGTTTGTGGCGGAAGCGACATCGCGCCCAGGATAATCTCCTCCAGGCGCAGGGTGGTCTGCTGGATGTCGTATTCCTGCGCCACGCGGCGGAACCCGGCGGAGGTGGCGAGCGCGCCGCTGCGCCACTGGTCGAGCAGGGTTTGCAGGGCGGCGGCGATGCCGGGAACGTCGTCCGGGGCGACCACGGGGCATTCCAGGCGCTGTAACAGGTCGGCCGAAGCGCCGGTGATGGGCGTCAGTCCGAGGACAGGCTTATTGAAGGCCAGATAATCGACCAGCTTGCTGGGCAGGAACAGGCTTTCGCCCTGGCTGGGGGCGTCGATGACCAGCAGTACGCCGGCGCTGGCGGCCAGGGCCTGGCTTTCGGTAAAGCTGACCGGACCGAAGAAACGCACCACGTCTTCCAGCCCCAGTTGGGCGGCCAGCGGGCGGTATTCGACGGTGCGCGACCCCACCAGGAGCAGTTCGATCTGCCCGGCGATGGGTTGGGCGGCGTCTAGCTGCGCCAGGGCGTGCAGCAGCCCTTCGGGGGTGCGATTGCCGTAGAAGGAGCCGGTGTAAACCAGGCGCAGGCGTCCGCTGTGTTCCGCGGGCGGAAATGGGGCGACCAGCGGGTCGTAGCCGTGAGGCAGGACGTGCACCTTGCGCTTCCATTCGGGCGGATACTTGCTCATCACCCGTTCGGCCGTCTGGCGGGTGATAAAGACGACCGCGTCGGCGTTGCGGATCACCTCGCTCTCCAGGTGGCGGCAGATTTTTTCGCTTTTGGGATCGTACTGGCGATAGGGGGTGTCGATCCACGGGTCGCTGAAGTGGGCGATCCAGGGTTTGGCGCCGGTCTTTTTGAGTTCGAGACCCACGAGGTGGTCAGACCAGGGCTGGGCGAAGGTCAGGATGGCGTCGAACGGGCGGCGGGCGAGCAGGGCGCGGGCGGCGCGCACGGCGCGCGGCACCCATACGATCTTCTGGTCGGGGCGGGTACCCTGGCGCGGAAAGAGCCGCCAGAAGAAGCGGTAGAACAGGCTGGCCTCGGGGGAGGAGACGCGCACCAACTCGAAACGCTGCCGGTATTCGGCTTCCAGGGCGGGGTCCAGCTTGATGCTGCGGCGCACCGAGCGCGGGTCGACGCAAATGACGGTCGATTGCCAGCCCAGTTCGCTGAGGCGGCTGAGGCTGCGCGAAACCTGTAAGGAACGCGGCAGAACCAGCGGCGGCATACTCCACGAGACGGCCAGTAAGTCTTTCATTGCGGCAACTCATCCTGTAACAGATCGCGGTAATGCAGGCTGGGGATACCCAACGTCTGGATGCGTTCGAAGGCCCGGTAGAAGGCCTGGTTGGGGGCGACCATTGAGGGATCGACGTAGATATTGAGCAGGCCGGGGATATGGTGGGCCAGCAGTTGCTCTACGGTGGCGGTCAGGCTGGCGGCGTAGCTGTCTTTGACCACCCGCTGGCTGCGGCTGACGATGTGGCGGAAGGAATCCAGCAGGATAAAGGGCGAGGCGTAGCTGCCGGTGAGCGGGAACTCCAGCAGGTCGTGGGTGCGCCAGCGCGGGCCATGCCATATGCCGTAGCGCGGGCCGGTGGTCGTGGCGAAGCGGTAGTCGAGAGAACGCAGGGTGGCGTAGATGATTTCCAACTCGGGCTGTCCTAACAGGCCAAAATGCGGGGCGCGGAAGCCCAGCGGAGGACGGCCGGTGACCTGCGAGACGATCTCGTGCCCGCTGCGGATGTCGGCGACGACTTCTTCGGGCGTCATGCGGGCGTAGAAGGTGTCGCTCTGGTAACGTTCGCCGTTCCAGACGGTGTGCGGGCGGGCGCCGTGGTTGATGAACTCGGCGCCGCTGTCTGCCAGTTGGCGGTAAACCGCTGCGCCCTGTTGTAATTGGGCGCCGGGGACGGCGTAGGTGGTTTTGAAACCGTGCTGCCGCAGCCAGTCGTCCAGAGGAGCGGCGGCCTGGATGTCCTCGGGTGTGTCGCAGTCGAACGATAAGACCAGGTACAGGCGTTTGAAGCCCTGCCGGCGGGCCTGGCTGGCATACTGGCGCCAGAAAAAGCCGGGAAAGAGCATACCAAGACGATCAAGGGCGCGCTGTCGGGTCAGTTTCATGGTCAATCACTCTGTCCGAGCGCCTGGCGGTAGACGCCGGCAAGCTTGCGTTCCATTTCCTCGGGGGCAAAATTTTGCCGGGCGAAGGCCAGCGCTTTCTGGCCGTATTGCCGGCGCAGTTCCTGGCGGTCGAGCAGGTCGAGGATGGCCCGGCGATAGTCTTCGGGCGTGTTGTTGCACAGCGCAATCCAGCCGCTGGTGTATTCGGGGATGGGCTCGACCGGGTGATGGTTGAGCAGCACCGGCAGCCCGGCCAGCCCGGCTTCGATCACCGTCTTGGAGGTGCCCCAATAATCGCAGTGGCTGACCATCAGGTCGTAGTCTTTAAGACTGTTGCAAACCTGTTCGTTGGGCAGCGCTTCGATAAACCGCACCTTGTGGCTGACGCCGGCTTCCTGCGCCACACCCTGCAGGTATTCGTGCAGTTCGCCGCGGCCGATGATGTCGTACTGGCAGTCGATGGTTTGGATGGCGCGCAGGATGTTTTCGGGGTTTTTTTCTTTGACCTGGCGATTGATGGTTAGCAGGCGGGGCGGGGTGTGCAGGCTGTAATCCGCTTTGACCTGGATCTTGTCGCCGGCAACAAAGTTGTAGATCAGGTGCAGGTTTTTTGCGCCGTAGGCGCGGGCGTAGCGCAGGATGGGGCTGTAAACGGCCACGACCGCATCGGCGTTTTGCAGACACTGGCGCTCGAACTTCTTGCGGAAGAAGGCCAGCGCCCGGTTGCGGAAGCCAATCTGGTCGTCTTTGTCCCACACGCCGTGCAGCGAGACGACATAAGGCGTGCCCAGGGCCTGTTTGATGCGGTAAGCCAGATACCCCTGGATGAAGTTATTGTGTACTTTAATCAGGTCTGGGGAAATCTTACGCGCCAGGGCGAGGCCCTGCTGCACCCAGCCTTCGATCAACGGCTTTTGCCAGCCGACGGACTGGCGGGCGGTGGGGGCCGGCAGGTTGTAAATGAACAGGCGGGCGCGCCCGGCGGCGGGTTGGATCACGACCGGGTCGACCTGGTCGTTGTTGGTCATGACGATGTGAATTTCGTCAAAGATGTTGCCGGGGTTGTAGTAACGCTCGATCAGTTCTCCCTTGGTGGCGAGGGCTGACAGGCGGTTGGTGATAATGACAAGTAAGCGCAGAGTCATGGCGGGTTAAATCTTTTCCAGTAAGTTTTTGGGATTGAAACGGTACAGCGCCAGCAGCGCCAGGCAGTAGGCGGCCACACCGGCGCCGGCGACGGCAAACAGGAGGGTGACATTATACTGGATGTACAGGTTGATCCAGTAGATGACCACTCCCATTACCAGGGCGCCCACGCAAAAGCGGCCAATGGTGTGAAAATCGTACAATTCGCCGAGATGATAGCCATAGCGGATGACCTGGCGGTAGAGCAGACCGTCCAGTAACACGTACGAAAAGAGCGTGGAGAGCGCTGCGCCGGTGATCCCGAGCAGGGGCACCAGCATCAGGTTCAGGGCGATGTTGGTCAGCCCGCTCAGGATGGTCACGTTTCTCAGAAAAACGGGTTCGTTGTGCAGGTAGACCAGGTATTGGGCGTTGGCGGCGAACTGGTCGCAGAACAGCCCCAGAGCGATAAAGGTGAAGGTAGGGTACGACAGGGCAAAGTCGGCCGTGCCGAACTGAACCAGCAGGGGCTGCGATAGCACGATCAGCCCCACCAGGCCGGGGATGCCGATCAGGCTGAAGGCGTTGGTGTACTTGCGGCACACCCGTCCCAGCCCGGCGCGATCCTGGTTGTTTTTGTAGGTAGCCATCAGCGGGTAGAGCGGGTTCCAGAAGGGGCTGGCCAGCGCCCCGATGATGCCCGCCAGGGTGTAACCGGCGTTATACACACCCACCTGGCTGGCGTTGAGGAAATAGCCGATAACGCCGCGGTCGCCGACGGCAATCACCCAGGCGCTCAGGCCGGTGACGACGATAGGGAAGCCAAAACGCAGCAGTTCGGCGACTTCGCTGCGCGGCATGAGTTCTTTCTGGAAATGGATCTCGCCGATGGCGAGGAAGTAGAGCAGGGCGCCGAGATCGTAGAGCGCCTTGATGCCCAACCAGGCCCAGACGAGCTGCAACAGCCCTCCGCCCGAGGTGAGCACCAGGGCGACGGCGGCGACGTAGGCGACCGTCTGGATGACCTGCATGACCGAATAGGCGATGATGCGCAGGCGGGCGCGGTAGTAATCCCGCAGGGTATTTTCGACGGCGTTGAGGATGATGAGCGGCGCCGCCCAGCGGATGATGGGCGTGGCCCAATCCACCTTGATGAACAGGGTGTTCAAGATGGGCGCCAGGAGCACGATCAGAACGCTCAACAGTGAAGACGAGGCCAGCACCAGCAGCAGGGTCGAGAAAAAGCGGGCGCTGATATATTCACGGCTTTGCTTGCCGGCGACCATGCGCACCACACCGTAGCCCAGCCCCAGTGTGGCGACCGGCACAAGGAACGAAACGAACAGGGTGGTCTGAGTGTTGACGCCGTAGCCTTCGGGGCCCAGGTAGCGCGACAGGAGCGGGAAGGTAATCAGGCTGCTGGCTTTGGCGGTGAACTCGGCGAAAAAGCGGAAGAAGATGAACAGGCGGCCCCGGGTGGTGTATTTAGATGCATCGCTCATGCTGTGGCTCGCGGGTCAGGAGATGTGGGCTGTTTTTGCAGCACGAAGTACCAGTGATTGGCCAGGCGGGGAAATTTTTGACTGATGCGATAATCCAGGTCGGGGGTGGGTTGGGGGGCGTGCAGGATGCGATCCAGGAATTTGAGTTTGTGGATGCCGGGGATATATTTCCACTGGTCGAGCAGCCCGGTGCAGTGGTTCTCCAGCACGCTCAGGCCCAACGCCGAGAAGATGGCCTGGATTTCGTCCAGGCGATAGTAATTCATGCCAAAGTGGCCCTGTTTGCGGTAGAAGCGCTCCCAGCGCCGGCGCGAGAGGTTGTGCCGTCCGGTGATATCGAGCACGGCGACCCCGCCCGGCTTGAGCAGGCGGGCGATCTCGGCGTACGCCAGTTCTACCTGGGGCACGACGGCCAGGGTGGCGAACGAGAAGATCAGGTCGAAGCTGGCGTCTTCAAAGCCCGGAGCGGTGGCGCTGCGTTCGTAGACGAAAAGGTTGCTCGCACCGGCTTTCTCGGCGTTGACGCGGCACTGCGCCACCATTTCGGGGCTGAGATCGATGGCGTGAATTTCTTTGACCTGCGGCGCCAGGGGAAGCGAAAACAGGCCGGTGGCGGCGCCGATATCCAGACAGACCGAATCGGGGCGGGCATATTTTTCCAGGATGCGCAGCTTGAAGTTCTGGCGAAAGCTGTTGTTGGCGCTGGCGGCGTAGCGGCCGGCGCGGTCATCCCATAAGTTTTTTATGGCAGAGTCGTCCATAGGCGGGCCTGTCCTGACAGAGAGTGCGTTAACGATGGATGGCGCGGTAAAAATACCACAGGGGCGAGAAGACCCTGCGCCCGATGATACCGTAATCTGCCAGATTTTGGGTGAATTTAAGCTTGAAACGGCGGATATTTTCCTGTTTGGCGTCGGCGGGCTGGCGGCTGACGCCGGCCAGGTCGTAGTAGCGGATGCCTTGTTCACGGAAGTGTTCGATTGCCCTGACCTTGATCAGGTCGTTGACCGGCAATTTGCGTTCGTGGAACAGCGGCGCTTCGGCCACGGCGATTTCGGTCATCAATTGATGGTAGGTGACCAGCCCCATGCCGGCCAGATACTCACCGCCCTGGTGCGCCAGGGCAAGATACATGCCGGTGTGGGGGCGGTTGAAGTATTGCAGGGTCTGGGCGTTGGGGTAGAACGGCGGGAGACGCAGGCCGCGCTGGCTGCGAAAATCGGTCAGCATGGCCAGGTAGGGCTCCAGGGCGGCCGGGTCGTTGGTGATGGTGATCTCCACCCCGGCATCCTGGCATTTGCGCACGTTCTTGCGCACCGAGCGGTCGTAGGAGCGATTGAGCGTTTCGAGATCTTGCTGCAAATCGATGTAGGGCGTCTGGCCGAGAGAGTCGTAGTGGGTCGGGGGTGGATATTCCTGACCCGTATAAAACGCCGGCAGGCGGGCCGTTTCTACGGCTCGAATGCGGAGATGCTTGCGTAGATAGGGGATCAACAGAACAAGCATCTGATTGAGCGTCTGAGAATCTGGCTCACGGAGCACCGGCCCAAAAGACCAGGTGGCGGTTTTATTGCGGCTTACGCTGACGAGACAATGACCGATTGCCTGCCCGGCCTGTACAAAGGTGAAAGCGTGTACCTGGCTGCCCTGAGCCCGCAGATAATCGGCGTAGGCGCTCGCCTGTAGCGGGTTGGCAAAATGGCATCCCCCCAGCTGCTCGTCCCATTTCGTTGTGATTGGGTTTTCGTAAATTTCCAGGTTCATTTTGTTTGATCAGGTATTATAGCCGATCCAGTGGTTTTGGGTATAATACCTGCAAAGCAAAAGGAGCGTCATGAAATTTCTTCATCGTTCACCCATTTATCCAATCTTGTTCGCTGCTTACCCTGTACTGGCGTTATTTGCAAATAATCTCGGCGAGATAGAGTTTCAGGTTATCTGGCGTCCATTGATCGCTTTTATCGGTTTAGGGGCGTTGATTTATGGGTTGTTGTATTTGCTTATAAGGAACTGGCCCAAGGCGGCGCTGGTCACGAGTTATTTATTGTTGTTGCTGTTCTCGTACGGGCACGTTTATTTGCTTTTGCGTGGCGTCACCATTGCCGGGATAGCCATTTATCGCCACCGGGTGTTGGCAGTTCTATATCTGCTGGTATTGATAGCCGGTCTGTGGTTCATTTTAAAGCGAATTCGCCCTTCGGAATTTGTTTCCTCTTTGTTGACGGTGATGGTGATGGGGCTGCTGATTTTCCCGGTCGCGCAAACGATCCTGTATCTGTTTCGCAGCCAGGCCCCAGCCGTTCAGCCGCAGGCGGCAGTACAGGCGCCCTTGCAACCGGTCGATCCTGAGGAATTGCCGGATATTTACTATATCATTCTGGATACGTATGCGCGCGCAGATATCTTGCAGTCGAAGTTTGGGTTTGACAACCGGCCTTTCCTGGAGGGATTGGAGCAGGCTGGATTTTATGTCGCCGATTGCAGTCTGAGCAATTATTCACAGACCCGGTTATCGCTGGCTTCGTCGCTGAACATCGATTACCTGGAAAATTTAGGGATTCAAGCCAATAGTTCCAATATCGCGCCTATTCCCGCCCTGATCAAACATAGTTTTGTGCGCCAGCAGCTGGAGGCGATCGGTTACCGTACGATTGCGTTTGAGACCGGCTATGATTTTACCCAGCTGAGCGATGCGTCTGAATACCTTGTCCCCCCTGGGGTTTCTGTGCTGCGCGGGTTGACCCCTTTTGAGGCCATGCTCGTTCAAGACACGGCGCTCACCTTAATTAATATCGGGAATTCAAAGTTTTTCATCGATACGGTCGATGGGATTCATACCCCGTTCGGGCAATACATCCGGCGCCAGCGGTTTGTTCTGGATGAACTGGAGCGTTTGCCGGCTGAACCGGGACCCAAGTTTGTCTTTGTCCACATCATCGTTCCACATGAGCCGTATGTCTTTTTGCCGGATGGCACAATCTCGAACGCCAAGGGCGCATCTGGTAATGGAAAAGATTTGAAGGATTTGAGCTATCTCAGACAGGGGTATGTGTCTCAGGTACAGTTTATCAATAACCGCATGCTGCCCATCGTGCGCGCCATCCAGTCCAATTCCAAACGCCCGCCCATCATAGTAATCCAGGGAGATCATGGCATTGTCCCGCCGGCAGAGGAGCCGGAAGAGATTCGGGTGGCGCTTTATTTACAGCCGCACATCTTAAATGCATACTATTTACCCGGTGTGGACTACGACAAGAACCTGTATGCTTCAATCAGCCCGGTAAATACTTTTCGACTGATTTTCAATCGCTACTTCGGCGGCAGTTATCCCATGTTAGCGGATCACAGCTTTTTCTCTACGGTAGACGATTTGTTATCGTTTCGCGATTTTCCTGAAGATCAGCCTCACTGCAAGTAGACCAGCCGGCGTAGATGTATCTTCTTGTAGCGCCGAAGTAGAAAGTCGGTCCTTGTACCCTCACCTGGATGAGCGTCTGAAAGCAAACGTTTCTGGACGTGGTTGCCGGGTGGGGAATGTGCTCCTCGATGCAGCCAGCAAAACTGGCGGTGTTATAATCAGCCTACATTTTTAGGAGCGGTGAATGGAAATTCTATCCGGGCAATTTGCGCTGTTTGTAGGGGTCGTTTTGGCCGTGTATTACATATTATCCCTGCGCGCCCAGAATGTATGGCTGCTGCTGGCATCCTATGTGTTTTACGTGATGCTGGATTGGCGTTTTGCACTGGTATTGTTGTGCGTGACGGCGCTGAGTTTCTGGTGGGCCAAATGGCTGGATCAATCTCAGAAACATCGTACGCTGCTTTTGTGGGGCGGAATTGGGGTGGCCCTGGTTTTATTTGCCGGCTACAAATCTCTGGATAGCAGCTACGTCGTTCCACACGTTGAACGTGTTCTCGGTGGGTGGATTTCTCCCGAAACCATTTTCCGGGCCCTGATTTTGCCGGTGGGCTTTTCCTTTTATATTTTGCAGGTCATCTCTTATCTGGTCGATGTGTATCAAAAACGTCTGGCGCCCTGCGAAGATTTTATCGATTTTGCTCTGTACCTGGCCTATTTTCCGAAGTTGATTTCTGGCCCCATCGAACGGGCGCGCGCCTTCTTACCCATCTTGCAGCGCCAGCGCATGGTTACCAACGAGACGCTGGCAAGGGCTTTTACCCTGTTGCTAACAGGGCTGGTACGCAAGATCGTTTTGGCGGACGTGCTGTTCAGTCTGCTCCCCAAGGATTTTTTTGGCAACGGCGATTTATCTTTGGGGGTGCGCTGGGCCGGGTTATTGACCTATGCCTTTTACCTGTACAACGACTTTGCCGCATATACCAGCCTGGTGCGCGGGGTAAGCCTGTTGTTTGGTATTGAACTTTCAAATAATTTCCAACAGCCTTACTTTGCTCGCGGTTTCAGCGATTTTTGGAACCGCTGGCATATCAGCCTGTCGAGCTGGCTGCGTGATTACATCTTTTTCCCGCTCAGCCGTGCGCTGCTGCGGGCCAACCAGGGGAAACAGAACTGGCTGACTGTGGCGCTCCCGCCGCTGATCACGATGGTTGTCAGCGGTCTGTGGCACGGTTTTTATCCGGCGATGGTTTTGTGGGGCGCTTTGCACGGTATTTATCAGGCAGGCGAACGTATGTTACAACTGCGCTGGCCGCGTTTACGCCCGCAGGAGCAACCCGGTTGGCTGCGGGCGATTTCCGCGCCGCTGACCTTTCTGCTGGTCGTGTTGGCCTGGGTGCCTTTTGGTTCGCTGGCCTTGCGCGATACTTTTGTTTTCTGGAAAGGATTGTTGATTGCAGGATCGACGGTTGTTGATTTCAAATTTGGAGTCATGGCGGTGACCATTTTGTTATCGCTCGGGCTGGATGGAATATTGGAGTATGGGCGTGGGGAGCAGATTTTCACCCGTTGGCGTACAACGACCCAGTCCGCAATGATTGTACTTGCCGTGCTGTTGATCGTCTTTGTGCACTTTTGGAATGTGGCCCCGGCGGCCGCAGTATTTGTTTATCAGGGATTTTAACTGCCATGCGCGTCGCTCTTTTGATCCGTTCGCTTAACCTGGGGGGGGCAGAGCGCCAGTTATCGGAACTGGCCAGGGGGTTGCTCGCCCGGGGGTTCGACGTGTCCGTGTTTTGTTTTTACGGACGGGGGAAACTTCGAGAAGAATTGAGCCAGGCAGGGGTACGCGTTGTGGATTTGGAGAAGCGCGGTCGTTGGGACGTGGTTGGTTTCTGGGGACGTTTGCTGGCGCAAATGCGCTCCTTTCGCCCCGATGTTTTGGTGGGGTATCTGGCGATTTCAAATATTCTGGCCGTACTGCTTAAGGCGTGGCTGCCGGGTTTGAAGGTAATCTACAGCATGCGCTCTTCTTTGCGGGACGTGAGCCGGTATGATTGGGTATGGCGTTTCAGCCTGTGGCTGGAGGCGCGCTGCGCCCAATACGCCGACCAGATCATCGTGAATTCGGAGGCCGGGCGCGTTTATTTGCGCCAGCGGGGGTTCCCGATGGAGCGGGTTCAGATGATCCCCAATGGGATTGCGGTTGACCGTTTCATGCCCGACCGTATTCTGGGCGAGGCATTGCGCGCCGAATGGGGCGTCCCGCCGGAGGGGCAGTTGGTGGGGTTGGTCGGCCGCCTGGATGTGGTCAAAGGCCATGCGCTCTTTTTGCAGGCAGCCCAGCAACTGCTGCGGCGCTTTCCAAATGCGTATTTTGTGTGTGTCGGCGCCGGCCCGGATGTTTATCGCCAGGAGATGCTTGCCCTGAGCCGTCAATTGGGACTGGACGGGCGGGTGGTGTGGCCGGGGGTTTACAGCGAGATGCGGGGCGTATATAATGCGCTGGATATCTGTTGTTCGGCTTCGATTACAGAGGGTTTTCCCAACGTAATCGGCGAGGCGATGGCGTGCGGCCTGCCCTGTGTGGTAACCGACGTGGGCGACAGTGCGGTGATTGTCGGCGAGACCGGACGGGTGGTGCCGCCTCAGGATCCAACCGCATTGGCTGCGGCTCTGACCGATTTATTGTCGATGTCCCCAGACCAGCGTCTTGCGTTGGGCCATCAGGCCCGGCAGCGAATTTTAGATTGTTTTGCTGGCGAGCAGATGATTGACCGGACAATAGAAATTCTGTTACGTACGGCTGCCCGTCATGGATGATGTGGCCTCCTTTTGTAAAAAATTTAAAGAAAACAGGTAAGCAGGCATGATTTTTCAGCAGACTGATTCGTGTTGTGACGGCGATGCTTTTGAGACCTACCAGCGCGCTCGCCGGGAGCATTGGGATACCACCGCTTGTTTTATGGATCATTGGAAGGGGTGGGGGGGCTTTTATCATCGCCAACTGGCCAAATTGTATCGCTTCCTGGTTCCCGGCGGCTTACGGGTGTTGGAAGTTGGCTGTGCACAGGGCGACCTGCTGGCTGCCTTACAACCTTCGTTTGGGGTTGGGGTCGATTTCTCAGGCCAGATGCTGCGGCGCGCCCGCAGCAAGCACCCCGAGCTGCATTTCATCCAGGCCGATGCCTGTTCGCTTCCTCTGAAGGGCGAGTTTGACGTTATTATCCTTTCGGATTTGTTGAACGATTTATGGGATGTGCAGGCGGTCTTCGAGCAATTGCGCAAGGTATGCACGCCGCGCACCCGCTTGATTTTGAATAATTACAGCCGTTTATGGGAGGCGCCGCTGGCGGCGGCCGAGGCGCTCAAGCTGGCCAAGCCGACGTTGTACCAGAACTGGCTGACGGTGGATGATGTGCAAAATCTGCTCAATCTGGCAGATTTTGAAATGATCCGCACCTGGCCGGATATTGCCTGGGTGCTGCCGACGCCGTTGATCGATACGCTGTTCAATCGTTTCCTGGTGAAATTGTGGCCGTTTAAGGCGTTTGCACTGACCAATTTTATCGTGGCGCGGCCGTGTCCACACCCAACCGAAGGCGCATTACCCGTGGTCTCGGTGGTGGTGCCGGCGCGCAACGAGGCCGGGAACATTCCGCATATTCTCGAACGCACCCCGGAAATGGGGGCCGGCACCGAGATCATCTTTGTCGAGGGCCATTCGCAGGATAATACCTGGGAAACCATCCAGCAGGTGGTGGCAGATCATCCCGAGCGGCGCTGCCAGATGATGCAGCAGACCGGGCGCGGCAAGGGCGACGCGGTGCGCATGGGGTTTGCGCACGCCAGCGGGGATGTGTTGATGATCCTGGATGCGGATATGACCGTTCCGCCCGAAGATTTACCCCGCTTTTATGAGGCTTTGCGCCAGGGTAAGGGTGATTTTATCAACGGCGTGCGCCTGGTGTACCCGATGGAAGAACAGGCCATGCGCTTTTTCAATCTGCTGGGCAACAAGTTCTTCAGCCTGGCTTTTTCGTGGCTGCTCGGGCAGCCGGTCAAAGACTCGTTGTGCGGTACCAAGGTCTTGTGGCGCAGCGATTACGAACACGTGGTGGCCAACCGTTCTTATTTTGGCGACTTCGACCCCTTTGGCGACTTTGATCTGTTGTTCGGGGCGGCGCGGCTGACGCTCAAGATCGTGGATTTGCCCATCCGCTACCGTGAACGTGTGTACGGCACCACCAACATCGAGCGCTGGAAGCACGGCTGGATGTTGCTCAAGATGGTATCCTTTGCGGCGGGGCGCATCAAGTTTGTTGGATGAGGCCCGCGAATGAACAGGCACAAGACCTTTTTCGGTTTTCTACCTCTTCTTGTCGCGCCTGTCGTTTATAGTTTGTTTTTAGGATCGGGTTGGCTCTCCGGCCTGGGCCTGAGCCTGCGCTACGATTTCAGCACGGTGGTGGTTCCCGTGTTCCTGGTCGTGTACCTGGTTTTGCGTATACCCGGCTGGCCCGGGCGGGTGATTGCAGCTACGTTTATCGTTTTGCTTTTTGGGCTGGCGCTTTCGGGGCTGTGGGCGAGCGGGATCAGCGAGCCCAATGCGGTAAGTGGTTTACTGCCGTTCAGCGACGCCAGCAGTTATTACCTGGATGCGCGTCGTTTGTTGGCCGGGTATCCACTTTCGGCGTTTTCCTCGCGGCGGCCGCTTTTCCCGGCCGTTCTGGCGCTGCTCTTCTGGCTCTTTGCAGAAAACTTGCAACTGGCGCTGGCGGTACTGGTTGCCCTGGGCGGGTTCGCCTGTTATCTGGCGGGGCGTGAGGTGCAGCGGACGCATGGCGCCCTGGCGGGAGCGTTGGTGGTGCTGCTGGGTTATCTGTTTTACCGGCCGCACATCGGCACGACGCTGACCGAGAACCTGGGTTTTGTGCTGGGGATGGCGGCGTTTGCGTTGTTATGGCGAGGGGCAAGCGACCACAAGCGTGGGCTCGTTTTGTTAGGAACGCTGCTGCTCGGCCTGGGGTTGATGGCGCGTGCCGGCCCATTTTTTGTGCTGCCCGCTCTGGCGCTGTGGTTGGGCTGGTTTCGCCAGCCGCGTTTTTCCTGGCGCTGGCTGGGGCTGGCAAGTGGCGCGATCATCGCCAGTGTATTGATCAACATGCTGGCCTTTCAACTGTTGGCGGTCTCGGAGGGCGTGGCCTTTTCGAATTTCTCTTATACCCTGTATGGCCTGGCGGTTGGTGGGGAAGGGTGGACGCAGGTCAAGCGGGATCATCCTGAGGTGCTCAAATTAAGCGAGCCACAACGTTCGCAGCGGATTTATGAGCTGGCCGTGGATGAGATCAAACGTAACCCACAGGGGATCGTACAGGGCGGGGTAAGATCGTGGGGCGACTTTTTCTCGACGCGCCGCTCGAGCGCCTTTAGCTTTGTCGGCGGGAAGAATGAAACGGCCAACCTGGCGGGCCGTTTGGGGCTGTTTGCCTTATGCCTGTGCGGTTGTTGGGCCCTCTGGCGAGAGCGGCGGGGTAATTTTGCCGCTTTGGTGCTGGCCGGCTGGCTGGGCATCCTGCTGTCGGTGCCGTTTGTGCCGCCGGTGGATTCTGCTCTGATGCGCACCTATGCGGCTGCAATCCCGTTTTTTGCCGCCCTGCCTGCCGTAGGCCTGGCGTGGCTGGTGCAGCGCTTGCCGTCTCGGTGGGCGCTTCAACCTCCACAGGATGAGGTGGCCGCCCGGAGCGCTGCATGGCTGGGGGCGGGGCTGCTGCTTGTGGCGGCGTGCAGCCCGGTCATTGTCTGGCTGGCGGGACGCCCGCCGGCGTATACGGCATCCCCCTGCCCGGGAAACGGCGAGGCTGTTTACCTCCGCTTGCAGCCGGGTACCCTGGTGCAGGTGGCGGCGGATGAGCAACTGGCGCAAACCTATCTGCCGGCGGTACGCTGGAGCCAGTTTAACAAGGGCCTGCACGATTTTATGTATACCGATTTTATGGTGGAAATTGAACCGCACACATCCCCGCCGGTCACCTTGACCAGCACCTTTAATCTGGCGGATGGGCGGACGATGTGGCTGGTGGTAAATTCTGAGCGATTGCCGCCGCTGCCGGCCGTGGTGAAAGGCTGCGGGCGCTGGTCGGGTTCGGCTGCGGCTGCGGATGTGTTTTATGCTGACGATCTTCAACCTGTAGGACGATAATCATGGGGACGATTGCACAATGGCTGGCTCACCCTCTGACGCGTGGGATTAATATGGATGACCCGCGCGCCACGCATTTGCGTCGCCGGATCATCCACGAAAAGCCATTCTTGCGCCAGATTTATGTGGAATGGTATTCCCTGATTGCCAGATCGCTGCCCGCCAGGGTTGAAAGGGTGCTCGAATTGGGCTCCGGCGCCGGCTTTATGGAAGCGTATGTCCCTGCCCTGGTGAAATCGGAGGTGTTTTACGTGCCGGGCGCAGCGCTCATCCTGGATGGACAGGCGCTGCCTTTTGGGGATGGGGCGCTGGATGGTATCGTCATGACCAACGTATTACACCACATCCCCTGCCCGCGCCAGTTCTTTGCGGAAGCGGTGCGCTGCGTGCGACCGGGGGGAACGGTGGTGATGATCGAACCGTGGGTCACGCCCTGGTCGCGTTTCTTCTATCGCTTCTTGCATTACGAGCCGTTCACGCCGGATGCGCCCGCCTGGGAGTTCCCCAGTTCGGGTCCGCTTTCGGGCGCCAACGACGCCATGCCGTGGATGATCTTTGAGCGCGACGCGCCGCGTTTTGCGAGCGAGTTTCCGGGGCTGCGCCTGGAACACATCCACCGTTTTATGCCTTTCCGGTATATGGCTTCGGGCGGGATCTCGATGCGCAAACTGGCCCCGGATTGGAGCTTTGGCCTATGGCGGCAATTGGAGAACTGGTTGCAACCCTGGAGCCGTTTCCTGGCCATGTTCGCCCTGATTGTGCTGCGCCGTGAAGAGGATTGAGGGATGAAGCGCTCGCTGCGAGTGCTTGCGATGGCGCATGCTCTGGCCCTGATGGCAGCCAGCCTGGGGTGCATGTTCTATCTGGCGCGCATCCCTGCTGACGCCAAGAACAGCGTATTGTTTGGCTTTTCGGCGCAGCGCCTGATTTTGATGGCAGTGTTTGTTGTGGGGGCGTTGTCCGGCGCCGGCGGCCTGTGGCTGGTCTGGCGGAGACCGGCGGTGTGGGGCGGCGGGCTGGACTGGCTGTATGCGCGCCGCTGGCGGGCGGTCGGGCTCTTCTTTTTGTGTGCGTCTATCTGGCTTCTGGGCTGGGTAGGGGGCTGGTGGGCGGAAGCCTTAACGGAGCGCTGGGGAGCCTACATCGAGCGCCTGTATGCGTTGTTCATCTGGATGAGCGTGTGCGGTGGGGTGAGCGCCCTGGCCTTATGGGCAGCCGGGTGGGTGAATGCCCCATTGCGCTTTCGCCGCGTCTTTAGCGAACGGTCTGTGCTGCTGGCCGGCGGCTGTATCCTGGTTGCGGCAGCCGGGCCGGGCATCCTGGCGACGGCGGCGTTTGGGCTGGCGCTGCGTTACGATTTGTGGCGCCTGTGGATCCCGCTGGCGCTGGTCTGGGGATTGTGGATGTTCCCGACCGGGCGCGGTGGGCGCTGGCTTGGGTTGGCCGGGACGCTGCTCATCTTTCTCCTGCCGCTGTTGGGTTTGTGGGCGCAGGCTGAAAGCGAACAGTACGTTTTGCTGGGCATGTTCCCGATCAACGACGCCCACGGTTACTACCAGGGCGCGCTGCATCTGCTCAACAGCGGGGCGTTGGGCGATTTTGCCGCCCGCCGGCCGTTGTTTCCGGCGCTGCTGGCCTCTTTTCTGCGCCTGACGGGCGGGCATTTGCCCGGCGCCATTTTCCTGATCGTGCTGCTGGCCGCTCTGGCCGCTTACCTGCTGGGGGCCGAGGTGCGGCGCATGTATGGCGTGGGCGCGGCCGTGCTGGTGTTGTGGATCACATTTGTGTTTTACCGCCATTTTGCCGGTTCGTTGTTGACCGAGAACCTGGGCTTTGCCTGTGGCGCGGCCGGTTTTGCGCTGTTGTGGCGCGGTATGTATGATCGCCGCGCCAGAGACGTTCTGGTCGGTGTGTTCCTGCTCTCGCTGGGTTTAAACGCCCGGGCGGGGGCGTTCTTCTTGCTGCCGGTGTTGGTGCTGTGGGCGGCCTGGTATCTGGGGGCGGGGCGCTTCTCGTGGCGTTATTTTGCTCTGGGCGTGGCGGCGGTGGGCGCCGGTTTTGCGGTCAACGAACTGGTGTACCGCCTGGCGTCTCCGGCCCATACGGTGTTGTTCTCTAATTTCTCCTACACATTGTATGGCCTGGTGATGGGCGGCAAGGGCTGGGGGCAAATCTGGATCGATTACCCGGAACTCAAGACCTGGGTGGAGCCGCAGCTATCCCGGCAGATTTACGCCCTGTGCTGGCAGGCCTTTCTGTCCAATCCGTTTAATACGGTTGTGGGGGCGGGGCGCGCCTGGGCGGATTTCTTCTCGACCGGTTTCCACGGCATGTTTGGCTTCCTGGGCCGCCCGGATCGATGGGCCAGTGTGTTTCTGTACGCCCTGAGCCTCTTGGGGCTGGCGGAGGGGCTGCGGCGCAAAGACGCAGCGGCGCGTTTGCTGCTGGCGGCGCTGGCGGGGGTGGTGGCATCGGTGCCTTTTGTGCCCACGGTCGACGCCGGCCTGCGTTCGTATGCCGTGGTGATCCCCTTGTTTGCGCTTTTGCCGGCCTATGGCCTGGCAATCTTGTTGGGCGGGGTGACTCCTCAGGCGACGGCGACCTGCCCGCCGCTGTTTTCCAGGCTTGCGCCGGGTTTCGGCGCGGTGTTGGCTGCCCTGATCGTCCTCGGCCCGATCTGGCTGTGGGCCGGCTACCGCCCGGCGCAGTTTGGTACGCTCGATTGTCCCGCCGGGCAGGAGGCCGTCTATTTGCGCCTGCCGCCGGGGGGCTATCTGCACATCCTGGAAGATGAGCGCTTGCCGCGCACCTGGCTGCCACAGGCGCGTTGGAGCGATTTCCACCAGAGTATCCACGATTTCGAGTACGCCAGCATGGTGGAAGAACTGAACCCGCTGATCGCCCCGGCGGTGTTTGGCATGACCTATGACCTGCGCAGCGACGAGTTTGTCTGGCTGATCGCCCAGGCCGGTTTGCTGCCGGACGGCGCCGACGTCGTTGGGGTGTGCGGGGTGTGGGGCAGTACGGCGCGCGGGCGCAGCCTGGGATATTTGCATGCGCAATCGATGCGGGCGATGAACGAACGGGAGGGACGCTAATGGCCAGAGTGGTGTTTCTGTGTATGCGGCAGCCGGGGGCGTTCGCCTTTGGCGAGCAGCGGCTGAATGAGCTCAACCGGCGTTTGTGCCCGGATCACCTGACGCCGGCCGCGCCGGCGCTGGTTACGGCCCCCGGCCTGGCGCTGGCGATTTTGAACCCCTCCGGGTTGGAGGCAGTGCAGGGCGCCAGCGTTTGCCTGGGGAACATGCCGGCGGCGCTGCAACGTTGGGCGCAGCCGGGCGGGCAAACGCCGGACGGGTCGTTTGCCCTGCTGCGCAGCGATGAAACCCACGTCGAACTGGTGACGGATGTGGTTGGGTCGCGTTCGCTGTGGTATTACCTGGACGATGAACGTTTGCTGGCGTCGGATTCGCAGCGGGCGCTGGTGATGTTGTTGGGCTCGTTGCAGTTCAACCCCCAGGCGCTCAACTGGATGCTGTCTTCGGGCACGCTGGGGGCGGAGAACTCGTGGGATGAACGCATCACCTGCCTGGGCCCGGATGCGCGGCTGGTGCTCAACCGCCAGACCTGGAAGACGCGGCTGCAACGCGGCGAGGTGCGCTTCAGCCCGGTAAAATTGCGCCCGGAACGGCAGATGGAACGCATTCAGTCTGAACTGGAAGAGACCTTTGCCGGTTTTCACCCCGACGCCCGGCAGTGGGCGCTGGCGCTTTCCGGCGGATACGACAGCCGCTGTATTCTGTTGATGCTCAAAGAGCGGCTGCCGGCGATTACCTGGGGGCTGCGGGCGGCGCTGGCCGACCCGCAGAGCGATGCGGCGGTGGCGGCGCAACTGGCGGCGCAATTTGGCCTGGAGCACACTTATTTTCAGACGGATGCCTCCGGCGAGGAGACGGGCGAGCAGATTTTGCGCCGCTTCCTGGCGGTGGGCGAAGGGCGGGTGGATAACCTGGGCGGCTATATGGACGGTTTCCGCCTGTGGAAGACGTTGGCCGAAGCCGGAGTGCGGGGCGTCGTGCGCGGCGACGAGGGGTTCGGTTGGGTGACTTCGTACACGGCTTTTGACGTGCGCCGTTACCTGGGGCTGACGTTGTTGAGCGACTACCCCAATTTGTGGGCGGTGTGCAAGGGGAAATTGCCGGCGCAAACGCTGCCGGCCGGGTTTGCCCGGGGGCGCGGCGAGACGCTGCCGGCCTGGCGCGACCGCCTGTATCACACCTTCCGCCTGCCGTACGTGCTGGCCGCTTTAAACGATCTGAAAACCCATTACGTAGAAATCTGTAACCCGCTGCTGGCGCGCGGCCTGATCGAGGCGGCGCGCACCCTGCCGGATCGCAGCCGCACGGAGAAACGGGAGTTCAAACGCCTGATCCGCCAGATGCTGCCGGACGTACCGTTTGCCCGGCGCTCGGCAATCGAACAGCCGGCCAACCTGCTGCGCTCGCCGGGGGTGGCGGCGGCGCTGGCGGCCGGGCTGAGTTCACCGGCGGCCCAGGCGGCGCTGCCGGACGAACTCTTGCGCTGGGTGTTGAAGGGCATCCGTTCAACGGGGCGCTCTTCGTCGCTTTCGTGGAAGGCCCGTCTAAAGAAGCTGCTGCCGCGCAGCATCTTGATTGGCGCCAAGAGCCTGGTGGGGCGGCTGGACATGGACGTATACGTGCTGGCCTGGCGCATGTACGTGGTGTGTGAGATGAAGCGTTTGCTAAGCGAAGACGCGGCGTGGGGGGCGATGGGGCAGGAACAGGGCAATGGCTGAGGGCGGCGTCTTGCGGGTAACGCACATCATCACCGGCCTGGGCACGGGCGGGGCCGAGATGATGTTGTTTAAACTGCTGTCCGTCACCGACCGGCTGCGTTTTGCCTCCAGCGTGCTGGCGCTGAACGACGGCGGGCCGATGGCCGAGCGGATTGCCGGCCTGGGGGTGCGCGTGCAGTTGTTGAACCTCAACCCGCAGCGCCCCTCGCCGTTGAAACTGGCCCGGCTGGTGCGCTGGCTGCGCGCCGACCGCCCGGACGTGGTGCAGACCTGGATGTATCACGCCGATTTGCTGGGCGGGCTGGCCGGCTGGTGGGTGGGGGCGCCGGTGATCTGGGGCATTCGCCACACCGATCTGAGCGCCGGACGCAATAAGCGGCGGACGATCCAGATTGCGCGGCTGTGCGCCCGGCTGTCGCCCTGGCTGCCGCGCCGCATCGTGGTCAATTCGCAGGTGTCGGCGCTGGCGCACCAGCAACTGGGCTATGCGCCGGAAAAGATGGTGGTGATCCCCAACGGTTTTGAGCTGGAACGCTTCCGCCCGGACGGGGCCGCCCGCACTGCGCTGCGCGCCGAACTGGGGCTGGCAGAGGACACGCCGCTGGTGGGACTGGCGGCGCGCTTCGACCCGCAAAAGGATCACCGCACGTTTGTGGCGGCGGCGGAGCAATTGCACCGCGCCCGCCCCGACGTGCACTTTGTGCTGTGCGGCGAAGGAGTGGTGTGGCAGAACGCCGAACTGGCGGCCTGGATCGAGGCCGGCGGGCTGCGCCCGGCGATGCATTTGTTGGGCCGGCGTGAGGACATGCCGCGCCTGATGGCGGCCTGGGACGTGGCGGCCAGCTCTTCGCGGGGCGAGGCGTTCGCCAACGTGATCGGCGAGGCGATGGCCTGCGGCGTCCCGTGTGTGGTCACCGATGTGGGCGACTCGGCGGCGATTGTGGGCGCGTGCGGGCGGGTGGTGCCGCCCGGCGATGCGCCGGCGCTGGCGGGGGGGCTGGCAGACGTGCTGGCGATGGCGCCGGAACAACGCAGCGCGTTGGGGCTGGCTGCCCGGCAGCGGGTGGCGGCGCATTTTCGCCTGCCGGCTGTGGTGGCGCGTTATGAAGATCTTTACCGCCGGACGGCGGAGCGACAGGGAGCATAGCAGATGTGTGGCATTACCGGATTCCTGGATTTTGACCGTCAGACCCCGCAGGAGACCTTGCTGCGGCGGGTAACCGCCATGAGCGATACGATTGTGGCGCGCGGGCCGGATGACAGCGGGGCGTGGGGCGACGAGCGTTTTGGCGTGGCGTTGAGCGCCCGCCGCCTGGCCATTCAGGATCTTTCGCCGGCGGGGCACCAGCCGATGTGTTCGGCCGATGGGCGCTACTGGATTGCGTTTAACGGCGAGATTTACAACTTCATTGAACTGCGCCAGGAATTAATCGCCGCCGGCGATGCGTTTCGCGGCGGCTCGGATACCGAGGTGATCCTGGCGGCGGTGTGCGCCTGGGGCCTGGAGCGCACCGTGACGCGCCTGAACGGCATGTTTGCCTTTGCGTTGTGGGATAGCGTCCAGAATTGCCTGCACCTGGTGCGTGACCGCCTGGGGATCAAGCCGCTGTATTATGGCTGGATGGGGCAGACTTTGCTGTTCGGTTCGGAACTGAAAACGCTGCGCGCCCACCCGGCGTTTGCGGGTGAGGTGGATCGCAATTCTCTGGCGTTGTACATGCGCCACAAATACATTCCGGCGCCGTATACCATCTATGACAACGTCTACAAGCTGACGCCGGGCAGTATGCTGCACATTCAAAGTGATGCGCCGCGCCGGCGGCCGCAGCCGCAGGTGTACTGGTCGGCGCGGCAGGTGGCCGAGAGCGGCTGTGCGCAGCCGTTTGCGGGCAGCGAGCGCGAGGCGATGGATGCCCTGGACGAACTGCTGCGCGAGGCGGTGCGGCTGCGTATGATCGCCGACGTGCCGCTGGGGGCGTTCCTTTCGGGCGGGGTCGACTCGTCCCTGATTGTGGCGCTGATGCAGGCGCAAAGCGGCCGGCCGGTCAAGACGTTTACCATCGGCTTTAACGAGAAACGTCACGACGAGGCCCGCCACGCCCGGGCGGTGGCGCAGCACCTGGGCAGCGAGCACACCGAGTTGTACGTGCTGCCGGGCGAGGCCGAAGAGGTCATCCCGCTGCTGCCGCATCTGTACGACGAGCCGTTTGCCGATCCATCGCAGATTCCCACTTACCTGGTCGCCAAGCTGACCCGCCGCCACGTGACGGTGAGCCTTTCGGGCGACGGCGGCGACGAGTTGTTTGGCGGCTACCCGCGTTACGAGATCGGACAGCGGGTGTGGGGGCGGGTGAACTGGCTGCCGGCCCCGCTGCGCCGCAGCGTGTCGGCGGCCTTGCAGGGGCTGCTGCCCGAGGCGGACGCCACACCGGGGACGCTGCACAAGGTCGCCGAGATTCTGTCGTATGAAAACGAGCAGGCGTTTTACAACCGCCTGGTGTCCACCTGGTCGACGCCGCTCAAGCTGGTGCCGGGCGCCAGCGAGCCGCCCACGCCGCTCAACGATCCGGCGCAGTGGCCGCAGCTGCCCGATTTTACCCGCCAGATGATGTGCGTGGATCTGATCACCTATCTGCCGGACGACATCCTGGCCAAGGTGGATCGCGCCAGCATGGGCGTCAGCCTGGAAGCGCGCGTGCCCTACCTGGACGATCACCGCGTGGTCGAGTTTGCCTGGCGTCTGCCGTTGTCGATGAAGGTGCGCGCCGGGCAGAGCAAGTGGCTGCTGCGCCAGCTGCTGCATCGTTACGTGCCGGCAGAACTGGTGGAACGCCCCAAAAAGGGCTTCGGCGTGCCGATCGAGACCTGGCTGCGCGGGCCGCTGCGCCCGTGGGCCGAGGAACTGCTGGACGAGAAACGTTTGCAGCGGGAAGGCTTTTTCAACCCGCAGCCGATCCGCCAAAAATGGGCCGAACACCTTGCCGGAAATCATGACTGGCATTATTATCTGTGGAACGTGCTGATGTTTCAGGCGTGGTTAGACTATCCCTCCCGGTGAGCTTACTGTTGAAAACGCTGCTGTTTGCCAACACAGACTGGTATCTGTATAATTTTCGTCTGCCCCTGGCGCAGGCGCTGCGCCAACGCGGGGACGAGGTGGTGCTGGTTTCACCGCCCGGAGATTACGCCGCTCAGTTGGAACAGCTGGGGTTTCGTTGGATCTCTTTTCCGCTTTCACGACGCGGCATCAATCCGTTTGCCGAACTGACCACCCTGATCCGCCTGGCGCGTTTGTACGACCAGGAACGCCCCGACCTGGTGCATCACTTTACGGTGAAGTGCGTGTTGTACGGTTCGCTGGCGGCGCGCTGGATGCGCGTGCGGCGCATCGTCAATTCGGTGACCGGGCTGGGGTATGTGTTCATCGGCAGCGAGTTCAAGGCGCGCTCGCTGCGCGGGCTGGTGAAGTGGCTGTACCGGTTTGCGTTGGAGAACACGCGCATCATCTTTCAGAACCCGGACGACCGCGCCATCTTTCTTGAAAACGGGTTGGTCGATGCGGCGCAGTGTACGTTAATTCGCGGTTCGGGGGTGGATATGACCCAGTTCGCCCCGTTGTTGGAGTTGGGCGGTAAGCCGCTGGTGGTGCTGCCGGCGCGCATGTTGTGGGATAAGGGCGTGGGAGAGTTTGTCGAGGCGGCCACCCTGCTGCGCGACGCCGGGGTGCGCGCCCGTTTTGCGCTGGTCGGCGACAGCGACCCGGACAACCCGGCCTCGGTGCCGCTCTGGCAGTTGGGCGCCTGGCAGAAAGAGGGCGTGGTGGAGTGGTGGGGCTGGCAGGAGGACATGCTGGCGGTGTACGCCCAGGCCAACATCGTGTGCCTGCCGTCGTATCGTGAGGGCGCCCCGCGTTCGTTGATCGAGGCGGCGGCCTGCGGACGGGCGATCGTCGCCACCGATGTGCCCGGCTGCCGTGAGGTGGTTCAGGATGGCGTCAATGGTTTCCTGGTGCCGGTGCGTGATGCCCAGGCGCTGGCCGATGGTCTGCGCACGTTAATCAACGACTCGACCCTGCGCCAGCAGATGGCCGAACGCAGCCGGCAGCTGGTGGAAGAAGAATTTTCGGTGGAAACGGTGGTCAACCGCACCCTGGCGGTATATGACGCCGCCTGACAGGAGACCGGCATGAACCTGAATCTTTCTTCGACCTCGTTCATGTATGCAGGAATCCTGGCCGGTCTGGCGTTGTCGCTGGTGAGCGGCTGGCTGGCCATCCGCTGGACGACGCGCTGGGGGCTGTTGGACATGCCCGGCAAGGAACCGCACAAGCTGCACAAGACGCCGACGCCGCTGGCGGGTGGGGTGGCGTTGATGTTGGCGCTGCCGCTGGGGGTGGCGTTGTTGGGCGCCTGGCAACTGGACAAGATTATCTGGATGGTCGCCGCGGCGGCGATCGTCTTTGTGTTCGGCGTGTTGGACGACGCCCGGGCGATGAAGCCGCTGCCCAAATTGTTGGGGCAGGTGCTGGCGGCAGTCCTGCTGATCCAGTCCGGAACGTACATCCGCATCTTTGAGAACCGCGAGTTTTTTGTTGGCGGGCGGGGATTACCGTTTGAACTGCTCGACTATGGCCTGACCATTTTTTGGATCGTAGGGATTACCAATGCCTTTAACCTGGCGGACAGCATGGATGGCGAGGTGGCGGGGTTGAGCTGTCTGGCGTTTGCCTTCTTCATGCTGGGGGCCTACGAAGCCAACCAGGGCATGCTCTCGTTGTTGTGCGCCATCCTGTTGGGGATTTGCCTGGGGCTGTTGTTTTACAACAGCTCGCCGGCGCGCCTGTTCCTGGGCGATGGCGCGGCGCAAACGCTGGGCTTCTTGCTGGCAGGGACGGCGATTCTGTATAACCCCTTTAACAAATTCCCGACCTCCTCGTGGTTTGTACCGATCCTGCTGGTCGGGGTGCCCATTTTTGACACCACGCTGGTTTTCTTCTCGCGGCTGCGGCGCGGCAAACCGTTTTACAAGGGCAGCAGCGACCATACCTATCATCGCCTGGCGAAAATGGGGCTGCCGTCGAGCCGCGCCGTGCAGATCATCCATGTGGCGGCGTTGACGCTGGACTGCCTGGCGTTCATTGCGGTTTCGCTGCCGCCGTTGTGGGCCAACATCATTTTCGGCGCGTGCCTGGCGGCGGGAGCAATCGCTTTCCTTTATCTGGATCGCAAGAGCATTTGCCCGTGAACGCTCTCTGAGGGTTGGAGAAAATTGGTGGAACCTGTGCGTAACCTGGACGAACGAATTGTGCGGCGTGAGTTGACGCTGGTGTGCGGGTTGCTGGCGTTGGGCGGTGCGGCGGCGGCGGGCTGGGCGGCGAGTATCCCGGCCGATGCCCGTAACGCCGTTTTGCTGGGTTTCTCGGCGCAGCGCCTGGCGATTCTGGCCGGGCTGCTGTTCTTTGCGCTGGCGGCGGCGGCGGCAGGCGGGCTGGTCTGGCGCCGGCCGCAGGCGGCGGCGCGGCGTTTGAACGCCTTGTTGCAGCACGGCGTGCGCTTGCGGCTGGTCTTGTTGGCGCTGTGGGCGGTTGGCACGCTGGGCTGGTTGGGCGTATTCTGGCCCGGCGAACGCACGCCGGCGCTTCAGGCCTACCTGGAGCGTTTGCGTCCGGCGCTGGGGTTGCTATTGTTTGCCGGCCTGGCCGCTATGCTCTATCTGTTGTGGGCTGCCGGGCGCGGCCGTTGGCAGTCCGGGCGCGGCGCGGCCCTGGCGTGGGGGCTGGTGCTGGGCTGTGTGCTGCTGGTGTGGGGGCTGGTATCCGCCAGCGGGTTGGGGCTGTGGCCGGGGGACGCTTTCTGGAATAAGGCCGGGCCGCCGTTTACCACCCTGCAACTGTTTTTGGGCTGGCTGTTGGGAACGCTGGCGTTATTGCTGGGTGGGCGCAAGGGTGTCTGGCTGGATGTGCTGCTGTGCCTGGTTTTGTGGGGGGCGGCGGCCGTGCTGTGGAACCGGGCGGCGCTGGCGCCCAGTCATTTCAACACCCAGGCTTACCCGCCCAATTACGAATCTTACCCGTTCTCGGATGCGCAGGTGTACGACCGGACGGCGCAGTACGTGCTGCTTGGCCGGGGGGTGACGCGTTCGACGGACAAGGCGTTGTACATTCTGTTTCTGACGGGGCTCAACTGGCTGGCGGGGTCTGCGTTTGCCGGGGTGGTGACCCTGCAGGTCGTGTTCCTGGCGGCGTTGCCGGCGCTGGTTTACCTGTTGGGGCGCTCTTTACACAGCCGCGGGGTGGGGGTGATGGCCGGGACGTTGGCAGTGATCAAAGAAATGAACGCCATTGCGAGCACGAATCTGTTGCAGGTTTCGCATAGCCGGATGATCCTGACCGAAGTGCCGGCGGCCGTCGGGCTGCTGGTGTTTACCCTGCTGCTGGTGCGCTGGCTGAAGCAGCCGCGCCCGGCTGGGCGTCCCTGGCTGGCAGCCGGGGGCGTTTTGGGCCTGCTGGCGCTGGTGCGCATGAACGTGCTCGTGCTGATCCCGTTTGCGGCGGCGTTGGCCTGGCTGGCGTTGGGCCGGCGCTGGCGCCCGGCGCTGCTATCCGCAGCGCTGCTGGCGGCGATGGCGGCGGCCAGTATGCTGCCCTGGATGGCGCGCACGCAGTACACCAGCGGCGAATTCCTGCGCCCGATCATGGGGAAAGTGCGCGGGGTTTTGTACGAGAACCGCTATACCCGCTTTTTGGCGCCGGCAGATACACCTGGCGCTGCCACGCCGTCTGCGACCCCTTCGGGCGAGGGCGATGCGCTCCCCGCTGCGCCGCAAGAGGAGGAGGGGGTATCGCTGGAACGCTCCATGCTGGCGCATTATTTGCACAACCTGATCGGCACGCTGGTCATGCTGCCGCCCTCCTTTGCACACACCGGCTTATTGCAGACCATCCGTCTGCCGTATTGGGAGACGACCTGGGACGGCGTTTTATTGCCGGGCGCCGGCCTGGCGCTCTTGCTTCACCTGGCGTTGATTTCGGCCGGTATTGCCTGCGCCTGGCGGCGCTGGCGTTGGGCCGGCCTGGCCCCGCTGGTGGTCTTTCTGGGCTATCATCTTTCCAACGCGGTCTCGTTGACCTCCGGCGGGCGTTATCTCGTCCCGGTCGATTGGGCGCTGTATCTGTATTTTGCCGTGGGCGCGCTGGAATTGACCGCCCAGGCTGCGGGGTGTGTGGGCTTGCAGCCGGCCTGGACGGTAATGACATCCCCCGGCGTTTCCGCCGGGCCTTCGCTGCGCCGGCAGGCGCTGGCGGCGGCGCTGGCTTTTGGTCTGCTGGGCGCCGTTTTGCCGTTGAGCGAGCAGCTCTTCCCGCTGCGATATCCACCGCAGGATGCGGCCCAGGCGCCGGCGGATTTACAGCAGGCGGGGGTGACGGGCGCAGAGGCGCAGGCTTTTCTTGCCCAACCGGGGGCGGTGGTGCTCTCCGGGCGGGCGCTGTACCCGCGCTTCATGGCGGCGGGGGAGAAGGATACCGGCAGCGTGCGTTCTGCGTTTGGCGAGCGGGCGTACGGCCGCCTGGCTTTTGTGTTGATTGGGACGAAAACGGCCGAGGTGCTTTTGCCGCTGCCGGCCAGCCCCGCCAGTTTCCCGCACACTGCCGACGTGATAGTAATCGGGTGTAAGGGGGAGGACCGCCTGGACGCATTGATGGTCGTGGTGCATGGGCCGGAACAGGTGGTGTTGAAATCTACGCCGCCGCGCCCGTTGACCTGCCCAGTTGCACCGGCGGTATGCGATGCGGCGGGTAAGTGTGAGTAGAGACACGATGGAGCAATTGACGCCTGTGAAGCGATGGTGGAATAAGGCGCGGGTGCTGCCCGCGTGGGCCGGCCTGGCCGGCATCGAGGCGGTCGGGATGGCGCTGTATTTGTTGTCTATCCCGGCCGACAGCAAGAACAGCGTTCTGGCGGGTTACTCGCTGGAGCGCCTGGCGCTGGTGGCCGGGCTGCTGCTGGCGGCCGCGGCGTTGCTGGCGGCGGCCGCCTTCTTGTGGCGCCGTCCGCAGCGGGCGGAAGCCTGGCTGGCGCGCATCCCGCAGCGCGCCGGGGCGTGGCGGGCGCTTGCCTGGCCGCTGGCCGGGTTGTTCCTGCTGGCCTGGGTGGGAACGTTTTTACCGGCGTATCGCGCCGGCGTGTATGCGGCTTATTTCGACCGGCTGCGCCCGCCGGTCATCTGGCTGATGCTGGTGTTGGGGCAGACGCTGGGGGTGCTGCTGGCAGAACGGTTTGGGCTGCACGGTGAGCGTGGCCGGGCGGCGTTGCGAGCCGACCGGGCGGCGCTGGTGGCCGGCGGGGTGACGCTGGCCGGCGCTTTGGGGCTGTGGCTGGTGATTGCCGTTACCCGCCTGGGGCTGGATGCCGACATTCGCCAGTGGAACGAGACCGGCGTGCCGATCTTGGGGCTGCAACTGCTGCTGGCCTGGGGGCTGGCGGCGCTGGCCTGGTGGGGGGAGGCCGGCTTGCGACGCAGAGGGGGGCGCTGGCTGGAAAGCGCCTGGGTGGATGCGGTGGTATTTGTGCTGTTGTGGGCGGTCACGGCGTGGTTGTGGGTGGGCCAGCCGCTGCCGCGCACCTATTTTACCCCCGGCCCCTATCCGCCGGCCTACGATTATTATCCCTTTTCGGACGCCGAGGGCTTTGACCTGGGCAGCCAGTTTGCCCTGATCGGGCAGGGGTTGAAGAACGGCAAGGCTTACGATCGCGCCCTGTACATGGCATTCCTGGCGGGGCTGCATGGGCTGGCCGGGCAGGAGTATACGCCGGTCATCACCTTACAGGTGATCGTCTTTGCCATTTTGCCCGGCCTGTTTTATCTGATCGGGCGGGCGCTGCACAGCCGGGCGTTTGGCGTGTTTGCGGCGCTGCTGGCGATCGTCAAGGAGATGAACGCCCTGGCCGCCGGCACGATGATCCAGTCCTCCAATTCCAAATTGATGTTGACCGAGTTTCCGACCCTGGTCGGCATGGTGCTGGTGGTGTATGCGCTGGTGCGCTGGTTGCAGCGGCGGAGCAACGCCCCGGTGTACGTGGCGTTGGCCGGCGGGGCGCTGGGGTTGACCACTCTGCTGCGTTCGAACCCGCTGTTTATGGTGCCCGGCGTGCTGGTCTTCTCGCTGGCGGCGTATGGGCGGGCCTGGCGGCGCTGGCTGCCGGCGGCGGCGTTATTCTTGCTGGCTATTTTTGCCGGCATCGCACCGTGGATGTGGCGCAACGCCCAGGTGACCGGCGACCCGTGGTTTTACGCCAAGCGCATCCGCAATGTGTGGAGCAGTCGTTACGGGCCGGCGATGAAGCCGCCGAAGCCCACCCCCATCCCCACCCTGCCCGGGCAAACCGCGGCCACGCTTGCCCCGACCGCCGTCCCCGCCGTGACGGCTACCCCTCAGCCGCCGCCGTCGCAGACGATGGCGCAGCGCTATGGGCCGGTGGCGCGTTTTGTGCTTGGGCACAGCTTTCACAATCTGATCTCTTCGGTGCTGATTTTGCCGGCGCCGTTTCAATACGACGACCTGGTGGCTACCCTGCGCAAGACGACGCCGTATTGGGATCCGTATTGGGACGGACGGCTGACGCTGCCGGCCGGGCTGGGGATTCTCGCCAATCTGGCGGCCATCTCGCTGGGGGTGGGGGTGGCCTGGCGGCGGGCGCGCTGGGCGGGGCTGGCGCCGTTGTTCAGCGGCGTGGGCTATCACGTGGCCAGCGGGCTGGCGCGTACCTCGGGCGGGCGTTACCTGGTGCCCGGCGATTGGGTGCTGTGGTTTTATTTTGCCCTGGGGGTCTTACAGGCGACGATCTGGCTGGCGGCTTTGTTTGGCGCCGGGGCGGTGCCGGACGGTGGGGCGGAGCAGCCCGTCTCTGAGGGATGGAGCGGCTGGAAGACGTTTACTGCCCGGGGCGTGCTGGCCGTGCTGGCAGTCTTCTTTGTGCTGGGGGCGGCCGGGCCGGTGGGCGAACGGCTGGTATCCCGCCGTTACGCCGACCTGACGCCGGCGCAACTGGTCGACCGGCTGGAAGCCAGCGGGGCGTTGGCCGGGGCGGGTTTCAGCGCCGCCGACCTGCGCACCTTCCTGGCCGGCAAAGATGCGCTGATCGTGCAGGGGCGGGCGTTATACCCGCGCTTTTATCCGATGAACGGCGGCGAACCGGAACGCGGCTCGCCGTACTACGAGCAGCCGTACCCGCGCCTGGTGGTGACGGTGGTGGGGCCGGCGGGCACCACGTATGCGCTCCTGCCGCTGCCGGCTTCGCCAGAGCCGTTTGCGGGCGGGCAGGACGTCATCCTGGTGGGCTGCCGGACGGGAAAATGGGTGCTGTCCGCCGCCGCCCTGGTGGTCACCGCGCCGGGGGCGCAGCAGATCTATTTGCGCTCGCCGGCGGCTCCGCTGACCTGCCCGCTACCGGCGCCGGTGTGTGATAATAATCGCAACTGCCGCTAAAGCGGCATATAATAAGGTGGTATGAGCGAGCGCGTGCGTAAGTTTCTGTTATACCTGGGGATTGTGTTGCTGCTGGTCAATGGGGTCGGGCAGTTCTTGCCCTGGCGTAACCCGGCCATCTATACCGAGGCGAGCAGCGCTTTCCCGAACGACATCGTACTGACGGAAGATCAGTTCTACCAGGCCATTGCCCAGGCGCGCCAGAGCGGCGACCGCAAGGCGTTCTTGCGGGCAGCCACGCGCGCTGTGGCGCAGGGCATGGCGGATTATTGGAAAGACGAGGGCGTGGATCGTTACGGGCTGCGCGTGCCGTTTTACAAGAATTACGTGCTGTTCCTGGCCAGTTTCTTCGACCCCGAAAAGTTCCGCAAGTACGAACTGATGGACGGGCGGGCGGCGCTGGCGCGCGGGGTGGGGGTCTGTTCGCAGCAGTCCATCGTGTTGCAGCAGGTGCTGGCGGCGGAGGGCATCCCGGCGAGTATCGTCGGGCTGGACGGGCACGTGGTGGTGACGGCGCAACTGGACGACGCCCAGCAGCACTGGTGGATTCTGGACCCGCTGAACGGGGTGGTCATCCCGTACGACCTGATGGCAATCGAGCAAAACCCCAAGCTGGTGCTGGAATATTATCAGGCCGCCGGACTGTCGGCGAGCGCTCTTCAGGCGTACGTGAAAATCTATGGGCCGGAAGGGAATAAGATTGCCCGCAGCGTGGCCGAATATGCGCCGCGCACCTATCTGTTTGAGCAAATCGCCAACGTGCTGATCTGGATCATCCCGCTGCTGCTGGCCGTGCCGGTGGCGGCGCACAGCGTGATGCGCTGGTTTGCCCGGCCGCGCCGGCGGAGGTGGTGAGGTGGCGGGACGCGCGGGTGGACGGCGCCTGGGAAGCTGTCTGCTGATCGGGCTGCTGCTGGCGGCGTTTGTGGCCGCCGGGTTGTGGGCCGTGCAGCGTGAGGGAGCGGTTGCGCCCGGTTCGCCGACCGTATCGGGCCCCCTGCCGTTTGTCCTCGATACGCCGCAAGGCTGGTCTTCGCGCCGCCAGCCCGATCCACAGGATGATCAAGTGCTGCTGCTGCTGGAAAAGACGCCCGACGATTTGCCGTTTCTGCAGGTGGCCTCCAGCGAGTTGAGCGGCAGCGGTATTGCCGAGGTGGTGAACTGGGGGCAGCAGCGCGCCCGCCGCCGGGACGGTTTTAAAGCCGGCGCGACCCGCCTGCAGGGCACCACCCAGTTCCCCGGTATGTTGAGCGAGTATACCTACGGCAACGGCATTCACTGCCAGGACTGGTACGTGCGCCAGGAAGGGCGCGGTTACGCCCTGACCTTCTGCGCCTACGAGCCAACCTGGGCGCAGTACCTGCCGGTGTTTGCCGGGTTGATGGAGAGTTTTCGAGTCCCGTAGCGGTGATGTGTTTTTTCAATGGGTGGATAGGGGCAAACTGTCGGGTCACTCCCTATTCAAAGGAGATAAAAGATGAATACAAATAAAAGGACCGCAAGAATAGCAGGCTCCCTGTATTTAATCTACATAATCGCCACAATTTTTGCAGACGCATCTCGCACGAAACTTGTAGTATTCGGAGATGCCGCAGTGACCGCCAGCAATATCCTGGCTTCTGAATGGCTGTTCCGTATCGGTTTTGTGAGCGATGTCCTGGCGGGCGTTCTTTTCCTTTTGGCGGCCTGGGCTTTATACGTGTTATTAAAACCGGTCAATAAAAACATCGCTTTGCTTTTCTTGCTATTAAACCTGGGGGGTGTCGCCGTACAGTGCGTAAATATGCTTAATCTATTTTCTGCTGCGCTACTTTTGAGTGGCGCGGATTACTTGAAAGTATTCCAGACGAATCAATTGCAGACTTTAGCAATGTTCTTTCTCTATTTACATAAAAATGGATTTATGATTGCCCAGTTCTTTTTTGCCGTCTGGCTCTTTCCGCTTGGTTACTTGATTTTCAAGTCGGGGTACCTTCCGAAAGTTCTGGGCATCATAGTGATGATTGAGTGTTTTGGCTGGCTCATGTATCCTTTTCAGTTTTTCCTTTTCCCAGGCTACGAAGGAATATCTTACCTGAGTTTTGCCATTGGTTTTATTGGGGAATTTGGGCTTACTTTGTGGCTTCTGATTATGGGGGCAAAGGATCAACCATCAAGTCTGGCATAATAAAAAACGCCCAGCACAGCGTGTACCTGACGTGTGGGACGCATCTTTAAGTATTTCCTGCGCTGCGGGTTTCTCCAGCTTCCCAGGCACGCCGCTGCTGTGCGGCAGTCCACGCCCGTTCACACGCAGCTAACGCAAACTGTCGGGCGGCTTATCTTGTGTAAACCAAAACAAAAGGATGGAAATTAAAATCATGGTGAAGTCAATTTATAAAATTCTTTCTTCGTTTGTGATTGTTTCAGGCATGATCAGTATGGCAGGTTGTACTCCGGTAACCCCGGCGCCTGCGCCAACTGCCACGGTCACAGCAACGAGTACGGCGATAACACTACCCACCCAAACGCCCGTTCCATCTGCAACGATTACTTTAACTCCGGAGCCCACAGCTACGGCAACGCTGCTCCCGCTGCCAACGAACTCTGTTAGCAGCCAATCTGCTCTTTCGATGTCAGGTGAATGTCGAGCAGTTATTGATGGATTGTATAATTTGAAAAAAGACCTGAAATTCCCAGACCATTTCACAACCGAGAATCCATTCAGGCGAGCTTCGGATTTCGACCCCAACACATATTTCAAGGTTCTCACGCACTTAAAACTTACATCGGGCTATAAACTCGATTACGTTTATTTCAACGACGAATTGGGCGGTTTACCGCTCGTTTATGCGCGAAAATCGAATAGCGCCCCTTTTAAATCGTATAGCGCACTGCTCAAATCATTCGGCGAAGAAGTGTCTGACGAACGCTCTTACGGGGAGTTAAACCACAAATATGATTATCTCGAGAAAATTCAGATAGACAAAGAGCCTGAAAGTTATTTTGAGTTTGTTACCCTGGCCTTTCTTGGCGACCAGTTTTATCTCTGGTGGCATGGCGGCTATAATGACGCAAAAATCCTTTGCGATCCAGGTGATATGCAATATGTTGACGCTGATATGAAAGGTTTTAACGTTGAATTTCCCCAAGAAGTGAAAGATAAAATAGAACAAATAGACTTTACCCCAATGATGATCGTTGACGAGGACAAGGTCACTGTTCGCTATGTGGTTTTTACGAAGTGGGGCGGCTTTGCTGAAAATGTGTATGTGATGGACAAAAATGACCCAATGCAACTGCTCGATGTGCAGTTCAACCCGCTCATTGAGTATCATTGCGGCATCGATTTTTAGGCCGGTTCCCAAACGGTCAACACCTGATACCCTATGCGCCGGATAAGTGTGGGCCCGCGCCCACACTTCGGGGATTCAGCCCCTAAATTGCCAGGCCGTGATGGTCAATCCGTTTCTTGTCGGTGCGCCGGTTGGATTTGTCGGTCAGCAGCCTTGTTTTTCGTAAAGATCCAGAAATTCCGATTTCCCGCTGGCGTAAAGTTCATCCAGCAGGTTTGGTTCGGCCATTCTACCGACCAATGATGGGGTTGTTCTCATGGCGACCACTCGCATTGTAATTTTTATTATCATAACGGA
>CAZHTS010000023.1:0-59703 GCA_964535315.1 uncultured Anaerolineaceae bacterium
CCCAACCGGCAGGCAGCGGCGGTTTCTTAGCTCCCTTAAAGCGCACAAGGCGGTATAATGGGCCTGCTCGCACAACATCCCAGCCGTCTTCGCCATTCTTTCAATCATCTGGAAACCGTATGAAACCGTTCGTCTGGTTCTTGTCTCTTGTTGCGCTTTTTACCCTGGCCGCCTGTAGCGCGGCGCAGATGCAGCCCGCCAGCGTGCACGCTCAGGTGCCGGAAACCGGCCCCCGCGTCACCGCCACCCCACCGCCAACCGCGGCGGCGGTGAACGCCATCCCCGCCGCCGCCACCGCTGTGGCGCAGACTGCGGCCCCCACCGCCGCCGCCACCCCGCAGCTCTCGCCGACGCCGCGCCCCACCCTGGCCAAGAATGAATGGAAAAAGGCGCCGGTCATCCCCACCGTCAGCGAGCGGGCGCGCCAGATTTACCAGCACGGCCTGAGCCTGGGCAACAACCCGCAGCATTTCTCCAAAGTGGGCGACTGCCAGACGGTGATGCCCACCTTCCTGGGCGATCTCGACCGCGGCACAAAAATCTACAATCTCGGCACGTACACCACCTTACAACCGGCGGTGGATTACTTCGCCGGTTCGTGGGGCCGGCGCAGCCTGGCGGCCAAAAACGGCCTGACCGCCAGCGCCGTGATGGTCGGCCTGTGGAACGACTGGAAGGAATGCAGCAAAAACGAGACCCCGCTGGACTGCGAATACCGCATCCACCGCCCCAGCTTTGCCATCATCTCCTTTGGCACCAACGACATCTCCGGTTATGCGCCCTTTGAGGCCAAACTGCGCCGGGTGATCGAGCACACCATCGAACTGGGCATCGTCCCTATCCTCAGCACCAAGGCCGACAACCTGGAAGGCAACCACGCCGTCAACGACACCATCGTACGCCTGGCCTACGAATACGACATCCCACTGTGGAACTTCTGGCTGGCGGTGCAGCCGCTGCCCGACCACGGCATGCGTTCACCCGCCCACCTGACGATGGGCACCGGCTTCTACGCCAATTTTTCCGATCCACAGAACATGAAAGCCGCCATGCCCATCCGCAACCTGACCGCCTTGCAGGCGATAGACGCCGTATGGCGCGGCGTGACGGAGACGCCGTAACAGCCGGCCGGCTAGGGTTTAAAACCCCAGAAGCGGATGGTGGCGTCTTCGCCAGACGAAACGAGCAGAGAACCATCCAGAGATATATCCAGGCTGGTAATCGCACCGGAATGCCCGTTTAAGCTGGCGAGCAGTTTGCCGCTGCCAACCTCCCAGACCTGGATGACGCCATCCTCCTGGCCAACGAACAACAGTTTTCCATACGCCGAAAAAATCATCTGGCGAGGAGCATTGCTGGTCAGGGTGGTCAGCAGTTGTCCGCTGTGCGCATCCCAAACTTTAACCAGCGGGTCTCCCTGAGCGACTGAGGCCAGCAGCCGGTCATCGTTGCTGAAGGCCAGGGCAGCAATGGGCTGTGTATGCCCGGATAGTTGCAGCGCGCTTCCGGAACCATCAATGGCCGCCACGCGAACCTGCCCCTCCCTCAGCCCTACGGCGACCCGACTGAGGGTGTGATCGGGTTTCAATACCACATCTACCCAGTCTTGCTGGGGGTCAAAAGTTTGCACTACCTGCCTGCTGCCGATATCCCACACCGCCAGCATCGCGCCCCAGGCCGCCAGACGTTGGCCATCCTGGGAATATTGGGCGGAGCGAACAGAAAAGTTCTCGCCGGGATAGGGCAAATCCTGGTAACCGCGCGGCGACATATCTTGAGCCGACATCAAACGGATGGACTGCTTACAAGCCAGCGCGACCCATTGGCCATCCGGGCTGAACGCATAGGCGCTGGCATCGTCACTGCTGCTCTGGATATCACCGATGTACACCGCGGCAATCGTCCCATCTAACGCATACCCCATCACCGACATCCATGCCGAGTCGGGGGCTGCCACCAGTTTGCCATCTGGGCGCAGCAAAACTGGTGGCAAGAATTTAAGCGGCTGCGGCCAGTCAGAATAAGCATACTGCTCCTGACTGTTGGGCGTATCGATTCTCAAGTTGATGTCGCTGCTGGCGTATATTAAATGGCTGCCATCCCCGCTGGTTGCAAAAGGCTGATTGCGACCGGGCCCGGTCGCACTACCAATCTCGTTTCCTTGCAAATCAAAGAAATACAACCCTATCCCATTGCCGCTCCACACCTGGTTCCCGTTGTCCGTAAACCACAGATATTCTGGCACCGATCCCGCATCTTTTTGCCAGACGACCTGTTTGGCATTCAGATCATAGAGGACAATTTTAGAGAAATTATTCACCCAACTCAGATGCCGGCCGTCCGGGCTGATAGCTGCCAGTTTGACATTCCCCAATTCTTTCAGATCCTGGTTAAGAGTCAAGAAGGATTCCCCGCTGGAAACATCCACCAACGTCAATTTTTCTTTATTCCACTCGGCGATGACAAAGCGGCCATCCGGCCAGGCCTGCACTTTGGAAACATCTTCGCTTTTGGGCAGATAAGTGGTCACGGGCTGGCGAGTAGACAGGTCATAAATCATGACCTCTTTCTTAGAGCGAACCGCCAGTTTTTTGGCGTCCGGGCTGAAAGTCAATTCTCCGCCCCCCTGAGCTTCAAAGATGGGCGCATCCACGCCGGTTTGCCAGACGAACACCCTGCCGCTTTCCAATGCGGCTGCCAGTTGGCGCCCATCAGGGCTGAAAGCAATCTGCTGGACGGCGCCGGAGACAGCGATGGTCTGGGCATTCTCCAATTTGCTGCCCGAGCGCAAGGTAATACCGATTGAAGTTCCCACGGCAATACTTTGGCCGTCTCGCGCCCAGTCCAGGGCGCGGATATTCCCTTCGCCCCAGCGCCCCAACGTCTTAATGCCGGCCGCGTTTTGAGGCGCCAGCGGTTTTAATCCATCCAGAAGCAGCGGAGCGCCGTACGATTGCGGTAGTCCCGGGTTGCCGGGTGCGCCGGCAGGCGCCGGCAGAGTGGCTGACGGCTGAGGTTGGCTGGCCGGCAGGGTCGACGCGGCGATGAGCGGGTTCTGAGGCAAAAAATAGTAATACCCCCCAACGGCAGCGCCGGCAGCGCTGAGCAGGCACACCATTACCAGCAAAACGACTGCCCACAACGGGAAAGAGCGCTTTTTTTGAGGGGCCGCGGCAGGCCGGGCTATGGAACGGCGGGCGGCTGAGGGCTGGTTGGCGGCGCGCCGGGGCGGCGGTGGCGTCTGTACGCTGGCATTTTGGGCAGGCTGCGCAGGGCGCGCCGTCTGAGCCGCAGCAGCGGGGGAAACAACCACGGAATGAAGTTTTGCCAACCCATCCAGCGCCGGGCGATTATTGGGGTTGATTTCGAGCACCTTTTTCAAACAAAACTCTCGCTTGTGCGGGTCGTCGACGCAGGCGCTCAACCACAACCAAGCCGGCTCATTGCGCGGGTTTTCTCGAAGCAGATCGCTAAAAATTCGCATGGCCCCGGCACGATCCCCAGAGCGATAAACCTGTATCCCTTTTTGTAAACGGTCGTCCATAGGGTATCCTTTTGAAATGAGAGATCACTGCGATAACATCAACAGGTATAAATCGCCAAACGAATTACTCCAGGCCAGGTGACGCCCATCCGGGGCAATTGTCATCTCGGCGATGTGTCCGGTGGCTGTTTGCGCCTCGGACAACAATTGAACGGTGTCATTGAATGGATCCCACTGCCAGAAAACGGGCCCTCCGGCAGCCGGACGAAAACGGCCCAGCACCAATCCACCGCCCCCCGGCTGCCAGACAAAGGCCTCGCCGGGGTCTTCCAAACGGGCGATTTCCGGCTCGGTCTCCTGTGCACGGCCAGAAACCAGATGCAACGCACCATCCGCGCCGATAAAAGCCAGCATGTCGTCTTGGGTGGGCTGCCAGCGAGCAGAATGCCCCGGTATCTTGCGGCTGAGGTTCCAGGCGCCTTTGGCGCGCCGCCAGATTTCGAGTGTTTCACCATTTTGCACGGCCAGCCAGTCGCCCGAAACAGACAGGCTGGCGGAACGACCATAAGCCGGTTCGCTCTGTCCGGTTAAAGGCTCGGCCACAAACCGCCCCTCTGCATCCGCATGCCATAATTGGATGACCCCAACCTCGTTGGGGGTGCCAGGAATGCCGAGCACATAAGGGGTGGGCTTCGCCGGCGCCCAAAACAGCAAACCGGTATAGGCGAGAGGTTTTGCCTCGCCTGATACGATCCATTCCATCTCCGTACCTTCATCCACGTTCACCCCCGCCAATATCTGCGCGCCGTCCGGCGAGTAGCTCAACAGAAAAGGCTGTCCAAAGAACGCAAAAACATCTTGGGCGCCGCTGACCTCAGGGGCCAGGCGCTGGATGAAACCTCTATCCTGGTTATAAAACAACAACGTGCCATCTGACGACCAGAACAAGAAATGCGCCCCACTGGCAACCGGCTGCTGGGAGGTAGAACATCGCAACAGGGGTGCCAGCCGGACTTCAGGCATATCCTGAGCGAACGTAATGGTTTCCTGCCAGGCAGCACAGCCGGGCGCGACAAGGCGTAACCGGTGTGTTCCATTGTCCGGCGTATACGCCAGCGGTGTATGGCCAATGGCCTTTTCGTCCAGGAAAACCTGAGCGCCAGTTGGCTGGCTTTCCACATACAAACCGGGCGGACGTTTCATGAAGACCCTGGAGAGAAGCGGCAGGTCGATCACCCGCAGAGAACTTCCGCCCCAAACTGCGGCAGCGCTAATCAGACAGGTAGCCAGAAACAGCAAGACAGGAAAAGGCAGTAAAGTGGAAAATCTGGAGCGGGTAGGAGACATGGCTTATTGGGGACAGGCGGGTACAGACATCGCAGGAGGCATCACAACCTGGCAAGATTTTGGAAAAGTACATTTCCCGGTGAACAGGCAGAAAGAAGTACCGCCTGCCGTCCAATCAACTTTGACCTGCGACCAATCGGAAATGTTCCAATAATTTGCAATTCCCTGGTCTTCGCCGAACTCGGCGCTGGTATGGTTACCAGCCAGCGTCATGCAGGGTGGGGGGTTCAGGTTGATCACTGGGCCACAGATATCCAGGATGCGATTATTTTTATCGCGCTCGCACTGGCGACTGGGATCCTGACGACTGCCACCCCGCCACACAAAAGCGCTGACATGCAGATGATAGCCGGTGCCGGTGCCGGTATTCCCCACGGTGCCGATCACAGTTGCGGGGGATACAGATTGGCCTGGTTTTACAAACACCTTCTGCATGTGATAATAAACGCTGGCCCAATCCCCGTGATCGATCTTAATGCGCTGGGTACCATTTGAGGTTGGAGAGCTGTTATACACCACACCCACTGCCACCGGGTGAATCTCAACGCCCTGGCCGATGGCAATATCCAATCCATTGTGATAACTGACATTGGCCGGGCAGCCACATTTATGCCCCCAATGACAATCATTACGTCCATACCATGAAGTAATCGTTCCCTTCTTGATCTCCGGGACATAGCTGCCATTCTGAACAGAACCAAACGGCCACTCAAGTTTGAGCGGAGCCACCTGTAGCACAAACTCGACCGCCGGGATTTGCGTCTCCAGTCCGGCGACCACCAGCTCCACCTGATGCTGACCGACCGGCAGGCGTACATCTGCCATACTCCAGGAACCCTTACTTTGCACCTCGGCCTGCTTTAAAAGTACAGCTACAGGGGTCTTTTCTATCAATTTCAGGCAAAAACCAGCAGCGGCAGAACCATCCAGCGGGATGGTGGCAAAATCTTGTCGGGCAATAAAAGTCTGTTTCTGGCGCTGCTCGAGATTCTGAATGGCAGGCATCAGGCGCGTGGGAGCAATCGCCAACAAATTACTTAAGCCGCTTTCACCATCCTGGGTAACCTGAGTGGCGGCTAACAGAGCGGCGCCGGGCGCGTTCACCACCACTTCCCAGGTACCATCGGCGCGCACCTCAGTTTCGGCCAGTATGGATTGAGGGGTGAAGCCATCTACACACCCCGCCGGTTGGAGGCGATAAAGGCGCACGCGGCTAGGCGGAGCGGCGGCGTCGATCGAGCGCCGGGGTTCACTCAGGCTCTTACAACGGGCAATGCTGGCAGGTGTATCGCCATAGCCGCCAACCGTCAGCTGGCCGCCCATTTCGGGCGGCACATCCGGATGGGTGATGCGCGGCGAGGGCGCCAACTTAAACGGCAAGACGCGCAGCTGCTGCATCAGACATTGAAAGTCTTCATTCATCGCTGTAATCGGAGGTTGCAAACGTTGATCCTTGGGATCGACATTCGCCTGGCAGGCCAGTTGTGCGCCCCATAAGAAAAGCGCCACCAGGGCAAAGGACAAACGCCGGGAAAACGTAATTTTCACGCCGTTTTCCTCCTGTTCGGCAGAACCAGCCCGACCGCCAATACAATCGTAAAGAACACGAAACCACCCGCCACCCCATACCAGGCCAATCGCCCCGGTCCGGCGCCGGCCGGAGGCAGCCAGCTTTCAACGATTACAGGCGTGCGTTGGTTCATCGGGATTTCCCAGCGCAAGCCACCGCCAGCCAGCGTACCGCCGTTATGGTAACGCACTGCGCCGGGCATTACCACTCTGTAGCTGAATTGAATCTGATTCAACTGATCGCGAATAGCCCCCATTGCAGCCGGGTCAACCTCGTTTGAAAACTGGTAAAGCTGCGTCGTATCGAGCATGGCCTGATAGCGCAAAACAAGGTATCCGTCCTGTTGGTAACGTTGGACGGCCACCCAGCTTCCCTCATCGCCGGCCAGCGGTTGCGCCTCCTGGCTCAGAACCACATCGCTGCGCTGCAAGAAAATCACTTCCTGGTCACCTTGAGAGTAGCTGTCCAATTGCAATCCTGCGGCACGCAGACGATGCAGACTGGTATCCAGGTAGCCGGCCATGCCAGGCACCTTACGTAAGAAGTCCAGGTTTTCCTTGCTTTCCTCAATTTGCATCTGGATCGTTCCCTCGCCCTCTTCTTGCAACACGGTGGTGAAATCGATGCGGCAACCTGCCAGCAAGAAACCAGGCAACAGGATGGCCAGCATCGTCGAACGCGGCCGCCGGGAAAGGGCGATGCGGCGACACGCTTGCCCCCACAAGTACACGCTGATACCAAGCAACGCCCACAAACTAAGGGCAACGACGGCGCGCCAGAAAATAAAGGCGGTGGTCTGTGGGGCCCGCAGCGCCGGCGAGAGCCGCTCCAGACGATAGGCAATCATTCCGCTGCTGCCAGCGACTGGCAGTATTCCTTCAACTTTTAACAAATCACCCGGGCGCACATGCCCGATATAGCCGCGATACAATACCACAACGGTTTGCTCGCCTGTCTGTAAATCCAAAGCGAACGCCAGCGGCTGCCCCGCACCGTCTCTTTCAAAAACCGAGCCATCCAGTAGTTCACCAGACAAAACAACCACTGGCTGAGAAATGGTCGCCTGGGATGGATTACCGCCGGGGGCCGGGTACATCGCGGCCAGCGGGTTGAGCAGTTCGTACGTTTTAGAAGACGGGGCGCTCGCCAGCCAATCCGGCGAGTCGCGCTGATCCAATACCGGCATCATACCCGTTGGTTGAAGGGCGTAGAGAATACCGCCAGTCAACACAAGCAACAAAGCGGTCAGCCAAAAATGGATCCACGTGTAGCGCCGAAAAGATAAGACATTGGAAGGGGCAGGGCTCGCCCGCCGGGGGCGGGCAGGCGGATGCTGTAATGGCGCCGGCGAGGACGGCTTTTCGGTTTTTTCCTCTGCCGGCAGTGGTGACCGCGGCGATGAAACCATCGCAACTTGCTGGTGCGGTTCTACCGGCCCACGTACCCCTGGCTCAAGTTCAGCCAGTGCCTGACGCGCCCGCGAATTTTGTGGATTGAGAGCCAAAGCCCGCTGCAAACAATCTCGTTTTTGTTGGGGGTCATCCACACAAAGACTGAGCAACAACCAGGCCTGTTCATCTGCCGCATTTTCACTTAATGCTCGCGCCAAATATTGTCTGGCCTGAACACGATTTCCCGCCTGAACCGCCTGAGCGCCCGCCATTGTCCATTGAGTCGCCATACACCCTCGAACGGTAAGCCAGTATGGCCTTTATTATAACAGAGACCCCGGCAAAACAGCAGGAAGCTACATCCCCACCGCTGGCGAACCCTTAACGGTCTGCCGGTCAGGGCTTAACCCCCCAGAAGCGGAGGGTGGCGTCTTCGCCAGACGAAACGAGCAGAGAACCATCCAGAGATATATCCAGGCTGGTAATCGCACCGGAATGCCCGTTTAAGCTGGCGAGCAGTTTGCCGCTGCCAACCTCCCAGACCTGGATGACGCCATCCTCCTGGCCAACGAACAACAGTTTTCCATACGCCGAAAAAATCATCTGGCGAGGAGCATTGCTGGTCAGGGTGGTCAGCAGTTGTCCGCTGTGCGCATCCCAAACTTTAACCAGCGGGTCTCCCTGAGCGACTGAGGCCAGCAGCCGGTCATCGTTGCTGAAGGCCAGGGCAGCAATGGGCTGTGTATGCCCGGATAGTTGCAGCGCGCTTCCGGAACCATCGACGGCCGCCACGCGAACCTGCCCTCCCCTCAGCCCAACCGCGACCTGGGTGAGGGTGTGACTGGGCCTCAAGACCACATC
Source organism: uncultured Anaerolineaceae bacterium (assembly GCA_964535315.1). Lineage (GTDB taxonomy): Bacteria > Chloroflexota > Anaerolineae > Anaerolineales > Anaerolineaceae > CAZHTS01. The sequence continues at coordinate 8,654 of CAZHTS010000023.1, forward strand.
CGCCCCATCGGAATGCGGGTCGAAATTTTGCACGATCTTTCCGGCGCCAACGTCCCACACCACAAGGGTATTGCCCCAGGCCGCCAGGTGTTGGCCATTGTAAGAATATTGCAGCGCACGCCCAGAAAAGCCTGCCTCAGGATAAGGCAAATCCCGATAAGAACGCAGCGTGGCGCTTTGCGCCGGCAGCAAACGGACGGACTGCTTACGCGCCAGCGCAATCCACCGGGCATCTGGGCTAAAGGTATATGCGCTGATATCATTGTCGGCTGCCAGATCGTCGCCGGCATACGTTATGGTGGACTTTCCATCGAACGCATAGCCTGTCACCGTTCGCCAGGCAGGGTCGGGGGCCGCCACCAGTTTGCCATCCGGGCGCAGCAAGACCGGCGGCGAGAATACCAACGGCTGCGGCCAGATAGGAGCAGTTTCCTGAACCGATTTGTCAAGGATCATGATCTTTAAGTCGGTATCGTTGTTGACACATGCGAAACGAGCGCCGTCACTGCTGACCGCAAACGGTGGCTTGCAGTCGCGCCCCAGCGCAACGCTGGACAGGTTGCCCTGCAAATCAAAGCCCCCCAGCCCCAGGTCATTGCCAACCCAAACCTGGTTCCCGCTGTCCGTAAACCACAGAGATTCTGGCGCCGAACCCCATTCTTTTTGCCAGGCAATCTGCTCCGCCTTCAGATCATAGAGGGTGATTTTTAAAGAATCATTCACCCAACTCAGGTAACGGCCATCCGGGCTGATCGCAGCCAGAGTCACACGCCCCAATTCTTTCAGGTTCTGGTCAAGGGTCAAGACAGGCGTCCCGGTGACAATATCGACCACGGTCAATTTTTCTTTGCCCCATTCAGCGATGACAAAGCGGCCATTGGGCCAGAATTGCGCGCTGGAAACATTTTCGCTCTTGAACTGATAAGTAACCAGCGGTTCGGAAGTGTAAAAGTTATAAATTGCGACACCCTTTGCGGAACGCAGCGCCACCTTTTGGGCATCCGAACTGAAGGTTGCGTCTTTGCCATCCTGAACAAGTTTGGGTTGGTACGCGCCGATTTCCCAGATGACCACGTTGCCTTCTGCTGAAAAGGCCAACCTGCGTCCGTTCGAACTGAAAGCAATCTGGCGAGCAACGCCGATATTGGTGATCCTCTGGGCTTTCTCTAATTTGCTGCCCGAGCGCAGGAGAATGCCGGTCGAGGTTGCCACGGCGATGCTCTCACTGTCCGGAAACCAGGTCAAGGCGGTGATCTTCCCCTCGCCCCCACGCTCCAACAGATGAATGTGGGAAGCGTTTTGGGGCGTCATTGGTTGTAGTCCATCCACAGATACCGGCTCGATCGCACTGGGCAGATATTTCAATCGCGGCGCCAGCACCGGGAGGTCATCCAACGAGTTCCAGGGCAGAAAATAATGGCCGACAACGACGACTATCACAACAACCAGCGCTACCGGCAAAACCTCCCGCAGCAGAAAAGCGCTCTTTTTTGAGAAATGCGGAAGCGCAGTAGGGGTGGGAGTGGAGGGGGCAGGAGCGCCCTGAGAGCGGAGTTCTTCCACTTTCTTCAAGCAAAACTCACGCCTGCCTGGGTCGTCGACGCAGACGCTCAGCCACAACCAGGCCAGTTCATCGTCGGGATTTTCTCGAAGCAGTTCACTAAAAACGTGCGCGGCCCCGGTACGGTTTCCGCAGCGATAAGCCTGTATCCCTTGCAGCAAACGGTCATCCATCAATACCCTCTTGAAATGAACGATCGGGGGATAATATCGTCGTGTGTAGATCGCCCAATGTATTATACCCGTGCAGGCGCAAACTGCCGGGAACAATGTGTTATAATGTTCACCATTGGACAAATTCGCCACAAAAAGGCCAATTTGGACAAGCGCTTCTCAGGTCAAATTAATCTGAGTGTGTCACAATAAAGCTGGCGCCGGTTACGCTAACCTGGGTCTGGAGACAAGGAGGAAGTGCCATGCAGAGTGCAGCCGCATTCAAGCCCGCTTCTACCGGGCGTACCAAGTTTATCATCGGCGGCCTGTTGATCCTTGCCGCCATTGTCTATCTGATCATCACCGCCACACAGGCCAGCGCCCAATACTTCCTGACCGTGGGCGAACTCAAGGACAAAGGCAGCCAGATGGTCGGGCGCGATGTGCGCATCTCGGGCGCGGTGTTGGGCGATACCATCCAGTACGATACCCAGAAGATCGTGGTGCGCTTTACCATCGTCCACATTCCGGGCGATAACGACGAGATCGACGCCCGCGGCGGCCTGGCAGCCGTGCTGCACCAGGCGGTCAGCGACCCAACCCTGCCGCGCCTGGAGGTGGTCTACCAGGGCGTCAAACCCGACCTGCTCAAGAACGAGGCGCAGGCCATCATCACCGGCCGCCTGGGCGAAGACGGCGTCTTCCACGCCGAAGAGCTGCTGCTCAAGTGCCCGACCAAATACGAAGAAGCTGTTCCGCAACAATCCCAATAGATTATGCTACCCAATTTTGGCTTTGGCGTCTTGCTGCTCGTCTTTGTCGTTGCCCTGTACGCCGCCGGTGCGGCGCTGTACGGCGCCTATAAAAACCAGCTGCGCTGGGTGGAAAGCAGCCGGCTGGCCCTGTTGTTGACCTTTCCGCTGACCACCCTCATCGCCCTCATCCTCATCTATCTGCTGGTCGACCACCAGTACCACGTGCAGTATGTTTACAACGTTACCAGCAACAGCATGCCGCTGTACCTGCGCATCACCGCCCTGTGGGGCGGACAGGCCGGCTCGCTGATCCTGTGGTCGTGGTTGATGTCGGCCTTTGCCTCGGCCGTCGCCCTGCGCAGCTGGGAGCGCGACCGGGAATTCCTGCCCGCCGTGGTGGTCGTCTCGGCCGTGACGCTGGCCTTCTTCCTCTCGTTGAGCGTGTTCGTCGAAAACCCCTTTGTGCGCTTCTGGCAAACGGCGGGCGGCATGCAGGTGGCGGCCATGTACCAGCCGGATGGAGCGTTGCCCTTCATCCCTCAGGATGGGCGCGGTCTGAACCCGCTGCTGCGCCACCCCGGCATGGTCATCCACCCGCCCATGCTGTACCTGGGGTTCGTCTCCTTCGTCATCCCCTATGCCTTTGCCGTCGCCGCCCTGGTCACCGGGCGCAGCGACGACCGCTGGATCCGCATCACCCGGCGTTGGTCGCTGGTGGCCTGGCTGTTCCTCTCGCTCGGTCTGCTGCTGGGCAGCCGTTGGGCCTACGACGTGCTCGGCTGGGGCGGCTATTGGGCCTGGGATCCGGTGGAAATCGCCGCACTGTTACCCTGGCTGACCGGCACGGCCTTCCTGCACTCGGTCATGATCCAGGAAAAGCGCGGCATGTTCAAACAATGGAACATGATCCTGATCATCCTGACCTACGCCCTGGTCATTTACGGCACCTTCCTGACCCGCTCGGGGGTGCTCAGTTCGGTGCATGCCTTTGCCCAGAGCGCCATCGGCCCGCTGTTCTTTGGCTTCATCGCCATCACCGCCCTGATTTCGCTCGGTCTGCTGCTGGCGCGCTGGAACGTGCTGGCTTCCGAAGCGCAGCTCACCTCGCTGCTCTCGCGCGAGACGCTCTTCCTGGTCAACAACCTGCTCTTCCTCGGCCTGGCGCTGGTGTGTTTCTGGGGGATCAACTACCCGCTGATCTCAGAACTGATCACCAACCAGAAGGTAACCGTCGGCCCGCCCTTTTACGAACGGGCAACCGCCCCGCTCTTCATCGCCCTGTTCCTGTTGATGGGCGTGGCGCCGCTCTCTGCCTGGGGCCACACCTCGACCCAAAACCTGGGCCGCGCCCTCTGGAAGCCGCTGTTATTCTCGCTGGCGGCCGCCGGCGGCGTGGCAGCCGCCGGGGTGCGCGACGCCCTGGCCCTGCTGGCCTTCTGGCTGCTGGCCCTGGTGGCGGCGGTAACGTTGTACGAATACGGGCGGGCGGTGGCAGCCCGCCGGCGCAGCACAGGCGAAAGCCTGCCGCTGGCTTTCTGGCGCTTGGGCGGGCGTTACCGCCGGCGCTACGGCGGTTACATCATTCACCTGGGGGTGGTGCTGATGGCGTTGGGCATTATCGGGCTGGAAAAATTCCAGACCGAAACGCAGGGCTCGCTGGCAGCCGGCGAGTCGCTCCAGTTGGGCCGTTACAGCGTCACCTATCGTTCGCTGGCCGAGTTCGATATGCCGGACAACCGCAACGTGGCCCGCGCTGTGGTGGACGTCAGCCGCGACGGCCAGCCGCTCGGCCAGTTGTACCCGCGCCGCGACTACTATTACGAATCGGAGCAGTCCATGACCATCCCCGGTGTGCGCAGCACACTGGAAGACGACCTGTACGTCCTGCTGGTCGACTGGCAGCCCATCTCTTCGCAGGGCGCCACCTTCAAGGTCTACCACAACCCGCTGGTCAACTGGCTGTGGTTCGGCGGACTGGTGTTTATCATCGGCTCGCTGGTGGCCGGCTGGCCGGAGCGCGAAACAGAAGCGCAGCGCAAACCGGCCCGGGCGCCGGCCGGCGCCAGCCGGGCCTGATGAGCCATCCCTCGCTGCAGGAGACGCGCATGACCCTACCCAGAAGCCTGTTCATCCTGACCTTTGCCCTGACCATGCTGGCAGCCCTCACCCGCCCGGTAGCGGCGCAGCAGCCTACCCCACCCGGCCCGCCAGGCGACGACGATGTCAACCGGGTGGCCCGGCAGTTGTACTGCCCGGTATGCGAGAACGTCTCGCTGGACGTATGCCCCACCACCGCCTGCGCCCAATGGCGCGAGCAAATCCGCCAGAAGATGGCCGAGGGCCTGAGCGATGAAGAAATCAAGGCCTATTTTGCCGCACAATACGGCGACCGCGTCCTGGCCGAACCGCCGCGGCGCGGCCTGAACTGGCTGGTTTACCTGCTGCCGCCGTTTTTCTTCCTGCTGGGGGTGTGGGTATTGTACGGCGTCCTGCGCCGCGCCCGGCGCAAAGCAAGCGTGACCGCCGCCGTTCCGCCCCAGCCGCCGGCCGGCGACGATGTTTACCTGGAACGCCTGGAGGAAGAACTGCGCCGGCGCAATCAAAACCGCTGAAACAGGAGTTGAAACCCGTCATGCAACCGCCCGCCGCTCCCCAACCCGCCGCCCGCCCCGCGCTGCCCCTGTGGATCATCCTGCTGGCCTTTGCGCTGCTGCTCGGCTTTCTGACCGTGCTGGCGCTGGGATTGAACCGTTCGCAAAACAAGCCGCTCAGCCTGGGGCAGCCCGTACCCGCCTTTGAGTTGACCACCTTCTCCGGCGAGACCATCCGCTCATCCGATCTGGCGGGCAAGGTGGTGGTGCTCAACTTCTGGGCGTCGTGGTGCAAACCCTGCGAGGAAGAGGCCGCCGCCCTGGAAAGCGTCTGGCGCGCCTATCGAGAAGACGGGCGGGTTATCTTTCTGGGAGCGGCCTACGCCGACGCAGAAAACGAGGCGCGCCGCTATCTACAGCGTTTCGACATCACCTATCCCAACGGCCCAGACCTCCAGACCAGCATTTCGCAGCAATTCCACACCCGCGGCGTGCCCGAAACCTATTTCATCGACCGCAACGGCAACCTGGCGCGGGTGAAAATCGGCCCGTTTCAATCCGCCGGCGAGATCGAAGCCATCCTGGCAGACCTGCTAAACTGAGAGCATCGTATGGATATCGGTTCCATCTTTTTGATCCTGGCATTCGCCCTGTTGGTCGGGGTATTCATCAGCCAACCGTTCTTCGATCGCAAGCTGAACGCCCTGCCGGTCGCCGTCGTACAGACGCAACAACAGGCCGGGCAGGTGCGTTCGACCCTGCTGGCCGAGCGTGACCGCCTGCTGAGCGCGCTCCAGGAGCTGGATTTCGATCACGCCCTGGGCAAAGTCAGCGCCGAAGATTACGCCGCCCATCGCGCCGCGCTGCTCCAGGCCGGGGTGCAGGTGCTGCGCCGGTTGGACGAAATCGACGCAGCGCCGTCCGGCCCGGCCGGCAGTGTAGAGCAGCGCATCGAAGCGGTGGTGGCGGCCCGCCGCGCCGACCGCGCCGCGCCCCCGGTCGCCGACGACCTGGAAGAATTGATCGCCGCCCGGCGGCGCGCCCGCCAGGAAAAATCCGCCGGTTTTTGCAGCCGCTGCGGCAGCCCGTTACAAAAATCGGATCGCTTCTGCGCCCGCTGCGGCCAGGCGGTGCAGTCATGAAGCGGGCGCCGGGCGTTGTGACTGTGCTGGCGGCGCTGGCCCTGGGCGGCTGCGCCTCGCTGGCCGCCGACGTTACTCCGCCGCCGGATTATCGCCCGCCGACCGTCGCCCCGACTGCGGCGCCGCCGGCCGGGCCGGCCGGCCCGGCGAATCTGGCGCAGGGCGCCGGCCTGTACGCCGAACGCTGCGCTGCCTGTCACGGCCCGGCCGGGTTGAGCGACGGCGTGCAAACCGCAAAACTGCCGCAGCCCCCGCCGCCCCTGGGCGCGCCCGAGGTGGCCCGCGCCGCCCGTCCGGTTGACTGGTATACCACCGTCACCCGCGGGCGCATGGAAAAGTTCATGCCGGCCTTTGCCGGGCTGAGCGAACAGCAGCGCTGGGACGTGGTGGCCTACGCCCTGTCGCTCAGCGTGCCGCCGGCGCAAATCGAGCGCGGCCGGCAGCGCTACGCCCAGGACTGCCAGACGTGTCACGGCCCACAGCCCGATTGGGCCGCCCCCGAACGCCTGGCCCTGCGCTCGGACGAGGAACTGGCTCAGATCATCCGCCAGGGACGGCCGCCGCAGATGCCCGCCTTTGCCGCACTGACGCAAGACGACCTGTGGGCGCTGAGCGCCTACCTGCGCAGCCTGGGTCAGACCACCACCGCCGCAACCGCCGCCCCATCCGGCGGCGTCACCCCCAGCGCCGCCGGCAGCCAGATCGAAGTCCAGGGCCAGTTGAGCGGGGCCGGCGTGCCAGAACCCATCCCGGACGGGTTACAGGTCACCCTGCGCGCCTTCGATGGCATGCAGCCGGCCTTTGAACGCCAGACGGCCGTGCGATCCGACGGCAGTTACCGCTTCGAACAGGTCGAGCTCGTCCCCGGTCGAGTGCTGGTGACCACGATCGAATACCAGGGCGTGACCTTCAACTCCGACATCCTGCACGGCGATCAACTCGCCGCCGGGCAGCCGGCGCAGCTACCCATCACCGTTTTTCCCGTCAGCAACGACGCCGGTCTGTTGCGCGCCGACCGCATGCACATCTTTTTCGAGTTCACCTCCCCCACCACCGTCCAGGTGGTAGAGTTGTTCATCATTTCCAACCCCACCACGCAGGTGGTGGCCCCCGCCGCCGCAGATCGACCCGCCCTGACGTTCGTCCTGCCCGAAGGCGCCGGCGACCTGCAATTTCAAGACGGCAGCCTGGGCGAACGCTTCGTCCAGACGCCGGGCGGGTTCGGCGAGATGCAGCCCATCCTGCCCGGGCAGGGCCAGCACCAGATTTTGTTCGCCTACAGCATGCCCTACAACGACGGGCTCAACCTGACGCTGACGCTGCCGCTGGCGGTGGATGCCGCCGTGGCCATGCTGCCTGCTGGCGGGGTGAGCCTGAGCAGCCCGCAATTACAACCGACCGGGACGCGCACCGTGCAAGACGTACAATTCCAGCTGTACGTCGCCAACCCACAGGCCGCCGGCAGCCAGCTGGAACTGGCCCTCTCCGGCAGCGCCCTGCCGGGTGGGGCCTCGCTGTCGACCGGCTCAGGCGTCACCCTGGCCGCCGGTCTGGGCGCATTTATCCTGGCGCTGGCCCTGGTCGGCTGGTGGTACTACCGCCAGCGCAACCAGCAGGCGGCAGAAGACGCCGCCCCGGACACAACGGACGATTTGCCGGCCGGACGCGACGAACTGCTCGACGCCATTCTGGCGCTGGACGACCGCCACGCCGCCGGAGAACTGCCCGAAGCGGCCTACCAGCAGCGCCGCCAGGCGCTCAAGGAACGCCTGAGCGCCGTGCTGGCTGCCGAGACGGCGAAGACCGGGGAGTAACCTGCAACCATGTTGATCGCCGTGCACCGCCTGGTCAAGCGTTTTGGCGCCAAAATCGTGCTGCGCAACCTGGATTTCGAGGTGGCAGCGGGTGAATTCGTCGCCCTGCTCGGCCCCAACGGCGCCGGCAAGACCACCTTTCTGCGCATCCTGTCCTCGCTGGCCCGCCCGACGTTGGGCGAGGTGTGGGTGGCGGGTTACCGCCTGCCGCACCAGGCGGCGGCCGTGCGGCGCAGGCTGGGGGTGGTCTCTCATCTGCCGCTGCTATACGGCGACCTGAGCGCCGAGGAGAACCTGCGCTTTTACGGGCGCATGTACGCCGTGCCGCACCTGGAAACACGTATCCGCGCCCAACTCGAACTGATTGGGCTGGCCGGACGGCGCAGCGATCTGGTGCGCACCTTCTCGCGCGGCATGCAGCAGCGCCTGGCCATCGGGCGCGCCCTGCTGCACGACCCCGAAGTGCTGCTGCTGGACGAGCCGCACACCGGTCTGGATCAGGACGCCTGCACCCTGTTGGACGCCATCTTACAACAGGTGGCGGCCGGCGGGCGTACGGTGGTGATGACCTCGCACGACCTGGCGCGCGCCGCCGATCTGGCCACCCGCTTCGACGTGCTCTCGCGCGGCGCCATCTGCGCCTCGGCGCGCCGCACCGACCTGCCGCCCGACGGGCTGCTGGCCTTTTACCGCCGCAGTTTGCAGGAGTGAAACCACCGTGCAGCCGTTGACGCCCTTCCTCCACGCCATGCTGGCGATCGTCTGGAAAGACCTGGCGGCCGAATGGCGCAGCCGCGAGCTGCTCTCGGCCATGCTGGTCTTCGCCCTGCTGGTCATTTTCATCTTTAATTTCGCCCTGGAACTGGACGCCCAGACGCGCACCTCGGTCACTGCCGGGGTGCTGTGGGTAACGTTCACCTTTGCCGGAACGTTGGGGCTCAACCGTTCGATGGCGGTGGAAAAAGATCGCGGCTGCCTGGACGGCCTGCTGCTGGCGCCGGTGGATCGCACCGCCATCTATTTTGGCAAGACGCTTGCCAACCTGATCTTCATGTTGCTGGTGGCGGCCATCGTCCTGCCGCTTTACAGCCTGTTCTACAATCAAAATCTGTTGGTGCCCGGCCTGCTGCTGGTCATCTTCCTCGGTTCGTTGGGCTACGTCACGGTAGGCACCCTGCTGGCCAGCATGGCGGTGCAGGCCCGCACTCGCGACGTGCTGCTGCCGGTGCTGCTCTTCCCGGTGACCCTCCCGCTGCTGGTGGCGGCGGTCAAGGCCAGCCAGGGCTATTTGCAGGCCCTGCCGGCGGCCGAAATCGCCCCCTGGTTGAACCTGCTGCTGGTGTACGATGTGGTCTTTGTGGCGGCCGGGTTGATGGTGTTTGATTTCGTTGTCGAAGAATGAGGAGATGGATATGCAAACCAAACCACGCCTGTTAACCATCCTGGACGGCGTCACCCTGGTGCTGGTGCTGGCGGCCACCGGGCTGGTGCTATTTTACGCCCCGGTCGAAGCGGTCATGGGGCTGGTGCAAAAGGTGTTTTACTTCCACGTCGCTGCCGGCTGGGTGGGCATGCTTGGCTTTCTCATGGCGCTCATCGCCGGGGTGCTCTACCTGCGCAGCAAAGACAGCCGCTGGGATCGCGCCGGCGTGGCCGGGGTGGAGATCGGCATGGTGTTCATGTTGATCAACATCATCACCGGCTCGATCTGGGCCCGCCCGATCTGGAACACGTGGTGGACGTGGGATCCGCGCCTGACCACCGCCACGATCATGGAGCTGGTCTACGCCGCCTACCTGATGCTGCGCCAGGGCATCGAAGAACCGGAACGGCGCGAGCGCTTTGGGGCGGTGTACGCCATCCTGGGTTTCATCAGCGTACCGCTGACCTTTTTCTCGATCCGTCTGTTTCGCACCATCCATCCGGTGGTGATCGGCGGCAGCGACCCCGGCGCCCAGGGCGCCTTTGACATGACCCCCGCCATGCGCCAGACGTTCTTCTTCGGCCTGATTGCATTCTCGTTCCTGTTTGCCGACCTGTACTGGCATCGCCTGCGGCTGGGGCAACTGGCGGCGCGCGTCGAGCAGCTCAAACTCAAAATCCTGTCATAAGCGAGGCAAAGGATGGAAGGCCCTGCGGATACACTGAATTACTTGCTGGCCGGCTATGCGGTCATCTTTGGCATCATTCTGATCTATATTGCCAGCCTGGCGGTACGCTGGCGCAATTTGCGCCAGGATGAAGCCGTGTTGAAGGAGAGCGAAAAACCTCAATAAACGCCGGGGGAAGTCCAGCCGGTCACCAGGCGCGCTTTCTCGCGCCGCAGCACGGCGGCCTGCCCGCCATCGCCCTGTGCTTCGGCCAGGACGGCCAGGTTGGTCAGATCGGCGGCCTGGCCCAAACGATCGCCAATCTGGCGATGCGCCGCCAGCGAGCGCTGGAAATACTCGCTGGCGGTGGATAATTCGCCCAATTCGGCGTGTACCAGCCCCAGGCAGCCCAGCGCCCGTCCCTGTCCGCGCCGCTCGCCCGCCTGCTCGCACAACGCCAGCATCTGGCGGTAATACTCGCCGGCCGAAGACAGACGGCGCAGACTGAACGAAATCCGGCCCAGGCGATCCAACAGGCGCGCCTGGTTGCGCAGATCGCCGAGTTGGGTGTAAATGGCCAGCGCCTCTTCAAAACACACCAGCGCGGTGGGGGTGTTGCCCTGCTCCCAACCGGCGTCGCCCAGGTGGAGCAGCGCCAGCGCCTCGCCGGACAGGTCGCCGAGCTGCCGGCTGATGCGTAACGCCTGGCGATAATACTCGCCGGCCTGCTGACCCTGGCCGCGCCGGGTGCAGATCAACCCCAGGTTGCCCAGGTCGGCGCACTCGCCGCGCCGGTCGCTGAGCTGGCGATGCAATTCCAACGCCCGCTGGTAGCTGCCGGTGGCCTGCGCCAGATCGCCCAGGTCGCTGTAGACATTTCCCAGATTGGTCAGGGTGACGGCCTGGTTGGCCAGATCACCGGCCTGGCGGTACGCCCCCAGTACCTGCTGGTAGACTTCCAGGGCGCGCGCCAGATCGCCGCGCCGGGCGTGCGCCAGCCCGAGGTTGCCCAGATGGGCGAGTTCGTACTGACGCCAGTCGCGGCGCTGCCCGGCGGTGCTGGCGGGAAACAGACGCCAGACAAATCGCATGGTATGACTTAAGCGCCGGATGGCGGCCACCCCATCCTGCAACCAGACAATCTGCTCGTCCGGGGTGAGGCGCACATCCAGGATATGAGCGCCGGCGTGCGGATAACGGTTACACAACCAGGCTGCGTCCCGGTCGCTGGCGCTATAGGCTGCGGCCCAGGCCCGACCGGTTTGAATGTTGATCTGTTCGGCGTCAAACAGACGCAGACCGGACAGCGTCGACTGGCCGCCGGACAGAAACAACCGCTCGGCCTCGGCCAGGACGTGGCCGTACCACGCTGCGTGTCGCCCCGCAGCCCGGCTTTGCTCGGTGTGTGACAGGCGCGCCGCGGCGAACTCACGCCCCAGGTCGTGCAGCCGGTAACGCTCCTGAACGCAATCCAACAGGCGAAAAGCCTGCAATTGAGCCAACGCCCCGGCCGCTTCATCCACCGGACAGTCCCACACCGCCGCTGCGGCGGCAACGTTAAACGAAGCGGGGAAAACGGCCAGCTGGCGCCAGAGCGCCTGCTGGCGGCCCGGCAGAGCCGTATAGCTCGCCTGCAGGGCCGATGTGACGCTGCCGGGCGCACCCAGCAGATGCACCAGCAGGTCGGCGAGTGATAGCCCGGGGCGTTGGTTCAGTTGGGCGGCCAGCAGTTGCAGAGAAAGCGGCAGGCCGCCGCAAGCCCGCGCCAGTTCGTGCCCAACGCCGGCGTCATACCCCGGCGCGGCGCGCAGCAACACCGCCGCCGCGGCGCTTTCCTTCAACGCCTCTAACGCCAGCCGCGCCCCGCCCGGCATTTCAAAAGACCAGCGCGAGGTCACCAACAAACGACAGCCATCCGGCGGCAGCAACGCCTGCACCTGATCGAGCCCGGCGGCGTTGTCCAGCAACAACAAGACGCGCCGGCCCTCCAGTTGGCGGCGATAACAGTCCGCCAGTTCTGCCCGTTCAAACGGCAGGCGGCGGTTTGGATCAAAAGAATGGAGCACCTGGGCCATCACCTGGGTGACGGCGAGCGCCGTCTCGGGGCGGTCGCCGCGTAGATCCAGGTAGAGCTGTGCATCCGGGTAATCTGTGCTGGCCTGCGCCGCAAGCACCAGCGCCAGAGCGGTCTTTCCCACCCCGCCCGTACCGCTGATCAGCACGTGCCCCGTCTTCAACAACGTGGTCAGGCCCTGCAATTCGGTCTTTCGCCCGCCGAAATCGTGCGGGGGTGTGGGCAATTCGAGCGCCGGGGCGACCTGCACATTGAGGACAATCTTATCGCCGCAAATGAAGTCGCCGCCCTGAGTATAAATATCGCCGCGGATCATTAACCCCGCGCCGCTTACCTGGCTGGAAACGATTCCCATACCGACCTCCTGAAACGCAAAAAGGCTGCGTTTCGGCCCAATTTCATTATACACACACGCAAGCAAAAATCTACGCTGAATTTTGGCTCGGGCAGATCGCTTCTTCCACGGGAAATCCCCCAGACCCCGAATTCCGCTTCAACCCGACGATTGCCACAGGCGCAGATAGGCCTGCGCCACGTGCGGCAGGTCGTAATCGGGCAGGCCGGCGGCGGCCTGCCGGATGACGAGCGCCCGGCGGGTGGCATCAGACAGCACGTCCTCGATGTGCGCCGCCAGGGCGGCGGCGTCGCCGGGCGGAAACAACCAGCCGTTGACGCCCGACCGGAGCAGGTCGCCTGTGCCGGGGATATCGCTGGCGACCACCGGGGTGCCGGCAGCCATCGCCTCCAGGATCACGGTCGGCAGCCCCTCCCAGCGCGAGGGCAGCGCCAGCAGCGCAAACCGGCGCAGCAAAGCGGGCACCCCGGCCACGAAACCGGGCAGGTACACCCGCTGCGCCAGGCCGAGCGCCTGGGCTCGTTCGCACAGCGCCGGGCGCAGTTCGCCGTCGCCGGCCCACACCAGCGCCAGTTCGGGCCAACGCCCGGCCAGCAGCGCCACGGCCTGCAACAGGGTGAACGGATCCTTTTGCGCCGCCAACCGCCCCACCCCGCCCACAATGGGCCCGGCCGGCAGGCGCAGCTGCGCCGGCAGCGGCTGCTGTGCCGCCCGCCGGAACGCGGCCAGATCGATGGCGTTGGGGATGTAGACCGCCGGGCGGGGCGCCAGGGGGCGGGCGTTCAGACGGGCGACGACCGCCGGCGAGACTCCCACCTCGCCGTCCAGGCCCCGCGGGAAGAGCAGACGGGTGAACAACGCCCGCCCCAGATAGCTATCCCAGCCCTGGCCCCACTCGCGGGTGACGTGGGCGGTGCGCAGGGCCAGCCCGGCCAGCCCGGCGCGCCGGGCGAGCAGGGCGGCGATACTGCCGGCCTGAAAATGGCTGTGGATCACATCCGGTCTGACGGCGCGGCACAGCGCCAGCGCGGCGCGCAGGCCGGCCGCGTACGCCGGCAGGGCGCGCCGCCCCTGCCAGCGGGCCGCAAAGCACACGTTCACCCCGCGCCGGCCGGCCTCGGCCAGCCAGAAACGCTCGGCGGGGGTATCCCGTTGCCAGAAGGCGCACAAGGTCACTTCTGCCTGGCCGGCCAGGGCGGCGCTCAATTCCAGGCCAAAACGCTCGGCCCCGCCGTGAAGGGCGCCGATGTCCAGCCCGGCGATGAACTGAAGCACCCGCAGGCGGCTCATCGCCCGTTCCAATCGGCGGCCAGGTCGGCAAACGGCAGGCGGGTCTGCGCCGCCAGCGCAGGCAGGCGCGCCAGCCAGTCCTGGCGCAGGGCGGCGCGCTGCGTCCACAGCGCCGCCAGGGCCGGGCGCAGGCGCTCGACGGTGGCCGCTTCTAACGGCACCAGCCAGTCTTCCAGTCCCAACGCCGCCAGCACACCGCGCGTCTTGCTCAGATAACCGATCCACAGCGCCGGCGTGCCCGCCCCGGCGGCAAAGATGCCGGCGTGCAGCCGCCCGGCGAGCAGGGCGTCCATGCGGGCGTAACAGGCCTTGAGCAGCGCAGCGGGCAGCGCCTCGTCCACCAGAACGGCAGGCACACCGGGCGGCAGGCCGGCCAACACCCGGCGGGCAGGGCGGCGGTCGTCCTCGCAGGCAGCCGGCCCGCTCACCTGGGCAAAAAAGACCAGCTGCAGGCGCTCACGCTGCGCCAGTTCGCCCAACGCCTGCGCCAACGCCGGGTAGCTGCGTTCCAGCGCCGCGGCCGGCAGGGCGCGACTCATGGCCGGAATAACCGAGACGCCCAGCGCCGGCCGGCCGGGCTGCCAGCCCCAGCGGCGCAGCACGGCGCAGGCCGCCTCATCCTGTGCGGCGGGCAGGGCGAAAGCCAGGTCGGGCACGTAGCGGGCGCGCTCCACCCCCCAGCGCTGCGCCAGGCGCAGCGAAAGCGCGTCGCGCACGTAGACGCGCCGCGCCCGCCGGCAAACGGCGCGCACCCCGGCCGCTTCCCACGGCCGGCGAAACGGCCCCAGCGTCTGCGGCAGCAGGTAAAACGGTTTGCCCTGGCGCAGCGCCAGCCAGGGCGGGATGAGCGCCAGCAGCAGCGGCCAGCCGAAACGGCCGGTCGAAAAAAAGGGGTTGCCGGGGCAGCTCAACACCAGGTCGGCGCGGCGGACAAGCGCACAGAGTTCACCCCAATCGCCAGACAGACCGCGCCGCAGCAGCGCCGCCGCCTGCACCGGCGGCGTACGCCCGGCAAAGGCGCCCACCAGCGCCCCAGGCGAAGGCAGCGGCGTCACCCCCAGGTCGCCCGCCCCGGCTTCGGCCGGGTAGTTGCTGGAGACCGCCAGTTGCGGCCGGTCAAAGACGGCCCGCAGCCCGGCAACGCTCTGCGCCAGCAGGGCGGCGTCGCCGGCGTTGCGCAGCGAATGGACGTTGCAGATCAGGACGGCGGGGGCGGGACGCACGTTTATCTCTCCAGCGCACGCAGCACGGCCGCCGCCAGGGCGTCCCAGCCTGCGGCTGCATCCGGCGTCCGGCGCGGCGGGCGAGCAGCCTGCGCCGCGGCGATGGCCGCCGCCAGGGCGGGGACGTCGCCGGCCGGCACACGCCACAGATGCGGGTAATCCGCTTCGCTGGGGTCGATGGCGTACGGGCTGGCAATGCAGGGCAGCCCCCAACCCAACGCCAGTTTGAGCGCCCCGCTTTGCGTCCCGGCGGTATAGGCGGCGCTGAACAGATCGGCGGCCGAGAACCACAGCGCCGCCTCCTCGTCGGGGATATAGCGATCCTCGATGCGCACCCGCCCGCCCAGTCCCAGCCGGTCGATACGGCGCTCAAACGGCCGGCGCGCCTGCCACCACTCGCCGGCGACGGCCAGAAACGGCGCCCGCCCTTGCCGGGCAAGCTGCGCCAGCGCCGCCAGCAAGACGTCCAGCCCTTTGTAGGGGCGTACCAGGCCAAAGGCCAGCAGGATCGTCGCGTCCTGCGGCAGCCCCAAGCGGGCGCGCGCCGCAGGAGATGGCTGCCATCCGTCCCGAAACAGGTCGTAGAGGGGGTGCGGGGCATGATCAATGGGCGCGGCGCTATCGCCGAGCAGCGCCGCCAGGTGTTGGCCCTGGGCAGCGCTGTGCACCAGGCAGACCGTGGCCTGCGCCAGCGTACGCCGCGCCAGCCAGGCGTCCAACGGGCGCCGCTCGTGCGGCAGGACGTTGTGGACGATGAACGCCACCGGCAGACCGGCGCGGCGCAGCTGCGCCGCCAGCGGCGCAAGCACAGGCGCCCAGAAAGGCGTCCACCACTGCATCACGGCCGCCTCGCAGCCTGCCGCCAGGATGCGTTGGGCGGCGCGGACGGCGCTCCACGGCGCCAGCGGATCGAGCAGACGTTCGACGGGCAGTACCTGCGGCCTCTGGCTGGGGTCACGGCTGCCGCGCCCGGGATACAGCCAGGCTGGGTAGAGGCGGCGAAAGGAATACAATTGCAGCTCGTGTCCGCGGCGCGCCAGGGCCTGCGCCAGACAGGCGCTGTGGTGCGCCAGCCCGCCGCGAAAAGGATAGAACGGGCCAACCAGCGCCAGTCTCACGGCCGCGGCCCCCCCGGCGGCTCGCCCAGTTCCTGGCGGCGCAGTCGGTAAAGCACGTCCTCGAGCAGGCGGCGGTTGAAGGCGATCAGGTCGGCCACCAGGCCGATCAACAGGGTTTGAAAGCCGGCGATGAGCAGCACCGCCGCCAGGATGACCGACTGCACGTGCCCCTGGCCCTGCCCCTGGAAGAAAAACACCAGGTAGCGCAGCGCCAACGCCAGCCCCCCCAGCAACAATACCCCGCCTGCGGCGCTGAACACGTGCAACGGGCGGTAGCGCGTGTAGGCGTGCAGGATGATCACGGCCGAGTGCAGCAGGTAGTCGCTCAGGCTGCGCATCAGGCGCGAGGGGCGCGGTGTGGGGCGCGACTGCACCGCCACGTGCGCCACGGCGGTCTGTTGCGCCCCGGCCTGGATGAGCGTTTCGAGCGTGTACGAATACTCGCTCAACACGATGGTGCGCAGCGCCGTCTGGCGGGTGAGGGCGCGCAGCCCGCTGGCCGCGTCCGGGATGGGCAGCCCCGCCGCCCGCGACACCACCGCACTGCCCAAACGCTGCAATCCGCTCTTGAGCGGCGTAAAAGGTCGGCGCCCGGCGGCCTGCCGGTCGCCGACCACCAGCCCGGCCTGCCCGGCCAGGATGGGCGCCAGCAGGGCGGGCAAATCGGCCGGGTCGTACTGGCCGTCGGCGTCGATGTTGACGATTACGTCTGCCCCACGCTGCAAACAGGCATCCAACCCGGCGGCAAAGGCGGCCGCCAGCCCGGCGTGCTGCCCCAGACGCAGCACGTGATTGGCGCCGGCGGCGACAGCCACCCCGGCGCTGTCGTCCTGGCTGCCGTCGTCGATCACCAAAGTTTCAATCTGGTCAAAACCGGGCAGGCAACGCGGCAAACCCGCCAGCACCTGCCCGATGGTCGCTGCCTCGTTATAGCAGGGAATCTGGATCAACAACTTCATGGCACTGCCATTATAGCCGTTCCCGCAGGCGCATACCAGCCGGGATTAAAAGGGCTGGCTGCCATATTCTGGCAGCCAGTTTAAATATACAAGCGCGCCCCGGCTATACCTGCACGCGCTTGGCAATGTCGATGCTGGTCAACATCCCACGCACGGGTTCCCGGTCCGTACCACCGGCCGTGACAAACACCACCCGGCTCTCGGCGATCTTGTTCATGGCCTCCTGAGCGTCGGCCAACGTGCCGCTTTCCTTAACCGTCGAATAAGACTTCTTGAACTCGGGGTGCTCGTCAAGCATATTTTGAATGGTCAGCGCCTCGCGTTCTTCGGGCGGGATACCCTCTTTGATGCGATACAGATATTCGATGACCCCGACGGTGTGCAACAGCGCCAGCAGGCTGTCGTCGCCGTTGAGCACCGGCAGGTAGCGGTAGCCGCGTCCCTCGAGCAGCTTGAGTGTCTCCAGCAGTTTGGTGTTGGTCGGGTCGACCGCCACCATCATCTGGCTGCGCGGCACCATGGCGTCCGTGACGGGGGTCGATTTGAGGATCTTCTCCTGGCTGGTGATCTGGCGCGTCAAACGCTCAACGCTGCGGCTGGCCGATTCAAAATTTTCTCTGGAGAAGAAAAAGGCCATTACCGTGCCGACCCAGGTGCCGAACAGCGGCAGGACAGAGTTAAAGATGAGCTGCGAACGCTCGATGGTCTTATCGTTGTTCGCCAGGATGATGATGGCGCTCAAGATTAACAGGCCAAGGATAGAAATGCCGGTAATCCCCAGCGCCAGATAGGTACGGGTCTTGTTTTGATCCACCGAACCGTTCTTGTCAGGATCTTCGTCCATCCTACCCTCCCCAAAAAACCGGATACGAAATGTATTAAAACTATATTGCTTCTTGAAGGCGAAGTCAAGAGCAAATTTTTACACAAGCCTACAAGACCGTGCGCCCGCTCTATTTCATTTCAGCTATAATGTCTTTAACGTTTTCTTTCCAAGCGAGGTGCACATTGTCCAGTTATTGCCAGGCCGCCCAGACCCACCCCTTACACAAATACTACCACGACCACGAATACGGCTTCCCGCTGCACAACGACGCCGCCCTGTTTGAGCGCCTGGCGCTGGAGATCAACCAGGCCGGTCTGTCCTGGACGACCATCCTGGCCAAACAGGCCGCCTTCCACCACGCCTTCGACGGTTTTGCCATCGACCGGGTGGCGGCTTACGGCGAAAGCGACCAGGTCCGCCTGCTGGCAGACGCCGGCATCATCCGCAACCGGCGCAAGATACAGGCGGTGATCGAAAACGCCCGCCGGCTGCTGGCGCTGAACGAGCGCTACGGCTCGTTTGCCGGCTGGCTGGATCACCATCACCCACTGCCCAAGGAGGCGTGGGTCAGGTTGTTTAAGCAGACCTTTGTCTTTACCGGCGGCGAGATCGTCGGCGAATTCCTGACCAGCACCGGGTATCTGCCGGGAGCGCACGCCGCCGATTGCCCGGTCTACGCCCAGATCGCCGGCCTGAACCCGCCCTGGATGCGACCCGCAAAGTGAGGCAGTCATGAAATACGGTTTTGTCCTGCCGGGCGGCGACGCCCGTACCGCTGCCGAACTGGCCGCCGCCGCCGAAACGGCCGGCTGGGACGGATTCTTCGTCTGGGAGGCCGTGTGGGGCGTCGATCCGTGGGTGTCGCTGGCAGCAGCCGCCATGCTCACCGAACGCATACGCCTGGGCACCCTGCTCACCCCCCTGCCGCTGCGCAAACCGTGGAAACTGGCCGGCGAAACCGCCACGCTGGACAACCTGTGCAACGGCCGGCTGATCCTGTCGGTCGGGCTGGGGGCGGTAGACACCGGTTTCGCCAACTTTGGCGAGCCGGTCGAGCGTAAGACGCGCGCCGAATTGTTAGACGAAGGGCTGGAAATCCTGACCGGCCTGTGGCGCGGCCAACCCTACGCCTTTGACGGCCAACATTACCACCTCCGGCCCACCGATTTTCCCCCACCCCCGCCGCCGGTGCAGCAACCGCGCATCCCCATCTGGGTGGTGGGCGCCTGGCCGCGCCCACCCTCGATGCAGCGCGCCCTGCGCTGGGATGGGCTATTGCCGGTCAAAATGGATACCGGCGGCCAGTTCGCCCAACTCACCCCACAGGATGTGGCCGAGATGGCGGCCTACACCGCCGCCCGGCGCGACCCACAGCAGCCCTACGACATCATCGTCGAAGGGCTGACCCCCGGCGACGACGCCCGGCATTCCGCCGAGATCGTCCGGCCGTGGGCAACGGCCGGGGCGACCTGGTGGATCGAGGCCATGTGGGAAGATCGCGACCCCGACCACGTGCGCAAACGCATCCTGCAAGGGCCCCCCAGAATCGAATAACGCACAGGCAGAAAGCAGGTCTCATGTTTATCGTCCAATCCGCAGCGGGGGAAGTGTGAGGTTCACACGGCTACGCCAATGGCTGTGTGTGCTGGCGCTGGCGTTTAGCGTGCAATGCGTCCTGCTGCCCGGCAGCCAACAGCCGGCCAGCGTCGACCAACCTGCCCCGCGGGGTACTGCACGCATCACGTCTGCCAACGCTGCCCGCCTGGCCGAACTGGTGCGCTGGCAGGAGGGCATCCTCAATCAGGTGGCCTACTCCCCCGACGGCGCCTGGGTGGCGGCGGCCACCTCGCTGGGCGTCTCGCTGATCGACATCGACCTGCCTGCCCAGGTACAGTTCATCGAAACAGGCGGAACGCTGGCGGTCGCTTTCTCCCCCGATCAGCGCACGCTGGCGCTTGGCCTTCCCGACGGTCGGGTCGAGCTACGCGACATCAACAACGGTCTGCCGCTGCTGGAATTAAATGGGCATACCCGCCCGGTCTCCAGCCTGCTGTTCTCCCCGGACGGAGAAATCCTGTTCTCGGGCGGCGGCGACGGTTTCGTGCGCTCCTGGCGGGTCGCGGACGGCGAAGCGCTGGCGCGTTACGTCACGCCACAGGCAGAACGACTGGCGCTCTCTCCCGACCGGCAAACGCTGGCCACCAGCAGCGGACAGGAAATCTTCCTGTGGCGGCTGTCCGATGGGGTTTTGCTGCACACCCTGCGCCGGCATACCCGTCCGGTAACCGCCCTGGCCTTTGCCCCCGACGGCCTGGCGCTGATCTCGTCCAGCCTGGACGGCAACGCCATCCTCTGGCAGTTGGATAACGGCGGTGTGGCGCGGATATTGAGCTACGATACAAGCGGGGTCGTGGCGGTACGTTTCGACCCGCAAGGCGACCGGGTGAGCGGCGTGACGCGCAGCGGCCGGGTGCTGACCTGGGCGCTGGCAAACGGCAGGGTGATACAGAATTCGCGCATGATGCCGATCAAACCTGAGATGGCGGTCTTCGCCGATACGCTGTCTCAAATCATCGTCGCCAACCCCTACGGCGCCGTCGTCCGCCTGGACACCCACAACCAGTCCTATCTGGGGCTGTGGGTCGGCCTCTTCGGCGGGCAGCTCAACGCCCTGGCCTTCCGCCCGGGAGGGCGGGTGATGCTTTCCGGCGAAGAAGACGGCACCATCTGGTATTGGAACCTCATGCGCGGCAGCCCCGAGTGGACCGGCGATCTGGAATCCGGCGCCATCACCAGCATGGCCCTCTCGGCGGACGGCAGGATACTCGCCACCGGAACCGAACAGGGGATTCTGGAATTGTGGTGGTTTTACACCGGCACGATGATCTACTGGCGCCAGGAACATGGCTCCGCCATCGATCAGTTGTCCTTCTCGCCCGACGGCACACTGCTGGCCTCTTCGGGCGAAGACGGGACGCGCCTGTGGCGCGTTCAAGACGGCTTTATGGTGCGCCGGCTGGAGGCGCGCTGTCTGGCCTTTCTGCGCGACGGGGGCAGCATGGTGGTCGGCCAGCAGAATGGAGAGGTGCAAATCTGGGCGCCCAACGGCGGACTGCCGCAAACCGTGACCCACCTGTCGGGGGTGCGCCGGTTGCTGTCCTCCCCCGACGGGCGTTTCCTGGCGGTGAGCGCATCCGGCGAGCGGCGCATCCGGCCGGCCGGCGTCTATCTGTTTCGCACCGCCGACTGGTCGCTGGCGCGCACATTCTGGCCCGCCCGGGCGGTGGACGCGCTGAATTTCTCACACGATGGCAGCCTGCTGGCGCTGGCCGCCGGCGCCGAGATCGATGTCTGGGACGTGACCCGCGGTGAGCTGCTCAGCCGCCTGCAAGGACACAGCGCCGCGGTCACCGATCTCCAATTTGGGCGCAACGGACGTTTCCTGGGATCCACCTCACAGGATGGTTCGCTGCGCCTGTGGGGCATTCCGTTGCAAGACGGCGCCCCGCTGCTGGAGCAGTTGTTCCTGCCGTAAAAATAACCGGCTCAGATAGTGGAAGTGGAGGCTCTATGCAAACCGATCAGGCCCCAACAACGGGCAACCGCCCTCTGGATTTTGTGACACACCGTATCTCCCCGTTGCAGATCACCCAAACGGGGGTCGAACTGGCCGGGCAACTGCTCGACCTGAAAGAGGAAATTGATTTTGGCGCAGGGCTCGAACGTATTGCCGTGCAATACCTGGCCGAACAGGTACACACGTACGAACAACTGACCCACGGTGAATGCCGGCCGCAGCTGGCCGCGCTGCTCTACCTGATCAGCGGCTATCGCCCGGCGTTGGATCTGTATTTTCCTATCACCAGGGTATTGAGCAGCGCAGAACGACAACGCTTCGACGCCCTGGTCGAGCAGATTGCCTTTCTCCCCGAGTTCGACCTGCAACTGATCGACGAGCAGGGCAACAACATCATCGAACAGCTGCCCGAAGACGCCGTGCTGGTGGTGGCCGGACACCTGGCCGAGATTTTCTTCTACCGCCAGGACATTCTGGAACGTTTCTTTGCCCAGCCGCGCCATCTGCGTCTGTACACCCGTCACGAGGCTTTCGTCCAGGACGGCGGCGTAGCCGGCGGCGATTATCACCCCGAATACCAGAGCGTGCGGCTGGAGCTTGCGCGCCTGTACGAAGGCTTTTACGATCAGACGCCCGGTGTGGCGCCCTTCTTGCACGAGTTTGGTCACATGCTGGAACACTTCGACCCGCCCTCGGCCGGAATGATGCTGCACGGCGAAGGGTTGCTGCCCGGGTTGAGCCCGGATCACGGGCAGATCTATACCCCGGCGGCGCGCCGGGCATTCCTGGCCGGCAAACGTCTCGAACTGGAACGTTACCTGGCCTGGCACGAGGGCCGCGCCGCAGCCGGCGACCCACTACCGGTCGGGCACCCCTACGTGTTCCGCAACGACACCGAATTCATCGCCGGCTATTTTGAGATGTTCTTCCGCAACCCCAATTACTTTGCCGCGCTCAACCCGCAGCTCTTTTCTGCCTTCGCCGGGCTGTTCAATTACGACCCCCGCCCGGCCTGGCCGCAGGACTTCTCCGGTTACATCGAAGAAAACCGGCAGGTATACGTGCCCGGCGCGCCCCCACCTGCGCCGGGGTTGACCCTGCCGGAGGATTGAAACGGCAAAACGAAACGACCGGCCTATAACAAGGGGTAATGGATGCGCGGTTTCCGGCGCGCCACCACCTGTTCGGCCACGTGGGCGATGCCAAACAACAGATGCTCTTCCCAATGACGGCCCATAGCCTGTAACCCGACCGGCAGCCCCTGTTCGTCATACCCGGCCGGAAAACTGATGGCCGGCAAACCGGTCAGGTTACCGGGGAAGGCGTAACGCATCAATTCGGTGTCGCTGCCCAGGTCCGACCAGCCGCCGGCCGGCGCGCCGGCCGGTAACAACGGGGCGGTGATGGCCGTGCCGGGGGTAAGAATGGCGTCCACCTCTTTAAACGCCTCGGCGAAAATGGCCAGCGCCCGGGTGCGCATGCGCTGCGCCTGAAGATAATCGCTGGCGGTCAGGGCCTCGCCCAACACCAGGCTCAGCCGCACCGAGGCGCCCTGCAACCTGCGCTGGCGGCGGTGCGGCTGCATGCACACCGCCATCTCGGCCAGGATGGTGATGGCGTGAGCGATGCGCATCTCGTCCAGTTCAGGGATCTCGATCTCACGGATGGTCGCGCCGGCCTTGCCCAACTGGCGTAGCATTTCCTTGCAAACGGCCGCCACGCCCGGGCTGGCGTGCTCGAACCACGCCGGGTAAATACCCAGAGTCACACCGTTCAGGCGGGTGCGATTCCAACCTTCCAGGCGCGGCGGCGGCTGGACGAGCGAATTGGGGTCACGCCCATCTGGCCCGGCGATCAAGGCATAGGCCAGGGCCACGTCCGCCACACTGGCGCCGAGCGGGCCGAGGTGCGCCACGCTCCAACACAGCGGGGCCGCGCCGGCCTCGCTCACCCGCCCGTAGGTGGGTTTGATGCCGACCACTCCGCACAAAGTCGCCGGGATACGGATGGAACCGCCGCCGTCGGCGCCGATAGCCAGCGGGCACAAACCGGCAGCCACCGCCGCAGCCGAGCCGCTCGAACTGCCGCCGGTATCGCGCAACGGGTCGTGCGGGTTGCGTACATGTCCGTGGTTGGCGTTGCTGCCGTTGGGGTTGATGCCAATCTCGTGCATGTTGGTTTTGCCGATCAACAAGGCCCCCGCAGCGCGCAGCCGCGCCACCACACTGGCATCCTGCGCCGCCGGCGCACTGCCCAGAAAACGCGTGCCGACCGTGGTCGGGTAGGGCGTCTGGTCAATCTCATCCTTAATTGCCACCGGCACGCCGTCCAACAGACTGAGCGGCTGCCCGGCGCGCAGCCGTTTCTCGGCGCGCTCGGCCTGGGCCAAAACATCCCGGCGATCGACGGCGATAAAGGCGCGCAGCGGCGGGTCGGCCTGCTCGCTGGCATCGATGGCCGCCAGCACTTTTTCTGCCACCTGGAGCGGCGAACAATCTCCTCGCCGGTAAGCGGCGGCGTAGGCGCCAACGGTGACGTAGGGAAAGCCCTCCGGCAAAGCGCCCGGTTCAACCGCCTCAACCGGCGCAGCGGCGCCCGCCGCCGGCGACGATTTGAGCGGATAAAAGGTCGGCGTCTCGTGTAACACCACCCTGCGTAAATACGGGATACCGCCATTCTCGAGCAGGCTGTTAATCAACAGGGCGCGTCCGGCGCGATTCTCGGCCGTTTGGGCAAAAGCAGACAGCCCAAAACCGGTCAGTTTGGGTAACTGCAAGGATTTTAGATTGTAACGGCTCATGGGAGGCTCCTCAGGCTTTATTCTAGCATGAAACCTCCGCGGTCTGGGCCGTTACGCCGTGGCAACAATACGCAAAAAGGCGTCTACCACTTCGGGATCAAAGCTCTTGCCGGACTCCTGGCGCAAATAAGACACCACCTCTTCCACCGGCCAGGCCGGGCGGTAGACGCGGTCGTGCATCAACGCGTCCCAACAGTCGATCACTGCAAAAATGCGCGCCGCCAGGGGGATCTCAACGCCGCACAAGCCTTTGGGATAGCCGCTGCCGTCCCAGCGCTCGTGATGATAATAGGGGATGTCCAACGCCGGTTTAAGGTAGGCAATTCCGGCCAGCAGCCGGTAGGCGTAGCTGGGATGCTGGCGCATAATCATTTTCTCTTCGGGGTTGAGTGGGCCGGGTTTCAGCAGGATATTATCGGGCAGGCCCATCTTGCCAATATCGTGCAGCAAGGCGCCGCGGCGAATGTGGGTCAGGTCCTCGCCATCCACCCCCAACACCCGCGCCAGCTGCTCGGTCAAATCCACCACGCGCTTGCTGTGCCCGGCGGTTTCCTGCTCGCGCAATTCCAGGGCACGTGACCAGCCCTCCAGGGTGGCGTCGTAGGCGTTTGCCAGATTGCGGTGCGCCTGCAAAATTTCGGCCTCGGCGCGCTTGCGCTCGGTAATATCACGAGCGTTGATCACCAGCCCGGCCACGCTGGGTGTGTCCAACAGGTTGGCGGTGATGGTCTCCAGATACAGCCATTCGCCGGCGCTGGAACAGATGCGAAACTCGGCGTTTGCCGGCGCATCCGAACAGGCCAACACCTGTTCAAAACTACGCTGGAGGGCAACCACATCCTCAGGATGGACAAAATCCAACACCTTCTGTTCGAGATAATGTTCCGGGGCATAACCCAAAATGGTCTGTACCGAGGGGCTGATAAACTGAATCACCCCCTCAGCGCTCAAAACGGTGATGATATCAGAAGAATTCTGGATCAGGCTGCGAAAACGCTCCTCGTTGTAACGCACCTGTTGCTCCGCCTGTTTACGCTGGCGGCGCTCCTCGGCCTCGCGCAGTTCGCGCTCCACTGCCACCCCCAGGCGCGCCAGGTTGTTTTTCATCAGGTAATCGTGAGCGCCGGCCTTCATCATCTCCACCGCCGTCGCCTCACCAATAGTGCCCGAAATCACGATGAAAGGAATATCCAGGTCCTTTTCCTTGTACAGTTGCAGAGCGGCCAGGCCGCTAAACTGCGGCAGGGCGTAGTCCGAGAGCACCACATCCCAGTTCTGCTCCTCAAGCGCGGTCAGCATACTGGGGCGGGTCTGCACCCTGTGGTGCACCAACTGGTACCCCCCGCGCCGCAACTCGTGCAAGACGAACAAAGCATCATCCTCGGAGTCTTCAACCAATAGAACGCGCAACGACTGCAACATACGACGCTCCGGCCTATTTCGGCGATTCGTTCACCATCAGCCAGTATACCCCCAACATCCCCACGGCTTTGACAAAATCCTCAAACGTTACCGGTTTACACACATAACTGTTGGTGCCCAACTGATACCCCTTGAGGATATCCTGATCTTCATTGGAAGAAGTCAGGATCACGACCGGCACGGTGCGGGTACGCACGTCGGAACGCACGCGGCGCAACACCTCCAGGCCATCGACACGTGGCAGTTTGATGTCGAGCATGATGAGCATTGGCGTCTGTTCGGACGCCGGGTTGGCCAGCGCGCCTGAGCCGAACAGAAAATCCAGCGCTTCAACCCCGTCGTGCGCCACAATGATGGGGTTGGCAATGTTGTGTTTGCGTAACGCCCGCAGCGTCAACGCTTCATCATCCGGATTATCTTCAACCAGAAGAATGACGCCCTCTTTCATGAAACCTCCTCCGTGGGTAAAGTGAAATAAAACGTGGCGCCCTGCTCGATTGCACCTTCGGCCCACACCTGACCGCCGTGACGATGAACGATGCGTTGTACGATCGCCAACCCGATCCCGGTACCGGGAAACTCGTTTTCGGTGTGTAAGCGTTGAAACGCGCCAAACAATTTATTGACGTAGGCCATCTCAAATCCGGCGCCGTCGTCGCACACGTAATAAACCGTCTGCTCGCCCTGCTGCCGTTTCCCAAGTTCGATGGTGGCGGTTGGATGGTGGGCCGTAAACTTCCACGCGTTGCCCAGCAAATTCGATAACAGAATCCGCATCAGGTTGGCGTCTGCCTGTACATGCAGATGTTCTGGCATTCGCAGGGTCACGTGACGCTGTGGGTGTGCTTCTTTCAATTCCTCCAGGATTTCGCCGGCAATTTCGGCCAGGTCGACAGGCACAATACGCATCTGTTCGCGGCTGACGCGCGAGAGCTTGAGCAAATCGTCGATCAACTGTCCCATGCGCTGGCTGGCGGTGCGAATGCGCTTCAGGTAGTCACGCCCGCGCTCATCCAGAGCATCGCTATAATCTTCCAGCAGGGCGTGACTGAAACCATCCATACTGCGCAGCGGGGCGCGCAGGTCATGCGAGACAGAATAGGAGAAGGCTTCCAGTTCTTTATTGGCCTGTTGCAACTGGGACGTCCGTTCCTGGACGCGCTGTTCCAGGCTGGCGTTCAGGCGGCGAATCTCGGCCTCGGCCTGCTGCTGGGCGGTGATGTAACGGGCCTGTTGTACATTTTGCAACGCCAGCAGCGAAAGCTGGCGGGCAATTTGATACAACGCCTGGCAAACGTTCTCGAACTGCGCCCGCGGCATGCGCCTGACCTCAGCCAACGCCTGGCGATAGACCGCCGGGTCGGCGCCGACCTGGGTGGCGTAATCCAGCATCCGTTCTTCGTCTTGCTCGTCCAACACCTGGCCGATCAACCAGTTGGCGATGTGATGATCGCCGACGGTGATACCGGTGCCGCCATCCCACAATCCGCTGCTCAGACAGGGGCGCAGGATCGGCCCATCCGGGCTGGCGCGCCCCAACTCGGCATCCGAGTGCATACAATTTTCCAACCCTACCTCGGTCTTACGGATCACCTCTGCGCACAGGCGGCAGAAATTGCTCGGGCGGGTGAGGGGCCGCCCCTGTGGATCGGTGATAATTGAGGCCACGCCGGTGGCGTTCGCAAAAGTGTCCTGAATAACCTGAATCTCATCCAGGTTGAACAGGTCTTCAAAGCGCACCTGCGAAAGATCGCCGGCCGGTTGGGTCAGCGCCAGGATGCGCTGCTGCAGGGCCTGTTCGGACAGCTTACGCAGGGTGATATCGCGCACAATCGAAATAACTTCGTCGGCGCTACAGGCAACCATACGCGCCTCGTAACTGTGCAAGGCATCCTGATGATACAGGTCATATTCGTACACCTGCACCTGTCCGGTTTCCAGGGCAGCCTGGATACTGGCGAGGGTAATCTCCGTCAGTTGCGGCAACAGTTCGCGGATATTCTTTCCCAGAAATTGCGCCGGGGGAAGGGCCAGCTGTTCAATCTGGCTGGTGAAATACTCCAGAATATCGCCGGAACGGTTGAAGCGAAACATCATATCCGGTATGGCATTCAAAATGGCGCGGGAACGCGCCTCGCTGACCACCAGCGCATGCTCGGCCTGTTTGCGCCGGGTAATATCGTAAAACATGGCCACCATATTGCCGGGCGTGGTCTGGAAGGCGTGCACTTCAAAGGCTCCGCTGACGCGTTGATCCTGATAGTCGATCTGTTCCAGTTCCCATACCCCGCCCTCGCGGGCAATGCGCCGGTATTGGTCCGGCACCTCGGTGTTGACCAGCGCCGGGAAGGCCAGCTCGATCGGCTGACCAACAACCAATTGATGGTTGAAGCCAAGAATGGTTTCGGCTGCCGGGTTGGCGCCGGTGAAGATCAGCCGGCCATCCGCTTCCAACCGGTACATGTGCATGCCCAACGGCGAAGCTTCAACGATGCTGCGGAAACGCTGTTCTGAAACATACAGCGCCTCTTCGGCCTGCCGCCGCTCGCTGATGTCGCGCGTGGCGGCGTGGATTTCGAGCACCTGCCCGTTGGCATCGCGAACCGCCCGGCTGCTGGTTTCGAGCCAGACGTACCGGCCTTCTTTGCGCCGGGAGCGATAACTGATTAAATAGGTGACGTTCTGTTTCAGAATAGTGCTGAGTGCATAAGCCACCAGTGGCTGGTCTTCGGGGTGGATAAATTCGTAAGCAGAACGGCCCAGTAATTCTTCCGGTTCGTATCCCATGATGGCCTTACAGGCAGGCGAGGCATATAAGAATGCACCCTCCAGGGTATGCCGTGAGATCAAATCGGTGGAATTCTCGGCCAACAGGCGGAAGCGCACCTCGCTGTCGCGCAACGCTTCTTCAGCCTGATACCGTTCGGTAATATCGATGATCAAACCTACCAGCGCCTCGATGCGCTGCTCCGGCCCGTACATTGGGGTAACCGAAACCGCACCCCAGAACAGGTCGCCGTTTTTACGCAGATAGCGCTTCTGCACCTGGGCATGCCGGACGCTGCCATCCAGTAACATCAGCAGGGCCTGGCGGCTGGCGTCGAGGTCTTCCGGGTGAGTGATATCCATCAACGATTTGCCCACCAGTTCGTCGGCAGTATAGCCGGTCATCTCGCACCAGCGGGCGTTGACCTCGATGAACCGACTATAACGATCCACCACCACCAGCCCGGCGCCGACCGTATTAAACAACGCCGTCAGACGCATCCGGCTGGTGCGGATTTCAGCCTCGGTGCGGCGGCGTTCGGTGATATCGGTGTGGGTGCCCACCATACGCAAGGGGTTTCCGTCCGCATCCCATTCCATCACCCGCCCGCGCCCCAGCACCCATTTATAGCCACCGTTTTTGCAGCGCATGCGGTACTCCGCCACGAACGCAGGAGTCTCGTGCTGCATATGCCTGGTGCGGGCCGCCATCAATGCATCCACATCTTCGAGGTGAATATTGGAAATCCAGGATTGTTCGTCGTCCGGGAGTTCCGCTTCACTAAACCCTAACATGGCCCGATAATGCTCCGAATAATGCACACGGTGATTGGCAATATCCCAATCCCAGACCCCGTCGCCGCTACCCTCCAGGGCAAACTGCCAGCGTTCCTCGCTGGTACGCAGTTCCTGTTCGGTGCGTTTGCGTTCGGCCATCTCTTCTTCCAGGAGACGGTAATTGGTGCTCAACTGGTATAAAGACACCAGCACCGGGACGAGCAGCAACATCACCAACGCCAACGAAGCCCACATCGCCTGGTTGAACAAAGTATTTTGATCCTGCCGCACCGATTGCAGGTAGATGCCGGCTCCCAGAAAACAATCGAGCTCTGGAACCCCGACGATGTAAGATAACTTTTCCTCGGGCAGGCCCGAAACCGGTTTGGGGTAAACGTAGGTTACGTACGACCCCGTTGGGTGATTGCGGGCGGCCTGGACGATCTCACGCACAATGTATTTGCCGTTGACATCCTGCAAATCCCACTGCCCGGTGTTGACCAGTTCCGGTTGAAACGGCTGCACCAGCAGCAGGCCGGTATAGGTGCCGAAGAAAATGTAGTTATCCCCGGCTTCGTCGCTGTAGGTCATGTTGGTCAGTAACGCCTGAGCCTGCTTGCGCCCCTCTTCCACTGTGATTCGCCCGCTGTGTACCGATTGAATGATCGGGGTGATGGCGTTACGCGCCATCGAAACATTCGAAATCAGCGCGATGCGCCGCTGTGTGATCGTTTTTTCATAGTACTGCCCGGTCCACAGGCGCACCAAAAAAAAGATGGCCACAATGATAAAGGCCGCGCTGACCAACACCGGGGCGCTCACGTTCCAGATGATTGTACGAGCGGGTTGGTTGTTGTGCTGGTCAGTCATCGCAACTCCGGCATCCCATCCCTGTTGGGCGAATAACCAAA
Source organism: uncultured Anaerolineaceae bacterium (assembly GCA_964535315.1). GTDB lineage: Bacteria > Chloroflexota > Anaerolineae > Anaerolineales > Anaerolineaceae > CAZHTS01. The sequence continues at coordinate 38,857 of CAZHTS010000023.1, forward strand.
CAAAAATTCCACTAACACCTCCCCCATCCCTCTCTAAATGGCAAAGCTACAACCGGCGATCACAGGGCGTTGTTATCATTGTACAATAGTCTGAGTGAAAAGCGATAGCGCTTCCTCTAAATAAACCTTCTACACCTCTCTGTCAGAACACAGTATAGACTGCATGCTTTAGAGGCGATTGACCCGCGAGGAGGGATGCTGTATAGTTTAACCATTGGGAGCGCTTGTAAAGCGTGCCAACCCAATGTTGATTCGTGTGGCCGGAGGAAAAAATGAACAGCAAAAAATCCGTGGATGAATTCTTCCAACAAAAGACGCTGGCAATGGTGGGCGTTTCGCGTGATACCAAAAAGTTTGGCTATCAGGTCTATCGCGAGCTTAAAAGCAAAGGCTATCATCTGCTGGCGGTAAACCCACAGGCGCAGCAGATCGACGGCGAACCCTGCTACCCGAATCTGCGCCAGTTGCCCGAAAAAGCAGGGGGGGTGATCGTGATGACTCCGGCCGCCCAGAGCGAAAGCGTGGTGCGGGATGCGGCGGTAGCCGGCATCCGGCGCGTCTGGCTGCAACAGGGCTCGGTCTCCGACGCCGCCCTGCGTTACTGTCAGGAAAACGGCATCGAAGTGATCGCCAATGAGTGTGTGCTGATGTTCGCCGAGCCGGTGGGCTCGTTTCACAAGGTGCACCGTTGGGTATGGAAGTTGATCGGAAAAATGCCGAAATAGGCTCAATCCGGCAGAGGAGCCGGCAGGCGTACGACCGAGACGAGCACCAGATTGAGATCGCGCACGCGTTCCAGCAGACTATGCAGGGCCGCCTGGTCGCGAACGGGACCTGACAGCAGCGTGTCGCCATTTTCGCACGGGGTAAGGCGCATGTCGTCAAACCAGGCGGCCCGGTGCGCCGCCAGCCGGCCCTGGATGCGGATCTGATAATAAACGTTCATGGCTGCCGGCCCGGCGCCAGAAGGTGCGAGTGCGGTCGTTCAGCCCCGCCCAGGTCAAAACCCACGCTGCACCTTACCCCGCTTTGGCGCCGGTCAGGCGGGTGCGGATGACCACGCGCCCGGCGGCGGCGCCTTGCAGGCTGTCCGGCTCGGGCTGCCCACCGGCATCCAGCCGAACACCCAGAAAACCGGCGTAGCGCCGGTTTTGGCGACAGCAGGCATCCAGTGCGGCGCTGACGGTGGGCAGGTCGGTGAACGCCTCGGCATAGGCGGGCAGGTTCTGCCCGCGAAACAAGACCAGCACCTGAGCGCCATGTTGCAGACTGCGCCACCAGGTACGTTGGCGCTGGCTGATGGTGATGAGTTCCTGACCATCGACCAGATAGTTAACCGGCACGGTGTGCTGCCGCCCGCTTTTACGCCCGGTATAGGTGATAAGCAACGTCTCCTGGCTCAACAGGCCGTGCAGCGGCGAGCGCAGCAGGGCAATCATCATCGGGTTAAACCACATTTCTTTACTCCTGATCGATTGGTTTTGATGAACGCAGTATAGCCCGCCACAGTGGCGAGCGCATCGGGCAAAAGTTTATTGTTGGGTTTATTCCAGGATGGTTTAGCCGCGCCGGATCAGCCCATATTGGGCGGCGAGTAACACCGCCTGGGCCCGGTTACTGGCGTCCAGTTTGCGATAGATACTGGCAGTATGCGCCTTGACCGTACCGGTCGAAATGACCAGCCGCCGGGCGATCTCCGCATTGGAAAGCCCATCGGCGATCAGTTGCAATAATTCCAGTTCGCGTCCGGTGAGTGGAACGACCGGGGATGGAGCGGGGCGCCCGGCAGCGGCCAACAGGGTGTTGGCATAGGTGTGCAGGTGAGCGGGACGCACACTCGCCAACAGAGCGTACAGACCCTCGCCCTCATCCAGAAAAGAGCGGACATAATTTTCTATCCTGGCCTGCGCCAGCGTAGTTTCGAGCAGATCCAATGCACGCGCGGTCTGGCGATCACGCGCCAACACTACCGCCAGTTGTGCGGCCAGCGCCACCTGATTGCCGGCCCGCCCCTGCTGGCCGGCGGCCTGATACAAACGCTCCAATTCCTGAATGGCCGCCGGCAGATCGCCGCAGGCGGTGAGATAACGCGCCCGGGCGGCCAGTTCGCTTTCATTCAACAGACCGGGGGGCGTATGAGCCGGCAAGGAACGCGCTCGAAGTATCCTGTGCGCGGCGGGCAGATCGCCGGCAGTGATGGAAACGGTCAGTTGCAGCGCCGCCAGGTGGTTATCGCTGCCTGGCGTCAACGTCTGCTGCCGGACGATCCCGGCCGCCTCTGCCAGCGCCCGCTCGGCGCCGGGCGCATCCCCTTGCGCCCAACACAGGCTGACCTGAGCCAGTAAAACGCTCACCAGGCTATCGGGGTTACCCCATAGATGCCCCAATGTCAGTCCCTTTTGCACACAGTCGGCGCACTCTGCCAGGCGGTTCCATTCATAGTACAGGCGCGCCAGCCCGGCGTACACCCCGGCGACGAACGGCAAAGGCTGCCCGTCGGGCGAAGCAAGCTGGATGGCCGACTGATAGACACGCTGCGCCTCACCCAGATGACCTTGAGCGGCGCGCAACTGTCCGAACGCCCGCAGCGCAGAAACCGCCAGATGCAGGTTGCCGGCCGCCTGTCCCCAGGCGGCGGCCTGCTGCATGGCCCGGGCGCTCTCCTCGACCCGGTCGCCGAGGATGGCGGCCCCACCCTGGGTAAACGCCACGATGCTGCGCAGCGAGAGCGCCCCGGCCGGCAGGCGCTCCAGCGCCCGCCCGCTGAGATAGCGGGCGTCTTCCACCCGGGCATCGATCAACGCCAGATAGGAACGGATGGCGTCGCACTGCCCCAACAAAGCCGCATCGCCGGTCTGAGCTTCGACCCCCGCCAGAATGTTCGTCAATTGGGCAGTCTGCCCGCTGAACAGCAGCGCCCAGGCCAGGTTCAATCGCAGCAATGGCCTGCCGGCCAGCAATTCCGCCGGCAGACGCGCCGCCCAATCTAACAACAGGCGTATCTGGCCGTTTTCCAGGCGGTCAAGGGCCTGCGCCTGGATGAGATCGGCGGCGGCGGCAAAGTCGCCGCCGGAAAGCAGATGGTGGATGGCGCGATCGCAATCGCCCTGCGCCTCAAACCAGGCGGCCGCCCGGCGATGCAGCACCGGCGGCCAATCGGGATCCGTACGGCGAAGACGGTGCAATAACAGATCCCCAAACAGGCGATGATAACGGTACCAGGAACGCTGGCTATCGAGCGGCAGGATGAACAGGTTCGCACGGTGCAGGGCCTCAAGCTGCGCCTGCCCGCCATCCTCGCCAGACAGGGCGTCACACAACGGGCCGCACATCCGCTCCACAACGGCCGTCGCCAGCAAGAAACGCTGCACCGCCGGAGGCTGCTGGCTGAAAATTTCGTCAAAGAGATAATCGAGGATATATTGATCGCCGTGCGCCAGCGCCTCGATAAACGGGGTTGCATCCGGCCGGTCGCGCAGCGCCAGGGCCGCCAGTTGCAGCCCGGCCACCCAACCCTCGGTGCGCCCGGTCAGACCGGCGATTTGCCGGGCATCCAACGCCAGATGAAAGGCGTGCGTCAGGAATTGCCCGGCTTCTTCCTCGCTGAAACGCAGGTCGGCGGCGCGCAGTTCGGTCAACTGGCCGCGGGCGCGCAGGCGGGTGAGCGGTAGGGGCGGATCGGTGCGCGAGATCAAAACCAAATGCATGCTTTGCGGCAGATGCGCACATAAAAAGCCCAGGGCGCGATGCACCTCCAGATTGTGAATGACGTGATAATCATCCAGGACGAGCACCAGCGGCGGGGCGACGGCCAGTTCGTTAAGCCATACGGTCAGCAATTCCTGCCCGGCTGCCGGGTTGGGCGGATTTTGCAGCATGCGTTGTGTGGCCTGCCCCACCCCGGGGCAGGCGCTTTGTACCGCAGCCACCAGATACCGCAGAAACAAGAGCGGGTCATTGTCGCCCTCATCCAGCATCAGCCAGGCCGCCGGACGATCCAGGCTATTTACCCAGGCAGCCGCCAAAGTGGTCTTGCCAAAGCCGGCCGGGGCGCACACCAGCGAGAGCCGGCCGGTCAAGCCATGATCCAGGCGCGCCAACAACTGCCGGCGCTCAATCAGTTCAGGGCGCCCGCCCGGAATGTGCAATTTCGTTACCAACAACGGTTGCAACGCCATCTCTGCGCGTTACAGTAACACAAGTACACCATTGCCGTCAAGTCCACGCCTCAAACGTTCGCTGTGGACTTGCTTTTCGAATGGACATGCTATAATGAAAAATGATCCGATTCTATCTCGCCAGTAGAGGGTAGCGGTTATGGCCTGGCAGTTAACTTCTTACGCGATCACATTGCTGGTTTCGGCACTCATTTCGTTGCTGGTTTTTCTACTCGCCTGGCAACGGCGATCCGCGCCAGGCGGCCTGCCCCTGGCATTATTTTTGTTGGGAGCGACCGTCTGGTCGGTCGCAGCCAGCCTGGAGGCCGCCGCAATCGGCATCCAGGCCAAACTGATCTGGAGCAAACTCGGCTATCTGGGCATCGTTTCAACCCCCATGTTCTTGCTGTTGTTTGCGCTGGAATTCGCCCGCCAGGAGCGCTGGTTACGGCGTGAAAACCTGGTACGGCTGTGGAGCATTCCGCTCATCACCCTGCTATTGGTCCTGACCAACGAGTGGCACAACCTGATCTGGACCCGTTTTACGCTGGACACCGAACGCAACGTTATCGTATACGGTCATGGCCTGTGGTTCTGGATATTCGTCGGCTACGTATACCTGGTGCTGGCCAGCGCCACGTTGTTGCTGCTGCGCTCGGTCTTGCGCTTCCATCACGTCTATCGCCGCCAGGCAATTGCCCTGTTATTGGCGGCACCTTTCCCCTGGCTGGGCAACATTGCCTATGTGTTCCAGTGGGGCCCTTTTCCAGGCCAGGATCTGACGCCCGTTGGGTTTGCCATCTCCGGCCTGTTCCTCACCTGGACGATTTATCGTCTGCATCTGCTCAATCTGATGCCGGTAGCGCGCGAACGGGTGATCGAGTGGATGAACGACGCCCTGATCGTCCTGGATAATTACGGCCGGGTGGTGGATCTGAACCCTTCGGCGCGCATCCTGCTGGAGCAGGTGCAGGAAACGCAACGCCACAACACTCTCTCGGCCTACATCGGCGCCCCACTCGGCGAGCTGCTGCGCGGCTGGCCGGAATTGGAACGGCAAATCTCACAGCGAAACGAAGGCCAGGTGGAGATCAGCGTCGGCCTGGGAGAACGCCGGCGGGTGTTCGATCTGCGCATCTCCCCGCTCAATACCAGCCAACAAATGGGCGGCAAGATGGCCGTCCTGCACGATATCACCCGCCTGATCCAGGCTCAGGAAGAAGCCATTCGCGCCACTCGCATCGCCGAGGCGTTACAGGTGACCGGTATGGCGTTGAGCGCCACCCTGGATTTCACCCAGGTGCTTAACCTGGTGTTAGATCAGGTTGGGCGGGTGCTCTCCTTCGATTACGGCAGTTTCGAGATGATCGAAGGCGACTATCTGGCAGTCACCGGCGTCCACGGTTTTGCCCAGGCCGCCGAAATGACCGGGGCACGCTTCTTCGTACCCGAAGGCGACCCGCTGCGCCAGGCCATGCTGCAACGCCGCCCGGTGCGGGTGGAACAGTCTCCGTCGTTCTTCGGCCAGGTGGCGCCGGACATCCGTTCGTATCTGGCGGTGCCGGTCATCTTTCACCAGCAGGTCATCGGCATCTTTTCACTGTACAGCCGCAAAGAGACTGCTTACACTTCCGAAGACGAACGCGTGGCCGCCAGCTTTGCCAACCAGGTGGCCATTGCCCTCGAAAATTCGCGCATGTACGAACAGGTGCGCGAAATGGCCATCACCGATCAGTTAACCGGGCTGTACAGCCGCGGTCATTTTTACAAGCTGGCCTCGGCGGCAGTTGAACGCGCCGCCAACAGCAAGGAACCGTTATCGGTGTTGATGATCGACCTGGATCATTTCAAAAAGATCAACGACCGTTACGGGCACCTGCTCGGCGACCAGGTATTGCGTTCGGTAGCGTTGATCTGCCGTGAAACATTACGCAAGGTCGATATGGTCGGGCGTTATGGCGGTGAGGAGTTCGTCATCCTCTTGCCAGCCACCCCTCTGGAACGCGCGACAGCCGTGGCCGAACGCCTGCGCCAACAAATCGCAGTGCTGGAAGTTCCTGGCCCGCTCGGCGTCATCCGCGTTACCGCCAGCTTCGGCGTCGCCGCGCTGGACAACGACAACCCGAACTCGCTGGAAACGCTGCTCAACAGCGCCGACCAGGCGCTCTATCGCGCCAAACAGGCCGGACGCAACCGCGTGTGCGAATCTAAACCAGAAGACAAGGAGCCCTCATGAACGATCCCTTTCCCGTCCGGCTGCGGCGTGGCGACGCTTTAATCGGTACCGTGGTGACCCTGAATTCGCTGGAAACGGTCGAGATTCTGGTTAACGCCGGCTTTGACTGGTTATTCATCGACCTGGAACACGCCCCGCTGGATGCACGCGCCGCCCAGGCGCTCTTGCAGGTCAGCGGTGAGCGCTGCACCGGGCTGCTGCGCCTGCCGCTCAACGATGAAATCTGGATCAAGAAGGCATTGGATACCGGCGCAGCCGGCATCCTGGTGCCGCAGGTCAATTCGGCCGAAGAAGCGCGTCGCGCCGTACGGCTGAGCAAATATCCGCCGGTTGGGACGCGCAGCGTTGGGCTGGCCCGGGCGCATGGGTACGGGACACATTTGCAAGCGTATATCGAACGCGCCAACAGGGAAACGCTGGTGATCGTCCAGGCCGAACACATCCAGGCCGTGCAGCAGATCGAAGAAATCGTCGCCGTAGATGGGGTGGACGCCGTGCTGGTCGGGCCTTACGATCTCTCCGCCAGCATGGGCAAGATCGGGCAGGTGGCCGATCCCGAAGTGCAGGCCGCCGTACAACATGTACGCCAGGTATGCCAGACGCACGGTATGCCGGTGGGTATCTTTGCTGCCACGGTTGAGACCGGGCGCGCCTGCCTGCAACAGGGCTACACGCTGGTCGCCGTGGGCGTGGACACGCTGATGCTCGCCAATGCCGCTGCGCATCTGTTGGCCGGCCTGCGCACCTGAGGCAAAATCCATCGAAAAAGTGACGGGGTAAGCAGGGCGAATCGGGTACAATCAAGGCCATGACATCCCCTACCAATGCTAACCGCCAGATCGCCCGCGCCGCCGGGACGGTGATGGCTGCCATGATCGTCAGCCAGCTGGTTGGACTGCTGGCTAAAGTGATCACCGCAGAGACCTTCGGCACCGGCCCCGAAAGCGAGGCTTTCTTCGCCGCCAACCGTTTTGCCGAGGTGTTGTTCAACCTGGTGGCAGGCGGAGCGCTGGGCTCTGCCTTTATCCCGGTTTTTACCGGTTTCCTGGCGCTGGATGACCGGCGTTCGGCCTGGAAGCTGGCTTCAGCCATCGCCAACCTGGTGAGCCTGCTGCTCACCGCCATCTGCGCCCTGTCCGCCATCTTCGCCCCGCAGGTCGTGCAATACGTCCTCGCCCCGGGCTTCAGCGATCCCGCCCAGCAGGCCCTGACCGCCAACCTGCTGCGCATCCAGCTGCTTTCCTCGATCGTTTTCGGTCTGAGCGGGCTGGCAATGGGCGTGCTCAACGCTCACCAGATTTTCCTCTTCCCCGCCCTGGCGCCGGCGTTGTATTCGTCCGGCTGGATTCTGGGCGCCTACCTGCTGGCCCCGCGCCTGGGCATCTATGGTCTGGCGTGGGGCGTGGTATTGGGCGCCAGCCTGCATCTGCTGGTGCAGATTCCTGCGCTGTTACGCCTGCCGCAGCGCCAGTATATCCCCTCGCTGGGGCTGGAATTCGCCCCGGTACGCGAGGTGGCGCGTCTGATGGGCCCGCGCCTGCTGGGCGTGGCCGTGGTGCAGTTGAATTTCCTGCTCAACACCTACCTGGCTTCCAGCCAGCCGCCGGGCAGCCTGACGGGTATCAGTCTGGCCTTCCCGTTGATGATTATGCCCCAGGCGGCCATCGCCCAGGCCATTGCCATCGCTGCCCTGCCGACCTTTTCGGCGCAGGTGGCCCGCAACCGGCTGGACGAAATGCGTTCTTCGCTGGCCGCCACGCTGCGCGGCGTATTGCTGCTGTCCATCCCCGCCACACTCGGGCTGGTTTTGTTACGCTACCCGCTGGTCACACTGCTCTATCAGCGCGGCAAGTTCACCGCCGGATCTACCGATCTGGTCGCCTGGGCGCTGCTGTGGTACGCCCTGGGGCTGGTGGGCCATTCGCTGGTGGAGATTGTCGTGCGCGCCTTTTACGCCCTGCACGACACCCGCACCCCGGTATTGATCGGGGTGGGCGCCATGAGCCTCAATCTGCTCTTCAGCCTGATCTTCTCGGCGCTGTTCGCCCGCCTGGGTTGGGCGCCGCACGGCGGTCTGGCGCTGGCCAATTCGCTGGCGACCGCCCTCGAAGCGGCCGGGCTGTTGATGTTGATGCGCCGCCGGCTGGACGGGTTGCACGGTGAACGCATCTGGCGCCTGGCCGCTCAGGCAGGGCTGGCCACGCTGGGCATGGCGCTGGCGCTGGCCGGCTGGTTGGTGCTGCTGCCCGGGCAGCCGGCCTGGCTGCTGGTGAGCGGCGGGGTGCTGTTGGGAGCCGGCGTCTACGGCGTGCTGCTGGTTATCCAGCGGGTCAGTGAAATCGGTTTATTCTTTCGCCTGGCGGATGCCCTCCGCCGGCGCATCCTGCACCGTTCGTGAGGTCTCTATGGATGTACCTGTTCAAATTCGGCCGGCAGAGATCGGCGACGAAGGCCCCGCGGTTGAATTGATCTACGCCACCATGCATCCCATCGCCGCTCCTCTCTTGGGGATGGGTGACGTCCGGCGGGCAAAGCAATTCCTGGCCGGTTGCTACCGGCGCGAGGACAACCGCTTCAGCTATCGCCTGGCCGAGGTGGCCGTCATCCAGAACAAGATCGCCGGCCTGCTGCTCTCCTTTCCCGGCCGTTACCTCAGCGTGCTATCGTCGCCGATGGGGGCGATGATCGGCCGATCGTACGGCCTGGGCGGTGTGTTTCGCTCGGCCTGGTATGCATTGCCGATGTTATTTAGCGTAGAAGCCAAAGCTGACGAATACCTGATCAGCCATCTGGCGGTTGCCGGCGCTTTCCGGCGGCGCGGCCTGGGGCGGCAGTTGTTAGAACGCGCCGAGCAGCGCGCCCTGGGGCTCAAGCTAAAGAAGTGCGCCCTCGAGGTCGACCTCGACAACGAGCCGGCCCGTACCCTCTACCTGAGTTGCGGTTATCAGGTGGTTTCTACGGTACGTTCGGCCTGGTTGAAGCGTTATCTCAAGACGGACGGATACGACCGCATGGTCAAAAACCTGTAGATTGTTTGGGAGGAATCCAGATGAACGAAAGCATTGGTCGTGATTTCATGCGCAAGACGCGCCCGCAGTTTCTTGGGCCTTCGGCCCAAAGCCAGGGCGTACCGCAGCCGCCGCTGGAACAGGGCTATCCGCCCGAGACGGCTTTCATCGCACTGCCCGATCCCAAGACGCTGGCGGTAGAAAGCGTCGATCTGCGCGCCCTGATCGAGAAACGGCGCTCCACACGCCGTTACAGTACGCAGGCGCTGAGCCTCACCGAACTCTCCTATCTGCTGTGGTGCACCCAGGGCGTCAAATCGCTGCTGGACAGCCCGGCCACCTTGCGCACCGTGCCTTCGGCCGGGGCGCGCCACGCCTTTGAAACCTACCTGCTTGCCAACCGCGTTGACGGGCTGCAAACCGGGTTATACCACTACAGCGCGTTGAAACACGCCCTGGTCGAGTACAACCTGGAGGGCACGATTGCCGCCGATCTAAGCAAGGCCTGCATGGAGCAGCGCAAGATTGCCGAAAGCGCAGTGACCTTCATCTGGACAGCGGTCGTCGAGCGCATGGCCTGGCGTTATGGCGAACGGGGTTATCGCTACCTGCATCTGGACGCCGGGCACGTCTGCCAGAATCTGTACCTGGCCGGTGAAGCGTTGGGCTGCGGGACGTGCGCCATTGCTGCTTACAACGACGATGCCGTCAACGCCCTGCTCGGCCTGGATGGCGACGAGCAATTTGTCATCTACCTGGCCTCGCTGGGCAAACACATCGCCTGACATGTCCTGGCTGATTGCTTAAACAGGATAGGCAGGATGCACAGGATTAAAAAGCTTCCTTTGCGCCTCTGCTCCTTGGCGTTAAGCCCTTTGTCCGACTGAAGAAAAGCCTCTGCCCCCTCTGCCTGTACGGGCGGGGCTTGCCCCTTCATGACCGCCGGCCCACTCGCCGGCAACGCGCGACTCGCGGCTGTATGCCCTGTGATAGGCAGGCGTCGTCCAGGCGGGTCGGTGAGGAAAAGGCTTTAACGCAAAACCAGTGCGTGGTTCTTGTTGCGTTCTGCTCCGGTAGTTTGCTTAAACAGGATAAGCAGGATGCACAGGATTAAAAAGCTTCCTTTGCGGCTTGGCGCCTTTGCGTTAAGCCCTTTGCCCGGCAGGAGAAAAGACCTCGCTGCGGCCCACTACGCATCTGCCGGGTGCAGCCCCAGGTCGGCGGCTGTCACCGTCACGCCCTCGAATTCGGCAAAGCTCAGGTTGCGGGCCTGCAGGCCGCGCCGCTGGCGCAATTCCTCAAACAACGCCAGGTAGCTGGCGCTGCAACGCGCCGACCAATCCAGACCGAGCTGATGGGCTGCGGCCTGAATGCTGTCCACGTCCGGTCCCTCGATCTCGACAAAATTGCCGTAAGGTAGTTCGTCGAGGGTCACCTTTGTGCCGCGGTACCCGTAGGTGGTGCGCTCCTTCTCGTACATGACGCTGACCTGATAGCCCAGCGCCTCGAGCAGCCGGCCGGCGCCCTCAAAACTGCTCACATTCACTTCGATCTCCTGGCGCACACTGACGGCCTGGCTGGGATCCGAGGGACCCTTATACGTCAACACCGCACCGCTATCCTGGCGTAGACGCAGGACGCGGCGCTGCTGGCTGAGGGCGCGGTCGGGGGTATCGTAACGCAGGTTGATCTCATGGACGCGCGGTTGGTGCAATTCGGCGCCCTGAGCGCGCAGACGTTTCTCCAGGGCCCCCAGGTTGCACAGATAAAATTTGGCTTCAATCTCTTGTTCGGTCATGTTTCCCTTTCTTTTTCACCGGGGTGCAGGCGCATTCTCGGCGTGATATTCATAGTACCAGTAGAGCGGCTCGCCGTTGGTATCCTCCACGCGCCGCAAATCCCCACCGGGATACTCGCGGTGGGCGGCTTCCAGGTCTTGTTTGTTATATGGCAGGGCCACAAACAAGATGTGCGGGGCGATGAACCGTGAATGCACATCCTGCCAGGTGCCATGCACATCGCTGCCGCGAATATGCGGCGCCAGGTAGGGCAGGCTGTTAATTGAATCGTATTGCATTCTCGGCCAGCCCATAAAAACGACCTGCCAGTCAGACGAGTAGTATTTTAACTGATTTACCAGTTGTTGGGCAACTCTTCCGTGTGAATCGCCAAAACGCCCACTGGGGGTAAAGTCCAAAAAATAAAAACGGGCGTCGTCGGCCGCCAGGGCCAACGCCAGTAAGATCACCGCCAGCGTCGCCCGCCGTCCCCAGGCCGGCCAGCGTTCGGCCACAAGGCCGGCCAGCTGGTCGAGCGCCAGACCCACCAGCAGCGCACAGGCCGGCACGGCGGCCACGTAACGCTGAGCGGCGGGAGTATCGACGCTGAGCGCCCCCGACAACGCAAAAACGCCCAGCCACAACCCCAACAGCACCGAGCGTCCATCGCGCCAGCGTAATGCCAGCCAGGCGCCGGCCAACAGCGCCAACAACGCCGAGGGCAGGCGCAGAACCGGCACCCCGGACACATACCAGACACGCGTTGGAACAAATGCATACCCCAACACAGCGCTTTCGGCCTGGCGCAGCAGTACGCGAGCGGGCGGCTCAAAGGTATTCAACGAGGTGGTATCCAGCCATTTTTTGGAAATACGCACCCGATCCATCGGCGCCAGGAACTCATTGGGAAAAGCGACATAAAACGATGCCAACGGCAAAACCACCGCCCCTGCCATCAGGGTCAGCAGGGCAATTTCCGGCAGGGCGCGCCGCAAACGGGGCAGGTCTTTACATCCCTCCCACACCAACCAGGCGGGCACAAGCATCAGCAATTGGTGAGCGCTGGTATAAAAATATTGCGCCAGCCCCAACCCCAGCCCCGCCAGCAAATAAGCACAGCGCTGCTGGCGCCGCCAGCCTAACCACAGCGCCAGCAACACACACGGGAAAAACAGGCCATCCCAGATATTATTCAACCCCAAACGACTGAAATGTAAATGAAGGTGAGCGCCCAGCAAAAATAGGCCGGCCAGCAGCCCGGCGCGCTGGCCGAACAACGCCCGCCCCAGGAGATACGTGGCCGCCACCGTGGCCGCTCCCGCCAGCGCGGCCGGAACACGCAGCGCTGGCACAGTTTGCCCGAGCGCCAGGATCGACCAGGACTCCAGAAAGTAAAACAGGGCCGGAAAGGAGAACCAGCCAATGGTAAACAGGTTGTCGCATTTCCCGGACAAAAAACGGATGGCGCTCAACCCAATGGATGCCTCATCACCGGTCAGCAGGGTAGGCACCGCCTGCGTTGCCACAGCGCGCAGCGGCAGGGCCAACAGCGCCAGCGCCAGCGCCCAGATGAGCGCCCGGCCGCGTGCCGGACGCTGCGGTGTACGCCAGGCGCCGACCGCAATGAGCACAATCCCCAGCCCCCAGGCTATCACCGCCACCGGGCGATGATACATAAACGCCCCCGGGCCGGCCGCCAGCGCCGCCATCACCGCGCTGCACATTCCCAACCACAGGCAGACCAACTGACCGGGCGACACCCTTAGCCAGCCTTGCAGCGCCTGTAAACGTCCGCTCGCCGGCAGGCCCCCCAATGCCACCCCAACCACGCCCAGGACCAACACCGCTGTCACCGGCGCCTTAGTCATTGAGACGGTCAGGGAAAAGGTCAGCGCCAGGCCAAGCAGCGCCGCCCCCCCCACCCCCAACGCCCCTGATGGCGATATTGCCAACGGGCTGGCGGCCGTTTCGGTACTGAAAGGAAGCCGCTCCTTACTTTTCGCCGGTATCTCTATACCCCGCCGCCAGACACGCCGCGCCAGGCTCAGGATAGGAGAATACCGACCCAACACATAGGCGCGTGGATACGATGCAGGCGTCCGGAGGCGAAGGGTGATCACACGGATCAACCAGACGATCACCGCCAGGGCGCAAAATACCAGGAGCACCAGCAGCGTTTGCGTGCGCCCCTGGGTATCATCTCGCAGCGCGTAGACCTGCACCAACCCCAGCGCCCCCCAGGCCAACCAGCGCATGAGGCGAGTTCGCAGAACCGCCGGCCACGCCCTGCTGCGAGCAGTTTGCAACCCCACCGCCGCCGCCAGCGCAGCGGCGCAACCGATCCAGCCATACAGACGCGACACACCGCTGGCGGTAGATTGCAGCCATAAATTGAGCAGCACCAGCGTGCTGCCGCCCGCCAACCAGAAGACACCGCCAGTAAACGTAGCGGAACCCGGCGAAGGCGGCGCAGCGGCGGCGGACATGGCGCTACTCCCGCGCCGGCCGGCGAGGGTGAGCGGTAACCCAAAAACAATATCCCAGGCAAAACAACGTCAGCCCCAGGGCAAACGGTCGGTTGACCTGAGTGTCCGCCGCCTGCTCCAACACCAACCGGTCGAGCCAATAACTGACCGCCATCCCCACCGCCGCCAGGCGGCTGACCGGCGCCCCCCAGGCGCTGCGCTGTAATAACCCCACCACTGCCACCAGGGCAGCTATCCCCCAGACCGCGCCGCCAAGCAGCAAGTACAACGGATCGACTGCGGTCAACCACTGGCGCAGCCAGGTCCACCCTTGAATGGCCTGTTGGAAACGCAGCCAACCTGCCAGCGAGCACAACACAAAACCAGCCATCAAAATGCGCACCCGCCAGCGGCTCGGGTCGGGAACGCTCAAAGTATCCAACGCGTTCAAGGTCTATTCCTTAAAGGTAATTTCCCACAGGTGCACGTGTGCGATAGGGCCATCGTCGCTGCTAAGCACCTCTACGACCAGCCTGTCTGCCTCCAGGCGCTGATCGAAATCAATGACCATATCGCGCGGGTCGGGTACAGCCTCCAGGCTTTTCTGATAGATAAACGGCTCGCTGCGACCGGCCACGTACACCTTAATGGTGGCCTCGGTTGCCGTGCCGCCAATACGCAGCACCACTCCGCTCAGCGCGTGCGCCTGTGGGAAGGCCAATTCAATGGTGTACGGATTGGCCTCCAATGTGCGCGTAACCGTGTCAATGTCGCCATCGAACAGCGACTCAATCGCCCCCATATCCAGGGGGGAATACCGCACCTCCAGGGTCTCATTGCCGACCTGTACGGCCGCATATTGTGGCTGGCGGGCGGCCATATGTTCTTCGGCCAGAATCTGCTCGATGTTATCCACGTATCGCAGCCGGACGAAATAGAACCCGGGCCGTCCGTCGGGATAGGGCAGGGTCTGCTCCAGGCGCACATCGGTAAATTTAGGATTGTCGGGGACTTTGACGTATTCTTCCGGCAGCATGATAAACAAAGTATCGTCGCCGATCAGGCGATACTCAGAGATGAAACCATCGATACTACCCATTTCAAGGTTAGAATCATCACCCAGGAAAAAGCGCGCCACCACATTCGTGCCGTTCGTCCAGGAAGGCGAAAGGATGATGCGCGTGCCGGGGTGCGCCTGGTGATATTCGGCGATGGCAGGAAAAATCTGGTTGGCGCCATACTGCATCCCGGTCAGGCCGTAATCGGTGAACCAGGTCGGCCCGTTGACCAGGGCGTCGCCGAGCATGTAAACATTGCCGCCTGCTAAAACGGCAAAAACAACCATCGCCGGCCAGATACTGATCGTCCAGCGTCGCAACCAGCGCAGGCAGGCCTCAATCCCGATGGCTGTCAGCAAAGCCATTGGAACGACCATAAACAGCAAGCGGGTGATGCCCACCCCCACCAACGCCGCGCCGCTGGGCGCCGCCAGTACGGCCAGCAGCAGGGTGCGATAACGCACATCTTTGATCGAACGGGCAGCCAACACCAGCCCCACCAGGGCAAACGGCAGGCTCTGACGCAACAAATAGCCATACCCTTTCATGACATGGCGGGGCAGTTCAGTGGCATCGGGTAGATACCAGTAAAATGGATTGAGCCCGGCAGTATAGGTGCGCAAATAGGCCAGCAATTTCTCGGTGGGGCTGATATCCATCAGCCAGTACGACCCCAGCATTTTGAGATGATCCATTCTGGCGGTAGGATGGATCACCTGAAAACGAAGGTAAGGCAGTGCCAGCAACACCATCAGCCCCAGACCACGCGCAATCTGAGCGCGGTGCTGGTAGTGGTAACGGAAATCAACGCTGAACAGCAGCACAGCGGTCATCGCCACCACCATTTGAGCGGGGCTGTAACTATAAAAGGTCAGTGCAGCAAAAAAGATGGCCGCATAGAGATATCGTCCAGATGCCGTCCGGTACATCAGATAGGCATACAGAAAACAGGCATAGAAGGAGACCGCCAGAGCGGCCTCAAAGGCTGTGCGCGAATGCAAAAACCAGGCCGGCGTCAGCGACAACACCAGCACTGCCAGCCAGGGATACGGGCTCTTGAAAACGTTCCGGGCGCTGAACCCCACCGCCAGGGCCGCCAGAACGGAGATCAAGACGCATACGCCGCGCGTGGCCCATACAGAACGATCGAACAATAGATATGGAAGCACCTGAACGTACACCGACAGGCTCAGGTTATACATATCACCGTTGGTGAAATAAGTAGGAAGCAGCACCTCATCGTAGCCGCGCAGATGATCGCGCAGGAAATCGGCGGCCAGCATGGTTTGCGCGGCCTCATCGGTGAAGAAGTAGATCGGGAACTGGGGCAAACCGATCATGCGAATCCCCAGATAGAGGACAACCGTCAGGATAAACAGCCTGTCTGCCCAGCCATGCGAAGAGACCGCCCGCCATAGCGCACGCGGCTGCACCGGTTGCGGCGCGGGCGGCGGTACAGGAACAGCCGGAGCCGGCAATTCGGCCCCAACCGGGTTCGTAAAAGTGAACGAACGCTTCTCCAACACCTCGCCGCTGGTCGAGCGGCTTTCGATGGTCACCTCAACCTGAGCGCCCGGAGAGAGATCAAGCTGCAAACACACATGGGTATCGCCGCTGGCGGAGGCCGGCGGCTCAGATAGAGGGGGCGGCAGAGGAGGAGAATCGGTGCACATTCATTGTGGATTATACATCTTTAACACAAAACCTTCCCCGGAGAAGAAGCGTTATCTGGGTGCTTCGAACAAAAACCCCATATCCGTAGCGGATCTTTTTGAGCATTTATACGTTTTTAAGTTAAAATCGGCGTTGGCCGGGCAATGACCTTACAAATTTGTTTGGTTGACATAATACAAAACTCGGCTATACTGACAATAACTCATCTAGAATGCACTCAATGTTTTTTGTTGGGGGCTGACAGGCTCCTATGAAAGGAAAGATCTGCTATGAAGATCTCGATTTGGGATATCCTATCTGTCGTTACGTTGCTGGCAATCGTGGGCTTGCTGCTCTTTTTCCTGGCTATTTTTGTCAATCCGGATAGCCCCTTGAACATGTTCAGGGCCCCAGCGTTACCGGCAACGATCGTTATCCCCAGCGCCACGCCGCCCAACCCGACCCTCCCCCCTACCTGGACATCGACCGGGCCGGCCATCAGCGAGACGCCGAACGAGCTAACACAAACGGCCATCGCCACCATGGCCACCGCCTACGAAGGCGAGGTGGTCATTTCGGGTACCGTGTTCACCTTCCCCACCTTCACCCCGACGGTCACACCGACCCCAACCTCCACGCTTACGCCGACCAAGGGCCCCACCAGCCCCACCAGCACCAAAGCCCCCACTAAGACCGCCGGCCCTTCTCCGACCAAGGCCCCCACAGCGACGGCAACCAACCCGGCCAACGTCACAAACGTCACCGAAAAATCAGGCATCAAGAGCGATGTCTGGCAAAAGACCAACAACCGTCCAACCTTCAAGTGGCTGGTGACCAAGGATATGTTTGAGTTCACCTGGTACTTTGGGCCCGACAAAGAAGGCACTTCCAATACCCGGGTGGCCATCCGTCACGACTCGAATTACGTCGAGTTCACCCCGCCGAGCACCCCGCTCGCCCACTGCGGCGCCTATTATCTGCGGCTCAAGACCAAATATGCCATTGCTGCCAAGCCGGGTGGCATAGTGAAGTACATGGAATCCGACTGGAAGACGGTCTTTATCTTCAAGTACGACAACGACCCGCCGCGCGCCCCCTATTACGTCAGTCCGGGCATCAAGGGCGCCACGCGCGGTATCCAGAATATCTCGCCCGATCCCAGTTTTAACCTCTCGTGGGTAGACGGCGTCATCCTCGGCGCGGGCACCTACGTCATCGTCAGCGGCGACTACATCGGCTGGGACGTCGATCTGAACGGCGAGCTCGAGCCCTACATGTGCAGCGGCACCAAGGGTTACTACGTTTATTGGGGGCCGGATCCCAACGGTATAGACAAGAGCAACTTTGTCAAATCGCCGATTTATAACCCCAGAAAGATTACCCCGAACACCTCTTACTTCCTGCGCGTGCAGACGGTCGACAACATGGACAACGTCTCCGACTGGCGCACGGTAGCGCTGGATGAGGATTACGACGTCACCACCGATCCGCTGCCGACGGTCGAACAGGCCGTGTTCTACTACGACACGGTCAAACCCAACAACCTGGGCGCCATTACGGTCAACAACGGCGTGATCAGCAATGGTCCGTTCACCAACGACGACGGCCCCACCTTCAGCTTTACCGGCGGCGAAGACCCGGTTGGTTTCCGCACCACGCCCATGTGGGGCTACCACATCGCCTTCAGCACCGATCCCAACGCCAAACACGACTTTGTCCCCTATGATATCGGCGGCAATACCTACAGCCCCAACATCGGCAAGTCGGGCACGTATTTCCTGCGGGTGCGGGCAGTGGACTGGGCCGGCAATGCATCGTTGGAATGGTCCACCTTTGTCTATCGCTTTGACGACGTCGGTCCGGCGGGGGTGACCAAAGTCACCGAGGCCACCGGCGCGCCCAGCAACGTCTTCCAAAACACCTTCAACGACCCCTACTTCAGTTGGACCGGGCCGGTAACCGACCCCGGCGACTCTAAGACCAGCAGCGGACCACGGGTGGAGTATTGGGTGTATTGGGGCACGGACCCGGATGCGGACCCCGCTTCGTTTACCGCCCAACCGGGCACCACCTTCGACCCCGGAGCGGTGACAACGGGCGAGTACTACCTGCGCATCATGACCATGGACAACGCCGGCAACCAGACCATCACCACGCCCTTTGTGCTCAAGTTCGACAACACACCGCCTACCAACCCCACCTCGGCAGTAGAAAAGGGCGGGGCGCGCGACGGCGTGGCGCAAAAGAAGGTCAAGGCGCCCAAGTTCACCTGGAACGGCGCTTCGGATGACGGCAGCGGCATCGTGGGCTACTACGTCTACTTCGGCGATGATCCCAACGGCACCTCGACCAAGCTGCAGAAATCGGCCAGCTACTCGGGCAAATCGGCCGCCGCCGGCGTCCCGTATTATCTGCGGATCAGCACTCGAGACAACGCCGGGAACGACTCGGGGGTCTGGGATACAATCTTCACCTTCATCTACGACCCAACAGCCCCATAAATTTCTGGTAAAATCATTCAGGCCGGAGGACATCTCCGGCCTGAAGTTATATAATAAGGAAATACACCATCCTCTTTGGGTAGCGCACATATGACGGATCAAATTAGCTCTGAGATCTTCAATCATCTGGTCGATCTGGCTGCATTGGAACTGGATGCGACCGAGGCGGAGTATTTGCGCCGCCAGCTAAATAACCAGCTCAAGGCCATCCACGAGTTGGAAGCCATCCCGTTGGACGCCGATCTGGCAATCACTTCGCACGGCGTGCCGTACACTGTCGCCAGCAGCCCGGCGCTGCGTGAAGACGTCTGGCAGCCCTTTCCGAAGCCGGAACGGATACTGGGCCAGGCGCCGCAGTTCGAGTATGGCTACATTATCGTCCCGGATATCCCTCACATAACACTGGAATGAGCCATGCAACCCTGTGATCTGTCTGCACACGAATTAAGCACGTTGCTGCGCCAGCGTAAGCTCTCGGCCGTAGAAATCCTCGAGTCCTGTTTGCAGCGCACCGCAGCGGTGGACGGGCGACCTGGCGCCCTCGATTCAGGCCCGGAACAGCCCGAAGACGCCCAACGCGTCCACGCTTTCATCACGTTGACGCCCGAACGCGCCCGCGCCCAGGCCGAGGCCGTAGATCGCAAACTGGCCGCCGGCGAAAACCCCGGCCCGCTGGCCGGCATTCCTTTTACGGTCAAAGACATCTTCTGCGTGGAAGGCACGCCTTCCACGGCGGCCTCACGCATCCTGGCCAATTTTAACGCTCCCTACACCGCCACCCCGGTGGAACGGATGGAAGCCGCCGGCGCGGTCATGGTCGGCAAGGTCAACCTGGACGAGTTCACCTACGGTTCTTCGAACGAGTCTTCGGCCTTCCAACCCAGCACGCGTAACCCGTGGGACACCCGCCGGGTACCGGGCGGCTCCTCAGGCGGCAGCGTCGCTTCGGTTGCCGCCGGCGAGGCGGCCCTCTCGCTTGGCACCGACACCGCCGGTTCCATCCGCCAGCCGGCCGCCTTCTGCGGCGTGGTGGGGGTCAAACCCACCTACGGGCGCGTCTCGCGCTACGGGCTGATTGCCTTTGGTTCCTCGCTGGATTGTCCCGGCCCGGTGGCGCGCAACGTGCGCGACGCCGCCATGATGCTGCAAACCATCGCCGGCCCCGACCCGCGCGACAGCACCGCCGCCAACGTCCCCGCCGGCGATTACCTCGCCGCCCTGGAACAGGGCGTGCGCGGGCTGCGTATCGGCCTGTCGCCGGACTATTTCCGCATCACCTTCCCCGACCCACAGACGGGCGAATACAGCGAACAGCCCCTGCCGGTCGAGATCGAAGCCTCCGTACGCCGGGCGGCGCAGCTGCTGGCCGACATGGGCGCCGAGATCGTCGAAGACGTGCCCATGCCCAACACCCGCTACGGCATCCCGGCCTATTTCGTCATCAGCCGGGTCGAGGCCGCTTCGAATCTGCACCGCTACGACGGCGTCAAATACGGCTACCGCACGCCCGAACGCTGCGACGACCTGCGCCAGATGTACAAGAAAAGCCGCGCCCAGGGCTTCGGCCCCCAGCCCAAGCTGCGCATCCTGATGGGCATGTACGTCAGCGCCGCCCAGTACAGCGAGCAATATTACAACCGGGCGCTGCGCGTCCGCTCGCTCATCCGCCGCGACTTCGACCAGGCCTTCGACCCGCAAGGTTCTTACCGCCTGGACGCCCTGCTCACCCCGACCACCCCCACCACCGCCTTCCCCATGGCGGCGGTGTACGGCGACTCGGTGCTGATGCAGTACGCCGACCAGTTGACCGTACCGGCCAACCACGCCGGCGTGCCGGGGCTCTCATTGCCGGGCGGGCTGGATGGTGATGGGCTGCCGGTGGGCATCCAACTGCTCGGCCCGGATTACAGCGAGGCCACCCTGCTGCGCATCGGGCGCGCCTACGAAAACGCCACCGAGGGCGACGAATGGCGCAAGGTCAAACCCGGGGT
>CAZHTS010000024.1:0-9042 GCA_964535315.1 uncultured Anaerolineaceae bacterium
ATCCTGCCGATCCTGTTTGAGCAATCTGCCGGGGTGGTACAGCGCCGGTTTCGGGCCGCCCATATCCCGGCCGGTCTGCGTTGACATTCTGGCCCGCCGCGGCTAAAATGAAGGAGTATCCTTTCAATAGACTTCATCTTTATTCTTTAAGGAGTCGCTGTGAGCAAGTGGGCGGGTAAATTCGTAATTGGTTTGACCGGCAATATCGGTACGGGCAAGAGTGTGGTGCGACGCATGCTCGAACACCTGGGCGCATACGGCATCGACGCCGACGCCCTCGGGCACCGCGCCGTCGCCAAGGGAGCCCCCGCCTACCAGCCGGTTGTCGAAACGTTCGGGCGCTGGATCCTCGGCGCCGATGGTCAGATCGATCGCAACAAGCTGGCGCGCACCGTCTTTAACGACCCCGATGCGCTCGCCCAGCTCGAGAAGATCGTGCATCCACTGGTCGATCAGGCGGTGGACGTGATGATCAAACGCGCTTCACAGCCGGTGATCGTCGTCGAGGCCATCAAGCTGATCGAGGCCGGCATGGACAGGAACTGCGACAGCCTGTGGACCGTCTACGCCCCGCCCGAACTGCAACTGGCGCGCCTGATGCAGAACCGCCACATGGGCGAGGACGAGGCGCGCCAGCGCATCGCCGCCCAGCCTTCGCAGGATCACAAGATCGCCGCCGCCAGGGTCATCATCAAGAACATCGGCCCGTTTGAAGATACCTGGAAGCAGGTATCCACCGCCTGGCAGCAGATCGTCCCGGCCCCCGAGGCGACGCAAACGCTCTCGGTCGTGCGCCAGTCGGCCTCGGCTGCTGCGCCGACCACCCCCAGCGCCGCCGCCCCGGCCGAAGAAATGGCCGTGGTGCGCGGCAAGCCGCGCAATTCGGCCGACATCGCCGACCTGGTCAACCGCCTGCGCAAAGACCGCTATCTACAGCGCAGCGACGTGATGGCCGCCTTTGGCGAGAAGGCCTTCCTGCTGCTGCGGGTGGGCGATAAGTACATGGGCGTCATCGGCTGGCAGGTCGAGAACCTCGTCTCACGCGCCACCGATATGGTCGTCGACCCCAACCTGCCCGCCGACCAGGCGCTGTCGTTGCTGGTCAACGAAATGGAGAACGCTTCAAAGGATCTGCAATGCGAGGCCTCGCTGATTTTCGTCTCCCCCGACCTGGCCAAACACGATACGTTATGGCGCAAGCTGGGCTACGAACGGCGTACGCCGCAAAATCTAGGCGTGTTGGCCTGGGAAGAGGCCGCCCAGGAATCCATGCCTCCGGACACGGTGCTGTATTTCAAGCAGTTGCGTCAGGATCGCGTCCTGCGACCGATTTAGCCAAATGCCGCCGGGGCCTGGCGTTCGCCGGCCCCTGGCGCTTCTTATCGATGTGGTAATGATGTGCCCGGGTTGCTGAACGAACTTTTATTCCTGTTCCAACGCTTCGATTGGTTGAGCGTTCTGGACCTCTTTCTGGTCACGATGGTGTTCTTTGCCATCTTGATGACCGTGCGCGATACCCAGGCCATGGCGTTGCTGCGCGGCGTGTTCCTGTTGATCGTGCTGCTCAGCCTGCTGATCAACCTGGTCAACCTGCCGGCCTTTTCCTGGCTGGTGCG
The DNA here is from genome assembly GCA_964535315.1 of uncultured Anaerolineaceae bacterium. GTDB lineage: Bacteria > Chloroflexota > Anaerolineae > Anaerolineales > Anaerolineaceae > CAZHTS01. Next base: position 1,617 of record CAZHTS010000024.1, read on the forward strand.
CACCACCCTGCCGGCGCTGTTGTTTGCCATCCCGGTCATCTTTGCCCCCGAAATTCGCCGCGGCCTGGAACGTCTCGGCCGGGCCGGCTCGGGCACGCTTTTCTGGCGCCAGGACCCGCGCACCGTGCTCGCCATGCAGCAGACCATCCGCACCATCGTTACCGCCTGCGCCCGGCTCTCGGCCCGCCAGCACGGGGCGCTGATCATCTTGCAGCGCAGCGACAACCTGGACGAATACGTGCGCACGGGGGTGCAGATGTTTGCCGGGGTGACGCCTGAACTGCTCTTGCAGGTCTTTTACCCCAACACGCCGCTGCACGATGGGGCGGTGATCATTGCCAACAACCGCCTGGTGGCGGCGGCCTGCGTCATGCCGCTCTCGGCCAGCGGCATCCTCAACCGTTCGCCCGAGCGCCAGATGGGGCTGCGTCACCGCGCCGCCCTGGGCATCTCGGAGGCCAGCGACGCCATCGCCGTGGTCGTCTCCGAAGAGACCGGCTCGATCTCCATCGCCCACGGCGGACGCATGATCCGCCGCCTGGACAGCGAACGCCTGGAAAACATCCTGCTGGCCTTCTACCGCCCGGCCCGCCTGGCCTCGCCCTTCTCGTTGGGCGGGCTGCTGCGCCGTTCTCGCCCGGACGGCCGTGCGGAGGAATGAGCCATGTTTGCCGTGCTGCGCCGCATCACCCGCAACCTGTCTACCCTGCTGCTGGCCTTTGCCCTGGCGGTGGCGATGTGGATTACCGCCGTCACCTCGTCGGACCCGACCGAAGAGCGCGTCTACCCGCGCCCGGTGACGCTCGAGGTCATCGGGCAGGACCCCGGGCTGCTCATCACCAGTTCGCTGCCCAGCCAGATCAATGTCACGCTCAGCGCGCCGCGTTCGGTGTGGGAGCGTTTGTTGAGCGAGGCCGAACCGGTGCGCGCCCTGGCGGATCTGTCGGGCCTGGGGCCGGGCATGCACGTGCTGCCGGTGCAGGTGCAGGTCGGCATGGTGCCGGTGCAGGTGGTGGCGTACAGCCCGCGCACCCTCAACGTCGCGCTCGAGGCGCTGGCCAGCCGGACGTTCAACGTGCGGCTCATCCAGCGCGGCGAGCCGGCCACCGGTTTCCAGGCCGAGGCGCCCGTGCTCAGCCAGAGCTCGGCGGTGATCAGCGGGCCGGCCTCGCTGGTCAACCGTGTGCAGGAGGTGCGCGCCATCCTGGATATCGGCCGCGCCACCGAGAATATCAACCGTACGCTCAACCTGCTGGCGGTGGACGCCAACGATCTGTCGGTCAACGGGCTGACGATCAACCCCGACCGCATCACCGTCAGCGAGACCATTTTGCAGCGCGGCGGGTACCGCAACGTGGCAATCAAGGTCATCAGCGTGGGTAAGCCGGCCAACGGCTACCGTTCGACCAATATTTCAGTCTCGCCGCCGGTCATTACGGTTTATTCTTCCGACCCGCGCCAGGTGGAGAGCATGCCCGGTTATGTCGAAACGGCGCCGATCGATATTTCCGGCGTCAAAGACGATCTGGAGGTGTATCCCAAGTTGAACCTGCCCCAGGGGGTCTCGGTCGTCGGCGACCAGCCCGTCCAGGTGCAGATCGGTGTGGCCGCCATCGAGGACAGCCTGACGCTGTCGAACATGAAGGTCATGGTGATGAATGTCCCCGCAGGGATGAAGGCGGAGCTTTCGCCCGACCGGGTGGACGTGTTGATTTCCGGGCCGTTGTATTTGCTGGCCAAGTTAACGCCCGACGATGTGAAAGTGGTGGTGGATCTGAACGATGAGGCGCCCGGTGTGTATCAGCGGATTCCGCGGATCGAGATCAATATTCCTGAATTGCGGGTAGAATCGGTATTGCCTGCAACGATTGAGGTGATCCTCTCTCCCGAAGCCGGCCCGACCCCCAGTCCCACCCCGAAACGATGAGGTTGTACGTACGATGACAAAACCTGTAGTAGCTTTGGTTGGCAGGCCCAATGTGGGCAAAAGTACCTTGTTCAACCGCCTGGCGGGCGAACAACTGGCCATTGTGGACGATACCCCCGGCACCACCCGCGACCGGCTGTTTGCCGGCGGGGAATGGAACGGCATCCCCTTTGATATGATCGACACGGGTGGGATCGACCCGACCATCGCCAGCAAACGCGGCGACCCGCTTTCGGTTGGGTCGGCCGATTACATCCGCCAGATTCGCAGCCAGGCCGAGATGGCCATCCGCGAGGCGGACGTGGTGCTCTTCCTGGTGGACGCTGCCAGCGGGGTGACTCCCGCCGACGAAGAGGTGGCCGAGATTCTGCGTCGCAATCAGAAGCAGATCGACGGCCAGCTGCACCCGCCGGTCTTCCTGGTGGTCAACAAGACGGATAACGCCGGGCTGCGTTCTGAGGTGTCTCAGTTCTACGAATTGGGGCTGGGCGAGCCGTACGCCATCTCGGCCGTGCACGGCACCGGCACCGGCGACCTGCTCGACGACCTGGTGGCCTCCTTCCCCAAGCAGGAAGAAGCCGAGGAAGACGAATCGGTCAAGATCGCCATCGTGGGCAAGCCCAACGTGGGCAAGTCCAGCCTGCTCAACCGCCTGGTGGGCGAGGAGCGTTCCATCGTCAGCCCGATTGCCGGCACCACTCGCGACGCGGTCGACACGCGCATCGATTATGAGGGTCTGGCGGTGACGTTGATCGATACCGCCGGCATTCGCCGCCGCGGGCGCATCGAGCCGGGGGTTGAGAAGTACAGCGTCTTGCGTTCGATGCGCGCCATCGAGCGTTCGGACGTGGCCCTGCTGCTGATCGACGCCGTCGAGGGCATCAGCGCCCAGGACGCCCACATCGCCGGTTTCATCCTGGAGGCGTGGAAGAGCGCCGTGGTGCTGGTCAACAAGTGGGACGCGGTCGAAAAAGACAACTACACCATGCAGCAGTTCACCGAGGTCATCCGCCGTGAGCTCAACTTCATGGATTACGTGCCCATTCTGTTCATCTCGGCCAAGACCGGGCAGCGCGTCGATCAGGTCATGCCGCTGGCGTTACGCGTGCAGGAAGAACGGCTGGCGCGCCTGAGCACCTCGCAGCTCAACCGTATTTTGCAAGAGGCGCAGGACGCCCACGCCGCACCCTCGCACGCCGGGCGCGCTCTGCGCATTTACTACGGCACCCAGGTGCGCAGCGATCCGCCCACCTTCCTGTTGTACGCCAACGACCCCACCCTGGCGCATTTTTCGTACCTGCGCTTCCTGGAGAACCGCCTGCGCAAGGAGTACCCGTTCACCGGCACGCCGGTGCGCCTGGTGCTGCGCCCGCGGCGTTGAGCGTACTTTTTGTAATCGCGTCCATTTGTAGCCTTACGCACGCCTTGCAACCCTTGACTTTCCCTTGTACTGGCTTGCAAGGCGCTTTATAATGGGTCAAATGGAGAACGATTTGGACGAACAACCGTTAGCGCCGGTGGTAGAGCCTGCTGTTCAACCTCCCAAGGAGCGCCCGACCTGGTTGGGGGTGACGATCGAGGTGTTGCAGACGCTCATCCTGGCGATTGCTTTGTATTTTTTAATCGACGCCGTGGTGGCGCGGGTGCGGGTTGAGAATGTCAGCATGAAACCCACCCTGGTGGCCGGCGAATTTGTTCTGGTCAACCGGCTTTCGTACCGCTTTGGCGATTTCGAGCGCGGCGACGTGGTCGTCTTTCACTACCCGCCTCACCCGGAAGAGGATTACATCAAGCGTGTGATTGGCCTGCCCGGCGACACGGTGACGATCCGTGAAGGACAGGTAAAGGTCAATGAGAGCGTTTTGCAAGAGAATTACATCAGCGGCCCGCCGCAATACAGCGGGGCGTGGCAGGTGCCCGAGGGACAGTTGTTTGTTCTGGGGGACAACCGCAACCAGTCTTCCGATTCACACAGCTGGGGCTTTGTGCCCATGAACAATGTGGTCGGCAAGGCGCTGGCCATTTACTGGCCGTTAACCGAGTTTCGTATTCTGGAGGAGCACACCGCTGTCAAGGCGGCCAACTGACCCTTCTTTTGCCGGTGTCGCACACCGGAGCGAGGAGCTTACATGAGCACCAAGATTTCAGAACTGATTGCCCTTGCCGAAAACTACGACCGTGAGCTGCCGACGCTGCGCGGGGAGGGATACGCCAAAGATCGCCCGCTGGCTGCCTGGATCGATCAAACGCTGCTCAAACCTGAGGCCACGCCTTTACAGGTCGAGCAGTTGTGCCTGGAAGCGCGCGAATATCATTTTGCTGCGGTGTGCATCAACCCGGTGTACGTGCCGCTGGCCAGCCAGTTGTTGAGCGGCTCGGGGGTGGCGGTGTGCACGGTGGTCGGGTTCCCGCTGGGAGCGACGTTGACCCGCGCCAAAGTGGAAGAGACGCGCCTGTGCATCCAGGAAGGCGCCAACGAGATCGACATGGTCATGGCAATCGGGCTGCTCAAGGGTGGCCAGTACGAGGCGGCGTTTGCCGACATTCAGGCCGTGACCGCCGCGGCGCACCAGGGTGGGGCGCTGGTCAAGGTAATCATCGAGACCGCGCTGCTCAATCGCCGTGAGAAGATCCTCGCCTGTTTGATGACCCAGGAGGCCGGCGCCGAGTTCGTCAAGACCTCCACCGGTTTTGCCGCCAGCGGCGCCACGGTGGAAGATGTGGATCTGATGCGCCGGGTGGTGGGACCTTCGCGCCAGATGGGCGTCAAGGCGGCCGGCGGGGTACGTTCGCTGGCGGATGCGTTGGCCATGCTCAAGGTGGGCGCCAATCGTTTGGGTACCAGCGCCGGGGTGAAGATCATTCAGGAATCGCTATCTGGGGAGAAACCGGCATGAGCGTTGCACCGGAGCAGAGTTTTCCCTGTACCGAGTGTCAGGCCGGGCACATGCGGCGCAGGCTGGTGACTTATTTCACCTGGCTGGAGGACGAGTTGATCACCGTGCCGGATTTTCCGTCGTGGGTGTGTGACGTGTGCGGCCGGCGCGAGTATGACATGCAGGCGATCAACCAGCTCAGTATGTTGCTCAACCCCAACGCCGGTCGTCCGCCGGCGCGTCGTTCGAGTACGGCGTCCAAATCGAGCGGCAAGACGCGGCCCACCCGCAGCAGCGAATAGCGGCGTATTTCAGCGGGCGAGCGGCTGCCAGGCGGCGTCCAGGTCGCGGGCCGGGTTGTTGGTCAGGTTGGTCTGGAACTGGCCGGAGACGTTCATCAGGTAGATTTCCTGGTTGTCGTCGCGTTCGGAGGTGAACAGCAGCCAGTTTGAATCGGGCGACCAGTTCGGGCTGTAATCGCGCCCGCTACTTTCCAGTTTGACCACCGTGCCGCCGCGCGAGACGTATTTGGCCAGCTGCACGTAGCGGTTCTTGTTGTTGGTATCCAGGCGCGTGTAGGCCAGCCAGGTGCCGTCGGGCGACCAGGCCGGATCGTCCACCTGACCGAGGTTGGTGAAGATCGTCTGGCGGTCGAAGGGCACGGGCGTCTGGGTGGAGTAGAATACCTGGGGCTCGGCGCCGCGGCTGCGCAGGTAGAGGATGTGGTTGCTGTTGACGAAGCCGACGAAGGCCAGCCACTTCATGTCGGGCGACCAGGTGGGGTCGTACTCGTCCAGGTCGTAGCTGATGCGGCGGAAGTCCTTACCGGTGGGTTTCATGGTGTAGATCTGGCGGATTTTGTCCTCGCGCCCGTTATTCGTATAGGCGATAGCGGAGCCGTCGGACGACCAGGTCGGGTCGGTGTCGTCACCCTTGCGGCGGGTCAGGTCGACTGTCCCGCTGCCGTCGGCGTTGATGACCCAGATGTCCAGCCCCAGGTCGTTGTTTTTCTCGTCTTTGCCGCCAGAGGCCACGTACAGGATGCGTTTGCCGTCGGGCGACCAGGCCGGCTGGGTCTTGTCGCCTTCGTCGAAGGTTAGCTGGGTCAGGTCGCTGCTCGAGTAGGCGCCGTTGATGTAATTGATGCGCATGCTCCAGAGTTGCAGCGTCTTGCCGTCCGCCCGGTCGCTGGAGAAGACGACCAGCCCGCCGTTGCCCACGGGGGGCTGCGTTTCGGTGGCAGTAGGGGTAATGGTGGCGGTGGGCGTGGCGCTGGGTTCGAGGGTGTCGGTTGGGAAGGGCGTCTCGCTGGGCTGCGCCGGTTCGGGGGTGTCGCTGGGCTGCGGCGTGTCTTGAGCAGGCTGCCCGCCGGTGGGCGGCGCTTCGGGGGTGTTTTCGGCCAGCGCGACCTGTGGGACGGGGGTGGCGCTGGCTTTTCCGTTGCCGTTGCGCCCGAAGAAGAAGACGCCGGCCGCCACGCCAACCACCAGCAGGAAGAGGATCACCACGCCGCCGCCGATCAGGCCCCATACCCAGCCGCTGATCCCTTTGTGCGCTTCTTCCACCGGGTGGGCGCTGGGGGGGCGGGTGGGGGTCTGTTCGCCTGCCGGGCGGATGACGGGCGGGGCGGCCTGGGTTTGCGCCGCAGCGGCCACGGTGGCTATGTTGGCCGTGGGCGCGCTGTAGAGAAAGGTGGGGTCGTTCAACGCCGCCTGGAACTGATCCATGTTAGCGAAGCGGTTTTCGGCGCGTACGTCCAGGGCGCGTTCAAGGGCGCCTTCGATGTTGGCGGGGATGCCGGGCAGATAGCTGCGTAAGGGCGGCAGGCTTTCCTGTTGGAGCAGGCGCTGCACGCTGTCGACCGGTTTATGGCCGGTCAGCAGGTGGTAAAGTGTAGCGGCCAGCGAGTACTCGTCGGAATACGGGCCGGTGCGTCCGCTGCCGTACTGCTCGGGCGGCGCATAGCCGGGGGTATAGCCGGCGGCGCCAGTGGCGGTGGCCTGAGAGGTCTCGGAAGCTTTGGCGATGCCGAAGTCGACCAGGATGACCTCGCCATCCGGGGTGAGTTTGATGTTGGCGGGTTTGATGTCGCGGTGGATGACGGGCGGGTTCTGGCTGTGCAGGTAGGCGAGGGCGGAGTTGAGCTGGCGGGTCCACTCGAGCACCAGGTTGAGCGGCTGGGGGCCCTGGCGCGCCAGCAGCGTACCCAGGTCGTCGCCGGGGATGTAATCCATCACCAGGAACTGTTCTTCTCCTTTAAGGAAGTAATCGGTCACGCGCGGCAGGTTGGGGTGGCGCAGGGTGGCCAGCAGGCGAGCTTCACGCAGGAACTGGCTGGTGCTTTGTGGGCTGGGGTTGCGGTTGACCTTGACCGCCACTTCGTGTTCCAGGGTAGTATCCAGGGCCAGGTAGACGGCGCCCATTCCTCCCTGGCCGAGCTGGCGGATTAACCGGTAACGATTGTGTAAGACGGTATCCGATGTCAGATCCATGCGGCGGCTCCTCTATGGATAATATGCAAAGGGATAGTGTATAGTATAGCGCCAAACCGGCCCGGCGGGAAAGTGTCTCGGCGTGTGTTTTTTCTCTTCTCACGCGGAGGCGCGGAGAACGCGGAGAGGGG
>CAZHTS010000024.1:9142-58622 GCA_964535315.1 uncultured Anaerolineaceae bacterium
TCTCTTCTCACGCGGAGGCGCGGAGAACGCGGAGAGGGGGCAGAGAATCTTTGTGCGAGGAAAATTGATCGAAAAAAACGGGTACTTGACAAGCGGGGTTCAATCCTGTACAATAAATTGAGAGCGCTCCCAAACGGCACTTATTATCATCGAAAACGACATTGCAGAGCCGTAAAACCGGCTTTTTAATGAGATGTGCGTGGGAGCGCTCTCAGGAGCCCGCCCATGTCCTTGACCCTCGAAGATGTCGCCCGCCTCTCCGGAGTCTCACGCTCCACCGTTTCGCGCGTGATCAACCACGACCCGAACGTCAACGCCCGCACCCGCCAGCGCGTGGAGCAGGTCATCCATGAACTGAACTTCCAGCCCAACCTGGCGGCGCGCGGCCTGGCCGCCGGGCAAACCCGCGTGCTCGGGCTGGTCATCCCCAAAGGCGTCAGCGCCATCTTTGCCGATCCGTATTTCCCGCTGCTCATCCAGGGCGTCTCTTCTGCCTGCAATGCCAGCGAATATTCGGTCATGCTCTGGCTGGCCGAACCCGAATACGAACGGCGTATGATCCGCCAGATTTTGCATAACGGCCTGGTGAACGGGGTGATCGTCTCCTCTATGCTCCTCGATGACCCGATTGTGGAGGCGCTCATCGAAGGACGCCTGCCTTTTGTCCTCATCGGACGCCACCTGACCAACGAGCGGCTCAACTATATTGACGTCGACAATCGTAACGCCGCCCACGAGGCTGTGGCTCACCTGCTGCGCCTGGGGCGCCGGCGGGTCGCTACCATCACCGGCCCGCAGAATACGATCGTGGGGATGCACCGCTACGAAGGGTACCTGGAAGCCTTGCGAGAACGCAACATCCCGCTTAACGGCGCCCTGGTGGTGGAAGGCGATTTCAGCGACATGAGCGGTTACGTTGCCATGCAGCGCCTGCTGGTGGAAGAGGTGGACGCCGTCTTCTGCGCCAGTGACGGCATGGCCATGGGCGCCCTGCGCGCTCTGCATGAAAACGGCAAGCGCGTCCCCCAGGATATCGCCCTGGTCGGTTTCGATGACTCCCTGGCGGCGCACACCAATCCCCCCCTGACCACCGTGCGCCAGCCCACCCAACGCATGGGCATGCTGGCGACCGAGACGTTGATCGATATCATCCAGCACCCCGATTCGCAGCCGCGGCGCCTGATTTTGCCGACCGAGCTGGTCGTGCGTTCCAGTTGCGGAGCTATCCCTGGCTAAAACGCCAGTCCCCCCATTTCGTTCATTTCAATTCTCAATTCTACCGAGGTACAGATGCAGTACGGCTATTTTGACGACATCCGGCGTGAATATGTAATCACCCAACCCGACACCCCCTTGCCCTGGATTAATTACCTGGGGTGCGAAGAATATTTTGGCCTGATTTCAAATACGGCTGGCGGTTATTCCTTTTACCGTGACGCCCGTTTGCGCCGTTTGACGCGTTTTCGTTACAATAATGCCCCGGTGGATACAGGTGGACGCTATCTCTACCTGCGCGACGATCAGAGCGGGCAGTATTGGTCGCCTACCTGGCAGCCGGTGCGCGCCGATCTGGCCGAGTATACCTGCCGGCACGGTATGGGGTATACGACCATTTCTTCGCTCAACCAGGGCGTCGCCGCCCAGGTGCGTTATTTTGTCCCCCTCGGTCAGAACCTGGAGGTGTGGGATCTGCGCCTGAGCAACCGCCGCAGCCAGCCGGTCAGTCTCTCGGTATTCTCGGGGATCGAGTTCTGTCTGTGGGATGCCCTGGACGATGCGACCAATTTCCAGCGCAACTACAACATCGCCGAACTGGAAATTGAAGGCAGCGTGATCTATCATAAAACCGAATACCGCGAGCGCCGCAATCACTTTGCCTATTTTGCCTGCTCGCAGCCGCTGGCCGGGTACGACACCAGCCGCGACGCCTTCCTCGGCCCGTACCGTGGTTGGGACGCTCCCCTGGCCGTGGCCGAAGGCAAGTCGCGCAATTCGCAGGCGCACGGTTGGGCGCCGGTCGGTTCACACCACGTCCAGTTGACGCTGCAACCCGGCGAGGAACGCCAGATCATCTTCCTGCTCGGTTACCAGGAAAACCCGGTCGATGAGAAATTCGACCCGCCTGCGTCGAACACGATCAACAAGCGCACCGTCTTGCCCCTGATCGCCCGTTACAGCGACTCACAGGTGGTTGAAGACGCCTTCCAGGAGCTGTGCCGGTACTGGCGCGGTCTGCTGGATCGTTTCCAGGTCGAAACGCCCGACGTGCACGCCACGCGCATGATCAATATCTGGAACGCCTACCAGTGTATGGTGACCTTTAATATGTCGCGTTCGGCCTCGTACTTCGAGTCGGGCATCGGGCGCGGCATGGGTTTCCGCGATTCCAATCAAGACCTGTTGGGCTTTGTACACATGGTGCCCGAACGGGCCCGCCAGCGCCTGCTGGATCTGGCCTCCACCCAACTGCCCAGCGGCGGCGCCTACCACCAGTATCAGCCGTTGACCCGCAAGGGCAACAACGAGGTGGGCGGGAACTTCAACGATGATCCGTTGTGGTTGGTGCTGGCTACGGCCGCCTATCTCAAAGAGACCGGCGATTGGGCCGTGTTGGACGAGCCGGTGACCTACGACAGCGAACCGGGCAGCGAACAGCCGCTCTACGAACACCTGCAGCGCAGCCTCAATCATACCCTCGACCGCCTTGGGCCGCACGGCCTGCCGCTCATCGGCCGGGCCGACTGGAACGACTGCCTCAACCTCAACTGCTTCTCCAGCATGCCGGGCCAGTCTTTCCAGACGACCACCAGCAAGGACGGCAAGGTGGCCGAGTCGGTCTTCATTGCCGGGCTGTTTGTACTGGCCTGCAAGGAAATGATCGCTATCGCCCTTACCACCGGCAACCACGCCGACGTGCAGCGTTACCAGCAGGCCGCCCAGAAGATGGAAGCCGTGGCTTTGGAGCACGGTTGGGACGGTGCCTGGTTCCGCCGGGCCTACGATGACTTTGGCAACCCGGTCGGCTCGCTGCAGTGCGAGGAAGGCCAGATTTTCATCGAGCCGCAAGGCATCTTCGTCATGGCCGGTATTGGCCTGGCCGACGGGCGCGCCCAACAGGCGATTGACTCGGTCGGCGAGCGCCTGGCCACGGCGCACGGCATCGTTGTCAACCAGCCAGCCTACACCCGCTATTATCTGCACATGGGTGAGATTTCTTCCTACCCGCCCGGCTACAAGGAAAACGCCAGCGTTTTCTGCCACACCAACCCCTGGATCATGATTGCCGAGGGCATTCTCGGGCGCGGCGACCGGGCCTACGATTATTACCTGCGCATCAATCCGTCGGCGCGCGAGGCCATCAGCGATGTGCATCGCAGCGAGCCGTACGTTTACGCTCAGACGATCGCCGGGCGGGATGCTGCCACCCACGGCGAGGCCAAAAATTCCTGGTTGACCGGCACCGCCGCCTGGAATTACGTGGCCATCACGCAATGGATTCTGGGCATCCGCCCGACCTATGCCGGGTTGAAGATCGCCCCGGTCATTCCGTCCAGCTGGCAGAGTTTCAAGGCCAGCCGTCTGTGGCGCGGCGTCACGTATCACATCAGCGTCGAGCGGCGCGGCCCTGGCAATACCGTCAGCCTGTGGGTCGGCGACCAGCGCATTGCTGGCGACGTGGTGCCGCCGCCGGCTGCCGGGGTCAGTGAGGTCGTGGTGCGCGCCGAACTGGCCTGAGCGTCCGGTTGCGACGCTCTTGACTTGCTAACAACTTGAGTTTCGTTACATCTCCTTTCTCCTGGAACCCCAACCCCTGCTCCTTCTGGTCAAAGGGGCAGGGGGGCGGGGGGAGAGGGTTTTTGTCTGCCCGATTTCTGGCTTGCAAGAGGTGATAATGCGCTACGGTTATTTTGACGACGCCCGGAGGGAGTATGTGATCACCGATCCGCGTACTCCGCTCAAGTGGATCAATTATGTGGGCACCCTGGCGTTTGGCGGTCTGGTGGATCATACCGGCGGAGCGTTATTGTGCAAACAGGATCCGGCGCTCAACCGTATTACCCGCTATCTGACGCTTAACCCTGCCTCAGACTTCAAGGGCGAGACACTCTACCTGCGTCTGAAGCTGCGCTGGGGGTACCAGTTGATCGCCCCCTATTTTGTGCCCTGTCTCACCCCCTATCAGCGGTACGAGTGCCGCATCGGTCTGGGCTATACCCGCATCGTTTCCGAGATGGGCGGGGTGCGCTGCGAAGCCACCATCTTTGTCCCGCCCGGCGCCGATTGTGAGGTGCGCGATATCCGCATCACCAACATCTCCAGCCAGGCCATCGAACTGGACGCCATTCCGCTGGTGGAGTATTCTCATTTCGACGCCCTGAAACAATTGACCAACGCCGACTGGGTGCCGCAGACCATGCAGAGCCGCGCTCATTACGACGAAGAAGGGCGGGTGGTGCTCGAACAGTACGCCTTCATGCACAAAGAGCAGCGGGTCAATTACTTTACCTCCAACCTGGCGGCCGATTCCTTTGAAACCGAACGGCGTCATTTCCTCGGCGCCAACGAGTACGGCACCTGGGCCGATCCGCTGGCCCTGCGCGAGCCGTATCTCGGTTGCCACGAAGCCAAACGCGGCGACAATATCGCCGCCCTGTTACATGACCTGGGTGTTTTGCAGCCGGGTGAAAGCCGCCGCCTGATCACGCAGTTGGGTCAGGCGCCCAGCCTGGTGCAGGCCGGGGCGCAGATCGAGCGTTATCGCAGTCCTGAGGCGGTGGAAGCTGCCCTGGCCGAACAGGCTGCCGGATGGCAGAACCTGCTCTCGGTGGTGCAGGTGAAAACCCCCGACGCAGCGTTCAACTCGATGCTCAATATCCATAACCCGCGCCAGTGTCACACCACGTTTAACTGGTCGCGTTACCTGTCTTTGTACCAGCTGGGTTACGGGGCGCGCGGTATCGGGTTCCGTGATAGTTCGCAGGATGTGTTGGGGATCATGCCTTTCCGGCCGTTGGAAGCCCGCCAGTTGATTACCCGCCTCTTGCGGGTGCAGAAGCTGGATGGCTCGGCCATGCATCAGTTCAACCCGCTCAGCATGCAGGCCAGTGTGGGGGATGCCGCCGAGCGCGACGACCGCCCGCATTATTACAGCGATGATGCCTTGTGGATCGTGCTGGCAGTGGCGGCGTATCTCAAGGAGACCGGCGATTTCGATTTCCTCAACGAAGAACTGCCTTACTATAACGACGATCACAAAGATCGTGCAGTTGCCCGGGGCAGCGTGGCCGATCACCTGCGCCGCGCCATCGAGTTTACCCATAGTAACTGCGGCGCGCACGGTTTGCCGCTGCTGGGTTTTGCCGACTGGAACGATACGATGAACCTGCCGTCCGGTTCCGAGTCGTGCTTCAGCGCCTGCCTGTACGGCAAGGCGTTGTTGGAGATGATCGAACTCGAGACGTTGTGTGGCGATCCTGCCTCAGCGCAGCATTTCCGCGGTTATTACGACGAGATCTACCATGCCTTTAATCAGTATGCCTGGGATGGGGATTGGTTTGTAAGTTATTTCAACGAACAGGGCGAGCCGTTGGGTTCGCAGCGCAACCGGGCCGGGCAAATTTACGCTTACCCGCAGGCCTGGGCGGTGATTGCCGGTTTTGCCGGCCCCCAACGCGCCAGGCAGGCGTTGGAGTCGGTCTACCACCGGCTTAACACGCGCAATGGCATCAAGTTGAGCACGCCCGGTTTCGATCATTTTGACCCGCATGAGGGCGGTATCACCACCTATCCACCGGGGGCCAAGGAAAACGGTGGCATCTTCCTGCACGTCAACCCCTGGCTGATCCTGGCCGAAACGCTGCTCGGCAACGGCGAGCGCGCCTATCGCTATTATGCACAGATTAACCCGGCCACGCGCAACGAACGTATTGATGAGTTCGAGAGTGAGCCGTACGTCTACCCACAAAATATGCTCGGGGATGAACACCCCCAGTTTGGCGCCGCCCGCAATAGCTGGTTGAGCGGCACGGCAGCCTGGATGGAACTGGTTGGAACGCAGCACATCCTGGGGATACGCCCCACGTATCGGGGATTGTATGTCGACCCGTGCATTCCACCGGCGTGGGATGGCTTTGAGGTCGTGCGCCGTTATCGCCAGGCGCTTTATCGTATCCGGGTGCGTAACCCGCAACATATGAGCGGTGGCGTATCCTCGTTGTTGGTCGATGGACAGCCGGTGCTGGGGCAACTCGTCCCCTTGTTCTCGGCCGGAGAACACACGGTTGAGGTGGTCTTGGGGAAAACCGCCGGATAGCTGCGAGGATGGCCTTGACCGGCAAGTATAATAGAAGAGTTGCTCAGATACTTTTTGGTAGGATGGCGCATATGATCGATTATCATGGTTACCCTGTACGGACGCTGCAAAATGCTTTTTTGCGCGTGGATGTGCTCGAAACGGCCGGCCCCCGCATCGTGGGCTTCGGCCCGGCGGGCTCGTCGCTTAATTTGATGGCCGAAGTTCCGGACATTACCGCCGATACACCCTACGGTGTATATCATTTTCTGGGTGGGCACCGCCTGTGGCATTCGCCCGAGATCATGCCGCGCACGTATATTCCGGATGATACCGGGTTGGTCGTTGAGGAAACTCCTGCCGGCGTGCGCCTGATCCAGCCGGTGGAAGCGCCGACCGGGCTGCGTAAAACGATTGAACTCAGCCTGGATGCCGGACGCGCCGCCATGACCGTCGATCATTATCTCGAAAACACGGGGATGTGGGCGGTGGAATGTGCACCGTGGGCCATTACCCAACTGATTCAGGGCGGGGTTGCACTCATGCCGCAGCGTGACCCGCAGGCCGTGTGGGGCTTCTTGCCGGATCGCAAACTGTCGATCTGGCCGTACACCCGCCTGAACGATCCCCGTTTGCATCTGGATGACGATGTCATCCTGATCGAAGCGCAGCCGGCGCTGCCGCCCTGCAAAGTGGGCACTTTTAATCCGCTGGGTTGGATCGGTTATCTCTTCCAGGATGTGTTCTTCTGTAAGCGCTTTGAGCCGCAGTTTGGCCGGCCGCACCCCGATTTTGACAACAACAGTGAAATTTACTGTAACAACCGCTTTATTGAACTGGAGACGATTGGCCCGCTGACCCAGATTCAACCGGGGCAGACCATCGCTCATCGCGAGGTTTGGGAACTCACCACGGGGCTGGATTTCCCGGCTACACCTGAGGGCGCCCGCCAGCTGCGCCAGGCGCTGGCCCTCTAACCGGCTCTATCTGCATCGTGCCAGGACACGGCGTCTTAGGAAGCCGTGTCCTTTTTGTTTTGCAGGACGGTTCGCGCCCGGAGCGTTTCGCCCAGCGCCAGCACCCACAGACCAGGCAGGTTGGTCATCATGCGGTTGGCCGAATCGCCCCAACCGATGTGATACACGTTGCGAAAGAAGCTGAGCGCCAGGATGACGCCCAGGGTGGTGATTCCATAGACCACCACCAGCCGCCCACGCCCGGGCCGGCGCAAGATGTAAACCGAGGCGGGCAGGATCGCCCACCAGGTGGCCCCCCACCAATCCTGGACGAACATCTGGCGCAGCATGACCACCAGACTGGTCTGCATGTGGTCGGGGCGCCACAGGAAGAACAGCAGCGTGGCGGCGATCACGCCCCAGATCATCCAGAAGCGTAATTCGGGCAGGAAGTATTTTTGTAACAGAGGAAGCCGGATTAGCATAAAAAAGACTGCCGCAGCGGCCAGGGCGAGGGTCATGGCCAGCAGCAGGTCTGAGGAGATGATACGCGAACTGGCGCCGCGCAGGTAGCAGTAGGCGTACCACAGGGCGGCTGCCATAAAAAAGCCGCTCAGGGCGCTCTGCCAACGGCGGGGGATGGGATATCGCGACAGGAACATGCCGATCCAGACGGTGGCGTAAACGAACGCTTCGAGTCGTGCAAAGAACAGACCGGCATAGGCCACGATGACCAGCGCGAACCAGGCGGAATTTTCTTCGTGCACGGCGTTGAGCGAACAGGCCACCACCAGCATGAGATACATGGCGGCAATCATGTTGGTGTGCAGGTACCAGAATTGAAACAGCATCATGGGGGCGCTGATGAGCGCGGCCAGGATCAGGCCATAGATGCTCCCCTTTTTTATCGAAAGCCCGTCACTGTTGTGGATGAACGCCAGATACCCCAGTGTGGCAAAGGCCGACAGCGCAAAACAGGGGGCGTAGGAGGAAAGATAGTCGACACCCAAAAAGGCGCTGGCAGAATGCAGTATCTGCACCATCGGCCCATAGGTGACGAACATCGAGATGATCAGGTCGGAAATGCCATCGTACAGGATGGCCCGGCTGCTCATTAACATGGCGGTAGAATCGGGCGACAGCCCCACCAACACGAACTGGCTGAATATCCCGTTGAACGCCAGGAACGCCAGGATGGAGATGGCGATCGTGCGCCATTCGTGTTGAGAGACGCTCAGTTCGCGGCGCAGATATTGCGCCGCCAGCATCGCGGCAATCATCAATGCCGGCAACAGCCAGCAGGTGGCCTCAACGAGCGGTATCCCTGCTACCAGGGTGAGTAACAAACCAACGATGTAGAAAACGCTGCCCCACAGCAACCCGCTGATGCCAAAGAAAACGAGCGGGATGCGTTTGCGCAGCAATAATCCCAGCGACAACCCGCTGAGGTGTAAGAGCGAGAGAAATAAAACGGTTTTCATGGGCGCATACAATTCAGGTCAGCCAGGGGCGGGATTAGATAAATGCTGTCCTGGTACTGCCATAGGCATAAGTCGGTTTCTTTGGAAGACATTGGCAGGGTGTAGTAAACAAAGCGGGTCTCTACGTTGAAATACACCCGGCGCAGAGGGTATTGCTGTAAGGCTTCATTTTGCGCGGCAGAAAGGAGATGGTTGTATTCCTGATCTTCTCTCATTACATAGCGGAAGTATAGGTTTCTTTCGGCGCGGCCGATGTTCGGGAACACCTGCTGGCTGGGCAGGCTGCTGTGCAGGGCCGGGAAGACCTGCCCGACCAGCCCGGTGTAATTGATGGCGCGCTCCGGCAGGCTGCTGAAACGATTATCGGGCAAAGCATGCAGCGAGCGCAGCAGGCGGCTGGTGGCGTATTGTTGGACATTGAAGCCGGCGGCGACCAGCAAGAGTACCACCGTCGCCCCGGCCCAAAGGCTGTCGTTGGGGCGCCGGGACGCGGGTTTGTTCTTTAAGACAAAGATCTGTTTTGTGTGGCGCGCCAGGTTGATGAGGATTGCACTGAAGAAGATCAGGATCAGACAATCCAGGAATTCAGTGATTCTGATCAGGATGCTGCTGATCTCGGGCCTGGAGATCAACAGGCCGCCTGTCAGGGGCGCCTGTTCGGATGCTGCCCGGACAGGAAGAGAAATGACCGTGTTATCGACTGCCGGGGCGTTCGTGTTTTGTTCGAAAACCTGCCCCTCGATCTCGATGCGGGCGTCGCCCCCTTGCGGGTTTTTCTTGAGGTTGATTTTCAACGCCTGGTTCGTGCTGGATAGCGGCAGAATGCAGGCGATGGATCCGGCGGGTTCGGAGGTTTCCAGAATTAAGAGGCCATCTTCCCAGCGATACTGCCCATCAAACGTGCACTGCTGTGTGATTTCAACCTTTTGCTCCAGCCTGATTTCATTGATCGTGACCGTTGCGTCGTTTTCGGCCGGCATTGCCTGCAGGGTCATCTCCAGGGTCGAGAAACGGGTTTGCGCGGTTTGCAGGTGGTAGGGGCTGGGCCAGAGGGTGGCGCCGGCGGCGGCGAGCAGGCTGACGGCCAGAATGAACCCTTTGTTCTGGCGCGAGGAGAAAAAACGGTCGTCTTTTAGAACATACACGCTCAGGGCGCCCAATGCGCAGCCGGTCGCCAGGCTGAAGGGAATCCAGGCGATCTTAGGCAGAATGCGAACGAGCGCCTCCGGGCGGAGGAAGTAGATGTTGGCCAGGATGGTCGCCGCATATACCAGGCTGGCGAGGGCGCCGATCCAATAGCGGGGATGTTTTCTTATCATGCGTTCAACCTCGGAAAGCGATTATAAGGTCATTCCGCTTCGCCGTGTCGAATCTGGTTGCCCAACAGCCCCAAAATAGGGGCGAGCAACAGAGTGGAACCGAGCAGGCCGGCGCGCAGGCCGGATTGTTGGGCCACCACGCCGATCAAGGGGCCGCCGCCAATCTGTCCCAGGGCGTCGACCTGGCTGCTTAGCGAGAGCACGGTGGCGCGCACCTGGGAATCCAGACGCTGGTTGACCCAACTGGTGTAGAGCGGGGCGATCAGGTCGCGCAGCACGCGGATGGCCCACAGCAGCCCGATGGCCAGCGCCAGGCTGCCCGCCAGGGCGTAGCCAGCCAGGCTGGCGACCAGCAGGGCGCAGCACACGCTCAGCGCCCAGACCAGGCGGCGCAACTGCCCGGTGTTGCCCCAACGTTCCAGGGCGGCGGTGGCGCCGGCGGCCAGCAGCATCCCGCCGGCCTCGATCAGCGCAATCCAGGTGACCTGGCTGATTTGCCAGCCGGTATGGGGCAGTTCAAAACGGCTCAACAGCGAGGCCAGCCACAGGCGGTCGAAGCCTTCGCTGTACAACCCGATGAATAAGCCGATCCACAGGATATTTGCCAGCGCCGGGCGGCGGCGCACCATACCCAGCCCCAGGCGGAGCGTGGCGAACAGGTGCTGCCAGGTGTTGCGTTCGCCGGCGGGGGTGGGCCGGAAGCCGTTTTCGGGCATGACCAGCATCAGGTAGACGCCCATGCAGCAGAAACCCAACCCGGCGGCGACGATGGGCAGGTTGATCTGGAGATTGCCCAGCAGCATGCTGGCGAGCGTGCCGCCCAGGGCGCCGTACTGCCCGTACTGGCTGGCGCGCAGAAAGGCGGCGCCGGCGTTTTCTTCGCCGATTTCGTCGCTGATCCAGGCCTGCAGCGCGCCGCTGGTGAAGGTATACCCAACGCCCCACAGCACCTGCGCCAGCAGGATGGGAATGAAACTGGGCCACAACCCCTCGAGGATGAAACCACCGCCCACCAGGAACACGCCAAGGATGATCGACAGGCGCCGGCTGTACATATCGGCCACCACGCCGGTGGGCACCTCAAACAGAAAAATACCCGCTTCCAGGGCCGTGCCCACCAGGACGAGCTGCAGGGCGTTCAACTGCGCCACGGTGACGAAGTAGAGCATATTGACGGTAAACACCGTCCAGAACAACAGGGCGGTGCCGGTCTCGTAGAACAGGTAGATCGTGTAAGCTCTGGACTTCAACGACGGCTCATTTTAACGCTGGTAGCGCCCCATCGTCTCGCCCAGGCCCAGAATGTGGCCCTGGATGGCGTTTTGCAACTGTTGGCCGTCCAGGCCGGGTGGGAGGGTGGGCTCAAGGTCGAGGGCGAACAGGCGGAAGTAATAGCGGTGTGGAGCGCCGGCGGGCGGACAGGGGCCAACGTAGCTGCTTCGCCGATAACTGCTTTTGCCCTGGATGCCGGTTGGCAGCATGTTTTCTCCGCCCGGGATGCCGGCGGGCAGGCCCATTGTTTCGGGCGGCAGATTATACACCACCCAATGGGTGAAGGTGCCCAGGGGCGCGTCGGGGTCATCGGCGATCAACGCCAGGCTGCGCGTGCCGGCCGGCAGGTCGCGCCACTGCAATTCGGGCGAACGTTCTCCTCCCTCGCAGCTGTATTCGGCGGGGATGTTCTGCCCTTCGGCAAAGGCCGGGCTGCTGAGCGGGAAACGGGTTTGGATCTGGGCGACGTCAAAGGGCGCCGGGGCGATGCCCAATCCCTGGGCAAAGGCCAGCGCCGCACTCAGGGCCAGCGCCGCGCCGCTCAGGGTGCAGGCGGTGTTGACCCAATCATTGTCCAGCCAGGCCAGGCCGCGGATACGTTGGGTGGGCGTGCCGCAGGTATGCAGCGGGTGGCGTTCGGTCTCTTTCTGGCAGGTGGGGCAGGTGTAGATGGCCTGTATGCTGGCGCCCAGCAGACTATCGAACAGGCTGCCCAACAGACCGGCAAACAGCACGGCGAGCAGGCGCAGCACGACCTGCGCCGGGGTGGGGATGGCGGCGGGATGGGGCCAGGCCAGCACGGCCAGCAGGCCGATGAAACCGGCGCCGCCCAGAGCAGCCAGCGTGCCGGTGAGCGAAATGGCGCCCGAAGCGCCGCGCTCGACCCGGCGCCCGTTGGTGATCATGCGCGGCGCACTGCGGCTGAGGACGCCAAGTTCGGTGGCCCAGGTATCGGCGTTGGCCGCCGCCAGCGCACCGGCAAAAGCCAGCCAGGGCCAGTAGCTGTCGGGGAAGGCCAGTTGGGCCAGGACGAAGATGCCGGCGATGCCGCCGTTTGCCAGTACCTGCCCGGCGTCGCGTTGCGACCCCTTGGAAAATTTCTCATTCAGATCGGCCTTGCGTTTTGCAAACAGGCGTGAGAGCGCGCTGGAAGAGATGAAAAAGCCCAGGAGCAGGACGGCCCAGGACAGCCCCCCCAGGCCAAAGACGATTGTACCAAGCAGGGCGGCAGCCAGTGCGCCGCTGCGGCTGAGCGAGCGGGCGCGATAGGCGGCAAACGAAATCAAAACGGCGAGCAGGATACCAAGCAGTAGTTGGGTGAGGTTCATGGCGGGTCCCTGGTGTCTGGCCCAGAAGAGGCGTTCCGGACGGAATTAGAGGATGAATAGCACGGCGACAAACAATAAGATGGGCGTAAAGAGGCTGCTGCCCCACAGCATGTAGGCCAATCTTTGCCGGTTTTCGAGACGGTAGAAGATCAACCCACCGATCAGGTCGGCGCCAAACGCCAGGGCGCACAGTACCGGCAGGAGCAGCAGTTGTGCGGCCGGCACAGGCTCGACCGGCCGGCCGTCGGTATTGAAACCCAGTGAGATGACCGTACGCGTGGGGATGCTCAGGCTGACAAAAACGAAAAAGGCCAGCCCCAAGCCAAAGCCGGCCAGGATCAAACGGCGGGCCAGCCCATCGTTCCACACGGTCTGCAAAAAGGCCGCCGGACGGGCCGAATGGGCCGGTAACGGCGCCAGACTGCCCAGTTCTGCACAACGCTGAAAGGCGTGGATGAAATCGAGCGGTTCAGCCGGCGAGATGACAAACACGCGTTGGGGGGTGGCCACCAGCAGCATGTTGTCCACGTCGGCGGCCATGTATTCGACGATCCCCAGGTCGGGAACGGTGCGGATGCCGGTACAGGCCCCCGGCCAGCTTAAGCGGGGCAGCGGCAATTCGTTTACCAGGTCGCTGGCCGGACGGATCCACTCGATGTCCGGCAGGGGGATATCTTCGGCCCGCAGCCCCCAGCGCAGGCGCAGCCCCTCACGTTCGAGGGTGTAGCTGGCGCTCAGCAGGGATCCGCCGCGATAGATGACCAGCAGCAGCGGGATGCCCAACAGAATGGCCGCCAGCAAAAATAAAACGAAATAGGCGCCCACCTGCTGGTTGAGCGACAGCCAGAAACAACCGCCGCTGCCCCCCAGCAGCACCAATGTGGCGACGCCATGCACGATCAGGCCGGTGCGGCGGGAGGGCAGAAAGACGGTGGAAGGTTGCATAAGCGGTGTGAAACTAAAGGGCAGCCTGTAACGCCCGGCAGACGTACTCGACCTGTTCCAGGCGCATCTTCCCGGAGAAGGGCAGGGCCAGGCCGCGTTCGCCCAGATCTTCGGTGACCGGGTAGTCACCGCTTTGATAGCCAAAGCGTTCTACCAGATAGGGCTGCAAGTGGATGGGCAGGAAGTAAGGACGTACCGGTACGCCCTGCTGCGCCAGCCGTTCGACCACGGTGGAGCGCCGGATGTCTCTTGCCAGGCGGATGACGTAGACGAACCAGCTGACCCGGCTGGTGCTTTCGGCCAGACAGGGCGGTTCGATGGCGGTAATCTCCTCCAGGCGTTCCTGGTACCAGCCGGCCACCTGCTGGCGGGTTCGCATAAATTCTTCCAGGCGGCCCATCTGCACCACGCCCAGGGCGGCGCTCAACTCATCCATACGATAGTTGTAGCCGAGGTGCGTGTGTTGCAGCCAGGTGTCGCCGGGAGCGCGGCCCTGGTTGCGCAGCGCCTGCATCAGCCCGGCGGCCTGGGCGTCGGCGGTGACGATCATGCCGCCCTCGCCGGTGGTAATTTGCTTGTTGGGGTAAAAGGCAAACACGGCGTAATCGCCCAGTGTGCCGGCTTTGCGCCCTTTGTATTCTGCTCCGAGCGCCTCACAGGCGTCTTCGATCAATTTGAGGCCGTACTGGTCGGCAATCCGGCGCAGTTCGTCCATCTCGGCCGGCTGGCCGAAGACATCCACCGCCAGAATGGCCTTGAGCCGACCGGGCTGGTGCGGCATGCGCCGCGGCAGCCAGCGTTCGGCGGCGGCTCCGCCGGCGGTCAGGTCGCGGGCCGCCTCGGCCACCTGGCGCACATCGATGTTGCCGGTGCGCGGGTCGACGTCGACGAAGACCGGGATGGCGTGTTCGAACAACAGCACGTTGGTTGAAGCGACAAACGAGAACGGGGTGGTGATGACCAGATCACCCGGCATGATCCCGGCGGCGCGCACACACAAGTGCAGCCCTGCCGTGCCCGAATTGACCCCAATGGCGTAGGGTAAACCGGTATAACGGCGGAAACTGTCCTCAAAGGCGCTGATTTGCGGGCCCATGCTCAGGTTGGGGGTGCGCAATACGGCCATCACGGCTTCTCGCTCGGCGTCGCTCAGGTCGGGAGAAGACATCGGGATTGTGAAGGAAGGATGTGGGTTCATGCCGTTGATTCTACCCTCGATCTGCCTTCTGTGGGAGAACTGCCCATTTTTGTGCGGCTGATTTTTACGGGGCGGCTTGACAGGCGGGGATTAAGTTTCTATAATTCATCTAGATATCCATATCATCTAGATGAATTTTCACCAATCGACATGTCAACCTATCCTCGCGGTGTCCCGAAATACTATCAACTGGCCGAGTGGCTGCGCAGCCAGATTCTGAACGGTGAATTGCAGCCCGACGATCGTTTGCCGATCGAAGACGATCTGTGCAAGATGCACAACCTCAGCCGGG
Organism: uncultured Anaerolineaceae bacterium; assembly: GCA_964535315.1. GTDB lineage: Bacteria > Chloroflexota > Anaerolineae > Anaerolineales > Anaerolineaceae > CAZHTS01. The sequence goes on from CAZHTS010000024.1 coordinate 24,226, forward strand.
GGACGGTGCGCGAGGCGGTGCGAATGTTGATCGACGAAGGGTTGGTGCGCCGGGAACAGGGGCGGGGCACGTTTGTCAACGAACTGCACCCCGAAACTTCATTGTTTACCCTGTCAAGTTTCAACGAAGAAATGCGCCGGCAGAACCGCATTCCTTCCACCCTGGTGCTGCAGGCGGTCGCACTGCCGGCCTCGCCCGAGGTGGGGGAGCGCCTTGCCTTGCAGCCGGGAGAGCCGGTCGTGCAAATCGTCCGTTTGCGCCTGGCGGACGGGCAGCCGGTGGTGTACGAGACGCGCCATCTGGCGCAGGCGCTGTGTCCCGGCCTGTTGCAGGAGGACCTGGAGCACAGTTCCATCCATCACGTGCTGGTGCGCAAGTATCACATTCCGCTGGTCAAGATGATCCACGTGGTAGAGATGCGCCGGCCTTCGGCCGAGGAGGCGCGCCTGCTGCAAGTGTCGCCGGAGGCGAGCATGTTCTCGGTCGACCGCCTGACGTTCACCGAGTGCGATGGACGGCAGATTCCGGCGGTGTGGTTCCGGGCGCTGTATCACGAGGCCGTGTATTCCATCCGTGCGATGGTCAAAAATTCGTTATAAGAATGTTGAAAGGAGTCATGATGGCACGTACCGTTCGCGCCCCACGCGGCACCCAATTGACCTGTAAGAACTGGTTGATTGAGGCCCCTTATCGGATGTTACAGAACAACCTGGACCCGGAGGTGGCTTTCGATCCGGAGCACCTGATCGTGTACGGCGGGCGCGGCAAAGCGGCCCGCAACTGGGAAGCCTTTGAGACCATCCTGGAAACGCTGCGCAACCTGGAGCCGGACGAAACCCTGCTGGTGCAGTCTGGCAAACCGGTGGCCGTCTTCCGCACCCACGAAGACGCCCCGCGCGTCCTGCTGGCCAATTCGAACATCGTTCCCGCCTGGGCCACTCAGGAGAACTTTGAGAAATGGGAGCAGGAAGGCCTGATCATGTACGGGCAGATGACCGCCGGCAGTTGGATTTACATCGGCACGCAGGGCATCCTACAGGGCACCTACGAAACGATGGGCGCCCTGGCGCGCAAACACGGCTGGGGCACGTTGAGGGGCAAGTTCGTCCTCACCGCCGGACTGGGTGAAATGGGCGGCGCGCAGCCGCTGGCCGTCACCATGAACGAAGGGGTGGGGTTGTTTGTCGAGGTGGATCGCTGGCGCGCCGAGCGCCGGCTGGCTTTACGTCAGATCGACCGCATCAGCGACAACCTGGAGCAGGCCATGACCTGGGTGGAAGAGGCGCTGCACGCTAAGGTGCCGCTCTCGGTCGGGCTGATTGCCAATGCCGCCGAGGTGCTGCCCGAACTCGTCCTGCGCGGCGTCGTCCCGGATGTGGTCACCGACCAGACCTCGGCCCACGATCCGCTCTACGGCTATATTCCGGCGGGCATGACGCTGGAGCAGGCCGCCGAACTGCGCAAGCGTGACCCGCAGGAATATGTGCGCCGTTCCACCGACTCGATGACCCGTCACGTGCAGGCCATGCTGGACTGGCAGGCGAAGGGTGCGGTGGTGTTCGACTACGGCAACAATCTGCGCCAGCGGGCCTACGATAACGGTCTGAAGAATGCCTTCAATTACCCCGGTTTTGTGCCGGCCTATATCCGTCCGTTGTTCTGCGAAGGCAAGGGGCCCTTCCGCTGGGTGGCGCTGTCCGGCGATCCGCAGGATATTTACACCACCGATCAGGCCATTCTGGAATTGTTCCCCGAGGACGAGCATCTGGCGCGCTGGATCAAGATGGCGCAGAAGGAAATTCAGTTCCAGGGGCTGCCGGCGCGCATTTGCTGGCTGGGGTACGGCGAACGTGTGCGGGCGGGGTTGAAGTTCAACGAACTGGTGGCCGAGGGCAAGGTCAGCGCCCCCATTGTGATCGGGCGCGATCATCTCGACAGCGGCTCGGTCGCCAGTCCCAACCGTGAGACGGAAGGAATGCGCGATGGCTCGGACGCCATCGCCGACTGGCCGCTGCTCAATGCGATGGTGAACGCCGTAGGCGGGGCGACCTGGGTCAGCCTGCACCACGGCGGCGGGGTGGGCATTGGTTACAGCATCCACGCCGGGCAGGTGATCGTGGCCGACGGCACGCCGGCCGCAGCGCGCCGCCTGGAACGCGTGCTGACCACCGACCCCGGTATGGGAGTGGTGCGTCACGTAGACGCCGGTTATCCCGAAGCGATTGCCTTTGCCAAAGAGCACGGCGTCAAGATCCCGGGGTTGAAATGAGCGCCGGTACCGAGACCCTCGTGCTGGATGGACATTCGCTGACCATCGAACAGGTCATTGGCGTGGCGTACGAGCGTACGCCGGTGGCGCTCAGCGCCCAGGCGCGGCAGCGGGTGGAGCGCGCTGCTGACGCCGTACAGGAACTGTTGCGGCGCGGTGAGGTGGCCTACGGGGTGACCACCGGCTTTGGCGCCTTTAAGGATCGCATCATCGCCCCCGATCAGGTGGAAAACCTGCAACGCAACATTATCGTCAGCCACGCGGTGGGGACAGGCGCAATTTTCGACACAGCCCACACCCGCGCCATCATGCTCATCCGCGCTAACACCCTGGCGCACGGTCATTCGGGCATCCGGCCGGCCACGCTCCAGCTTTTGCTGGAGATGTTGAACCGGGGCGTGCACCCGCGCATCCCCGAGAAGGGCTCGCTGGGGGCCAGCGGCGATCTGGCGCCGCTGGCGCACATGGCGCTGGTGATGATCGGCGAGGGCGAGGCCGAGTACCAGGGGGAAGCGCTGCCCGGCGGCGAGGCTCTGCGCCGCGCCGGCTTGCAGCCGGTGACGCTGGCGGCCAAAGAAGGGCTGGCCCTGACCAACGGCACCTCGGTGATGTGCGCCCAGGGCACGCTGGCGGTGCATCGCACCGAGCGCCTGAGCCGCACCGCCGACGTGGCCGGCTGTTTAAGCCTGGAGGCGCTGCACGGCACCACGCTGGCGTTTGACGAGCGCATCCATGCCGTACGGCCGCACCCGCGCCAGGTGGATTGCGCCGCCTACCTGCGCACGTTGTTGGCCGGCAGCGACTTTACCCGCCGCCACGACCCGACCCAGGTGCAGGATGCTTACACCCTGCGCTGCATTCCCCAGGTGCACGGGGCGGCGCGCGACGCCATTGCCTACGCCCGCTGGGTGATGGAGATCGAGCTCAACGCGGTGACGGATAACCCGCTGATCTTTATCGACGACGACAGCGGCGAGATCACCATCCTTTCGGGCGGAAATTTCCACGGCGAACCGATTGCCATTGCAATGGACTACCTGGGCATCGCCATTGCCGAATTGGGTAACATCTCTGAGCGGCGCATTATGCGCCTGACGGACGATTCGAGCAACTGCCACGTTCTGCCGGCCTTCCTGACCAAGCAGGGCGGGTTGAACTCGGGCTTCATGATCACCCAATACACCGCCGCCGCCCTGGCGACCGAGAACAAGGTGCTGGCGCACCCCGCCAGCGTCGACACCATTCCTACTTCGGCCAACGTGGAAGATCACGTCAGTATGGGCAATACTGCCGTGCTCAAGCTGCGCCAGATCGTAGAAAACGTGGAGCATATCCTGGCGATCGAATTGATGGCCGCCGCCCAGGGGATCGATTTCCGCCGCGAGGTGCACGGCGCCCAGGCGCGTTTGGGGAAGGGCACCGCTCCGGTCTACGAACTGATCCGGACGCGCGTGCCGTTTATCGAGCAGGATACCCTGCTGTACCCCTACATCGAGGCGGTAAAGCTGCTGCTGGTGCAGGGGACGCTGGATGAGGCCGTCGCCCGGGCGATTCAATCCTGAGGCAATCCAACGTAAAGGACGGGCCCACCGCCTGGATGGACGGTGGGCCCGAAATGTTTGTGGGGGGCTTTACTCGCCGATGATTTTGACCAGCACGCGTTTGCGCCGGCCGCCGTCGAACTCGGCGTAGAAGATTTGCTCCCAGGGGCCAAAATCCAGCCGGCCGTTGGTGACCGCCACCAGCACCTCGCGGCCCATCACCTGGCGTTTGAGGTGGGCGTCGCCGTTGTCTTCGCCGGTGCGGTTATGCAGGTAGCGGCTGGTGGGCTCGTGGGGGGCCAGTTCTTCCAGCCAACGGTCGTAATCCTGGTGCAGACCGGGCTCGTCGTCGTTGATGAAGACCGAGGCGGTGATGTGCATGGCGTTGACCAGCACCAGCCCTTCTTGAATGTTGCTGGCGGCCAGGCACTGTTCTACCTGCGGGGTGATGTTGATGAACGCCCGCCGGGTGGGGACGTTGAACCATAATTCTTTGCGATAGCTTTTCATGGGCGTCTCATTCCTGTTGTCCGGCGAGCAGGGTGGGGATTTGCCCGGTAATCTCGGCCAGGGGGGCAATCCATTTTTCGGCGGCGGTGCGGCGTTTGACCTCAACGCCGCCCTGTTTGAGCGCCCGCTCGCTGACGGTGATGCGCAGCGGCAGGCCGATCAGATCGGCGTCGGTGAATTTGACCCCGGCGCTTTCCTCGCGGTCGTCGACCAGCGGCTCCAACCCGGCCTGGCGCAGACTGGCTTCCAACTCGGCGGCGGCGGCCTGCGGCTGCCCGCTCTTGCCGGGCAGGACGACCATGTGCAGCGGGTAGGGCGCCACGCTGGCCGGCCAGATAAGCCCGGCCTCGTCGTGGTGTTCTTCGGCAATACAGGCCAGCAGACGGCCCAGCCCGATGCCGTACGAGCCCATGATTACCGGCTGGATCTGACCGGCGGCGTCGGTGAAGGTGCAGTCCAGGGCGGCGCTGTAACGGGTGCCCAGTTTGAAGATGTTGCCGACTTCCACGCCGCGACTGGAACGCAGCGGTTGGCCGCACTGTGTACACAGGCCGCCTTCGTCGGCGTTGGTGATGTCGGCTACCCGTTCGGCCCGGTAATCGCGGCCGTAGTTGGTGTTGAGCAGGTGATAGCCCTCTTCGTTGGCGCCGGCCACCAGGTTGGGGCTGGCCGGGATCAGCTCGTCGACCACCACGCGCACGCCGTTCAGCCCGATGGGCGAGGCGTAGCCCGGCACGGCGCCGGTAGCGCGAATTTCCGCCTCGGTGGCCGGGCGCAACTGGCGCGCATTGAGCAAATTGGCCAGCTTGTATTCGTTGACCTCCATGTCGCCCCGCACCACGGCAAAGATGAACTGCTCGACGACGGGCTGCTGTGGATCCTCCGGCTGGGCGGGGGTGGCCATCAGGAAGACGGCTTTGGCGGTGCGCGCCGCCGGAACGCCCAACAACTGCGCCAGATCCTGAATGGTGGTGGTGTGCGGTGTGGCGATCTTTTCCAGTGGGCGGGGGTGTTCTTCTGCCGGGGCCGGCTTGGCGCAGCGCGCCACCTGGCGGTTGGCCGAGTAGCCGCAGCTGTCGCAGAAGAGCAGGGTGTCTTCACCGATGGGGGTGAGGTACATGTATTCGTGCGCCATCTGCCCGCCCATCATGCCGGTGTCCGATTGGACGGCCACCACCGGCAGGCCGCAGCGCCGGAAGATATTGTGATAGGCCTGGTAATGCGCCTGATACTGGGCATCCAGCCCGGCGCGGTCGGCGTCCAGGCTGTAACTATCCAGCATGGTGAATTCGCGCGCCCGGATCAGCCCGGCGCGCGGGCGCGGGTCATCGCGCCACTTGGTCTGGATGTGGTAGATCAGGGCGGGTAACTGGCGGTAGGAGCGGATTTCGTCGCGCACCAGGCTGGCGACGATTTCTTCGTGGGTCATTGCCAGCACCATGTCGTGGTCGTTCTTGTCCTTGAAACGGCCCATTTCGCTGCCGATCTGGTACCAGCGCCCGGTCTGCTGCCAGGGCTCGGCGGGGTGGATGACCGGCATACAGATTTCCTGGCCGCCGATGGCGTCCATTTCTTGGCGCAGGATGGCGGCGATGCGCCCCAGGCTGCGCTGTGCCAGCGGCAGGTAGCTGAAGATGCCGGCGGCCAGCGGGCGGATGAAACCGGCGCGCAGCAGCAGTTGGTGACTGACGACCTCGACGTCGCCCGGGGCGGCGCGCAAGGTCTGGCTGAAAAGACGGGAAAGATACATGGAAAAACTCCCCGGCGTCGCTGCGCCGTTGTAAGAGGGATGGATCAGACCAAGAAGAACATCCAGTCGGAAACGGCGCGGTACAGGCCGGTGGCCAGGGGGTGGTTGCATTTGCGCCCCACCCAACCGTATAGCACCGCCTGGCACAGGCTGAGCAGCAGACCGGGCAGCAGTGCTGCGCCGCTGGCGCGGATGGCGGGGGCCTGCCAGAGCACGAAGATCAGCGCCGTGATCAGCCAGCCATCACGCTCGCCCAACCAGCCGGTCAGGCGCAACTGTATGTAACCGCGAAAGACGGTCTCTTCCAGCAAACAGACGATCAATAAGGCCAGCAGGCTGAGCCCCTCCGCCCGGGTGATGCCGTTGGTCAGGCTGAAAATGCGCATGCGCAGGAAAATGGTCAGAGCAGACAACGCCAGACCGACGTAGACGGCGGAGCGGGTCATGTCGCTGCGCCAGCCGGCGCTGCGCAGCGGCTGTTTGCGCATGTACAGCGCCACAGCGACGGGCACAGCGGCAATCACTGCCGCCATGACGCGCCCGTTCAATTGTCCGGGGAAAGCGCTCAGGAAGGCGGGCCCGTTGGGCGCCAGATTATAAAAGATGGCGCCGGCCAGAATGATCACAAAGGCCAGTGAGAGCGAAACGATGCCCTCGCGGCGTGGATAGCGGAACCCGACGGGTGGGCGGCGAAAGATGGGGTTGAGCCCCAGCAGCATGACGGTGGCAATGACGCCCAGCCATTCACTGGCATAACCGAGCCAAAAATTGAGATCCAAGCCGTGCTCCTATGCGTTTTCGGGATTATCTGCGGCGGCCACCGGCGGCTGGGTGTCGGTGGGCGTTTCCAGGTTGAGTTCCACCTGTTCTTCCATGCGCACCTGCCCGCGCAGGAAGGCGCCTTCCTCGGTGGCAAAGGCGACCGTGGTCACGTCGCCCCACACCCGGCCGGTGCTACGGATTTCCAGCTTTTCGGCGGTGACGTTGCCGCGCAGCGCCCCGGCGATGATGACCGTGTTGGCCTGCAAATTCTGGCAGGTGACGCGCCCGGTTTCGCCGATGACGACCAGACCGCGCACGGCGATATCGCCTTCAAAGGCGCCCTCGATGCGCACGCCGCCGCTGCCGCGCAGGTTGCCCTGCCAGTTGATGCCCGGGCCCAGCACCGAAGTGACCCGTTCGGCAGGCGTTACGGCGGATATGGGTTGGGTAGGGGTTTTACGAAACATGGCTCTCTCCTCTCGCAGTCGTGAGCGCATCGTTGGGCGGCGGCCAGGTGGCGCCGGCGCGCACGCGCCCTCCGGGCGGGACGTCGGCCTTGACGGTGGCGCCGTTACCCACCCGCGCCGCCCGGCCGATGGTCAGATTTAAGTTGATGGTCACCCCCATGCCCACCTGGGCAAAATCTTCGACGTGTACACCCCCGGCCAGCATGGCGCCCGGCGACAGGTTGGTGCATTCGCCCAGCGCGCAGTCGTGCGAAACAATCACGCCGCTGTTCAGCAGGCTGCCAAACCCGATGCGTACATCGGTGCCGACGTAGGATTTTGGCAGTACCTGGACGCCGGCGGCCAGTACGGCCGAGGGCTCGATGTGGGCGCTGGGGTGCACGACGGCCGGGCAAACGAAACCGGCCTGTGCCAGCAGGCGAAAAACTCGCACGCGCACGCCCGGGTTGCCGATGCCGCCCACGGCGTTTAGCGCCAGGCGTACACCCTGCCGGTACAGTTCTGGCAGGACGGCGGCTCCCCCCAGCACCGGCGCGCCCAACACGTTTTCACCGGCGGGCAGGCCGTCATCGACCAGGCCGACCACGCGGTACATGCCGGTGGCGCGCACCAGTTCGATTAATGTCTTGCCGTGACCGCCGCCGCCATACACGATGATGGCCGTGGGGTCGAAGGCAAAGATCGGCAGGGAGGGGATATCGTTGTTTTCTGTCATCTTTATGCGCCCGGCCGGCCCATGTGCAGGTTGAAATAAGCCCGCCTGGGCCGGCGCCAGTTCCCCTATTATAGCCGGAAAAACCAAAACCGCCACGGCATGCTGCGCCACGGTTCGGGCGTGCTGCTAATCCCGATGCGCGGGCCGCTGTGGATGATTTCGTCCGCCGGCGGGTCGCCGGCCTCGATCCAGAGGGCGGCGTCTGGTGTGCACAGGTCGGCGCCGTTGTGCTGGCGGTCGATGGCCAGCGCCTGGCACAGTTTGCCCGGGCCGTTGCACCATTCCTGCGCCGACCGGGCGGCGCGCCGGGCGGCGATCACCTCCAGGCCCTCATCGGGCTGGAGGGCGCGCAACAGGACGGCGGCCGGGAAGCCTTCCTGCTCGCACACGCAGTTGAGCATCCAGTGCATGCCGTAATTGAAATATACGTAGGCCCGGCCGGCCGGGCCGTACATGGTGGCCGTGCGCGGCGTACGCCCGGCGCGGGCGTGACAGGCCAGGTCTTCCTCGCCGCGATAGGCTTCGGTTTCGACGATGACGCCCGCCAGACGTTGGCCGTCCAACATACGCACCAGGCGCATACCCAATAAACTGCGCGCCACCTGTATCACCGGGCGCTGGTAAAAAGAGCGGGGTAAAGGTTCTGGCATGCCGCTTATCCCTGGCGCAGGCGGGCGTCCTTTTCCAGCGTCAGGCGCAGCCCGACTTCCAAGGGCGTGGAGGGCTGGTAATTGAGTTTTTGTTTTGCCAGCGTCAGGTCGGCGCACATGCGCGCCGGCAGACCTTCGTTGCGGGGGTTGTACACCACTTCCGGGTGCCCGCCGGTGACTTCTAACGTCAGGCGCACCAGTTCGCGCACGCTGGTCTCGTGCCCGCTGCCGACATTGATGATTTGTTGGTTGACGTTTTGCGCCATGGCGGCGGTCGCCAGGGCATGCACCACGTCGTCGATGTAGACGTAATCGCGGGTCTGTTGGCCTTCACCGTGCACCACCAGCGTACCGCTGTGCCACGCCTGGCGCAAGAAATAAGGAATGACCGGGGCGTGCACCGGCGGCAGGTGCTGCCCCGGGCCATAGGCGTTGAAAATGCGCAGGCAGACCGCTTCGATGCCCCACAGGCTGCCGATGGTGCGGATGTAATATTCGGCAGCCAGTTTCGAGACGGCGTACGGCGAACGCGGGGTGGGCACGGCGTCTTCGGACAGAGGTTGGGTGGCCTGTTCGCCGTAGACCGCCCCCGAAGAGGCCAGGATCACCCGGCGCACGCCCACGTCGCGCATGGCCTCCATCAACGTCACCGTCCCACCCACGTTGACGTGGTTATATTCGCGCGGGTAGAGCACCGACTCGGGCACCAATACCCGCGCCGCCAGATGGTAGACACAGTCGACGTCTTGTAGCAGCGTCCATAGTTTGGGACGGTCGTTGATATCGCCGCGCACAAAATGGATTTCCGGCAGTAGACTGCTGGGATCGCCCGTGGAAAGGTCGTCGACGCCGCGCACCGAATGACCTTCGCTCACCAGGCGGTTCGCCAGCGCCGACCCAAGGAAGCCGGCAGCACCTGTGATGAGGAAGCGCATATTTTTTCGATCCAGTGGGACAGAGATGACTGGATTATAGCATAAGAGTTGCCCGCTTCGAGCCCCTAATGCCCGCCGTGTCGCCGGGAACGAACCTGGATCAGTTCGGCGACGATGCTGACGGCGATCTCTTCGGGCGAATCGGCGCCGATGGGCAGCCCAATGGGCGAATAAACCTGTTCGAGCCGGCTGCGCGCGTAGCCTCTGTTTTCCAGATCCTGGTAGATCAGTTCGCGTTTGCGCTTGCTGCCGATCATGCCGATGTAGCCGGCCCGGCTGTCGAGCGCCTTTTCCAGTACGACCTGGTCGTGCAGGTGGCCGCGGGTGACGATGACCAGATAACTGTTGGCGTCGATCTCCAGGGCATCGAAGGCCTCTGGCATGGAGGCCGGTACGATAATCTCGTCGACCGTTTCGAAGCGCTGGCGGTTGGCAAACTCGGCGCGGTCGTCCAACACCACGGTGCGGAACCCGACCGTTTTGGCGAGCGCCGCCACTTTCTGCGAGACGTGCCCGGCGCCAAAGATGTACACACTGCCGTATACATCCAGGGGGTCGATGGTGAAGCGCCGCCCGGCCGCCGCGACCAGGCGGGGAGCGCGCACGTCGTCCAGGGCGATTGCCTGCCCGGCGAGGTGCAGGGTGCGACCGGCGTCGGTGTGATCGTCGACCAGGGTCAACTGCCCGGCAGTGTCGCCGACCAGCGTGCCATCCGCCCGGATCAGGCAATGGTCGAAGGGCGGCGTCTCTACGTCGGGCAGGGCGCTGATCCACCAGCCCTTCTGGCGGGCGCGCACGGTCTGTAAGGCGGCGGCGCAGATTTCGCCCAGAGCGTGATCGTGGGCGTCGATATACTCGATCAATATTTCCTGGCGGCCGCCGCAGATCATATCCATTGCGGCGGCGTCCTTGCCGCTAAACTCGAATTCGCGCAGGATGCGCTGTGGCCGGACAAAGATATCCCTGGCGAGTTTTAAGACGTCGGCTTCCAGCCGGCCGCCGCCGATGGTGCCGGCAATCGAGCCGTCGGGGTGGACGATCATCTGTGCTCCGGTCGTGCGCGGCGCCGAACCGTTGCTGGTCACGACCGTGGCCAGCACAAAACTGGTGTCTGCTTCGAGCAGGTTTACCATTTCCTGGATCATGAGGCTCATAGCCACTCCTGTGTAGTACGAGGGTAGTAAGCTTATCTTACTACATTCCTTTTGCCGCGGTTAGGATTTTCTGGCGGGTTTGCGGTAAAATCAAGCCACTGTTCTAACCGCCCGCCGTCGTCGTTGCCTGCTTCCCGGGGCCGTGATCGTCTGAAAATGATTTAGAGGTAATGATGGTCTACGTCCAACCTATTCACGAAATTCGTCCGCGGCTGGCAGATGATTTCTCGCCCGGAGTTTTTTCCCCACGCACCGCGGCCATTGCCGAGGCCTATCGTTGGGGACAGGAAATGCACTCCGGTCAACTGCGCCTGAGTGGTGAGCCCTATTTTGAAACCCACTGCGGCTGGGTGGCCGCCTTCCTCGACCGGCTGTTGGGCATCGAAGCCTGGACGATTGCCGCCCTGCTGCACGACAGCGTGGAGGACAGCGGCAGCAGCCTGGACGCCATCCGCCAACGTTTCCCCGGCGGGCTGGGTGAAGAGGTCGCCTATATCGTGGATGGCGTGACCAAGATCAGCGCCCCGCGCAATGGGCGCTCGCGCGAGATTGAAACGCTGCGCAAACTGGCCATGTTCCGCGACCCAGGTGTGTTTGTGGTTAAACTGGCCGACAAGAGCCACAACCTGTTGACCCTCCAGCACATGCCCGAGCCCAAGCGCATGCAAAAGGCGGTGGAAGCGATTCGCGCCTACGGCCGCCTGGCGGGCATCCTCAACTGTTACCGTTGGCGACGCTGGATAGAGGATATGGCCTTTCCTTTTGCCGACCCCGACGCCTACGCTTTCGTCAAGAACAAGATCGACAGCGACCCGCGTTTGGGGACGGATTTTATTAACGGCATGCAGCAGCAGCTGGCCCAGGTGATGGAGCGCGAGAAGATCGACGGGCGCATCGAGATCACCGTCAACGGCTATTGGCAGGCCTGGGAAAAGATCAAACGCATGGCCCACCGGCGCAAGACCTCGCTGGACAGCTTCGCGGCGCTCAACGATTTGATCAGTTTCCGGCTGGTACTCGACCAGGAAGACCCGCGCGCCTGTTACGCTCTGTTGGGGGCGGTCAACCGCTTTTTTGGTTCTTACCTGGATCACAACGGTTTTCACGATTACATCGCCTGCCCGCAAAACGGTTATCGCGCCCTGCAAATGACCGCCTGGCTGCCCAAGGCCGGCGCCATCGAGGTGGCTATCGCCACGCGCGACATGGAAGGTGAGAACACCTGGGGGGTGGTTTACGCCATCCAGCACGGCAAAGATACCAGCACCTATCGCCCGGTGCAGATTTTCACCCCTTCGGGCGGGACGCGTTTCGTCCCCGAAGGGTCTACGGTGCTCGATGCGGTGGCGACCATCCAGCAGGAGTTCTTGCTGGATAAGATCAGCGCCGTCAAGGTAAACGATGGCCTGGCGCGCCTTTCCGACCGGGTCAACTCGGGCGATATGATCGAGGTGGTGACCGGCGGCAGCCGGCTGATGCCGGTGGAAGAGTGGTTGAGTTTCTGCAATATCACCACATCCGGGCTGCTGCGGGCGGTGCTGGCCAACAGTGACCTGAAACGCGACGCCGAACTCGGCCGGCAGCAGCTGCGCACGGTGCTGGCGGCGCGCGGCCTGCTGGCGCTGGAGGATATGGAGGCGCTGGACGGCGACCGGATCGATACCCTGCTCGGCCTGTTGGGGCGCACCAACCTGGAAGACCTGTACGCCGCCATCGGCGGCGGCGCCGTCCGTTTGCTGGACGTGGCCCGGGCGTTGGATCAGGTGTGCATCACCAAGCAGTCTTTGCATTGGACATCGATCGAGATGGTCGCCCCGGTGGAAACCAACCGCCCGGGGGTGCTGGCGCTGCTGGCCAGCCTGGTTTCCGAGCGCGGCGGCAACATCCTGCGTTCGGTCAACGACACCCTGCCGGATGGGGGGTTCTCGCTGCGCCTGGTGGTCAGCATGCTGGACGCCGAGAGCCAGGAGCGCCTGTATCAGGATTATCTGAGCTGCAACGTCGAACTCAAATGGGTCGAACTGGTGTGAGTCTCATGCGCATTGGCATTCTCTCGGATACCCACAATCAACTCCCTGCTTTGCTCCAGGCGTTGGAAATATTTCGCCGGGAGGACGTGACCACCCTGTTTCACTGCGGCGATATGACCGCACCCGATACGGCCCAGGCGCTGGCCGGTTTTCGCGTCGTTCACGTGTTGGGCAACGGCGATTTTGCCTCGGGCGAGATCGCCCAGACGCTGCGGGCGCTCGACCCCGAGAACTTCAGCGGGCCGGTTTACACCGGCTGCTGGGACGGCGTGCATATCGCTGCGCTGCACGGTCACGACCTCGCCATGCTCTATGGTCTGATCGAGAGCGGGCGCTACGATTACGTTTTTCGCGGCCATTCTCACCGGCGCAAAGACGAGCGCGCCGGGCGGACTCGCATCCTCAATCCCGGCGCGCTGGGTGGGTTACAGGTCGAAGATCGCTCGGTGTGCGTGCTGGACTTGAGCAGCGGCGCAGCCGAGTTCATTCGCCTGTAGCACTCATAGCAGGCGCTGCACTTCCAGCCAGCCCGGTTGGGCGGCGCTGGCGGCTTCGATGGCTTCGGCGGCGCCCAGTACCACGACCGTGCCCTGGGCAAGCTGTGTCTCGATCAGTTCGCCAAAGGCGTGGAAGTCGTCGACGCGGGTGGCGAGCACCTCGTCGCGCCAATGCTGGCGCAGTTCATCCGTCACGCCGTTGAGATGGCGCAGCATGGCGGTGTAGCCTTTGGCGTCAGGTAACTGGTAGGCGTCCAGGTCGCCGATGACGCCGATGATCAGTTTGGTCAACTCGGCCTCGTCCAGTTCCAGCCGGCGCAGGTAGGCGCCGGTCTGATCGTAAACGGACAGCGTTTCCATCAGGTTGGGGTCGCGGTAGGAAAGGAAGGTCAGCACGCCGGTCAGGTGGTCGAAGGGGGCAAAGGCCCCGTAGGCCCCGCCCTGAACGCGCACGCGATCCCACAGCCAGCTGCCCGTCAGATGGTTGCCGATGACCAGCACCGAGCCGCTCATCTGGTAGCCGGCGCGATACAGGTCTACTCCTTTGCCGACGAAATTAATCTGGGCGGGCAGCACCAGCCCTTCGTTGACGGACATGGGCGGCTGCACCCAGACCGCGGGCCGGGTATCGGCGGCAGGCAGCGCCGCCAGGAAGGCGGCCAGTTGGGGCTGGAATGCCTGCCAGCCCTGGGCGTCGACGGTCACGTTGCACAGCATGGCCTGGCGGTTGAGCAGCGCCTGGCGGATCTCTTCCAGCCGCTCCTGGACGCGCGGCCATTCCTGGTCGATCTGGTCTACCAGGCGGCGCAGGAAGAATAGCTGGCTGATGCCGCCGGTTTGTTCGCTGGCCCAACCGGCCTCGCTGAAATTGGAGCGCAGCCGGGTATTGGTGAAACGGTGGCCGGCGTTGGTCAGGCTGGAGCTGTAGGCGGCCTTTTCTTCCAGCGCCATCTGGCGGATGCGTTCGCGGTTATCCAGCCGGACGCCGCGCAGCACTTCGTCGAGGATCGAGAGGAGATCGCCGGTCTGGTGTAACATGGCCTTGCCGCGCAGGAACAGCCAGGCGGAGGCCTCTTTTTGACCGCGCACGGCCGAGATGTTCAGCGTGGGATAAATGCCGCCGGTAGTACTGCCGATGCGCTGGATCAACTGCACAAAGTCCTGCTGGATGGTGCCGGTTTCGAGCAGCGCCCGTCCGAAGATCGGCAGATAGGGCAGCCAGCTTTGCGGCAGGCAATGCAGATCGAAGCCCAGATCCAGGTACACGATGCCGCTGGTGGGCAGGTCGTGGAACAGCACCTGGGCGCCGGATAAGCTGCTGTGCTCGCTGGGGATGCGCCGCACCTGAGGTTCCAGGTCGGCGCGGGTCAGGGCGGGGATTTTGGCCAGGTCTTCGGGCCGGTCGGCCGTTTCCTGGCGGCGTTTGAGTTCCCGGGTGTTGGCCAGAATAGCCTGTAGCTCGGCGGAGGTCATGGCGCGGCGGGCGGCCTGCAACCGTTCCTGCTCTGCGGCGGCGCGCCGTTCGCCCAACTGCGGGTCGGGTTTGAGGATGACGGTGGCGCGGTGCGGGTTATCCAGCAGATACTGGCGGATCAGTTCTTCGAAATAGCGTTCGCCGGCCGCGACGCGGGCCTGGATGGCCTGCAAGGGCGCCTCAAAGGTCAGCGGCGCCAGCGGATCGTGCTCGTACAGCCAGGTGGACAGGCTGCGCAGCATGACCACCAGCCCGCGCGGATAGGGGCCGGTGTTGTTTTCGCGCAGGTTGAACTCGATGGTGTTGAGCGAGGCGGCGATGGTCTGTGCGTCCAGCCCGTCTTGTACCAGCTGGCGCAGTGTGTCCAACACCAGCGTCTCGACCTGTTCGCACTCCGTTTCGGCCACGCCCTTCAGCCCGGTAGAGAAAAACATCTGGCGTGCGCCGTTTTCGAGGCCGCGCCCGACCAGATCCTCGCCCAATCCCGAGTCGATCAACGCCTTCCGCAGCGGCGCGGCGGGTGTGCCGGTCAGGATATGATCCAGAATGACCAGCGCCAGCGCCAGTTCGGCCTCGTCACCTTCGGGCAGGAGCCAGTTGACCGAGACCAGAGTGCGGGCTTCTTCACCCGCCCCGGCCTCGTAGGGCAGTTCCACGCGGCGCGGGGCGTCAAAGTGCGGTTGCAGCGGGATGTGCGAATCAACCGCCAGGGCGTCGAAGGCGTTGAGGTATTCATCCAGGCGGCGCAGCCGTTCTTCGGCCGGGTCGTCGCCCCAGAAAAAGATGCGGGCGTTGGACGGGTGGTAAAAGCGCCGGTGGAAGTCCTTGAAGGCGGCGTAGGTGAGGGTGGGGATGCATGCGGGGTCGCCGCCGCTGTCGTGGGCGTAGATGGTGTCCGGGTAGACCTGATGCTGGCTGTATTCGTCCAACACGCTGTCGGGCGAGGAATAAGCGCCCTTCATCTCGTTGAACACCACACCTTTGTAGCCGAGCGGGGCGTCTTCTGCTTCCAGTTCGTAGTGCCAGCCCTCCTGATCCAGGGTGTAGGGCGAGAGCAGCGGATAGAACACGGCGTCCAGGTAAACATCAACCAGGTTGTAAAAATCTTGCAGGTTCTGGCTCGCTACCGGGTAGACGGTCTTGTCTGGATAGGTCAGGGCGTTGAGGAAGGTGTTGAGTGAACCTTTCATCAGTTCGACGAACGGTTCTTTGACCGGATATTTGCGTGAGCCGCACAACACCGAATGTTCCATGATGTGGGCCACGCCGCTGGAATCGCGCGGCGGGGTGCGAAAGGTGATCCCAAAGACCTTGTTCTCGTCACTGTTTTCGAGCGAGAGGAGTTCGGCGCCGGTCTTGAGATGGCGGTACAGGCGCGCCTGACTGTTTAACTCGTTTATCCATTGTTCACGTAACAGGGTAAAACCATACAAAGGGGGCATGCGGTCCTCGTTTTCGATTTTGAAAGAAGTCCGGTTGGGTGTTCTGGCGTTCAGTCATTGACCTGATTATATGCGCCTCGGAACATGGCCGCAACCCTATGCTACAATAATAACAGCAGGAGGCGCAGGCCATGAAATGGTCGTGGACCATCGCCCGTCTGGGTAAAACCGAGATCCGGTTGCATGCTTCTTTATTGCTGTTGGTGCCGCTGGTGCTCTTGCAGTATCGGCCGAACAGCCTGGGTACCGCCTTGTGGGCATTGGGGCTGGTGGCCGCCCTGTTCGTGTGCATCGGGCTGCACGAACTGGGGCACACGCTGATGGCGCGCGCCTTCAAGATCGAGGTCAGCGCCATTGTATTGTGGCCGTTGGGCGGGTTCTCGTACCTGCAAAAAGAAGCGAACCATCCGTTAGAAGATGTGGTTATCGCCGCCGCCGGGCCGGTGATCAACCTGGCGATTGGGTTTGGGGTGGGCATGGTTTTGCTGGGGGTGGCGATCTGGGAGAACGTCCAGGCGCCGGCGTTGTGGGGGGCAGCGGATTTGCCGGCAGCAAGCCACGCCCGCCTGTTTTTTACCGCCCTGGCCAGCGCCAACCTGATCCTGGCCGTCTCGAACCTGCTGCCGGTTTATCCACTGGACGGCGGGCGCATTTTGCGCAGCCTGTTGCTGCTGGCGTTTGGTCAAAAATGGGCCAACCGTATTATGGTTGGCATCAGCCTGCCGCTGGCGTTGTTGTTGTTCGGTTACGCCCTGTGGCGCGGGGATGTGTTGCTGGCGCTCACCGCACTCCTGCTGGCGATGGGGGCCAGCACGCTTAGCTCGCCGCTGCGCCAGGGGTTGGCGATGGGCATCGGGGCGTTGTCGAACCGCGGTCATTATTTTTACCTGCAAGAAGATTTCGACCGCGCCATTGAGGTGTACAGCCAGTTGCTCGAAAGCGACCCCAATGATGTCAACGCCCTCATGTGGCGCTCGCTGGCTTACCGGCGGATCGATGAGATCGAACTGGCGACGGTGGATGTTGAACGCATGCTGCGCATCCAGCCTGAGAACGTCATTGCCATCGCTCTGCGCGGCGAACTGTATCATATCGCCGGCAATGCGGAGCAGGCGCTGGTCTGTTACGAAGGCTGCATTCAGCTTAAGCCGGATTGGAACGTGCCCTACGCCGATCGCGCCAACCTGTACCGCCAGCGCGGCGACCTGAGTCTGGCCGAGGCGGATATGGAGCACGCCCTGGCGTTAAACCAGCCTTTCCCGCTGTTGTACCTGATGCGCGCCATGCTGCGCCACCAGCTTGGCAACCT
This sequence comes from uncultured Anaerolineaceae bacterium, assembly GCA_964535315.1. Classification (GTDB taxonomy): domain Bacteria; phylum Chloroflexota; class Anaerolineae; order Anaerolineales; family Anaerolineaceae; genus CAZHTS01. The sequence continues at coordinate 41,731 of CAZHTS010000024.1, forward strand.
GGAAGGAGCGCGCGCCGACGAGCAGCAGGCGCTCAAGATGTCGTCCAAGGTGCGCGATCTGCTCTTGTACCCTGAGGCGCACCTGCCGTACGTGATGGACGTGTTCGATTGGGCCGTGGCGTTTTACAGCCGGATGGTCGAACAGATGCCGGCGTCGGCGTTGCCTTATTTGGGGCGAGCCGACGTCTATCGCCTGGCGGGGCGTCACTCGCAGGCGTTGGCCGATTACAACCGCGCCGCTCACCTGGACGCAAAAGAATATGAGATTTATGTACGGCGAGGCCAGGCTTACCGGCATCTGGGACAGAACGAACAGGCCGTGGCGGACTTTCGCCAGGCGCTGGGTCTGGCGCGCCGTTCGCATCAGCGCCGCCGCGCCGAGCAGTTGCTTAAAGTCTGACCTTTTAAACCGGACAGACGGGCGTTGCGCCCGTCTGCCGGTCTTACCAATCCCTTTTCCTCAATCCTAACCCATCGCAGCCTGATAGAAGCTGTTGACGGCATCCCAATTTAATACGCCCCAGAAGGCCTTGATGTAATCCGGCCGGCGGTTCTGATAGTTGAGATAATAAGCGTGTTCCCATACGTCCAGCCCCAGAATGGGGACGTGCTGTTCCATCAGCGGGCTGTCCTGGTTGGCGCTGGAATATACCTGTAATTTCTTGTCGCCGTCTACCACCAGCCAGGCCCAGCCGGAGCCAAAACGGGTGGCGGCCGCCGTGCTGAATTTTTCCTGGAAGGCATCCAGCGAACCAAATGTGGCGAGGATGGCCTTTTCGAGCTGTCCGCCGGGCTGTTTACTGCCGCCCGGTACGAGCAGTTCCCAGAACAGACTGTGGTTGGCGTGCCCGCCGCCGTTGTTGCGTACGGCCGTGCGGATGGATTCGGGTACGCTCTGTATCTGGCGCAAGATGGTTTCAATCGATTGGTTTTGCAGTTCGGGGGCGCTTTCGAGCGCCTTGTTCAGATTGGCGACGTAGGCGGCGTGATGTTTCCCGTGGTGGATTTCCATGGTACGTGCGTCGATAGCCGGCTCGAGTGCGTTGAAGGCAAATTTCAGTGCGGGGAGTTCGAATGGCATGGTCGTGTTCCTTTCTGTCCTGAGCGTTACACGGTGTTGACCGTGCACGTGAATGTTTTGAATAACTAAGATAAATATACTAAATTTGATGCATAAAGTCAAGTTTTCTGATAAAAGATTAACAGAGGAAAAAAGGGTGAGAGGGAAGCACGAGAGATACAAAAACAGGGTGGGGCGCGCTGCCCCACCCTGCGATTGGGATGAGTGGTGGTGCGGACTTATTCGTCCCGGCCGGCGTAGTGCATTTGAGCCATCTGGCGGTACAGTTCCCAACGCGCCTGGACGTCGTAACTGGCCTGGGCGAGCAGTTCTTCGGCGTGCTGTTCGTCCTTCTGCGCCAGGCTGGAGAAACGGGTCTCGCTGTAGAGGAAATCCTTGAGCGCCACGCTGGGCGGCTGGGACTCGATGAGCAGCGGGTTTTTGCCCTGCTGCGCCAGCGCCGGGTTATAGCGGTAGAGCGGCCAGTAGCCGGACTGCACCGCCAGTTTTTGCTGTTCCAGGCCCTTGCGCATGGCGATGCCGTGTTCGATGCAGTGCGCGTAGGCGATCACCAGCGCCGGGCCGGGGTAGGCGTCGGCTTCGAGCAGGGCGGTGAGGGTTTGCTGGTCGTTGGCGCCCATCGCCACGTGCGCCACGTACACGTAACCATACGACATGGCGATCAGCCCCAGGTCCTTCTTGGGCAGGCCCTTGCCCTGGGCGGCAAAGCGAGCCACGGCCGCCCGCGGCGTGGCTTTGGAAGACTGCCCGCCGGTGTTGGAGTAGACCTCGGTGTCGAGCACCAGTACTTTGACATTCCTGCCCGAGGCCAGGACGTGATCCAGACCGCCGTAGCCGATGTCATAGGCCCAACCGTCGCCGCCGATGATCCACACACTCTTGCGCACCAGCGCATCGGCCACGCTGATCAGGTTATGGGCGTCGGCTGCCGGTTCGCCGCGGGCGTCTTGCAGCCGTTCTTTTAGCTGCGCCACGCGCAGGCGTTGCTGCTGGATGGCCTCCTCGCCGTTCTGGTCGGCGTTCAGGATGGCGGCGGCCAGTTCTTCACCGGCCAGCGGCGCCAGTTTGCGCAGCAGTTCGGCGGCGTATTCGGCCTGTTTGTCCAGCGTCAGGCGCATGCCCAGGCCGAATTCGGCGTTGTCTTCGAACAACGAGTTGGCCCAGGCCGGGCCACGGCCGGCCGCGTTTTGCGCCCAGGGGGTGGTGGGCAGGTTGCCGCCGTAGATGGAAGAGCAGCCGGTGGCGTTGGCGACCAGCATGCGCTCGCCGAATAATTGCGAGAGCAGGCGCACGTAGGGCGTTTCGCCGCAGCCGGCGCAGGCGCCCGAGAATTCAAACAACGGGCGCAGCAGGCCGGCGTTTTTGACGTTGCGCGAGGCGATCTGGCCGCGGTCGATCTCGGGCAGGCCGAGGAAGAATTCCCAGCGGGCGGCCTCGGCCGGCCGTTGGGCCGGCTGGCGCGGCGCCATATTCAGCGCCTTGCGCCCGCTGCCGCCCTTTTCTTTGGCCGGGCAGGCCTCAACGCACAACGCGCAGCCGGTGCAATCTTCGGCGGATACCTGCAGGGTGTATTTCATCCCCGGCAGTTCCTTCCAGCGCGCGTCGCCGGCCTGGAAGCCCTCCGGCGCACCTTCCAACAGACCGGCGGCGTACACCTTCTGGCGGATGGCGGCGTGCGGGCAGACGAAGACGCATTTGCCGCATTGCAGGCACAGGTCGGTTTCCCAGGTCGGGACTTCCGTAGCGATGTTGCGTTTTTCCCAGCGCGCCGTGTCGGTGGGGTAGGTGCCGTCCACCGGCATGGCGCTGACCGGGAGCTCCTCACCCCGCCCGGCGATCATCTTGCCCAGTACGTCGCGCACGAAAGCCGGGGCGGCCTCGGGCAGCTGCACGGGGCGGGCGGGGGCGGCGGTGACCTGCGCCGGGATCGCTACTTCATGCAGATTGGCCAGGGTCATGTCCACCGCTTCAAAATTCTTTTGCACCACCGCTTCGCCGCGTTTGCCGTACGTCTTGCGGATGCTTTTCTTGATCTGTTCGATGGCCTGAGGGCGCGGCAGGACGTTGCTGATGGCGAAAAAGCAGGTCTGCATCACGGTGTTGATACGCTGCTCCATGCCGGCCTGGTGGGCGACGGCGTGGGCGTCGATGACGAAGAGGCGCAGCCGGCGGGCGATGAGGGTTTCCTGTATCGGGCGTGGCAGGTGATCCCAGATTTCGTCCGCCGGGTAACTGCTGTTGAGCAGGAAGATCGCTTCTGGCGCGGCGTTGGCCAGCACATCGTAACGCTCCAAAAAGTTGAACTGGTGGCAGGCGATGAAACTGGCCTGGTCGATCAGATAGGGGGCGCGGATTGGGCGTGGGCCGAAACGCAGGTGCGAAGTGGTCACCGTCCCGGCCTTCTTCGAGTCGTTGTAGTAATAACCCTGGGCGTAGTTGTCGGTTTCCTCGCCGATGATCTTGATCGAATTCTTATTGGCGCCTACCGTGCCATCCGAACCCAGCCCCCAGAAGATGCAGCGTACCGCCTGCGCGTCTTCAATAGAGAAGGACGGGTCGTATTCCAGGCTGGTGTGGGTCACGTCGTCGTTAATGCCGATGGTGAAATGTTTTTTAGGGGTGAGAAGCCGCATCTCGTCGAAGATGGCTTTGACCATGGCCGGGGTGAATTCTTTTGAAGCCAGCCCGTAGCGCCCGCCGAGGATGCGCAGCGCCGGCCCGCTCCAGCCTTCGTCCAGGGCGGCGGCCACGTCCTGGTAGAGCGGTTCGCCAACCGCTCCGGGTTCCTTGCAGCGGTCGAGGACGGCGATGGTACGCACGCTGCCGGGCAGGGCCTGGATGAAGTGGGCAACGGAGAAGGGGCGGTACAGGCGCACCTTGAGCACGCCGACCTTTTCGCCGCGCCCGGCCAGGACGCGGGCCGTTTCGGCGGCGGTTTCGGCGCCCGAGCCCATCAATACCAACACCCGCTCGGCGTCTGCGGCGCCCTCGTATTCAAACAGGTGATAGCGCCGGCCGCTGACCTGGGCGAAGCGCTCCATCACCCCGGCAACGATGGCAGGGCAGGCGGCGTAATACGGGTTGGCGCTCTCGCGTCCCTGGAAGTACACGTCCGGGTTCTGCGCCGTGCCGCGCAGCACGGGGCGCTCGGGGGAGAGCCCGCGCTGGCGGTGGGCGTGCACCGGTTCGTCGCCGATCAGGGCGCGCATCTGTTCGTCGCTGAGCAGTTCGATCTTATTGATCTCGCGTGAGGTGCGAAAACCGTCGAAGAAGTGCAGGAACGGCAGGCGCGCTTCCAGGGCGGCCGCCTGGGCGATCAGGGCGGCGTCGTGCGCTTCCTGCACCGAGGCCGAGGCCAACAGAGCGAAGCCGGTCTGGCGGGTGGCCATCACGTCTGAGTGATCGCCGAAGATGGAGAGCCCCTGGGCGGCCAGGGCGCGCGCCGCCACGTGAAAAACGGTGGGGGTCAGTTCGCCGGCGATTTTGTACATGTTGGGGATCATCAGCAGCAGGCCCTGCGATGAGGTGAAGGTGGTGGTTAGCGCTCCGGCCTGCAGCGCGCCGTGCACGGCGCCGGCCGCCCCGCCCTCGGATTGCATTTCGACCACCAGCGGGACGGTGCCCCACAGGTTGGGCCGTTTTTGGGCCGACCATTCGTCGGCCAGTTCGCCCATCGAAGAAGAGGGCGTGATGGGATAGATGGCGATGACTTCATTGAGTTTGTGTGCAACGTAGGCGACGGCCTCGTTGCCGTCCACGGTGATCCTGGTGTTTGACATGATTTTTTCCCTCGGGTTTGTTTTTTATTTCATCATAGATCATACCCCGAGGGCATGGCGGCGACCTCGTACCAAGGTACAGTCCAGGTACAGGTCGGCTTATTTTCCCCCGCCCGTGACGCGCCTTGTCGATGGCAGCAGGCGTCCCTGCCGCTCTAACAGTCTCTCCCCCCTTTGCGTCTTTGCATCCTGGCGTCTTGGCGTTAAGCTTTTTAACCGGCAGGACGCCCCACGCCTGCGAAATGGGGCGGGCGGTTTAGAGCAATTCCAGATCCCGGGCGCGGGCGATGGCCTGGGTGCGGTTGCCGACGCCCAGGCGGGTGAAGATGTTGGTGGTGTGGTATTTGACCGTGCGCAGCGAGATGCACAGGCGTTGGGCGATTTCCTTGTTGGCCAGGCCGCCGGCGATCAGGCGCAGCACTTCGAGTTCGCGCGGGCTGAGGATGGGCTGGCGCGTCGCGGCGGGCTGCTGGCTGCGCATGGCGGCCAGCAAATGGGCGGCGTAGTCGGGCTGGATCTGGCAGCTTACCGCCTCACCCAGCAGGCCGGCCAACGTTTCACCCTCGTTGAGGAAGACCTGGTCGTATTGCTGCGGGGCGGCCGTGTCCAGGGCGCGCCCGAGGGTATGCAGCGCCTGGCGGGGATTGCCCTGCGCCAGTTGCAGGCGGGCCTGTAATACGCCAAAGACGGCGTTCAGGCCGTGTTGTTGGGTGGCGGCGCTCCAGTCCAGCACGCCGGCAAGCAGGGCGGCGGCGCGCGGCAGGTCGCCCTGAGCCAACAACAGATTGGCCAGGGCGCGATATTCTTCCAGGTGGGCAAAATCCAGCGTTTCGCCCGCACGGATGTTGTGATCGGCGAGGTATTGGGCGGCGGTGGCGAGCCGGCCCAGGCGCACCCAGACCAACGCTCGCAGCCCCACGCTGCTGTAGGATACCGCCACAGGGATCTCGTGTTCCTGCGCCAGCCGGTCGGCGGCGTGACTGAGCGCTTCGGCGGCCGGCAGGTCGCCGCGGGCGATCAGCAGACGTACGCGGACGTTGTACGCCCAGGCAATGTTCCAGGCGATGCCGCCTGCCTCGCTCAACGCCTGGCCGCGGCGGATAACGTCTTCGGCTTCGTCCAGGCGATGCTGCTCGCACAACATCAGCCCCCACGCCAGAATCAGCGGGCTGGACATGGGCGAATCTTGCATGCCAATCTGCTCGATATAGGCCAGCCCTTCCTGGCAGACCTGGTTGGCTTCCAGCAGGCGTCCCTGCCGCCAGAGGATGACGACCAGTTGTTTCAGCCCTTCCAGGACGATGGCCGCCTGGCGCATCTGTTTTCCGGCGGCAATGCTTTCGAGGATGTATTGCCTGGATACAGCCAGATCGCCGTCGGCGAGGTACAGATCGCTGAGCACCAGCAGCAGATAGGGGCGCCAGGGTGAATCGGCGCCGCGGGCGAGCTGTTGGCGGGACTGTTCGGCGTAACGGCGGATGGCGGCAGTGTCGCCGCGGAACACGGCGATCATGGCGTGTACGGCCGCCACCCGCCCGCCCAGCCAGTCTTTCATGGCGGCGCCGGTCGTGGCGGTCGAGGGGTGATTTTCGATCTCGTGCAGACACTGCTCGGCCTGGCGCAGTTTGCCGTTTGAGACGAGGATGGCGGCCTTGAAGATGCTCAACCGCAGATAGGCCCAGCGTTGTTCCTCGGGCAATCTTTCGATCCAGCGCAGCACGCGGTTTTGCTCGCCGCGGCCCATGATCGTTTCGGCCGAGGCGTCGACCAGCGAGGCGGCGCGGGTGTAGTCGCGGGCGAGGAAAGCGTGTTCCACCGCCGGCTGCGCCAGGCCGTTTTGCTCGTACCACAGGCTGGCGCGGTGGTGAAGTTCCTCAATCTGTTCATGCGGCAGCAGGTCGAGCCGTTTTTGCAGCCATTCGGCAAACAACTGGTGGTAGCGGTAGAAACGCCGTTCGTTATCAAGCGGGACGATGAACAGGTTGGCGCTTTCCAGGTAGGCCAGCATCTTCTGGGCGTCCGGGGTGGGCGAGTCGAGCAGGGCGTTGCATAACGAGGCGTTGAGCGTATCGAGAATGGCGGTTTTGAGCAGAAATTCCTGTACGCCGGGCGGTTGGCGGTCGAACACCTCTTCACCCAGATAATCCATAATGTAGCGATGATTGCCGCTGAGGGCGGCGACAAAGCTCTCAATGTCGTTACAGCCGGAGAGCGAAGCGGCCGTCATTTGCAGCCCGGCCACCCAGCCTTCGATCTTGCGATTGAGCAGGTCGACCGTCGGGGGGGGAACGCCCAATCCCAGCGCATCCAGAAACAGAGCGGCTTCTTCATTGGAGAAGCGTAGTTCGGCCGGGCGGATCTCAAGCAACTGGCCGCGGCTGCGCAGCAGCGCCAGAGGCAGGGCCGGGTCAGAGCGGGTGGTGAGCACCACGTGGCAGTGCGGCGGCAGGCGTTCGAGCAGGAAGGCCAGCGTATCGTCTACGGCCGGCGAGTGCAGACGATGGTAGTCGTCCAACACCAGCACCAGCCCGCCCGGCAGGCGCGCCAGGTCGTTGATCAGCGTGGTCAGGATGGTTTCGATGGGCGGCGGAGCGGGGGCATCCAGCATTTGCTGCGCTTCGGCCCCCAGGTGTTCGTCCTGCCGGTTCAGGGCGGCAATCAGGTAGGACCAGAACAGATAGGGGTCGTTGTCCTGCTCGTCCAGGGCGATCCAGGCTGCCAGACAGGGCTGGCGGCGGTGGAGCCAGGCGCTGACCAGGGTGGTCTTGCCAAACCCGGCCGGGGCGGATATGAGCGCCAGGCGACAGCCGGGGTGCAGGCATTCGTCCAGCCGTTCCAGCAGGCGCGGGCGGGGTACCAGGTATCTTCCGGGTGGCGGGATGAGCAGGCGGGTAGTTAAGAGCAGGGTGGACATGGCGGGATGAGGGTAAAAAAGCACGCCCTCCGCGGGGAGGGCGTTGGGTATGCGTCAGGCGGAAAGTGCGGCGCGCTGGTTGCTGGCGGTCAGGGCAAAGGCCCGGCTGGGCAGCCCGGCCTGGCGGAAGGCGGTTTGCATGGCGTGCGCCACCGCCGTCCCGTCGCTGCCTGGTCGCAGGAAAGCGATCAGGCTGGGACCGGCGCCCGAGATGGCGGCGGCGGCTGCCCCGGCCTGGCGGGCAGCGTTCAGGGCGTTTTCGGCGCCGGGGATCAGTTTTAGCCGGTAGGGCTGGTGCAGGCGGTCATCCATGACCTGCCCGAGCAAATCCAGGTCCTGGCTGCGCAAGGCCTCGACCACCAGGGCGCTGCGCCCAAGATTAAAGATGGCGTCTTTGAGCGTCACCTGTTTGGGCAGGGCGGCGCGCGCCTCGCGGGTGGGCAGGCCAAAATCGGGCAAGACGATGACCGCCGGCAGGGCGGGGACGTCAAAACGGCGCGTCAGCAATCCGCCGGTCTGGTGCGAGATGACCACCAGCCCGCCGTACAGGGCGGCGGCGGCGTTGTCGGGATGGCCTTCGAGTTCGTTGGCGAGCACCAGCAGTTCGTCCACGCCGGCCGGGCCGCCCAGGAAGTGGTTGGCGGCCAGCAGCCCGGCCACCACCGCCGAGGCGCTGGAGCCCATCCCTGAACCGAGCGGCACGGCGTTGCGGCAGGCGACGCGCAGCCCGGCGGGCAAGGCGGCGCCGCGGGCCTGGTACAGGCCGGTAAAGGCCTGTATCAGCAGATTGCGCTCGTCGTTTGCCAGGCGCCCGGCGCCTTCGCCGCTGATTTCGACCTGGAAGCCGGCGGGGGCCAGTTCAAAGCGGCACTCGTTCCACAGATCGAGCGCCATGGCCAGGCAGTCGAAGCCCGGCCCGAGGTTGGCGGTGGTGGCCGGAACGCGTACGTCGACGTGCGCTGTCATCGTCCCCCCAGCAGGTAGTCTTCCAGTTCGGCGTAATTCGCCGTCAGGCGCCGGGGGGTGGGCATGTTGCGCACGATGATGTCTGGGTCCTTCAACCCGTGACCGGTGCACACGGCCACCACGCGCTGGCCCTGGACGTTGATACGCCCGGCCTGCAACTCGGCGGCCAGCCCGGCCAGGCCAGCGGCCGAGGCGGGTTCCACCCACAGCCCGTTGGCGGCCAGCCGGCGCTGCATGGCGAGGATTTGTTCGTCGCTGACGGCCATGATCTGCCCGTTGGATTCCTCGGCGGCCTGGAGCGCCTGTTCGCCGCGGGCGGGTTTGCCGATGCGGATAGCGGTGGCGACCGTCTCGGGGTGTTCGACCGGGTGACCGAGCACCAGCGGGGCCGAACCGGCGGCCTGCACGCCCAGGATGCGCGGCAGCCCGCTTTGGCGCAGCACGTTGTACTGGCGGAAGCCCATCCAGTACGAGGTGATGTTGCCGGCGTTGCCCACCGGCAGACACAGCCAGTCGGGGGCGCTTTGCAGGGCGTCGCAGATTTCAAAGGCGGCCGTTTTTTGCCCCTCCAGGCGGTAGGGGTTGAGCGAATTGACCAGGGCAATGGGGTGGTGGTCGGAGATTTGCACCACCAGGGTGAGGGCGTCGTCAAACGAGCCGTCGATCTGGATCACTTCGGCGCCGTAGGCGATGGCGCCGGCCAGTTTGCCGGCCGCCACCTTGCCCTCGGGGATGATAACGAGGGCGCGCAGCCCGGCGCGTGAGGCGTAGGCGGCGGCGGATGCGGCGGTGTTGCCGGTCGAGGCGCAGATTACGCTGCGCGCCCCGCGCCCGGCGGCTTCACTGATGGCGACGGTCATACCGCGGTCTTTGAATGAACCGGTGGGGTTGAGCCCTTCGAATTTGACGTATAATTCAAACCCACCGCCCAGTTCTTCTGCCAGGCGCGGCATGGGGATGAGCGGGGTGTTGCCTTCCAGCAAGGTCACCGGGGTGGTATGGTCGGGGATGTCCAGCAATTCCCCATAACGAGCGAGAACACCTTCGTACAACACGGAAAACTCCTTAAAATAATTTCGGCCAGAGCATTGCTCTGGCCTGATTATAAACGAGGTGCGCTCGCCGCTCAGGGCTTTTCGGGTAGAATCTCGAAATCGGTGCTGATTTCGGCCACGCCGCGCAGCGTCGCCGCCACCGAACAGTACTTGCCCTCAGAAAGCTCGATGGCCTGGGCCACGTTTTTCTCGGTCAGGTCTTTGCCGCTCAGGCGGTAATGGACGTGGATCTTGCGGAAGGCCCAGGGCGGGTCGGCGTCCTGCTCGCCGCTGACGCCGATCTCCAGGCTGGTCAACGGCGTGCGTTTCTTGGTCAGGATTTCGACCACGTCGACCGCGGTGCAGGAGGCCAGCGCCACCAGCATGAGTTCGGAGGGTTTCATGCCCACACCCTCATCCGGAGTGGAAATGACCACCGAATGTTGGGTTGAATCGGTGCCGACGAATTGTTTGCCGCCAATCCAGCGGACGGATACGTTTGCCATCTTGCCTCCTAAGGGGTTTTGCCGAGAATATCCACCAGTTCCAGGACAAAGGCCTGGCGTCCGGCGCGGTCGCCTTCGTCCAGGTTGAGCAGGCACTCGGTGGCGTAGGTTTGCACCACGCTCAGGCTGGCGCTTTGCACGGCCGAGCGGATGGCGGTCAACTGCTGCAAGATTTCGCGACAGTCGCGCCCGTCGCTGATCATGTTCTGTACGCCGCGCACCTGTCCTTCGATGCGGCGCAGACGTGCCAGCAGTTTTTCCTGGGTTTGTGAGTCTTGGGTTTGCATGGGGTATCCTGTCACCTGGCACGCAGGTGGGTGGAATCAGGCTCAGGTGAAGCGCCCGCCGCCGGACGCCGGCCCGCACCCGCTGCCGCTCGTGCGGGGATCGCTGCCGGCGTTGGCGAATATCGAGATCTTCTTTTGGGTCTGTTCACTGTTGCAGCCGGGGCAAGGGGGATGAGGATCATCCTGTCCGAAGCGCACCATTTTTTCAAAGGTGCGCCCACACTGGTTACAGCGGTATTCGTACAAAGGCATGGCCGGTCTTCTCCTATCGCTAATATACTCTACTGGAGTATAGCATAATCCCGGCTGGGCGTCAAGAGGTTCACCACCGGCGCGCGCTGGTGGTGCAGCATCGATGCACTTCAACCGGGCGTCGCCGATTCCGGCTTCTGCTGCTATAATGACTGTGGTTTGATCCGACCTGTTTGTGAATGGAGCCCAATGAACCAGCTACCTTCTGATTTAATCGTTCGCTCACCCGCTGAGGCAGATGCTCAGGCTGTGGTGGATTTAATGACCGCCTGTGAGATTGCCGAATACGGCGAGGCCGATGCCAGCCTGGAAGATGTGTTGGATGAGTGGGCCGACATCGACCTGGCGCAGGACGCCTGGCTGGTTTACACGCCCGGCGGCCAGTTGATTGGCTATGCCGCGCTGTTTTGCGACAATACGACGGCGATCGACTTTTATACCCTGGCCGGCCCAGGCCAGGTCGATTTGAATGGATATTTGCTTGCTCGCTGTGAAGAACGTCTCCGCGAGATTGGCGGCGGAGAGAAGGGGCCCGTTACCGTCGAGACCATCGTCCCGCACACCGATGCCGCCGGCAGGCAGGCGGCCGAGGCGGCGGGGTTTGCGCCGCGCCATTATTATTTCCGGATGCAGGCCGAGACGGACGCGGCCGCGCCGTTGCCGTCCTGGCCAGAGGGGCTGACGTTGCGCACGATCGTGCCCGGTCAGGACGATCGCGAGGTGTACACCTTCATTCAGACCGCCTTTGAGCGCCCCGGGCGTGTGTCTCCGGCGTTCGAGCAGTGGCAAGATTACATGATGCGAGCGGATCACTTCCGCCCCGATTTGTGGTTCCTGCTCTATGATCAAACCGAACTGGTGGGGGCGGCGTTGTGTTTTGATTACCCCACGTACGGATGGGTGCGCCAGCTGGCTGTAGTGCAGAAATGGCGCCGGCGCGGCCTGGGGGCTGCTTTGCTTCAATACGTATTTGCGATCTTTGGCCGGGACGGCCATGCCCGCGTTGCGTTGGCGGTTGATTCGGATAATCCCAACGCGGTGCAGTTTTACGAGAGAGTGGGCATGCGCTGCGTGCGCCAGTACGACGCCTATCGCAAGACTCTATGATTTGTTGATCGGGTGGCTGTGTTATGAAACGTCTGTCGTCCTTTCTACTCTTTCTGGTTGTCCTGGCGGTGGGAGTTTCCGCCTGTCAGAGCGGAGCGGATCAGGTGGCGCCTACCGCCACCGCCCGACCGACGATGACCCGTTTGCCCACGCTGCCGCCTACCCCGGTTCCTACGGCGACGGTTACACCCACGCCGCCGGCGGCGCGCGCCGCCCAGGTGTTGGGGCTGTATCTGGATGCCGTGCGCGATGAGGATTTTTTAACCGCCAGTGAATGGCTCTCGGATTTCAGCCTGCTGGTGCCGGGATTGTCGCGCCGCCAGGTGCGCAATCTGCTCGCGGATCGCAGCGCACAGGGCCAGCGTCTGCTGCGCTATCGCCTGGGGCGCAGCCAGGAGATCGATGCGCGTACCACGCTGATCGCCGTGACCCTCAGTATGGCCGGGGAGGAGAAGGAACGCGAGGAATTGTGGGCGCTGCGCCTGGAGGACGGCGACTGGCGGGTGAATTGGGAGCGCCTGATCTCATACGAGGTTTTTGCCGTCGCCGATAAGAGTTATGATGACGTGGTGATCAAGCCGGTGCAGCTGTTGCGCTATACCGACCGCACCCGCCTGGAATTGATGGTGCAAAATCTTTCCGGGCAGACCGTTACCTGGGGCGGCAAAGGTATGACCAACGCCGTGTTTTACTTCGGCGATCAAAAGGTGAAAGTGACCGGCGCCGCTTACCAGTTCAACCCGCGTCGCGGCTACGATGTGGCCGTCGAAGCGCCGGGGCTTTATCTGCAAGACCTGCTCAGCGTCGAACTGGTCGGGTTTGGCAACGCCTCGCGCACGCCGCGGCTGTATCGTTTTGACTTGCGTTGACCGGATGCGCCTGATTTTCGATGTCTTATGTCTGCGCCGCCAGATGGCGGTGCGAGTGGAGAAAAAAGATGAGTGGTCTACCGGCAGTCAACCGGTTATTGGATTTTCACGGCCAGGTGGTGGTGGTGACCGGCAGCGACCGGGGCATTGGGCGGGGTATCGCCCTGCGTTTTGCCGAGGCGGGCGCCGATCTGATCCTGCATTATTTCGATGATCCCGGCCCGGCGCAAAGTGTGATTGCCGAGATTGCCGCCCTGGGACGGCGGGCGTGCGCCTTTGGCGCCGACGTACGCCAACCGGCGGCGGTCGAGGCGTTGGTCGACGCCGCCTTGAATGCGTACGGGCGGGTGGACGTGTGGATCAACAATGCCGGGCGCTATGTTTCTACTCCGCTGTTGGAGATCTCACCGGGCGAATGGGACGACATCCTCGGCTCGGATCTCAACAGCGTCTTTTTGTGTACGCAGACTCTCGCCCGGCGCTGGGTGGCGAGCGGATACAAAGGGGTGATCGTCAACATCGCTTCCGTTGAAGGGTTTCGCCCGGCGTTTGCGCACGCGCATTACAACGCCGCCAAGGCGGGGGTGCTGCTGCTGACGCAGAACGCCGCCCTTGAACTGGGCCGCCGGGGGATTCGCGTCAACGCCGTTTCGCCGGGGTTGATCGGTCGGCCGGGGATCGAGGATGCCTGGCCCGAAGGGGTGGCGGCCTGGAAACAGGCTGCCCCGCTGGAACGTTACGGCCAGCCGGAAGATATCGCCGATGCCTGCCTGTTCCTGGCATCGCCGGCGGCGCGTTGGATTACCGGCGCCAATCTGGTGGTGGACGGCGGCGCTTCCAACCGCCCCATTTTCTAGCACAGCCCCCGCTGCGCTCAGACGCGCAGGTAGCGTTCGTGTATGTCAAAGGTAGCGCGGGCCGGTATGCTGCCGGCCTCGCAGAATAACTGCACGCAGGTGTGGGCCGTGCCGGCCTTTTCGGCCTGGCGAAAGGCATCCTGGCTTTGCCAGACGGAGATGATCTGCCACAGATTGGGGTCTTCGCAATTGTGCACCAGAAAGGATTGCAGCAGCCCGGGGGCAGGGTGTTTGACGGCCTGCTCGTAGGCTTTTTCCAGCGAGGTCTGATTGACCGGGGCCACGCGTCCGGATAAGATGGTCAGATACATGCTGTCCTCCTTTCACTACCATATTCATTATACGTCCTGAGAATGGTAAATGAACCATCGACCTGGATGGCAGCGCTGCTGCCATCGGGCGATTTTTGCTATAATCAAGATATTCCGGTGTGCTGTCAGTTGAGCGAGTGCGCAGGTGAGTATTTCCCTATCGGGTTGGCGGTGAGCAGAGGTATTATGGCGTCCGTCTTGCGGTGTATTCGACCTGTTTGGGTTTGGGTGTGGTTGTTGTGGATAGGGATTATGGGAGGAGGGGGGCTGGGTCTGTCTGCCTGTGCGACTGCCACACTGCCGGCGCCGGCGCCAGTGCGCCCGGCAGCGGCCGATGCGAGAACTATTCTGGTGCTGCATTCTTATCACCAGGGTTTCAAGTGGAGCGATGAGATTATGCAGGGGGTGCACGGTGTGCTGGACGAGTATCCCCGCCCGGTTGAAGTTTATACAGAATATCTGGACGCCAAGCGCCAGCCGCCCAGGGGCGATTATCTCGAGCATCTGGCGGCCCTGTATGCGGATAAGTATGCGCGCCGCAGGCCGGATGTGATCATCACTTCGGATAACGTGGCGCTGGATTTTATCGTTGCCCGTCATGATGCGTTGTTTGCCGGTGTGCCGGTGGTGTTCAGCGGCGTCAACCACTTCCAGGAAGCCCTGCTGCAAGGCGACCCGCTGATCACCGGGGTGGTCGAGACGCCGGACGTGCGGGGTACGCTTGAACTGGCGCTGCAAATCCACCCTGGGCTCAAGCGGGTGGTGGTGATTTCGGACGATACCGAGACGGGGCAGCGCAACCTGTCCATTGCGCGCCAGGCGGCTGAGGCCATGCGAGATCGCCTGGCGTTTGATTTTTCCTGTACCAGTTCGAGTAAATCGCTGGAGGAGGTGTTGAGCTACGTAGCGGCCCTCTCGCCGGACGATACAATCGTGTTTTACCTGGATTTCTTCTGGGATCGCCGCGGGCGTTATTACCCGCCCGAGGAGGTCCTGCCGCAAATCAGCGCGGCGTCCAGTGTACCGGTTTATACGCACGTCGATTTGTATTTCGATCTGGGCGTGATCGGCGGCAATATGAATCGCGGCGTCTTACAGGGTGAGCTGGCGGCGCGTATGGCCGTGCGGCTGCTGGACGGTGAGCCGCTGGGGCAGATCGCGGTGGTGCGCCAGAGCCCGACGCAGAAAGTGTTTGACGATCGTGTGTTACGGCGTTTTGGATTGGATGAGGGCAGGCTGCCATCGGACGCCATCGTGTTGTACAAACCAGAGGATTTCTACAGTAAATACTGGCAATACGTATGGGCCGCCGCCGGTATTTTTACCGTGTTGCTCGTGCTGGTCATTTATCTGTTGATCAACGTGTCTTTGCGCCGCAAGGCGGAGGCGTATATCCAGGCTCAGGCGGCCGCCTTACAGGCGGCGCACGCCGGGCTCAAGGAACAATACGAGCGCATTCAGTTGCAAACGGAGGAGTTGCAGCAGCGCAACCAGGAACTGCTGGCCTTTACTCAGCAGTTGGAGATGGCCCACGCTCATTTGAGCGCCAGCGAGGCGCGCTATCGCGCCCTGTTGGATGCCATCCCGGATTTGATGTTTCTGCTGGATCGCCAGGGGCGGTTTGTAGACTATCGCGCCGCACATGAAGACGCATTGTTGATACCGGCGGATGCGTTTCTTGGCCGGAGTGCGGCTGAGGTACTGCCGCCCGATCTGGCCCGGCTGACGAACGACATGCTGGAACGAGTTTTTGTCAGCGGCCAACCGCAGACGTACGAATATGCGCTTGAAATAAGCGGCCAGCAGAATTTTTACGAAAGCCGGCTGGTGGTGTGTGGCGCCGATCTGGCGCTGGCAATTATCCGCAACGTCACCCAACGCAAGCGGGCAGAAATAGAAATTCAAAAGCTCAACGAGGAGTTGGAGACGCGCGTCTATGAACGTACCCGCCAGCTTCAGGCCGCCAATAAGGAGTTGGAGACGTTTGCTTATTCGGTGGCGCACGATCTCAAGGCACCGCTGCGCAGCATCGATGGCTATAGCATGCTGTTGTTGGAAGAGCATTGCGGCGTTTTCGAAGCTCAAGAGCAGGTCTATTTGAGTAATGTGCGCCGTTCGGCCAAACGTATGGCGCAGTTGATCGATGATTTGCTGGCCTATGCGCGCCTGGAGCGGCGTTCGATCACCGCGGTGCAGCTCGACTTGCCGGAACTGGTGGACGTGGTCGTAAATGAGCGCTGCGATGAGATTGAACAGCGCGGCATCCAGATGACGGTTCGGGTGGGATGCGAGCAGGTCTTTGCCGAACGAGAAGGCTTATTACAGGTGCTGCGCAACCTGTTGGATAATGCGCTCAAATTCACCCGCGATGTGACACCGGCGCACATTGAAATTGGTGGGGAACGGCGCGATACGTTCTGTGTGTTGTGGGTTCGCGACAACGGCATTGGCTTTGATATGGATTATCACGACCGCATTTTTGAGGTCTTCCAGCGTCTGCACGTGGATCGAGACTATCCCGGCACGGGGATTGGGCTGGCGCTGGTGCGCAAGGCCATGCAGCGTATGGGCGGGCGCGCCTGGGCGGAGAGCACGCCGGGGCAGGGCGCCACGTTTTATCTGGAGATTCCCTGCGGTTTTTTTAGCAAAATCTAATTTTCAGGGGTTGACGAGTATCAGGAATGATGCTATACTACAAACCGTCAAGCGACGAATGCGGGCATGGTTCAGTTGGTAGAATGTCTCCTTGCCAAGGAGAAGGTCACGGGTTCGAGTCCCGTTGCCCGCTCTCAATCTTCAGGTGATTTGCAGGTAGGCTGTGCAGAACAGCCGTTTTGTTATCTGGAGAGAATGTACGGCGACGTGGCCAAGTGGCAAGGCAAGGGTCTGCAAAACCCTGATCATGGGTTCAAATCCCATCGTCGCCTCT
>CAZHTS010000025.1:0-58617 GCA_964535315.1 uncultured Anaerolineaceae bacterium
CGTGAACAGCAGTTTCATGGTGATAGACTCCTGGACAAGAGATGTGTTGAACTACCCGGCGCGGCCTGTGGCCACCCGGCAAACGGAAATACGACCCGCCATGCTTCCCCACCCGCATAGACTTACACAACACCGGCAATCTACACAAACGCCCCGGCGCAGGAGGGGTGCATCTATCAGATTTTGCAAAAAACTTACGAACTTACAACAACGCGAACTGCTACTGCTCTCTAGCCCACTACCAGCATCAACAACTTACCCTTAAATTGAACGAATATAACTATACCACCACGACGCGCAAATTGTCAAGATTTTTGTGTACTTTTTGCAAGAACTTTTTTTCTGTTTTTATTTTTTTGTTTAAGCTCATCTAGAAATATCTGTCCCCCAGCAATGCTATCATTTTATATCAACAATAAGAAAGTATCAAGAGATTCGTCACCACGCCTTTCTTAAAGTCCACTAATTCGGGGGAAGGTCAGAGGGCGCGGAGGGGGAGAGGGGGGCACGCGGAGGCGCGGAGGGCGCGGAGGGAGAGAGGGGGGCGCGCAGAGGGCGCGGAGAGGGGGGAAGGGCATGAAAATGGGAAGCGGGTAGGCGAAAAGGGGGAAAGTCCGGTACAATAGATGGCTGACAAACCCCCAAACCGGGGTACGGAGGAGTACAGATTATGCAGCTTTATTTTATTCGTCATGCGCAATCGACAAATAATTTGTTATGGGATACGACCGGTTCGAGTTCTGGGCGGGATCATGACCCGGATTTGACCGAGATAGGCTGGCGCCAGGCGGCGCGAGTGGCTGAGTTTTTGACGACCGGCGATGCGGTGGTAGCGGTCAAGCCGCCGGATTATTGGAACTGGCGCGGATTTGGCATCACACACGTTTATTGCAGCATGATGCTGCGGGCAGTGCGGACGGGGTGGGCAATTTCACGGGCGTTGGCTGTGCCGTTGGTGGCCTGGCCGAGCTGGCACGAGAACGGTGGTTTGTATCTGGACGACGAAGACGCAGGTGGAAAAGTTGGACAGGTGGGACGGACGCGTTCTTTTTTCGAGCAGCACTTCCCTGGCATGATTCTGCCGGACTGGCTGGACTCGCAGGGTTGGTGGAATCGCAGTTATGAGGAAGAAGGAGAACGCCTGCCGCGGGCGCGGCGTGTGCTGGCCGAACTGCTGGATCGTCACGGCGGCAGCCAGGATCGGGTGGCGGTGGTCAGTCACGGCGGCTTTTTTAATACCTTTATGACTGCGGCCTTAGGACTGGAGGAAGAACCGCCGTTATGGTTTGCAATTAATAATGTGTCGATCAGTCGTTTTGATTTTGAGGCCGACGA
Source organism: uncultured Anaerolineaceae bacterium (assembly GCA_964535315.1). GTDB lineage: Bacteria > Chloroflexota > Anaerolineae > Anaerolineales > Anaerolineaceae > CAZHTS01. The sequence goes on from CAZHTS010000025.1 coordinate 1,336, forward strand.
GCATCGTATCATCTATTTGAATCGCACCGACTTTTTGCCGGGGACGATGGTGACTTAAGCGGAGCGTATTCCGCCAGAATTTTCTGAATGGCGTTGAACAACTGTTCGACGGGCAGACCGGCGGGCATGGCCGAACGGGCGCCGGCGACTAACGCACTGGCCTGCAAGCCGGCTTTCTCACTCAATACCAGGCAGTGTGTATGCGGGCATTGCCGGCGGGTATTGTGGATCAGGTCGAGCACTTCCTGATCGGGGAGACCGTTGGTGATGACGACCAGATCGGCGGCGCAGGATTGAATGACCTGTAAGGCCGCTACGCCATTTTCTACGGCGGTAATCTGGGGGGTATCCGGATGGGTGTGGATGAGACTACCGAGCGCATCGCGCATGTGCCCGGGTTTTCCCACCAACACAATTTGAGGTTGCTGGCGTTCCACGTTTCCTCCTGCCCTGGAGTAGCCGGGATTACGAGCGGCCCAGCCCATATAGATCAGTATAATGAGGGGAGGCGGGGGACGCATGAAGCAAAATACAGGTTTTTAGCCAACAAAAAGACCGCTTTTGGGCGGCCTTTTCCTGGCTAAACATTCAGTACACCCTGCTTAAAATCAGGGCAGAGAGTCAATCGGACAGGCTGACCAGGCCCTCGCGCAGGGCATACAGGGCGGCCTGGGTGCGGTTTTCCAGGTGAAGTTTGCTGAGGATGTTGCTGATGTGAAAGCGAACGGTGCCTTCGCCGATGCAAAGTTTCTCGGCAATCTGTTGGTTTGAGAGGCCGGTTGCCACCAGCTTGAGCACTTCCAACTCGCGGTCGGTCAGTTCGCTTTCTTGCGGCTCGGGGCGCTGCTCTTTGCCCAGGCCAAGGATCAGCTTGCGGGCCACAACCGGGTGCAGGGACGACTCGCCGCGGTGAACGCAGCGAATGGCCTCGATCAACTCTTTGGGGGAGGAATCCTTGAGTAAATATCCCAATGCTCCGGCCCTGATGGCAGCGAGGATTTGATCGTCCTCGGCAAAGCTGGTCAGGACGAGGATGCGGGCGGCGGGGTTTTCCCGGCGGATCTCCTGGATGGCCTGGATGCCGTTTTTGTGGGGCATGACGAGATCCATCAGGGTTACGTCCGGTTTGAGGGTGCGGGCCTGTGCGACGGCTTCTTCGCCGTTTGCGGCTTCACCGATCAGAGTCATATCGTCTTTGCCTTCGATGAGGGCGCGCATGCCCTCGCGCACGATGGCGTGATCGTCGACGATTAGAATGCGAATGGGTTGGGGTGACATGGCGATTCTCCTTGTTGCTGGAGCTATTATACGGCAGGCAGCAAACTTAATGCCACCGAAAAGTTGATGGCGGTGGTGGCAAGCAAGAGCCAGCGCGACGGACGGGTGCGTGCCGTGTACCATTCGGTGCACAGCGATACGCCCCAGGCGGCCAGCAGGGCGATGGCAAAGAACAACGCAAAACCAACCAGGTCGACCAGGGCGAGCAAGGGATTACTCCAATGAAAAGGAGTGCGGGTGGCGGCGAAGTCCCACAGGGCGGTGAAGCCAAAGGCGGCGCTGGCGAGGAGAAGCAGATCGCCAAGCCACTCAAGCGGGCTGCCGGAAGATGCAAACCAGACCCGGCGTTCCTGAAACAGGCTGGCGACGTAAGCCAGCAAAAAGAGTTCTTTGATCACCAGTGCCGCCATCAGCCCCATCCAGAGCAGGGCGGCAGGGTCTTCTGCCTGTTCGGGGATAGCCAGGCCAAGCGCATGTAAACCGGTGAACAAGAGGAAGGTGTGCAGAATCATGTGGGCTAGGCCGGCGGCAAGGGGCAGGATGGCGCTCTCGGTGACCGAGAGCGGCGTAGTTTGCTCCAGCCGGGCGAGGATGGCGGGGGCCTTGAAGTACAGGCCGAGCAGTTCAAGCAAGGGCAGGGTCAGGAAAGCCACCCCCAACCAGAAATCTGGATGACCGGTGTCGAGATGGGTGGTCATGCGTTGGAGCATGACCGGTTGTGCGGTCAGCAGATAACCGGCGAAGAGCAGGTTGAGGATGACCGCACGCCAGCGGTTGAGGAAGGCAGACATATCCTTACATTATCCCAAGACAGCGTAGCAGCACCTGGCGGCGGTGTGGGCTGGAGCGGTGCTCGAAGAGGTAGACGCCCTGCCAGGTGCCGAGGTTCAGTTGTCCGTTGTCGATGGGGATGGTCAGGCTAACCGGGGTGAGCATGGTGCGGATGTGAGCCGAAGAGTCGTCTGGGCCTTCGAGGGTATGGCGGTACCAGGTTTGCATTTCTGGGGCGAGGCGTTCCATGAAGGTTTCCAGGTCGAGGCGGGCGCTGGGGTCGTAGCTTTCGCTGATGAGCAATGAAGCGCTGGTGTGCTGGATGTAGAGATAACACATGCCTTCGCCAATCTGCCATTGGCGGATGCGGGCATCGATGGCGGCGCTGAAGGGATAGAGGCCTTTGCCGCGGGTAGAAATTTCGAGAGTATCCCTGTACCAGTTCATGACTGTGGGCCAGCGGCAGGCAGGATTTCGACCTCGCCGCGGGCGGCGTCGATGCGCAGCCGGTCGCCGCTGTGCAGGCAGGAGATGTCGATGTGATCCAGGCAGGGGATTTCGGCGATGATGCAGCCAACGGCGGTGATCGTTTCGCATTCGGCGTTGAGGATGGCGGCGGGGGCCAGCCCGGCGCGTTTGAGCCGGTAGAGGGTATAGGAGCCGACGGTGGAGCCTTTGCCGGTAGGGAAGACGAGGATGCGGTTGCAGATGGACTGGCCCTCGAGTTCGTGGCCTTTTTCAACGATGCAGCCGTTTTCGGGATCGACGCCGCCGAAGAAGGAAATGCCCATGTGGCTGACCAGCGCCTGCCCCTCGGCCAAGCCGGAGAAGATGGTGCGTCCGGTAAGTTTCATTGCAACGCCTCCGCCACGACCTCGTCGAAAGATTTGAGGACGACATTAAATCTATTTTTCGCATAGCCATAATAGCAGGCCTTGGCGCTGTCGGTCACCAGGGTGTGGAAGCGCCCCTTGATGGGCGCCACCACACAGCAGGTGTCAGCAGCGAATCTGGCGCCGCTGGCTTCGATGACGGCGGTGTAGCCCATACGGTCGGCCATCTGTTTGACCGGGCGCGAGGTGGTGATCCAAAATTCTTTGGTAACCTGCCGTCCATTCAACAGCCCGGCCAGGTGGGCAATTTCGGCCAGGGAGAGGTGAGGGCAGCCCAGGCTGACAAAGTCGGCCGGGGCGGCGCCGATCTGGCGCATGGATTGGATGGCGGCGTCGATCTGGCCCTGATCGATCGTGACGCATTGGGCGGGCGGGGTGTACAGCCCGGCCTCTGGGGTGATGCCTTCCATATGAAAGAGGGCGGCGCCGCCATAGGTGGCGATGCTGGCGCAGAAGGACTTGAGATTTTCGAGAGAGGCGGCGCGGATGCCGCTCAGATAGGGCACCGGTTTTTGCCCCTGGCCTTCGAGCAGGGCGCCGACAACCTTGCCGAGGGCGCCGAATTCGTGATTGTCTTGCAGGCGGGCGTTGACCTGCACGGTGAGCGTTGGCCGGCGGTTTTCGTCCAGGTGGTAACCGTAGCATGGGGTGCGGCCGGTCAGGGCGGCGGCCAGGGCGCTGGGGCCGCCTTCACGGTTGCTGCGTGCGCCGAGTACGGCGTTGGCGTAGCATACGGCGCTGCTCTCGGCCCAGGCGATGTGTTCGCCGTAGTGCGGCAGGTTGCCGACCAGGTAGGGCGTACAGGTGCAGGTGGTGACGATGCCCATCCGGGCAAAGGCGTCGATGACGCGCATCTGGTCGCGGGCAAAGTCAGGGCTGATGCCCAGGGACTGCCAGTTCTCGACGTCCATGCCGGCCGGGTTGAGGGTGGTCAGCACGCGGGCGCGTCCACCGCCGGCGGCCATTTCGTCCAGCCAGTTGAGCCCGGCTTCTCCCAGGTTGTCGAAGCTGACGCCGGCAACTTGTACGGAGGCTACGGGGATCATACGTCCGGCGCCGTAAATGACGCCGAGGGCAGAGAGAATCTGCATGGCCTTACGGACGGCCGGGCCGTGTTCGCCATCCAGCATGGCCTGTTCTTCTCGTGTCAGTTTCATGATGCCTCATTCAAAAAAACGGCTCAGGTCAACCTGTGGGAAGGGAGCGCGCTCGAAGGATTTGCCCTGCGTTGCCCGCGGCCTGGTCAGGTCAAAACCGAGGCGGGTGGTGCTGTGGGTGCCGGCTTCGGCGCTGGGATCGAGGCTGGAGCCGGGCTGGCGGGGGAACTGGATGAGATCGGTGTCGCCCTGAAAGCGGGTGGCCAAAGCCCATTCAACCTGCTGCGGATCGTAGATATCGATATCGGCGTCAACGACGAAGACATGTTTGCACGAACGGTGTCCCTCCAGGGCGGCGCGGATGGCTTTTTTGCCGTCGTCCTCGTTTTGTTTGTCGATCTTGACGATGGCGTGCAACCAGGAGCAGCCGCCGGGGTTGACGTTGACATCCAGGCAGCGCACGACTTCGTTTACTTTTTTGAAGATGGTTGGCTCGCGGGGCATGCCCATGAGCAATTTGTGTTCCAGGGCGCCGGGCAGGAGGGCCTGCCAGATGGCGTCGCGACGGTGGGTGATGGTTTTGACGGTGAAGACGGGTTCCTGGCGAACCACGTCGTAGGTTTCGGTCAGGTCGACGAAGGGGCCCTCATCGTGCAGGCGGTTAAGGTGGACGGTGCCTTCGAGGACGAACTCGCATTCGGTCGGGACAAGCACATCGACGCTGCGAGCAGGCACGAGCTGCAACGGTTCGAGGGCGTTGGCGATTTCCAACTCATTCACGCCCATTTCGACCGAGGTGGCGGCGGCGGCGAGGACGTTGGGCGAGCAGCCGATGCAAATGGCTACGTCAATCTGTTGGCGGTCGCGCAGGAAGGCGTCAAAGTGACGGGAGCGTACCACGCGCACGGCCATTTCGGTGGCTGAAAATTGCATGCAGCGATGGAAATCGACATTCAGCCCGTGTGTAGGGTGTCGGGCGATGACGATGCCGGAACTGATGTAATTGCCGCCGTCCTTATGGCAGTGACGCAGGATGGGCAGGCTGTTTAGATCCGGGTTGGGATCGATCACTTCCTGGCAGGGCGCACTGGCGACGACTTCGGGCGGGCGGCGGTTTTCAATGGCGGCCAGTAAGGCGGGAATGATGGCGTTGACCGGCATATCGAAGTAATCGGCGAAAGCGGCCTTGGAGCAGAACAAATTGCCGGCGACGCGAAAAGGCGACTCCTGGACGTGCTCGAACAGGAGTGGAGCCGGCTCGAGTTGTTTGAGCACGGCGGCAATCTCGTACGTTTTTGAGATGGGCGCCGTCACGTGGCGGAGTTGTTTGCGTTGGTCGAGGCGGTGGAGGTAAGAGCGTAAGGACATGGGATCGCTTCCTAAAAGAAAAGGGTGTTGGACGAACGAGGCCAACACCCTGTATGATATGCGTTTTTGGCGAATCAGGCAAGCGAAAGCGATTTAAATTCTTTGACCTGAGTGGTGATACCGCGCTCGGTGGGCAGACGTTCGATGCTGGACGCGCCGAAGAAGCCGTCTACACCGGGCATGCGCGCCAGGGCCCGACCGACGTTTTCAGGTTCGTCGAAGGGGCCGCCGTGGCAGATGATGAGCACGTCGGGGTTGACCTCCCGGCCAGCGGCGGCGATGGCGATGACGCGGGCGATGGCATCCTCCAGGCTGAGGGCAACGGCGGCGCCGATGGAGCCAGAGGTGGTCAGGCCGACATGGGCGACGAGCTGGTCGGCGCCGGCAGCAGCCATGGCGCGCGCCTGGTCGGGATCGAAGACGTACGGCGAGGTAAACAGATCCAGTTCGTGCGCCAGGCGGATGGCTTCCACCTCTTTGTCGTAGCCCATGCCGGTGCCTTCCAGGTTGGCGCGGAAATTGCCGTCAATCAGGCCGACGGTGGGGAAGTTCTGCACGCCGGAAAAACCGATTTCCTTGAGTTGTTTGAGGAAGACGGGCATAAGGCGGAAGGGGTCGGTGCCGCACACGCCAGCCAGAACAGGGGTGTGCTTGACAACCGGCAGCACTTCGGCGGCCATCTCGACCACGATGCCGTTGGCGTCGCCGTAGGGCATCAGGCCGGCCAGCGAACCGCGCCCGGCCATGCGATAACGGCCGGAGTTGTAGATGATGATGATATCCGCTCCCCCGGCCTCGGCGCACTTGGCGCTGATGCCGGTGCCGGCGCCACAACCGACGATGGGTTTGCCGGCGGTGGCCTGAGCGCGCAGCCGGCGCAAGATTTCTTGACGCGGAATAGACATGATTTATCCTCCTTGCGGTTTATTGGAGCATATCGAGTAACAGGCGGGCGGCGTGATCGGCGAAGACGGGATCGTTGATGTTGGCGTCTAACTCGATGACCGGGATGCCTGTTTTGACGTTGTCTTTAATGGCCTGATAGCAGGCCTGATCGGCTTGCGGATCCCAGAAGCGGTTGCCGGGGCTATCTAACATGGAAACGCCCTTGAGGGGGAGCAGAACGGCCACCGGGCCGCGAGAAAGGTTGGCGGCCTGGGCGATCATTTCACCCATCCGGCGGTTTTCTTCGACGTTGGTGCGCATGAGGGTCACGTTGGGGTTCCACTGGTAGAGGTTGCGCTGCTGGTATTTTTCGGGGATGGTGGCGACGCCCCAGAAGTTGCACATGTCCACGCAGCCGGGCACCAGGATGGTTGGGATGCCGGCGCGGGCGGCGGCGAGCATACGTTCGGGGCCGGCGCTAAAGACACCACCACAGACCTCATCTGCCAGCTCGGTGGTGGTGATGTCCAGGCTGGCGCGGATGTAGCCGTCGGAGATCAGGCTTTCCATGGTCTTGCCGCCGGTGCCGGTGGCGTGAAAGACGAGCACTTCGTAGCCGTGTTCTTCCAAACTGTGGCGCGCCCGGTCGACACACTGGGTGGTGTTACCGAACATGGAGGCGGTGATCAGCGGTTTTTCGGCGGCGGCGGGCGGCGCCTCGACCTTGAGCATACCGGCGATGGCGCCGGCGGCATTGGCGTAAATGGTGCGGCTGATGCGGTTGAAGCCGGCCACATCGACGATGGAGGGGATGAAGGTGATGTCCTTTGTTCCGGCATAGGCGCTGACGTCGCCGCCAGCCACAGTGGAAAGCATGACTTTGGGGACGCCGACGGGCAGGGTGCGCATGGCAGCCGTGGCGATCGACGTGCCACCGCTGCCGCCCATACCCAGGATGCCATCCAGCCGGCCTTCGTCGTACAGGCGGCGAACGACGACCGCAAGGCCGCGGGACATAACCTGCATGCCCTCATCTTTGTGTTCACCCGAGCGTAGATATTGCAGGTCGCCGCCGCCGGCGGCAGCAACTGCGCTGCGGTCGATGTCTGGCTGGAAGGCGGCCTCGCCCAGGATGCCGAAATCAATCACCCACGTTTTGAGGCCCTGCTGCTCGATCAGTTGTTTGACGAAGGCAAATTCCTGTCCTTTGGTATCCAGCGCCCCGACGATCACAACGGTTTTTGTCATACCCGACCTCCTTGAGGTGTCTGTGTGAGCACGGAAAATGTTCACGCCGGTGAAGAGGCTGTGAACAAGAGAAAACCCCCACAATTATTGTACAACATACTACCCACTACGGCAATTCCTGGTGAGCCATAAATCTCAAAGTGTGGCGCTGGAAAAATCGTGGTATGATAACGTGTCTCGCGCGCTGTTTTGGCCGGGGATGGGCTGCGGCCGGCGACCGCGGCTCGTTGGACGATTGCCAGGAAGTATGTTGTGAGTAAAGTTACGGGGTCTGTGCCCCTGATTGAAATCGAGCAGTTGACTTACCGGCATCCTGGACGGGGCGGCGAGAAGCTGCCGCCGGTGCTTAAGAATATCTCGCTGCAAATTGAGCGGGGTGAGTTTGTGGCGTTAATCGGCGCCAATGGCTCGGGTAAAACGACGCTGGCCCGGCACATGAACGCGTTACTCATGCCGGGCAGTGGACGGGTATTGGTCAACGGGCTGGACACACGCAGTCCGGCCAATCACCTGACGATTCGTGCCACGGTGGGTATGGTTTTCCAGAACCCGGCGGATCAGATTGTGGCGACGGTGGTGGAAGAGGATGTGGCGTTTGGGCCGGAGAATCTGGGGGTACCGCCGGGTGAGATCCGTCAACGGGTGCGCAGTGCGCTGCAGGCGGTGGATATGTGGGCCGAGCGTGACCGGCCACCGCACCTGCTCTCGGCGGGCCAGATGCAACGGGTGGCGCTGGCCGGGGTGCTGGCGATGCGTCCGGCCTGTATCATTTTTGACGAAACGACGGCCATGCTCGACCCGGCCGGACGGCGCAAGGTGTTGGAGATCATGCGCCAGTTCAACCGGGACGGACTGACGATCATTTACATCACCCATTTTATGGAAGATGTTTTGTCGGCGCGGCGGGTGGTGGTGCTGCGCCAGGGTGAGGTGGCGCTGGACGATACGCCGCAGGCGGTCTTTGCCGATCCACTGCGGGTGGCCGGCCTGGGGTTGGAAATGCCGCCGGCGGCCTTGCTGGCAGAACAGTTACGACCGTATTTCCCCGGTTTACCGGCGCAGACGCTGGCGGTTGAGGAATTGCTGGCGGCGCTGCCGGCGTACGATGGTTCGCTGGGGGGGGCGCCCTCCGAGCCGGCGGCGGCTGAGCGGCCGGCGTTGATCGAGGTGGAGGGCCTGCACCACACCTATCTGTTGGATAACCCGCTTTCGCATCACGCTCTGCGTGGGGCTTCGCTGCGGGTGCGACGGGGCGAAACACACGGGGTGATCGGGGCGACCGGTTCGGGAAAATCGACGCTGATCCAGCACCTGAATGGTTTGATGCGCCCGCAGCAGGGGAGCGTGCGAGTGGGCCCATTTGATATGAGCGATCACCGACTGGCGCTCAAGACGGTCTGCCAGACGGTGGGCCTGGTATTTCAAAACCCGGAAATGCAATTGTTCGAGCAGTACGTGGGCGACGAGATCGCTTACGGGCCGCGCCAGATGGGATTGGCGCGACCAGAACTACGCGAGCGGGTACGTTGGGCGATGGAACTGGTAGGGCTGGATTTTGAGCGGGACAAGGATCGTATGACCGCAGCGCTGAGCGGCGGCGAACGGCGCAAGGTGGCGTTGGCTTCGACGCTGGCGCTGCAACCGGAAATCCTGGTGTTGGATGAACCGACCGCCGGGTTGGATCCGCAGGCGCGGCGCTGGCTGTTGGGGCGGCTGGCGGCGTTACAGGCAGAGGGGATGACGATTGTGTTGTCTTCGCATCAGATGGAAGATATGGCCGTGCTGGCGGATGGTATTACGGTGATGCAGGCCGGGCGCGACATGTTGCATGGCACGACGGCAGAAGTATTTGCCGAAGGGGTGTTGATCCGCTCACTGGGTCTGGACACACCCTTAGTGGTACAGGCCGGCGAGCGCCTGGCGGCGTTGGGCTGGCCGTTGCCGGGGGCAATGGTGCGCCTGGAAGCGCTGCTGGCGGTGTTGTCGCGGCGGGAGGTAAAATGACAAACGAATTCGAATTTTTGGGCCGGGTGACGATCGGCCAATATTTACCGTTGGGTTCGGTGCTGCACCGTTTGGATGGGCGGGCGCGTATTCTGGCGGCAGTATTTCTGCTGGGGGCGTTGATGTTTGCGCCGGACTTTGGCGGGCTTCTGGTGGGGATTATCCTGATTACGGTATTGCTGGCGTTGGGGCGTATTCCACTGCGCTATGCGCTGCGTGGCTTACTACCGCCGCTGCCGTTTTTGTTGATCCTGGCCGTGTTGCAGATGGCGTTCAATATAGGGCGGGACGAACTCGGGCCGGTATTCTGGCGTTGGGGAACGTGGGCGTTCTCGTGGGGAGACGTGCGCCTGGGGGTGTTGTTGTTGATGCGGTTCTGCGCCTTGATCCTGGGGCTGAGCCTGGCGACTTTTTGTATCTCAACCTCAGAACTGGTACACGGGGTGGATCTGTTGCTGCGCCCGTTGAACCGGATACACATCCACAGCCACGATTTCAGCATGGTGTTGCAGGTAACCTTGCGTTTTATTCCGTTCCTGGCGCAGGAGACCGAACGGATTGCCAAGGCGCAGGCCTCCCGGGGTGCGGAGTGGGGCAGCGGGCGCGGCGGGCTGGTGCAACGGGCGCGGCAGGTGGCGCCGTTGATCGTGCCGTTGTTTGTCACCAGTCTGCGCCGGGCGGAAAACCTGGCGTTGGCGATGGATGCGCGCGGCTACGGCAACCCGGCGTATACCTCAATGACGGTGCTTCGTTTTGGCTGGCGCGATACGTTGGCCTTGCTGCTCTCTGGCCTGGCGGCGGTGTTGATCGTGGCGCTGTAGGTTAGAGGTCGGCGCCCTGGCGTTTGCCGATGCGGATGCGCCACCAGGCGGCGATGACGAGCAGGGTTAACAGGGCGGATACGACCAGTTCGGCGGGGCCGTTGGCGATGGCGATGGTACCGATGACCTCCCAGGGGAGGTAACCAAACAGGCCGATCATGCCCAGCACGAAGACGGTGTTGGTCAGGCTGCCAATGACGCCGGCGGCGAGCAGGCCGATCACCTGCCAACGTTGCAGGCCCTTCCAGGCCAGCCAGGCCAGTGGGCCGATGAGCAGGCGGGGCAACACGGCAACCAGCGGGTTGGTAAAGATGGTATCGGAAGGGCCGGTGGGAGCGACGGCGGCCTGGATCATCGAGAAAATGCCAAAGATGAGGCCGACGACTGCGCCGACGATGGGGCCTTCGAGGACGGCACCGATAATAACCGGAACGTGCATGATGGTTAATGAAGCCCCCGAAAACCAGGGGATGAAGCCCAGGCGGGTCAACCCCAACAGACAGGCAATTGCGCTCAGTGCGCCGGCGATGGCGATTTTACGGGTACGTTCTTGCGCCATTTTTTCTTCTCCTGGTGTTTGGTCTGGCGCAAGTGTACCATAAAATGAGCGCTGCATTCTATGTAGGGATCTTGCCGCGGGAAAGCTTGACGGGGATACCGCCGTTGGAGAGCGAGACGCCCTTGCCGAAGGGCAGGTGGGTGAAGCTGATCAGACGGTCGTCGTTGCATAGGATGGCGGCCTGCCAGCCGGGGCAATGGGCGCGCAGCACGTTGCCCAATTGGGCGTACAGATTACGCAGGTCGTGGCCGGCGCTGACGCGCACACCGTAGGGCGGGTTAGTGACCACCCAACCGGGGCCAGGCGGCGGCTGGATGGCCGAAATGGGCCGGCAATCAAACTGGATGAGGCCGGCCACACCGGCGCGGGCGGCGTTGGCGCGGGCCAGCTCGATGGCGCCGGCGTCGCGGTCGGAGGCGAGGATGGGCGGCAGGCTGGCCGGAGTTGGAATAGCCCTGGCAGCGTCCAGCAGGCGCTGCCAGGCGAGCGGGTCGAAATCCGGCCAGTCCATGAAGGCAAAGCGGCGCTCCCGACCGGGCGCCAGCCCGGCGGCGAGCAGGGCGGCCTCGATGGGCAGGGTGCCCGAGCCGCACATGGGGTCGAGCAGCGGGGCTGGCGGCTGCCAACCGGCGGCGAACAGGATGCCGGCGGCCAGCGTTTCGCGCAGGGGGGCCCTGGCGCTCGCCAGACGGTAGCCGCGGCGGTGAAGCAGTTCGCCGGAGGCGTCGATGCTGATGGTGCAGCGGTTGTTGAACAACCGGACGACGATCAGTTGCGGCAGGCGCCCTTCGAGCATCTCGTGTCTGGCGGCCGTGACCGGCGCACCCAGGCGGTCGGCGATGGCCAACAGCAGGTGGCGTTCGACGGCGTCGTCGACGTATAACCGCGAGCGGTGGCAGGTGACGCGCAGGGCGACCGGCTGGCCCGGGCGGAGATAACGCTGCCAGGGCAAACGGCTGGCCAGCAGGCGCAACTGCTCAAAGCTGGTGGCGTAGAAGCTGCTCAGGCGAACGAGGACGCGGCTGGCGCTGCGCAGCCAGAGGTTGGCGCGGTAGACATCGGGCAGGTCGCCGTCAAACTCAACGCCGCCGGCTTCGTCACTTAACGGCGAGACCGTCCCGGTTTCGCTGTCCGGCAGCAGGCGTTGTTCGCCCAGGCCAAGCCGGCAGATTTCGGCGGCGGCGTAGGGGCCCAGACCGGGTGCGGTGACGGCAAAGATTTTGAGCATGGGTTAATCGCCGGACTTATCGATCACGATTTGTTTCTGGCGCTCTTTGCGCTGCGGGTCTTTTTCGACAAAGAGAGTTTCGCCGGTGTAAGGGTCGCGCCCGGTATAGTACATCAGGCTGGCGTAGGTGGAGGGGGTGGGGGTGAAAATTTGCACCTGCTCGGGGTGAATGTTGAGCTTGAGGCTGGCGAAGCGTTTGAGCCGGCGCATATCTTCTTCAGAACAGCCCGGATAGGCGGCGATGAGGTAGTAGGTGAGAAACTGCGGCTTACCTTCTTCAGCGTTGAGGCGGTCGTAGAGCGCCTTGAAGCGCAGCAGGGTGTCGCTGCCGGGTTTGCCCATGCGGCGCAGGATGTGCGCCTCACTGTGCTCGGGGGCGACTTTCATTTGCCCGGAGATGTGATGGCGTACAATCTCGCGCAGGTAGGCTGAGCCGCTGCGCCGGTCGGCGAGGATCAGGTCGTAACGGATGCCCGAGGCGACGAAGACCTTCTTGACGCCGGGAATCTGGCGCACCTGGCGCAGTAGATCGATCTGCCGGCCGTGGTCGGGGCGCATCAGCTTACATAGCTCCGGGGTCAGGCAGCGGCGCTGAGGGCAACTCCCGCTTTTGAGTTTTTTGGGACATTCGATGCCGTACATATTGGCGGTTGGGCCGCCGAGATCCTGGATGTAACCCTTGAAATCGGGGCGGGCCGCAAGCTGCTGCGCTTCGGCGACAATAGATTGCGGGCTGCGCCAGGAGACGGTGCGGCCTTCGTGGACGGCAATGGCGCAGAAGTTACATTCGCCATAGCAGCCGCGATGAGTGCTGATCGAGAAACGAATGGTCTCGAGCGCCTTGACCGGGCCGAGGCGTTCGTAGTAGGGGTGCTGAGCGCGCTCAAACGGCAACGCATAAATGTTGTCGAGTTCTGGCCGGGTAAGGTGCAGAGCGGGTGGGTTGTGTATCAGATAGCGGTCACCCTTGCGCTGACAGAGTCCCTGGGCGTTGAGCGGATCATTGTTGCGGTAGAAGGTGTGAAACATGGCGATGAAGGCGTCTTTGTCTTCAAAAACCTGTTCGCACGAGGGCAGTTCCAGGTAATTTTCGGGTTTTTCTTTGTCCAGGTAACACAGGCCGCGGATGGTGCGATAGTCGCCGCCGGTTTTGAGGCAGGCAGCCAGTTCGAGGATGCTGCGTTCGGCCATACCGTATAACAGCAGGTCGGCTTTGCTGTCAAAGAGGATGGGGGCGCGCACGCGGTCGCTCCAATAATCGTAGTGGGCGATACGGCGCAGACTGGCCTCGATGCCGCCCAGGACGATAGGCACGACCGGCTTGCAGAAGCGGCGGATGAGGTTGGTATAGACCAGGGTGGCGCGATCGGGGCGGCGGGTGTTTTCCCCGCCGGGGGTGTAGTCGTCGCTGCGGCGGCGTTTGCGGTTGGCGGTGTAGTTGGCGACGAGCGAGTCGACGCTGCCGGCGGTCACGCCCCAGAAAAGCGCCGGCTGCCCGAGGCGGGTGATATCGCCGGGCGTGTTTACGTCGGGTTGGGCGATGACGCCGACGCGGTAACCGGCGCTGCGCAGCAACTGGCCGATGACGGCCACGCCGATGAATGGGCTGTCGATGTAGCTATCGCCGCTGACGAGGATGACATCGAGCGCATCCCAACCGAGCGCCTTTACTTCTTCAGGAGTGGTGGGCAAAAACATGAAGTAAGTGTATCACAAGAAGTTGGGAGCGCGCCAAAACCGAAGGCAAAGAGCGGTTATCGCCTGCCGGGTGTGAAGGCGGGGTTACTCACCTGTGACCGCAGAGCGGCGCGCCAGCCGTTGGGTGGCGGTCTCGTTGATGAACAGCGCGACGATCACCAGGGCGCCGCCGAGCAGCAGACTGGGCAGTTCGGCCTGTTCGCCAAAGAAGAGCAGCGAGACGACGATGCCGAGCGGGATCTTGAGATTGTTGAGGATGGCGAGCGAGCCGGCGTTGACCCGCCGGGCGCCGCGATTCCACAGGAAAAAGCACAGGCCGGAGGCAATGGCGCCCAGATAGAGCAGCGCCCACCACTGGCTGGCGCCGATGTGCAGGCTGCGCCAGTTGGTGAAGAACAGACTGGTCAGCCCGGTGAGCAGCACGCCGCCGGCAAAGAGCAGGGCAAACACGCGGCTGTCCTTGACGCCCGGCGTCTGGCGCATGACTTCTTTGTAAGCGATCTGGCCGAAGGCAAAGCTGGCGTTGGAGATTTGTAAGATGAGGAAACCCGCCAGCAGTCCGGGGTCAAACAGACCGGCGCCGACGACGATGGCCGTGCCGGCCACGGCCAGCAGGGTGGTGGCGATGTGCAGCCAGTAGACACGGCGCTGCATCAGGTTGTTGAGGATGGTGACGTACAGCGGGGTGAAGATGGTAAACAACGCCACCTGGTAAGCTTTGAGGTATTGGAAGGAGTAAATGTAGGTGACGTACATCAGGCCGTATTGCACCGCACCGATGAGCAGCAGGCGCAATACCAGTTTGCGGCTCAGACCACGCAGGCGCAGGAATGGCAGCAAGACGAGCAGAGAAATACCCAGGCGAGCGAGCGAGACGAAGTTCGAATCAATGCCAGTCAACTGGCCCTTGATGATGCCGAAGGAGAAGGCCCAGATCAAGGAGACAAATAGCAGTTCGAGCATGGTGCAATCCCGTGTTAAATAAAATTACCGGGCGACCCCCGGCAGATGTAGACTAATATATCACCTGGATAGGCCGGCAACAATGGACGAAAAGCACCCGCGCCCGGCACAAAGTTCACCTGCGAGGACTATCATTTGACCTGGTCGATCAGCAGGGTCTTGCGCGTTTCGTCGACAACGAGATAGAAGACGTTGAAGGTGTCGAGCGGTTCTTTGGCGCCGGTGCGGCGGTAATAACGCAGCGAAACGTGTACCGGGGCAGGATTGGTATCCCAGGATTGGAGATAAGCGGAGAGCACCTCGACCTTTTCGATGGTTTCCCACCAACTGCTGTAGATGACGAAGGGATTGTTGCCGAATTTGGCGCAGCAGCTTTGCTGGAAGTGCGGCGTGAGCATGCCCCAGGCGCGGTCGTATTTGCGGGCATTGATGGCAGCATAGTATTCGCGCACGATGATCTCGGGGTTGGGGTACTGGCTGCGCGGCCAGGGCGTCATGGTCGGTGGGATGGGGGTGAGGGTGGGCGGGGCGGTGGGGGTGCGCGACTGGTAGCGGGTGGGGGTGGCAGGCGGGGCGGCGGGCGAGCGAGTGAGTTGGGCGACGATGGTCTGAGCGCCCTGGGTGTACAGGAAGCTCAGGTCGGCCGCAGTGGGGGTGGGACGTAAGAGGGCGTTGGCCATGCCGCCAAAAATAGCGATGAGCAAGAGGACGATGACAAGCGGAATGGCAAACCACACCCAGGCAGGGGCGATGACCTGGGGGCGACCGGGGACGGCCGTATAACTGCCGCCGAGCATTTCCGAGCCGCCATTGCTGTTGATTAAGAGGATGAGCTTATGGTTGTGCAGTTCGCGGCGGGTGGAGCGCGGCGCGTCTTTGTGCAAGGTGACGTGATGCTGGCTGCTCTGGCCTTCGGTACAGCGGAAAGTAGGCGGGTCTACACTCAGCCAACCCACCTGTGGGACGATGCGACCGGCCAGGACGCCGCTACCCAGGTTGGTGATTTTGAAGCTGGCGGCGGGCGGAACGTATTTGGGCGCGGTCGGATCGAAAATGCCAAAGTCCAGATCGTTGGGGCTGGCTAACAGCCGGGGGACATCTGGCGATCGAGATACAGGCGGTTGCATACGGGTATGTCAATCGCCCAGGCTGGTACCTACCTGGCGGGCGCTGTCGATCCAGGGGTGGTCAAGGGGAACACATTTGTGCTGTCCGACCACCTGCGCCAGCGGGGCGGCCTGAACCTGTCCGGATTGCAAGGCAACCATGACGCCGAAACGGCCGGCCTGGACAAAATTGACGCAGGCCACGCCCAACTGGGTGGCCAGAACGCGGTCGGCGGCCGACGGCGAACCGCCGCGCAGCAGATAACCGAGGATGGTGGTGCGCGTCTCCAGGCCGGTGAACTTTTCCAGGCGGTCGGCGAGCAGATGGGTGTTGCTGTGGAAGCGTTTTTCGATTTGCTCCAGTTCGCCGGCCACCCGCGACTGTTCCTCGCCGCTGCGCAGCATGGCGTTGATCTGGCGGGTACGTTCGAAGAAGGCAGCGTAGTCTTTGGGACAGGCGCCTTCGGAGACGGCGACGATGCTGAAGCGTTTGCCGGCCTGATTGCGCTTGAGGATGGCGGCGGCGATCTTTTCTACGTCGTAGGCGATTTCGGGGATGAGGATCACGTCGGCGCCGCCGGCGATGCCCGAGCCGAGCGTCAGCCAGCCGCTGGATTGGCCCATGATTTCGACGATGATGATGCGATGATGGCTGTGGGCGGTGTTGTGCAGACGGTCGATGGCTTCGGCGGCAATGCTGCGGGCGGTGTCGAACCCGACGGTGATGTCGGTGTGGGCAATGTCGTTGTCGATGGCCTTGGGTAGGGTGATGATGTTCAGGCCGCTTTGCGCCAGACGCCAGGCGCTCTCCTGGGTTTCTTGAGCGCCCAGACAGATCAGGCAGTCCAGGCGATGTTTGCGGTAGGTGGCGCAGGCGGCGTCCAGACCGCTCTGGTGATCGAGGTCGACCTCGTGGGGCTTATCCCGGCTGGTGCCCAACAGTGTGCCGCCGGTCGTAAGGATGCCGGACAGGCGGTTGCCTTCCAATGGGACGGTCTGGTCGTGCATCAAGCCCAGGAAGCCATCCTGGAAGCCAACCAGGCGCACGCCGGCGGCCTGGGCGGCTTTGCCGATGGCGCGAATGGCGGCGTTTAGACCGGGCGAGTCGCTGCCAGCGGTTAACACACCAATGGTACGAGTCATGGCGAACTCCTTTTTAGGAACGGGTGGTTTTAACGGGCAGAACAGGCCAGACCTCACAGATGTTGGCGTGTGTGAGGTCTGATTGGCCGATTTCGTTTGTTAAAGTTCGTCGGAGCACAGGGTTATTTTTTATATCTGGCCGGGTCGACCGAGGCGATGTAAGGCAAATTGCGGCCTTTTTCGTCGATGTCCAGGCCGTAGCCGACAACGAAGTAATCGGGGATCTCGAAGCCGAGGTAATCGATCTGGATATCGACGCGGTGGCGAGGTTTCTTGTCGAGCAGGGCGCACACTTTGAGGCTGCGCGGCTGACGGTCGAGCAGCAGTTTGCGGATGGTATTGATGGTATACCCCGTGTCGATGATGTCATCGATGAGGATGACGTCCCAGCCGTTGATGTTGGTTTTGTGATCGGAGTCGATGCGGATGAAGCCGCTGGTTTCGGAGCCAGAGTAAGACGAAACCGACATAAAGTCCATGGTCAGCGGGCGATGGATTTTACGCATCAGATCGGTGATGAACATGACGCTGCCGCGCAGCAGACCGAGGAGGAGCAGTTTTTCCGAGTCGCGGTAATCGTTGGTGATCTGTTCTCCCAGGGCGGTGACGCGCGTCTCGATTTCTTCGGGGGTGATGAGGATTTCGCCAATGAAGTCGTAGGGGAATTTAGGGGCTTCGGGCATGGGGTGTCTCCTTATCAAACGGGGTGGATAAAGGGATAGGGGGTACCCCAGGGTACCCCCAACGTAGATTTCAGTGGATGCAGCCAGCCTGGACGAGCAGTTCGGCGTTGTAAATGGAGCCGCCGGCGGCGCCGCGGATGGTGTTGTGTGAAAGCACCACCAGTTTGAGATCGAAGATCGGGTCGGGGCGCAGGCGACCGACGACCGTGGTCATCCCCTTGCCGGTCATACGATCGAGGCGTGGCTGGGGGCGGTTGGCTTCGTCGCGCACGACGATCACGGGGCGTGGAGCAGAGGGTAGATCGCGGCTGATTTCGGGCGCGGTGTAACCGGCCAGGGCGCGAGCGGCTTCTTCGATTTCCGGGCGGCGGCCCAACTCAACCGACAGGCACACCAGATGCCCGTCGCTGACGGCGACGCGGTTGGTGTGGGCCGAGACGACGAAGTCGGCCAGGTGCAGGCCGTCGGGCTGCACGGTACCAAGCATTTTGCGCGATTCCCACTCCACCTTGGCTTCCTCGCCATTGATGAAAGGTACCACGTTGTCGAGGATATCCATGGAGGGTACGCCGGGGTAGCCGGCGCCAGAGAGCGCCTGCAGCGAAACGGCAAAGACTTTGCGCAATCCGAAAGCGTCTTGCAATGCCTTGAGCGCCACAGCCATGCCGGTGCTGGTGCAATTGGGGTTGGTGGCGATCAGGCCGCTCCAGCCGCGCCGGCGGCGTTGCTGCTCGATCAGGGCAAGGTGATCGGCGTTGATTTCGGGCAAGAAAATGGGCACGTCGGGCTCGCGGCGGTAGGCAGAGGCATTCGAGCAAACGGCCATGCCGGCCTGTGCGAAGGCGGGTTCGACGTTGAGGGCGATGTCGGCCGGCAGGGCGGAAAACGCCACGGCTGCCTGGACGGCGGATGGTTCGGTGGGGACGACGGTCATGGCGGCGGCCCAGGCGGGCATGGGCTCGGGCAGCGTCCAGTGACAGGCCTGGCCGTAGGGCTGGCCGATGGAGCGTTCGGAACCGGTCAGGGCGACGACCTCGAACCAGGGGTGCTGGTCGAGCAATTGGACAAAACGTTGGCCGACGCTGCCGGTGGCAGCCAGGACGGCGACAGGGATGCGGTTCATGGTTAAAGTCCTTTTATGCGCACGAGCGCGAGTTATTCGATGAGGGCGTGTAGTGCGGCCAGGGCGGGTTTCAGATCCCCGGCGGCGACGATCAGGCTGATGGAAACTTCCGAAGAGCCCTGGGCGATGGCAACAACATTGACGCTGCACCGGCCGAGGGCGCTGAATACCTGGCCGGAGATGCCCGGCGTGCAGCGCATACCGGCCCCGACGACGGTGATGATGACCACTTCATCGGTGGCCCAGACACGGTCGATGTCTTTGCGGGCGATTTCCTGGGCGAAGGTGTTTTGCAGGGCGTTGACCACCTTCTGGCTGGCTTCGCTGGGGATGGCGAAGCAGATGGATTGCTCGGAAGATGCCTGACTGATGAGCGGAACACTGACGCCTACGGCGGCGACCGTGCCGAAGGTGCGGGCGGCCACGCCGGGTACACCCAGCATGCCACGCCCTTCAACCGTAATCAGTTGGATGCCGGGAATGGCAGTGACGGCCTTGATGACTTTGCCATTGGTGCCCTCATGGTCGGCAACCAGGCGGGTACCGCTGTGTTCGGGATTAAAGGTGTTGAGAATGTGCAGTTCGATGCCGGCTTCGATCACGGGGCGGATGGTCTTCGGGTGGACGACCTTAGCGCCGTAATAGGCCAGTTCAGAAATCTCGCGATAGGAGAGCTCGGGAATGGTGCGAGCATCGGGCACCAGGCGCGGGTCAGCAGTCATGACGCCGTCGACGTCGGTCCAGATCCAGACTTCATCGGCGGGCAGGACGGCGCCGAACAGGGCGGCGGAGTAATCGCTGCCGCCGCGCCCGAGGGTGGTGGTGACGCCGGATGGGGTGGCGCCGATAAAGCCGGTGACGACCGGGATACGCCCCTGCGCCAGGATGGGGTCGAGCACCTGACGGGTGTGAAGGACGGTGGCGTCCATATCGGGGTGAGCGGATTGGAAGACGCCATCGGTAACGATCAACTGAGAGGCTTCAACGATCTGGGCTGGCAGACCGAGCGCCTCAATAGCGGCGGCCAGAACACGTACGGCCATGCGTTCGCCAAGCGAGGCGACGGCATCCAGGGCGCGCGGGGTGGCTTCGCCCAACACGGCAATGGCCTGGCACAGATTGGTGAATTCGGTAATCAAATGAGAAATATCCTGGCGCACCTGGTTCTGGCGGGCCGGGTCGAGGACGAGCGTGGCAGTTATGGCGTCGTGGCGAGTGCGTAACTCGGTGGCAGTTTGCAGGCAAGTGTGTGTGTTGCCCTGCGCAGCCTGAGTGGCGCTATCCAGTAACAGGTTGGTAACGCCAGATAATGCGGAAGTGACCACGACCAGCCGCGGCCAGTTGGCCCGGCTGCCGGCGACGATTTGAGCGGCCTGAACTACTGCTTCGGGGGTACCCACCGAAGTGCCGCCAAATTTCATCACCAGAGTACGTTGTTGAGGTTCATCGGATGCTTTCATTTTGCTACCTGAAAAAGAGAATCAATGGCCCTATTATATGCCATAACCCGGCGATATTCCCGATGGATATTTGATACAATGTAAGCATATTTGCGTGTGGGAGGGCAACATGCGTTTTGTGCGTTATCAGGCCGGGGCAGGGCAGGCCGGGTATGGTTGGATTTATGAGGATCGAGTTGGGGCATTGGACGGTACGCCGTTTGGCGAGTATCGCCGCCTGGAGGCAGAGATGCCGCTGGAGACGGTGCGTTTGTTGGCGCCGGTGCAACCAGGTAAGATTGTGTGTGTGGGGCGCAATTACGCCGAGCATGCCCGCGAGCAGGGCGCCGAGACGCCGGATATCCCCATTTTGTTTCTCAAGCCGCCTTCGTCGGTGATTGGGCCGGGCGAGCGGATTGTCCTGCCGGTGCAATCCCTGCAGGTGGAGCACGAGGCCGAACTGGCGGTCGTGATCGGGCGGGCGGGGCGTTGGATTCGCCCGGAGAATGCGCTCGAGCACGTGTTGGGATATACGGTCGGCAACGATATAACCGCCCGTGATCTACAGCGACGAGACGGACAGTGGACGCGCGCCAAGGGGTTTGATACGTTCTGCCCGTTGGGGCCGTGGATTGAGACGGAGCTCGATGCGGCGGATGTGTTGATTTCCTGCCGGGTGGGGGAAGAACTGCGGCAAATGACCTCGACGCGCGAGATGATTTTTACCATCCCCCAGCTAATCGTGTTTATCTCTTCGGTGATGACCTTGCAGCCTGGGGACGTGATCCTGACCGGGACGCCGGCCGGGGTGGCGCCGCTTAAGGCCGGGGACGTGGTCGAAGTGGATGTGGAAGGAATCGGGCAGCTGCGTAATCCGGTGGCGCAACAGGAACCGGTACGCCAGTGATGCAGGACGATAATGCGAAAACGAGCGGCGCTGAAGCCGCTCGTTTTCGCATTGTTTTCACTACCTGTAAGAGTCTAACGGTAAGACGGTAAAAAATTACTCCATAACCGGGTAGGGTAAATACCCGTCGAGGAACGAGTAGGGGGCGTAGGTCGTGGCTGGTTGTGAGACGGCCGCGGCGGTTTGCTCGTCGATCGGCAGGGCGGTGATGAACAGGCGTCCCCAGGAGGGGTCGCCGTTGGATTCGATGCAGGTCTGGAAGACCAGGCGGTTGCCGGGGCCATAGACGGTATAGAAGATGTCCGAACTGCTCAGGTGGGTCTGGGCGTAATCATTGGGATCGACGAAGTCGGAGTAGACGCTCTCAGGGCTGAGCGCCTGATAGCGCTGGATGGCGGTGACCTGGTAGGAAGCGATGCTCCGATCGCCGTAAACAATTTTGACGACCTGGCCGATTTGCAGGTTTGAATAGCTGGCGCCGGCCAGATAATTGTGGGCCAGTAACCCGATGGTGTTGTATTGGCTGGCGGTGGCAAATTGGGTCAGCACGCCATTACTGGCGGCGACATAACCTGGATCACCGGCGGGCTGTTGGACGACGGGGTAGGCCATAACGTTGCTTACGTATACGCCGGTAATTACGCCGGGCCGGCCGTTGGCAACCGTACTGACGAAGCTTTCTATGTCGGGCAGGGCGTTTGTGGCGGAGACGGCGTCA
Source organism: uncultured Anaerolineaceae bacterium (assembly GCA_964535315.1). Classification (GTDB taxonomy): domain Bacteria; phylum Chloroflexota; class Anaerolineae; order Anaerolineales; family Anaerolineaceae; genus CAZHTS01. Next base: position 23,268 of record CAZHTS010000025.1, read on the forward strand.
TTTTGCCCGTCGCCGGTGATGGGCAGGGCGAAGGGAGCGATGCTGCCGAACAGGCTGGTCAGCAAGGTGACGCACAAAAGCAATCTGGCAAAAAGAGAGGTTGTTCTCATGAATTTGTTTGGAGTTGGAATATTTGGGCTTTTTTGGTAATAAATCGGTTATTTCTATATGTGATTTTAGTACGTTTTGGGTTGGGGTACAAGATGGAAAATACCCGCCTTGCATTTCTGTAAATGAAAGAGCACCCGCCAATACATACAACGTCACGCTTCCGGCGATGATTGCTGCGGCGCCGGAAGCGTGGCCTGCTTACGATTTACAGCGGCGTCCCGGCGGTTTACAAGTCGTTGCCCGAATAGGATTGGTTGAAAGACTTGTTGCACAAGGGGAAGTCGGGCACGATATTCTTCAACAGGGCGTAGGGCAGGGCTGGCCAGTTGACAAAGGATGGGTCCTTGATCTTTAGGCGATAGAGCCTGCCCTGATCGTCTGTCATGACCCAGTGCAGGATGGCGCCGCGCCAGCCCTCGACCATGCCAAAAGCCGGCATCCAGGCGGGCAGCGCCCCCAGCGTGGCCGCCGTGGCGCCCCCGGGTAGATTGTGCAGCGCCTGTTGGATCAGGCTGACCGATTCTTCCACCTCTTTCACGCGCACCATCGCACGCGCATACACGTCGCCGCTGGTGAACACCGGTACGTTAAAGTTGAGCCCGGCGTAGGCGGCAAAGGGGTGATCCCGGCGTACGTCGACGTCGATGCCGGAGGCGCGGGCGACATACCCAACCACGCCGTGATCCAGTGCGGTTCTCGTGGTCAACCTGCCTGTGCCTTCCAGGCGGTCCATTAACATTGTGTTTCCCAGGCTGATTTCTGTAACTTCTTTAAAGTCGGTCAGAATGGAAGCGAGTTCCCCGGCCAGATCGAGCCCCTGTGGAAAATCGTGTTGGACGCCGCCCGCTACGATCCCGCCGCGCAGCAGGCGGTTGCCGGTCAGTTGTTTGTTCAGGCGCAGCAGCCGCTCGCGGATGCGGAAACAGTGGGAATGTGCAAATGCAAACCCGGTGTCGTTGCAGATGGCTCCGAAATCGGCGATGTGGTTATACAGGCGCTCCATTTCGAGCAGGATCACGCGCAGGTACCTGGCCCGGGCGGGGACGTCACAGCCGGAAAGCGCCTCTAACGCCTGGCAGAAGGCCAGCGAGTGGCCGATGGTGGTGTCGCCAGAAATGCGTTCGGCCAGTTCTACGCCGGCGTGCGGCGTCCGGCCCTCAAAGAGTTTTTCGATCCCTTTGTGGGTGAAGAACAGGTGCATTTGCAGGTTGATCACCGTCTCGCCGACCACACTGAAGCGGAAGTGGCCGGGCTCGATGATCCCGGCGTGCACCGGGCCGACCGGGATTTCGTAGATTCCCTCGCCTTCCACCGGCAAAAAGGGGTAGGGGTTGGCTTTTTCGCGGAAGTTTGCGGGGGGGACGGCATCTTTGCGCAGCGGGTAATAGGCCTCGGGCCAGAACGAATGGCGCACCAGGCGGCGGGTGAGCGGCAGGCCCACGGCCTGAATGCCAAACATATCGTTGATTTCGCGCTCGTAACGCCCGGCGGGAAAGTAAAACGTTGCGATCGAATCCAGCTGGGGGTCATCCGCAGGGAGTTCCTGGAGCGCATTGACAAACCAGTTTTCGGCGTCGTTGGCGAATACGTAGTGAATTTCAAAGACGCCCCTGTCGGAGCGCCGGTCGTTGGCGACCATCAGAGCCAGCGTGGCGTTGAAATCGTTGTGCAGCAGACCTGCCAGGTTGAGCGTTTCCCCGCTGGCGAGGCGTATGTGCAGTTCATTCCCGCGCAGGATGCGGGCGTCGGTAATATTCCCGGGGAAACGGGAGGTGAGCGTGGCTTGGAGAGTAGATAGATCTGGCATGGGGCACCTTACTGTGAAACGATGGCGACGCATTGGTTGAGCAGCGTCATGAGCGGGGCGGGGAGGGTCAGCCCCAGGATCAACAGCCCGGCAACGCTGATGAAGAGCACCGCGGCTTGCCAGCCATCGCTTTCGCCCACGCCGATTGCCCCGGCGGGCTGGCCGTACAGCATGCGGTTGAGGACTTTCAGCAGAACCACAAAGGCGATCGCCAACAGGCCCAAAACGATTGCCATCAACCAGGGCCGGCCGGCGCTGAACCCGGCCCGGATGAGGGCGAATTCGGAGACGAAGATGCCAAAAGGCGGCAGGCCAATGATGGAGAGGATGCCAACGCTAAAAAGACTGCCGGTCAGCGGCATGGTTTTGAGCAGCCCGGAGACGCCGTCGATTTCGGTGGTGTGATACCGATGCAGGATACGCCCGCTGAGTAGAAAGAGCATCGATTTCGCCATGCTGTGATTGAGCATGTGCAGCAGGGCGGCAAAAACGCCCAGCGGGCCGAGCCCCAGCCCGAGGCAGGTCAGGGCGGTGTTTTCAATGCTCGAATAGGCCAGCAGGCGCTTGTAGTTTTTGGAAAATACCATGCTGAAGGTGGCGATGAACAGCGAGAGCAGCCCCAACCCCAGCAGGACATTGTTGGTGTAGGCGGCGCCCAGGGTGGCATCGATGACGATCTTCCAGCGCAGAATTGCATACAGCGCCACGGCCAACAGAACGCCCGACATGGCGGCGGAGAGCGGCGCCGGCGACTCGGAGTGCGCATCGGGCAGCCAGGTGTGCATGGGCGCCAGGCCGGCCTTGGTGCCGTAACCGACCAACAAGAAGACAAAGGCGATGCGCATGACCTCGGGATGAAGTTTGGGCGCAATCTGCATCAGGACGGTCCAGTTCAGGGCGTTTTCGGCGCGGCCTGAGAGGGCGACGAAATCAAAGTACGCCAGGACGGTGCCGGTAAAAGCCAGTGCGATCCCAACCGAACAGATCAAAATATATTTCCAACTGGCTTCCACCGAGGTTTTGCTGACGTTGAGCGGGATGATAAAGGCAGAGAAGATGGTGGTCGCTTCGACGGCGATCCACATCAACCCGACGTTGTTGGCCGAAACTGCCAGCAGCATTGAGCCAACGAATAAATTAAAGAAAATTTGGAAGCGGCGCAACTGCGTCGGCGTGTAGTGCTTTTCACGCCCTAACCCTGGGCTGAGGAACAGGGTGAGCGCGCTCACCCCGGCGACGCAGACCATCAACAGCGAGGTGAGGCTGTCGGCGCGCAATACGTCCACCAGGCCCAACGAATCGATCACCACGCCGAAGGTGGGGGCGTTTTGCATTGTACCGGCGGCAGGCAGGGCAACTGCCTGGGCGGCAAAGTTGAGCGCGGCAGCGAGGGACACCAGACCCAAGACGGCGTTGACCCAGCCGACAAAGGAACGGTACGGGCGGACGATAAACGCCAGAAGCGCGGCCAGGACAGGGGGGAAGAGAAGGAAGAAGAAGGTCATGGCGCCTCTCAGTGTTTCAACTGGTTCAACTGATCCACGTCGATCGATTCAAACGTGCCGTGAATGTGATAGACCAACACCTGCATCACCAGGAAGCCCATCAAAAGATCGAGGAAAACCCCAATTTCCACGATCAGGGGGATGCCGTAGGTGCCCAGGGCTGCCAGCAATACGACCCCGTTTTCCAGTACGAGGAAGCCGATGATCTGGGTCAGGGCCTTCTTGCGGCTGAGGATCACAAAGAAGCCGACAAAGATCAGGCCCATCGCCAGCGGCATGCCGCTGCGTGTAGGCAAAGTGCTGACGAGCATCAGCGGGCGCGTGACGGTGTAGGCCAGCAAGACCAGCAGCCCGGCCAGAATCAGCGAGGCGGCATTATTGACGTAGGGTTCCGTTTCACGGGTTACTTCTAACCTGGAGCGCATACGCTCGAGATAATGCGGCAGGATGAGCGCTTTCAGCAGGAAAGAGAAGATGGCGACGAAATACAGCTCGGGGTCGCGCCCGAAGTAACCGATCAGAGCCAGGACGATGGAAAGCACCGCTGACTGCCAGCGAAACGAACGGATGTAGGCGCTGACACTTCTCCGCCACAGCAGAAAAATGCCGAATATCAGCACGATGCTCGAACCCAACGTGGTAAGTTGTGAGAAGATCGAATCGTTCATGAAGCATGTTCCATTCCACAGCGTTGCGTGGCTGTGCGGTTTATTTCAATAAGAACGAGGATGAGACCGCCAGCAAGGCGAGTACAAAGGAAACCCCCAGCAGTTCCGGGACGCGGAACAGGCGCAGTTTTGCAATGCGGGTTTCCAGCACGACGATGACCACTGCAACCGCGGCCAGTTTTAGCAGGAGGGTGAGCAGGGCAATCAGCACTGCCAGCGGGGTGAGTTCGATCGCCAGGCCCCACGGGATGAATAAATTGCTCAGCAGCAAGGCGAAAATGGTCAGTTTCAACCAGGAAGCCCACTCGATCAATGCCAGATAGCGCCCGGAATATTCCAGGATCATGGCTTCGTGGATCATGGTTAATTCCAGGTGGGTGGAGGGGTTATCTACCGGCAGGCGACCGGTTTCGGCCAGGGTGACGATGAACAGCGCAGCAAAAGCCAGCATGTGCCCCGGGCTGATGGTCACCCCAGGGTTGGTCAACGTGGCGGTGACGATCTTGCTCAGGTTGGTCGAGCCGGCGCTGATGGCCAGGCTGAAAATGGCGAGGGCGATGGTGGGTTCGGCAATGGCGGCCACGGTCATCTCGCGGCTGGCGCCCATCCCGCCGAAGGCGGTGGCCGGATCGAGCCCGGCCAATGCCAGGAAGAATGTACCGACCAGGAGCAGGTAAACGACCAGCAGCAGATCGCCGGCGGGGTCAAAGGGCAGGGGAACCACCAGCATGGGGACGAGCAGGGTAACGGCGGCGGTGCTGGCAAAGACGATAAAAGGGGTTACCCGAAAAATCCAGGAGGAGCGCACCGAGAGGATGACTTCTTTGCCGAACAATTTTTTGAGTTCGAAGTAGGGCTGCCAGGGTGGTGCACCGCGCCGGCTTTGCAGGCGTGCTTTTAGCCAGCGGATCAGCCCGACCAGGCCGGGCGCCAGCAGCAGGGCGAGAAAACCCTGTAACACGTTCAAGACATAGTAAGCAATCATTGGAGACCCTCCTTGTAGAAATATACAACCGGCGTCATAGCCACCTTGCGCTTAGTAATAAAGCGATCAGGAGGATCGCGATGTATAAGAGGTAGAGATGCAGAGAGCCAGCTTGCAGGCGCTGTACCTGTCTGGCAATCCATCTGAGCGATCTTAAGAGCGGATCGTAGAACCAGCGGTCGAATAAGGGGGTGATGGCGCTCTTGTATTCGATCGATTCAACGAAGTATTTTGAATCGGGATGGAAGCTGATGGATAATTCCCGGGTCGGCTGGTACAACTCGGCGAAAACGCGCCGCAGCGGTTCGGCAAAGGCGGTGGCAGTGTATTCCATGCGCGGGGTCTGCCCGCTGCGCCCACAGCCCCACGTCTCATCCATCCGCCAGCTGCGGTTGGCGCGCAAGATGCGAAAGCCGATGGGGGTCAGCGCACAGATGACGAGCAGCCCAAAGAAGGCCAGCGCCGGAGAGATTTGTCCAAACGCTGCCGGCGATTGCAGCGACAGGCCGAAGGTGAACTCTGGCAGGAGGGTGGGGATATGCCCGACGCCGGCAATCACTTTGCCCAGGAAGGGGACGACCACTACCGGAGCGAGACCAAGGGCGATGCAGACCAGCGCCAGGATCAACATGCCCAACAACATGGAAGGCTGGGCTTCTTGCGCGTCGTCCACCCGGGTCGAACGCGGGATCGCCAGGAATGAAATGCCAAAGGCTTTGACGAAGCAGGCCGCCGCCAGTCCGCTGGTCAGCGCCAGCATGCCTACGGCGACGGGCATCAGGATGGCCAGTTCTGGTTTGGGGATGTTGAAGCCTGCCAGCAGCGCCTGAAAGACCAGCCATTCAGAGACAAACCCGTTCAGCGGGGGCAGCGCCGAGATGGCCGCCGAGCCGATGAGGAAGAAGAGCGCCGTCCACGGCATGCGCTGAATGAGCCCGCCCATCTCTTCCATGTTGCGGGTGCCGGTGGCGTGCAGCACCGAACCGGCGCCGAGAAAGAGCAGGCCCTTAAAACTGGCGTGGTTGATGATGTGGTAAAGTCCACCGATCAGCGCCAGCACCGCCAGCGTCATCAGGCCGTAGCTGTGGAAGATCAGACCGGCGCCAATCCCGATCAGGATGATGCCGGTGTTTTCAATGCTCGAATAAGCCAGCAGGCGCTTCAGATCGTGCTCCATCAGGGCGTACAGCACCCCCAGCAGCGCCGAGACCACCCCGATGGCCAGCACCAGGCTGCCCCACCAGGCCGGCCCGCCGCCCAACAGGTCGAGCGTCACGCGCAGCAAGCCGTACACGCCCAGTTTGATCATTACGCCCGACATCAACGCCGACACATGGCTCGGAGCGGTCGGGTGCGCTTTAGGCAGCCAGACGTGCAATGGGACGATGCCGGCCTTTGATCCAAACCCCAGGAAGGCGAGCACGAAGATGGCGTCGCGCACGGCAGGGGGCAGCGCGGCCGAGCCGGCGCGCAGGTCGGTGAACAAACCAGAACCGCCGTTTGCCAGCAGGATGAAGGCGACGAGGAGCAGAGCCAGGCCGGCGTGGGTCATGCCCGCATACCACAGGCCGGCGCGCAGCGTGCCTTCTTCGTGGCTTTCGGTGATGACGAGGAAATACGAGGTCAGGGACATCCCTTCCCACATCAGCAGGAAGGTGAGCATATTTCCGGCCATGCAAACCAGGCTCATGCTGAGCAGGAACAGGATGAACATAACGCCCATCAGTCGCAGCGTGCTGCCGTTCTGTCCGTACGACGCCGTGTAACCGGCGCCATAGATGGCAGCCGGGATTGCGCCCAGCCCGATCAGAAGCAAGAAGAACGCGCCCAGCGGATCGAGGGTCAGGACAAAACCGCCGGCGATGGGCAGGAGGCCGGGGAGGGCGAAGGCAAACGGCTCGCCGGTGAGAATGGTCGAGAGGGCCAGGGCAAAACCGGCCCCTGCTCCCAGGACGGCGCCCAGAGCGACCAGACCGCGCCCTGAATTGCCCAGCAGGGCCAGCAGCGCGCCGGCGATATAGGCACAAAGCATGATCAGGAAAAGGGTGTAACAGCTCATAAGATGAAGATTGTTCCTTTGCGAGACTGGGTTAGCGCCGGGGAGCGCGGTCGATGGCGGTGAGAATGCCGCGCAAGATGTCTGCCGGCTCGGGTGGACATCCCAGCACGAAAACATCGACGGGGATGATCTGCGCCACGCTGCCGGCGACGGCATAGCTTCCATTAAATACGCCGCATGTCTGGGCGCAGTCCCCGACCGCCACAACGAGTTTGGGGTTTGGGGTGGCGTCGTACGTTTTTCGCAGCGGGACTTCCATGTTGCGGGTCACCGGTCCGGTTACCAACAGCAGGTCTGCGTGACGCGGCGAAGCCACAAAATGGATGCCGAAGCGTTCGCTGTCGTACACCGGGCCGGTCAGACCGCCGATTTCGATCTCACAACCGTTGCAGGAACCGGCGTCGACCTCGCGGATTGCCAGAGCGCGCCCACAAAGTTTTTGAGCGGAGTGTTCAATCTGATGAACCAGTTCAATGATTTCGGCGTCGGCTGGGGCGAGCGGTTCTGTCACCAAACCCGTTTGAAATATTTTCCGAAATAATGATGGCATGCTGCATTCCTTATCCAGACAGAATAGAAAGCGTAAAACACAAAAGCCCACGTGGCGAGACACAGAGGGCTTTTAGAACGCCGGCGAGGTTAGCTGACGAGTTCGGGATCTAAAAGTTATCCCTACCGGAAGACCGGATTCACCCCAAGAACCTGGGTTCCCCGCGCTGGGCAGCTTTGGCGTTATGGGTTATGCGTTAAAGTTTTTCTCAAGATCGTCTTGCGTTTCTTCCTCTTTTTTTAATTGTTCGAGCGTCGAACGAGTATCCAGTAACTGGTTGTTGAATATGCGCCGGGCGACATCCAGCAGTTCAAATACGGCCGGGTCGTGCACCGAATAATAGACGGTCGTTCCGGCTTTGCGGCTGTCGACGATTTTTTTATGCCGCAGCACAGACAGGTTTTGGGATACGCTGGATGACTCGATCCCCAGTCGTTCTTGCAGCTCGGTAACGCTCAATTCTCCACCGCGCAGCGATTCCAGGATTTTGATTCTTGCGGGGTGAGAGAGGGCTTTGAAGAATTCAGCTTTAAAAACACGCAAGGCATCCTGCATATAGTCCTCAAGGGGTAACGCGGTACGAATCATCAATATCTTCGTATATTTGAATATTCAAAGGCTTATTATAGGCGCGAGCGGAGATTCGTCAAGGGGTGAGGGTGTGCTGGGCCACGCCTTTCTTAAAGTCGGAAAGCTTGAAAAAAAACCTTCCCCTGTAAATAGGGGTAACCACCACTAAAAATCCCTGCTGGACAACTCGAAGTGCTTCATGGCGGACATGGATGGATTGCTGAGTTTGGAGTGGGCAGCTCCTGCGGGGGGGCGCATAGAAAAGGAGATACGTATTGGTGGATGGATGTAAGACAAGTGATATTTTTATTGCTTGGGGTGCTGTCTTTAATGAAGTGATGGGTGCACCTAAACGCAGTTCGCAATTTCGCAGGAGCCTGGATGTATTGTTGGCTTTGCGCGATGCCGGCGTGGTGGAATAAGATCGTAAATCGTAATCTACAGGGTGAAGCACTTCATTTTTGATGGTATAATTTGGCGTACTCAAAATCGAGATTCCATCCTGTGATGTTCGAGGAGATTAAAGTATGTCAGGTCATTCCAAGTGGGCAACTATTAAGCGAAAGAAGGGTGCAGCCGACGCGAAGCGCGGGCAGGTCTTCACCCGTCTGACGCGCGAAATTGTTATGGCTGCGCGCGAAGGCGGCGGTGACGCGGATAGCAATTTCCGCCTGCGTCTGGCTGTTGACCGCGCTCGTGCCCAGAATATGCCCAAAGAGAATATCGAACGGGCCATCAAGCGCGGTACGGGTGAGGCCAAAGATGGCGTGGTGATCGAGCAGGTGATGTATGAAGGCTATGCCGGTCACGGTGTTGCGTTAATTATCGAGTGCATGACTGAAAACCGCAACCGTACGGTGGCCGAGTTGCGCCACATTCTGTCGCGCTCGGGCGGCAACCTGGGTGAAGGCGGTTCGGTGGCCTGGCAGTTCAAGCGGGCGGCGGTGTTCAGTTTTCCGGCTGCGGGGCGCAATTTCGACCAGGTGTTTGAGATGGCGGTGGAAGCGGGCGCCGACGATGTCGACATGGATGGCGAATCAATCGAAATTGTGGCGCCGGTTGAGGCGTTCAAGACGCTCAGCGACCGGCTGCGCGCCGCCAGTATCCAGCCCGAGGAAGCTGGCTTGCGTATGCTGCCTAACCAGGAGAGCGAATTGGGCGTGGATGCCACCTTGCAGGTGATGCGCTGCATCGAAGCGCTGGAAGAACTCGACGATGTGCAGAACGTGTTCTCGAACCTGCGCATTTCTGAGGAGGCCATGGCTGCTTTGGAGGCTGAATAGTCTCTTATGCTGGTGCTGGGCATTGATCCCGGAACGGCGACGACCGGTTATGGACTGGTTCGTGAGAACCCGGATGGTCTGGCGGTTGTTGATTTTGGAGTGATCCTGACGGAAGCTGGCCTGCCCCTGGAAAAACGTCTGCTCGTTCTATATCAGCGTATACGTGAATTAATCCTTCTCCATCGCCCGGATCAGGGTGCGGTGGAGAAGTTGTTTTTTCAACGCAACGTCAGCACAGCGATTTCAGTGGGGCACGCGCGCGGCGTGATCTTACTGGCGATGGCCGAGGCGGGGCTGCCGTTGGCCGAATACAACCCGATGGAGGTGAAACAGTCCGTGGCGGGTTATGGCGGCGCCGAAAAAAAGCAAATGCAGATGATGGTTAAGGCTTTGTTGGGTCTGGAGTCCATCCCCAAGCCGGACGATGCGGCGGACGCGTTGGCGATCGCCATCTGTCATCTGCACAGTTATCGCATGAGCGGGTTGGGAGGGTAAAGTGGTGCGGATCACCAGTCCGGCCAATACACGCATCAAGGAGTTGCGCAAACTGCGCGAGCGCAAGGAACGCCAGCGGAGCGGTTTGTTTTACCTTGAGGGGCTGCGCATTGTGGCCGAGGCGCTCCAACAGGGGGCCGAGATCGAGACGTTGATTGTGGCGCCGGAATTGTTGAGCAGCGACTTTGGTCAGGAGCAGGTCAGCGAGTACCAGCAAAAGGGCGGCGAGGTGTTAGAGGTGAGCGCAGCGGTCTTTGAAAGTTTTGCGCTCAAGGAAGGTCCGCAGGGGCTGGCAGCAGTGGCGCGCCAGCGCTGGCGTTCGCTGGAGGGGGTGAACCTGGCCGACGGCGGCAACTGGGTGGCGTTGGACTCGGTGGCCGACCCGGGCAACCTGGGAACGATTTTGCGTACCCACGATGCGGTAGGCGGCCGGGGGGTGATTCTATTGGATCATTGCACCGATCCGTACGACACGACCGCTATCCGGGCGAGTATGGGGGCGGTTTTTGCACAGTCGCTGGTGCGGGCTTCACTGGCCGAATTTGCGGATTGGAAGCGCCAGAGCGGCTATGCCGTCGTCGGCACGTCTGACTCGGCGCGCTGTGATTATCACGGCTACGCTTATCCGCCGGCGTTGGTGGTACTGATGGGCAGCGAGCGCCAGGGATTGCAGGCGGAACATTACCGCCTGTGTGATGAGGTGGTGCGCATTCCGATGATGGGACGCAGCGATTCGCTCAACCTGGCGGTGGCAACCGCGCTGGTGTTGTACGAGGTCTTCAACCGGCGCAGGGATGACGAGGCAAGGAGGGCGGCGGTATGATTGCATTGGTGCAGGGACAGGTGGCTTCGATCCGCGAAGATCACGTGGTGATTCTGGTGGGAGGGATTGGCTGGCAGGTCTTTGTGCCGGCGCCGTTGGCGCGCTCGGCGCGTCTGGGGCATGAATTACACCTGTACACCACTCTGATCGTGCGCGAGGATGCGCTCAGCCTGTACGGTTTTGAGAGCGAACAGGAGCGGGATTTCTTCTTGCTGGTATTGGGTGTGAACGGTGTTGGGCCGCGTATGGCGCTGGCCATGCTTTCGGCGTTGACGGTGGATGCCATGCGCCGGGCGGTGTTAAGCGAACAGGCCGAGGTGTTTGCCCGTGTGCCAGGCGTAGGAAAAAAGACGGCGCAAAAGATCTTGTTGCATCTACAGGGGCGGGTGGGGAGCGGCGACAATTTGCAAGCCATCGCCGGGCTGGCGGATGTGGATGGCGAAGTGCTGGAGGCGTTGACCGCCCTGGGCTACAGCGTGGTGGAAGCGCAGGCGGCGTTGCAGTCGTTGCCGCGTGAGGCACCGCAAGATGTGGAGACGCGTTTGCGCCTGGCGCTGCAATATTTTTCTGGGTAAGCAGGTCTTAAATTTGCCTGTACGGGCAACTGGACAAACGACCTGCTTTCAGGTATGATTTAACGCGTATGGGAACCCTGCAGGGGGCGGTTTAACCCTGGCAGAAGGTCTTCTTTATACGGTTGTTTGTTTGCTAAAGAACTTTATCTATTCCTGTAGAGGCTGGAGGTTCGATGTCCGACCTGATCAAAAAGATTGCAGGCGATCTGCAAAGTAAGATAGCGGCATATACGCCAACGTATGAGGTTCGTGATGTCGGTACGGTAGTTGAAGCAGGCGATGGTATTGCCCGGGTGGAAGGTCTGGCAAGTGTCCATTCGCAAGAGCTGGTCGAATTCGAGAATGGTGTTTTGGGGATTGCGTTCAACCTCGAACGGCAGCATGTGGGTGTGATCATCCTGGGTGAATATTCTTCCATCGCCGAAGGTACCACGGTGCATTCCACCGGGCGAATTGCCTCGGTGCCGGTTGGGGATGGTCTGGTGGGACGGGTGGTGAACGCCCTGGGGCAGCCGATCGATGGGAAGGGGCCGGTTTCGTTTAGCGAGTATCGCCCGATCGAGCGGATTGCGCCCGGCGTGGTTGCCCGGCAGGACGTGGACACCCCGGTGCAGACGGGGATCAAAGCCATCGACGCCATGATTCCCATTGGGCGTGGGCAGCGTGAATTGATCATTGGCGACCGCCAGACGGGGAAGACTGCGCTGGCGATTGATACAATCATCAATCAGAAGGGCAAAGATTTACTGTGTATCTATGTCGCCATCGGCCAGAAGAAATCGGCGCTGGCGCGCACGGTGGCGTTGTTGGAGCAGCACGGCGCTATGGCACATACGGTGATGGTGGTGGCGGCGGCCGATGAGGCGGCAGCCATGCAGTATATTGCACCGTATGCGGGCTGTGCGATCGGCGAATATTTCATGGAGACCGGGCGGGATGCGCTGGTAGTGTACGACGATCTTTCCAAGCACGCCTGGGCCTATCGTCAGGTTTCGCTGCTGCTGCGGCGCCCGCCGGGACGTGAAGCTTACCCCGGCGATGTGTTCTATCTGCACAGCCGCTTGTTGGAACGGGCGGCGCGCCTGGCGAATAAATATGTGATCGTCCCCAAGAGTTTTGGCGCGGCGGCAGCCGCCGTTTCGGATGGGGTTGAACAGCAGGTGTATGGCGGCCCGATTTCGCTGCACGATGCCGAGACGGCGCGTAAGGCAATGGACAACGCCGATGATTACAAAGTGGTCAAGGTGGCCGGCAGCGGCGGGTCTTTGACGGCCCTGCCGATTATTGAGACGTTGTTGGGCGATGTTTCTGCTTACATCCCGACCAATGTGATTTCGATTACGGACGGGCAGATCTATCTGGAGTCGAACCTGTTCAATGCCGGTATTCGCCCAGGGGTGAACGTGGGTATCTCGGTTTCGCGCGTGGGTGGCTCGGCGCAGACCAAGGCCATGCGCCAGGTAGCAGCTCGAATGCGCCTGGATATGGCCGCTTTCCGCGATCTGGCGGCTTTTGCGCAGTTCGGCTCGGACCTGGATAAATCTACTCAGGCGCAGTTGGAGCGCGGCCAGCGGTTGCAGGAAATTTTGAAGCAGCCACAATACGTACCGATGTCGTTGGAACAGGAGGTTATGATTCTGTTTGCCGGCACGAACGGTTACGCCGACCAGGTGCCGGTCGAGCGGATGCGCGTCTGGGAGCAGGCGCTGCTGCGGTATCTGGAGACGACGCACCCTGAAATCGGCGCGGATATCGCTGAACGAAAGATGATCAGCGAGGAGAATATTGCCCGTTTGCGCGATGCGATTGCGGCGTTCAATACCGGTTGGGTCGCTTAGATCACAGGCTGAGACACAGAGGCACAAAAAGCTATGCCATCCGCAAGAGAAATGCGGCTCCGTATCCGGGGCGTCAAGAACATTGCGCAGGTAACGCGAGCGCTCGAAACGGTGAGCGCCAGTAAAGTACGGCGTGCCACGCAGGCGGTGTCGGCGACACGCCCGTACGCCGAAAAAGCGTGGAAGGTATTGGTGCACCTGGCGCGCCAGCCGGGGCATTCCACTCTGCACCCCTTGTTGACTGAGCGTGCGGAAGTGCGCCGGGTGCTGGTTGTGATGGTCAGCAGCGATCGTGGTCTGGCTGGCGCATATGATGTCAATATCTTGCGCCATACGCTGGAGACCTTTAACGCTTACGATCGACCAGTCTCATACGTGGCTGTGGGGCAAAAGGGGCGCGATATGCTGCTGCGCCGGCGCAAGAAGGTCATTGCTGATTTCAGCGGTTTACCGGCTTCGCCGACTTTTATGGATGTTTCGGCGATTGGGCGGCTGCTGGTCGAGGACTTTTTGCAGGGCCAGTTCGATCAGGTCTTTCTGGCTTACACCGATTTTGTGAGCATGACACGCCAGGAGACGATCGTGCGTAAATTGCTGCCGTTGGATGTGGAATATGGGGATCGAGTGCGTTCTTATAACGTGACCCATCACACCAACGCAGTCTTTACCTACGAACCGGATGAAGGCAAACTGTTGAACGAGATTGTGCCGCGTTTTACGGCCCTACAGGTTTACCAGGCTATTTTGTCGTCGCAGGCCAGCGAGCACGCCGCCCGCATGGTGGCGATGCGGAATGCGACCGATAACGCCAATGAATTGCTGGCAGCGTTGCAACTGGAGTACAACAAGGCTCGCCAGCAAAGTATCACCAGCGATATCCTGGATATCGCCGGCGGGGCAGAAGCGTTGGCCAAGCTGGTGCAACAACGTGAAGATGTCTCCTTCGGGGCTGACCATAACCCGGCCTCGGCTTGAACTTATCTTGGAGGAATCGAATGGAACAGGCGACTGGACGAGTAATGCAAATCCAGGGAAGTGTGGTCGATGTAATGTTTCCGGAGAGCGATCTGCCGGAGATTTATGAGGCGGTAGAAGTGCAGGTGCCCAACGCCCCGGTGTTGGTGTTGGAAGTGGAAAAACATCTGGGGGATCATACGGTGCGCTGTGTGTCGATGGATACGACGGATGGCTTACAGCGTGACTTACCGGTGCAGCGGACACACAACCCGATCATGGTGCCGGTGGGCCCAAATACCCTGGGACGTATTTTTAATGTCCTGGGTAGGACGGTGGATAACCTGGGTGAGGTTGAAGCCGAATTGCATTATCCAATCCACCGTACTGCGCCTGGATTTGACGAACAATCGACGCGCGTCGAGGTGTTTGAGACGGGGATCAAGGTCATCGACCTGATTGCCCCCTTTACCAAGGGTGGTAAGACCGGTATCTTTGGCGGTGCCGGGGTCGGGAAGACCGTGATCATCATGGAACTGATCCGTTCGATTGCCAAGGTACACAAAGGTAAGTCGGTGTTTGCCGGGGTAGGGGAGCGGACGCGTGAGGGAACACAGCTTTATCGTGAAATGCTCGAGTCGGGCGTGATGCGCGACACGGTGATGGTTTACGGGCAGATGAATGAGCCTTCGGGTGTGCGTTTGCGGGTGGCGTTGACGGCGCTGGCGATGGCGGAATATTTCCGCGATCAGGGCAGCGACGTTTTGCTGTTCATCGATAACATCTTCCGTTTTACCATGTCGGGTTCGGAAGTGTCGGCTTTGTTGGGGCGTATGCCCTCGGCGGTAGGATACCAGCCCACGCTGGCGACGGAGATGGGTGAGTTACAGGAGCGGATCACGTCGACGCGCACCGGTTCGATCACTTCGATGCAGGCGGTGTACGTGCCGGCGGACGATTATTCTGACCCGGCGCCGGTGGCAACTTTTACCCACCTGGACGCGACCATTGCCCTTGAACGGGCGATTGCTGAAAAATCCATTTACCCGGCGGTCGATCCGCTGGCTTCCACCTCGCGCATCCTCGACCCGAACATCGTTGGCGAAGAGCATTACAATACGGCGCGTGAGGTACAACGCGTCTTGCAGCGTTACAAGGATTTGCAGGATGTGATCGCCATTTTGGGGATCGATGAATTAAGCGAGGATGACAAGGTCGTGGTGGCGCGGGCGCGCAAGATTGAGCGTTTCTTCTCGCAGCCAATGTTTGTTGCGGAGCAGTTTACCGGGCGGGCGGGGGCCTATGTGCCGCTGCGCGAAACGGTGCGCGGTTTCCGCGAGATTCTGGAAGGCAAGCATGACGATTTGCCCGAGCAGGCCTTCTATATGGTCGGCACGATCGAGGACGCGGTCGCTCGCGGCAAGCAACTCATGCAGAGTGGTGGATGAGGTGTAAGGATGCCCATTCGGTGCGAAATTGTTTCGCAGACTCGGATCGTCTATCAGGGCGAGGTGGATATTGTTGTCTTGCCTGGGGTGGAAGGTACGATGGGCATTTTGCCCAATCACTCGCCGGTGCTGACGGTTTTGCAATACGGCGTCATTACCGTGCGCAGCAAAAACGAGGAACAGTTTTTTACCGTGGCGGGCGGAGTGGCGGAGGTGCAGCCCGACCAGGTGACGGTGCTGGCAGACGCGGCAGAGAATGTAATGGAGATCGATCTACAACGCGCCGAAACGGCGCGCAAACGCGCTGAGGAATCGCTCTCCAGGGAATTTTCTCAGGATTCAGACAAGTATCTGGCTGCCCAGGCGGCGTTGCGGCGTTCGACGCTGCGCATTGAGGCGGCCCATCGCTTCCGCCAGGGGAAGCGATACACCCCTGATCACTAATCTTTCTTCATCGGAATAGGAACTAAACGGATTATGCCTGTCTTTTCGCGTGAACTGGGGGTCGATCTGGGTACCCAAAATATAGTGATTGCCGAGGGGAACCGGATCCTTGTCAATGAACCTGCTGTCGTTGCTCTTGTCGTTGCTGAACAAAAAATGGTTGAATGCGGACAGGCTGCAAAAGACATGTCTGGGCGCGTGCCCGATACCATTGAGGTGGTGCGCCCCATTCAAAATGGAGTTATCGCCGAATTCGAGATTACCAAGTTGATGTTGCAGAGTCAACTGGAGCGGATCGTGGGGAAGATGCGCTGGCTGTTTCGTCCGACAATCATGCTGACTGTGCCGTACGGTGTGACCAGTGTGGAGAGCCGGGCGGTGCACGAGGCCGGGCTGGAGGCGGGCTGCCGGGAGGTTTTCCTGGTACAGCAGCCGCTGGCGGCGGCGATTGGTGTGGATTTGCCGATTGGGACCCCGTCGGGGAATATGATTTTATGCCTGGGTGGGGGCACGGTGCAGGCCGGCGTGCTGGCGATGAACGGCATTGTGACAGCCGAGACGGCGCGCACCGGCGGGCAAAAACTGGACGAAGCCATCGTGGGCTATGTACGCAAGAAGTATGGGGTGATCATCGGCATGCCAACTGCGGAGCAGTTGAAGATTCGCATTGGGGCAGCGCTGCCGCAGGATCAACAACAGAGTATGGAAGTGCAGGGCCAGGATCAGGTGAGCGGGTTGCCGCGCCCGGTGAATTTGACGACGGATGACATTGTGGATGCGTTGCAAGAGCCGCTGAACGATCTGGCCAATACCGCCCGCAGGGTGCTGGAAAAGACGCCGCCGGAATTGATTTCGGATATCATCGACCGCGGCGTGGCGCTGTGTGGTGGAGGGGCGTTATTGCGCAGCATCGATAAGTATCTGACCAAGTCTTTGGGGATACCGGCTTATCTTGTGGATGAGCCGTTGACCTGTGCGGCGGTGGGGGCGGCGCGCGCCATCCGTATGCGCGAGGCGTTGCGTCGTAGCCTGCCGCCAGTATAAACGATTACTTTGTGGGCACGTCGCCCGAAACAAAGAGAAGGGAGTCTGGAAGAGACTCCCTTCTCTTTGTTCGTGGGGTTATTTTAGATAAAAAGTCATGTGCTGCAGGCGGTTGATGGGGTCGATGTATTGCACCTGGACGCCGGGCGGGACGGTGAGCGGCACGGGGGCGTAGTTTAGAATGGCCGTCACGCCGGCCTGAATGGCATCATCGGCCACTTTTTGCGCCACGGCGGCAGGTACGGTCAACATGGCGATCTGGATGCCGGCCTGGCGAACCGTAGACTGCATCTCGGCGTAATCGCGAACGAGGAAGTCGCCGATGCGTTTGCCAATCTTCTGCGGGTCGTTGTCGAATACCATGACGATGGCAAAGCCGCGATTATTGAAGCCCTGATAGCGTGCGATGGCGTGCCCCAGGTCGCCGGCGCCGATGAGGACGATGTCCCAGACGCGGTCGACCTTGAGGATGGCGCGTAGTTGTTCGACCAGATAGGCAATGTGGTATCCGGTGCCTTGTTTACCGAATTCGCCAAAGTGGGAAAGATCCTTGCGGATCTGGGCATCCGAAGCGCCTAACTTTTCGCCCAATTCGCGCGAAGAGGTGAGTTTAATGCCTGCCTGTTGCATCCGCTCAAGGGTCAAGAGGTAACGCGGCAGACGACTGACGACGATGTCGGGGATAGGGCCAGCGGCCATCTAAGCAATCTCCTGATAGAGTCTGTTGATTTCGTTAAATGTATCACAAAAGAAGGCGGCGGGCAAACGCCTGGTCAGGATTGTGGGGCGGACATAGAAATGCCCTGCGCGGCGTATTGCCGGCAGGGCAGGGTTGGTTGAGGGTATGATCAGTCGTCGCGGCGGCCCATGAGCAGGAAGGCGTAGTAGAGCAGGGTGGAGATGGCCTGGATGGCGGCGGCTACGTAGGTCAGGGCGGCGGCGTCGAGGACGCGATTGATGCCTGTGCTCTCCTGCGAGTAGATGACGCCAGAGGTGGTCAACCAGGCTTTGGCGCGGCGGGTAGCATCGAACTCGACCGGCAAGGTGACCACAGCAAACAGGGCGGTGAGGCCGAAGAGGATCAACCCGCCCCAGGCCAGGGTGGTGCCAAAACTGCCGGCCAGGAACAACCCAACCATGAAGATGATGGGGCCCAGCCAGGAGCCGATCTGAACCGAGGGCACCATTGCCGAGCGGAATTGGAGAGGGATATAGTTGTTGGCGTCCTGAAGGGCGTGCCCGGCTTCGTGGGCGGCTACGCCGGCGGCGGCCAGGCTGTTACTGCGATACACATCGGGGCTGAGACGCAGGACTTTGGCGGATGGGTCGTAGTGGTCGCTGAGAAATCCGCCGACTTCCTCAACGCGGACGTGGTTCAGGCCGTTGCTATCCAACATACGGCGGGCGATTTGCGCCCCACTCAGGCCGATGAAACTGCGTACCCGTGAATATTCTTTGAAGGCGGATTGTACTTTGTACTGCGCCCACAGACCCAGCAAAAGCGCCGGGAGCGAGAACAGTAGGTAAATGCCATAACCTGCAAACATGTCAGTCTCCTTCTTTCCTTTCTGGATACTTATACCAGTATTGTTTACGATCTTATTGTACCCGAAGCATTTCTTTTGGGCGAGTCGGGTTTATTTCTACTCACCGTATACGATATCAAATGGACATTAGCGCGGTCTAAAAGGAATGTTATAGATTTATTAGAATGCAGGGACGGTTCTCTGGGGCGTACGATGCCATCTGCCAGGGTAACACACCTGGGGGAAGGCGAATTGGGGTCTTAAAAAACAAAGACAATCTTGCATTCTCATGTATACTTTTGCCTATGGAGAAGGCAACGCGGCAGCGCACAACGATGGCTCTGGCGGCGCTGGTCATCCTGGCGGTGGCGCTTCCGTATGGGGTGGCCTGGCTGGCAGCCGGCAGCGAGTATGTTTTTGGCGGTTTTTTGCTCAATCCGCTGGACGGCAATACGTATCTGGCCAAGATGGTGCAAGGGCAGCAGGGGGCGTGGCGCTTTACCCTGCCTTATACGGCTGAAACGGGCCAGGGTCATTTCCTGTTTTTGTTCTATCTTTTCCTGGGGCATGTCGCCGGGTGGTTGGGGGCGCCGCCGGTGTTTGTTTTTCATGGAGCACGTTTGCTGGCGGTTGTAGCGCTTTATCTGGCGCTGGGTGATTTTTACCGGCGTCTTTTCGGCAGCGACCGGCGCGGCTGGCGTATGGCGATGTGGCTGGCAGGAGTTGGCTCGGGGTTGGGCTGGGCGGCAGCCGGCAGCGGTGCGCTCACTGCCGATTTCTGGGTGGCCGAGGCCTACCCTTTTCTTGCAGCGTACGCCAACCCGCATTTTCCGCTTGGCCTGGCGTTGATGTTGTATCTGCTGGCGGATAGTGAGCCGCCGGCAGTCCCGGGCTGGCGGCATGGGCTGTTGCGGGCAGCGGCCGGCTGCCTGCTGGCAACGATACTGCCGTTTGGCGTGGTGTTGCTGGGGGTGATATTCCTGGGGCGGCTGGCGCTGGCATGGCGGCAAACCTGGCGTGATTTGTTGGCCTGTTGGATCTGGCCGCTGGCGCCTGGCGGGCTGGTGCTGATATATCAGTATGCGGTGACGTTGACCGATCCTGTGCTGGCGGGCTGGAATGCACAGAATTTGACGCCTGCACCACCGGTCTGGGATTTCCTTCTGTCGTTTTCACCGGCGCTGCTGCTGGCGCTGGCTGGCGGGTGGGCGCTGTGGCGGCAGCCTGGGGCGCCTTTGCGTACCGTTTTGCCGGTCTGGCTGCTGGCCGGTGTGGTGTTGGTGTATCTGCCGTTTAATTTACAGCGACGGTTTCTCTTGGGATTGTATATCCCGGTTGCCGGTCTGGCGGTGTGGGGGATACGCCGCCTGCGGTTATGGCGCGGCCTGTATGCACTCGTGTTGCTGCTTTCATTGCCGACCAATTTGCTGGTGTTGGCGGCCGGGGTGTTTGGGGCCGGGAGCCACGACCCGGCCGTGTACCTGACGCGCGGAGAGTATGCGGCTTTGCAGTGGATCGAAGCCAATACGCCGGCAGGGGCGCTTGTTTTGTGCGGCGATGAAAGCGGGCTGCTTGTGCCAGCCTATACCGGCCGGCGGGTTTTGTACGGGCACCTCTTTGAGACCGTGGCGGCTGAGGGTGAGAAGGCGACCGTGCAGCGCTTTTATCGCGGCGAGATGACGGCGCAGCAAGGGCGCCAGTTGCTGGCCGGGCGTGGGGTGAATTATCTATGGTATGGGCCGCGTGAACGGCGCCTTTCGTCGTTGAGGCCAGAAAACCTGCTGGGAATTGGAGTAGAAGGGGCCGGATGGTTACAACGGGTTTACGAGCAAGATGGAGTGACCCTGTATGTCGTCGGTGAACTGCCATGATGCTGCTCAGGCGGCTGCGCTGGCTGGTGTTACTTGTTCCCGTGATCTTTCTCCTGCCGGGGTTGGGACAGTTTGCTTATCCCCCGGGCGGGGCGTATTCTGATCTGGCGATCAGTCATTATCCCAACGCACTTTTCTTGCAGCGTTGGGTGTGGCAGGGGGTTGTGCCGCTGTGGTCGGGGACAATCCTGAGCGGTTATCCGTTTGCGGCGGATCCGTTGGCAGGGTTGTGGTATCCGCCAGGCTGGCTGGCATTGTTGTTGCCGTTGCCACTGGGGCTCAATTTGTTGGTTGTGCTGCACCTGGTATGGGGTGGATGGGGGATGTACCGGCTATTACGCAGTGAAGGAGTGGATGAAGGCGCAGCCTGGGCCGGAGCGTTGTTGTTTGAGGGGATGCCGAAGGTGCTGGCTCATTACGCTGCCGGGCACGTGTCGCTGCTGTTTGCCATAAGCTGGACGCCGTGGGTGTTGTGGGCTGAACGACGCTCACGGCAAGGGGCGCGTTTTTCGCCGCTGGCAGGCGTTTGCCTGGGATTGTTATTGCTGGCCGATGTGCGTTGGGGGGCGTATGCCGGGTTGTTGTGGGCCGGGTACGTGATCTGGCTACCGGGGCAGAGGCGTTATTGTTTAGGCGATGCGATCCGAACCTGCGGGCTGGCGCTGGCATTGTCGGCGCCGTTGCTGCTGGCACTGGTGGAGTATACGCGCCTATCGACGCGCCAGGCGATGGCGGCTGCGGATGTATTGGCCTTTTCGTTGCCGCCGGGTCGTCTGGCGGGTTTGCTGGCGCCGGATATCGGTGGGTATGCCGAATGGATTTTGTATCCAGGGGCGGTCGGGTTGCTGTTGACGCTCTGGCTGGGGATGCTGCGCGGCGGGCGGCGTTACACTTTCTGGTGGGGGGTGTTGGTGCTCTCACTGGTGATGGCGTTGGGCGAGACCGTGCCGGGGATGTCCTGGCTGGCGCATCTGCCGATCTTTGGGCTGTTGCGTGTTCCGGCGCGGGCGTTGTTCCTGACCGGTATGGCTTTTGCCGTACTGGCGGCGTGGGGGGCGCAGTCATTCGAGGCGGGCGCCTGGTGCAACGAGCGCCGGCGAGTGGATCCGATTTTCCCATTGGTGATGGTAGCGGCTTTCGGGGCGGCTTTTGCCGGCGGGGTGTGGTGGGTGATGGGGCGCCCATCATTGAATTTTGTCTGGGGGGCGGCGGCGTTGGTGGTAACACTGACCGGCATTGTGCTGGCGCGGCTGGGGCGCCTGGAGGGAAGCGCCTGGCGAGTCTTTGTGGCGGTAGTGGTGCTGGGCGACCTGGGTGGGGTGAATCTCCAGGCAGTTCGGTTTCGCCCGGTTGAAGCGGTGTTGGCCGAGGGCGGGACCGCGGCGGCTTATCTGGCGCAGCAGCCGGGGCTGTTTCGCGTGTATTCGCCATCCTATCGTCTCGGACAGCAGACGGCGGCCTTTTGGGGGCTGCAACTGGCGGATGGGATTGCGCCGCTGCACCTGGAGGCTTATGCCCGTTATATGGAAACAGCCAGTGGTGTGCCGCGCCAGGGATACAGTGTGACTGTGCCGCCGCTGGCCGGTGATGATCTGGCGCAGGCCAATCGCAGGTATCGACCGGACGCGCGGGCGTTGGGGGTGTTGAACGTGCGTTATCTGGTCGCCGATTACGATTTGTCTGACCCTGACCTGCGCCTGGTACGGCAATTTGGAGTGTCACGTTTATATGAGAACCTACAGGTGCAGCCGCGGGCCTGGGTTCAGGGCGCTGCGCCAACTGCGGTGAAGCGATTGGATTGGAGCCCTAACCGGGTTGATGTGATTGCCGATGGACCAGGGCTGCTGGTATTGTCCGAGATCGTTTACCCAGGCTGGCAGGTATGGGTGGATGGGCAGCCAGCGCAAATGGAAACGGTTTACGGTCTGCTGCGGGCGGTAACGCTGGCGGCAGGTGAACATACAATTTCTTTTGTCTTTCGCCCGTTGTGGGGATGGTTGGGGGCGGCAATTGCCGGATGTGTCTGGCTGACGCTGGCCGTATATTGCAGGAGGTTGCCGGGATGGTTTCGTCGCAAGAACGACGTTGGGTGATACGGTTTGCATTGGTGATGCTGGTGGTGACCAGCATCCCATATTTGATTGGGTATGCTCGCCAGGGAACGGATTGGCGTTTTACCGGTTTTGTGTTTGGCGTTGAAGACGGCAATTCGTACATCGCCAAGATGTTGGGGGGTGAGGCTGGGGCGTGGTTATTCCGTACGCCGTATACGGCCTATCCGCAGCAGGGGCTGCTGGCATTCTTGCCGTACTTGCTGCTGGGCAAGTTGAGCGCTCCACCGGCGCAACATGAACAACTGGTGGTGTTATTTCACCTGTTTCGTTGGGTGAGCGGGTTCCTGTTTGCGCTGGCGAGTTATGATTTCCTGGCGTTATTTGTGGTGGATGTGCGCCTGCGCCGGTTGGGTTTGGCCCTGGCCAGTATGGGGGGCGGGTTGGGCTGGCTGGTGCTTTTGGGTCTGAAGACGGGGGGGTATCAGGGCCTGCCGCTGGAATTTTATTCGCCGGAGAGTTTTGGTTTTCTGTCTGTGTACGGGTTACCGCACCTGGCAGCCGGACGGGCGTTTTTGCTGTGGGGGCTGCGCGCTTATCTGGGCGGCGGCGAACGCCGGACGGCGCTGCGCGCCGGGTTGTGGTGGTTGCTGCTGGGGTTAATGCAGCCGTTGACAGTGGTGGTGGCCTGGACGCTGGTTGCGGCGCACCTGGGGCTGAGTGGGGTGTTGATGCGCTGGGGACGGGTTGTGGAAGATTGGGGGTGGTTCCGCCGCCAATTGGGGCGGACGTTGTGGATGGGGTTGGTCTCAGCGCCACTGGTGGTGTATACCTTTGTGGCTTTTCGGGTTGATCCATTCCTGCGCGGTTGGGAAGGCCAGAATCTGATCCTGTCACCGCCGCCGCTGGATTACCTGTTGGCGTACGGCATCGTGCTGCCGTTTGCCATCAAGGGGGCGCTGGCTTTCTGGCGACAATCGAACCGCCCGGCATTGTTGTTGGTGGCGTGGGCTGTTTTGCTGCCGGTGTTGGCTTATGCGCCTTATAATTTACAGCGCCGCCTGCCTGAAGGGGTGTGGGTAGCACTGCTGGCGTTAGCCTTGAAGGGTGTGGAGAGCGGGGTGGGGACCGGCTGGCAGCGGGCGCGTTGGGTGCTTTACCAGGGGTTTCTTCCGGCCTTGCTGCTGTTGTTGGGGGGCGGTTGGGCGGCCTGGCAGCCATCGCTTCCATTATTCCGGCCGGCGGATGAGGTGGCCGCTTTTCAGTGGCTGGCCAAGGAGGCGCGGCCCGGCGCTGTGACGCTCACCGCGTTTGAGACGGGGAACGCCTTGCCCGCCTGGGCTCCGCTGCGGGTGGTGGTGGGACATGGACCGGAGAGCGTCCGGTTGGCAGAACTTAAACCATTGGTGCGGCGTTTCTATGCCGGAATGTTAACCGCAGAAGACGAGCGTGTTTTGTTGGATGAATTGCAGGTGCGTTACGTCTTTTCCGGGCCCGAGGAACGCAAGCTGGGCGAGCGACCGGGCTTTGCGCAGGCGCGCCTGGTGCCCGTATATGCGCGAGGAGACTACCGTTTGTGGGAGGTGGTGCACTGATGTTGTCCAGGGTTGTGGATCGTCTTCTTGCCCGTTTGCACCCATTCTGGCTATTCCTGCTGGCGCCATTGGCGCTGTTTGGCGGGACGATCATCCGTGGCCGGGCGCTGTATTGGGGAACGCCGGCGTTGCAGTTCGTGCCCTGGGTGGCGTACGCCTGGGAGCAGGTCAGCGGCGGGACGCTGCCGTCATGGAACCCGCTCAACGGGATGGGTGCTCCTTTGCTGGCCAATTATCAACTGGCGTTCTTCTACCCGCCGTTGTGGCTGTTGTTCCCGCTCTGGCGGCTGGGCGGTGCGCCCTGGCTGGCCTGGGGGTTCGGCCTGTTGGTGGTGTTGCACCTGGGGTGGGCCGGGCTTGGGATGGCAAGTTTATGCCGGAGATTGGGGCTGGGTTTGTTGGCGCAGATGGTGGGCGGTCTGGCGTTTGGCCTATGTGGTTATCTGGTGGCGCGGGCAGGTTTCTTTAGTATGATTTGGACGGGGGCATGGCTGCCCTGGGTGTTGTTTGGGGCGAGTGCATTGGCGACGCCGGTGGACAGAGCCGGTGAGGGCGCTCCGCTGCGTTTTCCCTGGTTGTTCAGCCTGTGCCTGGGGCTGCAATTGCTTGCCGGACACGCTCAACTGAGCTGGTATACCATGACGCTGGCGGCAGCCTGGTTACTGGTCGGAGCGGTGCGCAGCGGCGCCCGTGGCAGGGCGCTGAAGGTGGTGGCGTTGGCGGCGGCGGGCGGTTTGCTGGCGGCTTTGCTGGCCGCCGTGCAGTTGTTGCCCACAATGGAGTATTTGTTGCAGTCGCAGCGCTCGTCTGCGGTGGATTACGATGTGGCCATGTCTTATTCATTCTGGCCGTGGCGTTTGTTGTCTATGCTGGCGCCTGACTTTTTCGGTAACCCCGGCCAGGGGGATTATTGGGGATATGCCAGCCAGTGGGAAGATGCTGTTTACCTGGGGATCCTGCCACTATTACTGGCGCTCGGAACGATCCGCATGCGCCGCGATACGTCTTATCGGGCGCTGGTCTGCTTTCTGTGGGCGGTGATTGTAGTGACTCTGCCGCTGGCGTTAGGCAGGAACACACCTGTTTTTCCATTTTTGTATCGTTACGTACCGACTTTTGCCATGTTTAAGGCCCCGGCGCGCATGCTAATCTGGATGGAGTTTGCACTGGCGCTGCTGGCGGCGATAGGGGCGGAGGTGTGGGCGCGGCCGGTTGGCCGGGGTTTGAAACGGCTGAAACAGGGGATTGCCGCGGCGTTTGCGCTTACTTTGGGGGCAGGGCTATCCTGGTTGGTGCTGCGCGAGGTGGAAGTAAGTTTTGTGCGTGCCACGGCGCTGGCGGGGATATGGATTGTCGGCGCCGGATTGCTTACGCTGCGTATGCCCCCGGTGGAGCGCGTGACGCAGCGCACCCGCTGGATGTGGCTGGCGCTGATCTGGCTCGTTGCCGATTTGTTGGCGGCGGGCTGGCTGCTCAATCCCAGTGTGCCGGCTGCGTTTTATGCCGGAGAGACGCCGGAGTTGCAGGTTCTGCGTTCACAGGCCGGTACGACGCGTCTGTATTTGAGCGCAAGCGATGAATACTGGATTAAATTTCGACGCTTCTTACGCATGCGCGATTATCGCCCGGTGGAAGATTTGCAGCATATTCGCCAGACGCTGTTGCCCAATCTAAATTTATTGGATGGGGTTGCGGCTGTAAATAATTTTGATCCACTGGTGCCGGGCCGTTATGCGCGCTGGATGGAAATGGTGGATGGGGCGGCACCAGAAGAACGCGCCAGCTGGTTGCAGTTGATGAATGTCGGTTGGGTCGAAACGGTTGATCTACAAAGCGCTCTCGGGGTAAAATTTGAACAGGTGCAGGCAGGCGCCCGTTTTACCTGGGTGGGATGCAGCCAGCGGGCGGCGGGTGAGGAACAGGCTTTGCAGGCTGTGCAGCGGCGCCTGACCGGGCTCTCCCGGTCGCAGGCGGTGATTCTTGAGGGTGAAGCTACGCTACAAGATACATCTTATTGTGACGCGGCGGCGCCCGCATTGAAAGTGGTTATCGATGAACCCGGGCGGACGGTAGTGCGGGTTGATGGCGCCGGGCAGGCCGGGTGGTTGGTACAACGGGATAGCTGGTATCCAGGGTGGGCGGCGTTGGTGGATGGTACGGAAACGACAGTGGAGCGAGCGGATTATCTCTTTCGAGCGGTTTTTGTTCCTGCCGGCGGTCGGGAGGTGGAACTGGTGTATCGCCCGCTGGCTCTGCGGCTGGGGGCCATTGTGAGCGCTCTGGGTTGGACAATTGTGGCTGTGAGTTGGTTCGTTCGTCGTCGTAGCAGCGGATGAGGCGTGTGCCGCGCTTTTGATCTCTAAGAACAGGAGTCTTCCGATGGAACTGGATGTAACAAAGGTAAAGTCGTTTGCCGAACGGTTGAGCCAGAATCTAGAGAAGGTGATTGTAGGTAAACGGCAGACGGTCGATCTGGTGGTGATTGGTCTGTTATGCCAGGGGCATATCTTGATTGAGGATGTGCCGGGGGTAGGCAAGACGGTCCTGGCGCGCAGTCTGGCGCGCTCGTTGGGATGCGCTTTTAGCCGCATCCAATTCACGCCGGATATGCTGCCAAGCGATGTAACCGGCGTCTCGATTTACAATCAGGTAAACTTGCAGTTTGAGTTTCGCCCCGGGCCGTTGATGGCGCAAATCGTGCTGGCGGATGAGATTAACCGGGCGACGCCTAAAACCCAATCGGCGCTGCTTGAGGCGATGGAAGAGCGGCAGATGACTGTGGATGGCATCACCCATGCGCTCCCCAGACCATTCCTGGTCCTGGCAACACAAAATCCAATTGAATATGAAGGCACTTTCCCCTTGCCAGAGGCGCAGCTTGACCGTTTCCTGCTGCGCATTCGCCTGGGGTACCCCTCTTTGCACGATGAGGTGCGAGTTTTGGATTTGCAGCAACTTCAGCACCCGATCGAGACGCTGGAAGCGGTTGTGGCATTAGAAGAGTTGTTGGAAATGCAGGAGATGATCAAGCGGGTGTATGTGGCGCCGGTGGTCAGGCGTTACATGGTGGAGCTGACGCGCGCCACACGTGAAAGCAGTGACGTTTATCTGGGCGCCAGCCCGCGTGGCAGTCTGGGGTTGTTCCGTACGGCGCAGGCGCGGGCGGCGATGTTGGGGCGCGAATATGTGTTGCCAGATGACGTCAAAGCGCTGGCAGACGTCGTGCTGGCGCACCGGATGGTGATCAACCCGGCGGCGCGTTTGCGTAACCTGTCGGCGGTGCAGATCGTGGGTGAGGTGCTGCGTAATCTGCCGGTGCCGGGGGGGGATCTGTCACACAGGACCGAGATGTGATTACCGTTCGCCGTACTTTCTGGGTGATGCTGGCGTTGGCGGCCGGTGCGGTGTTGGGAATTACGCAGAGCTCGCGCCCGGATATTTTCTCGCGCCTGCTATATTTTTCCGGGCTGTTGATTGCGGTGTGCTGGCTTTGGACCTTCTTCTCGCTGCGTGGTCTGAGCGTGCAACGCCAGGCGCGGGTGGCGCGGCAGCAAGTAGGCCAGATTTTCGAGGAACGCTTTCTGGTGAACAATTCTTCGGCGTGGCTGCGATTGTGGGTGAAGGTTGAGGATCGGTCGGATTTGCCGGGGGCGAGCGGATCACGAGTGTTGGGTTTGCTCGGTGGGCGACAACAGCGCAGTTATTCGGCGTATAGCTGGTTAAACCGGCGCGGGTCTTTTAACCTGGGGCCGACGGAGCTTTCTTCGGGTGATCCGTTGGGGTTGTTTGTGGCGCGCACAATATTTCTGGCGGACAGCCCGCTGGTGGTGTTACCGTACATGGTGGAATTGAAGTCTTTCCCGATGCCGGCAGGCGTGTTGCCGGGAGGGCGGGCCTTGCGCCGGCGGACGGTTGAGGTGACACCTTATGCCGCCAGTGTGCGCGAATATGCACCGGGTGATGGATTGAACCGTATTCACTGGCCGACCACAGCGCGACGCAACCGGTTGATGGTAAAGGAATTTGACCAGGATCCGCAGGCCGACGTCTGGATTTTTGTGGATGCCCAACAGTCGGTGCAGCTTTCGTTGGATGGGGAGGTCGCAACGCCTCGCGTGGATCAGTTGTTGATCTGGCGGCAAAAGTTAGAGGTTTCGCTGACGGCGGACACATTTGAATATGCGGTCAGCGTGGCTGCCTCGGTGGCAAACTATTTCATCCGTTTAGGGCGGGCGGTGGGGTTGGTATGCGCCGGGCAGGTGACGACGGTTGTGCCGGCTGAACGCGGAGAGCGGCAACTGGCCAAGATTTTGGAGATACTGGCCTTTGTGCGCGGCAAAGGCGACCTGTCTTTATTGGGTCTGGTAGAAGTGGAAGCGCCGGTGCTGGCGCGTGGCAGCACGGTGGTATTGGTCACGCCTTCTTGTGATCGTGGGGTGGAGATGACGGCGGACGCTTTACAGCAACGCAACTTGAACCCGGTGGCGGTGCTGCTGGACCGCACCACGTTTGGCGGAGCGCCATCCCCGTTGGAAACGGCGTTGCATCTGCGGGCGCGCAACATTCCCACGGCAATGGTGAAAAATGGCGCCAATCTGGCGGCGGTGTTGGAGGAAGGTTTTTAGGCCTGCGAGGTTTGTGTTTCGGCTGGCACTTCGACAACAGCCGGGCCAGTGGTGGTAGCGATGATTTTATGGCTGCCGTCGCAGAAAGGCAGCTCTTTTGAGTGCATACAGCGACACAGGCTGACACGTTCGCCGGGTTTGAGGGTTATGGTGGTGCGTTGTCGGCCGTTGCGTTCCTCGGTTTTATGTTCGACCATAGTGCGGTTTCCTTTTGCGAGCAATGCGCATAGCCAATAAGGACTTCGCTATTGTGATTCTACGTGAGCAGAATGACGGTGGCCTATCTCGGCGCTTTTTGATTCCTGGAGCAGTTCAACGGCGTGGGGCAGGACGGGCAAGATGGTTTGCAGATTCTCGATGGCGGCCTTGGGGCTGCCGGGAAGGTTGACGATCAGTGTGCGCTGGCGAATGCCGGCCAGGCCGCGCGCGAGCATGGCGTGGGGGGTGATTTTCAAGCTGGCCTGGCGCATTCCTTCGGCCAGCCCGGGCACCGGACGCTGAATAACGGCCTGAGTGGCCTCAGGGGTAACGTCGCGAGGTGCAACGCCGGTACCGCCGGTCGTGAGGAGCAGGTCAATCTGCCCGCTGTCACACCAGTTTGCCAGGAGGGTCTTGATCTGCTCAAGTTCATCTGGAACGATGGCAGTCTGGATGAGCTGCCAGTTTTGCGCCTGGGCCATTTGTGCCAGCGCCGGGCCGGAGGAGTCGGCGCGCTCACCGCGCGCCGACCGGTCTGAGATGGTAAGGATTGCTACCCTGATCAATTTTTAGCCCTCATCTTCGCCAAGCAGGGCCTTCCAGGGACCATGAATGCCGTCTTCCGTGACGCCAAAGTAGTAGCGATACCCCTCTGGAGTCCGTTGAATCAGGTCAAAATGTTTGTTCTTACCCTGTTTATACGCTTTGAGAATGCCAAAATCACCATTCCAGTCGATTTGCAGCGTGTCGAGTTCTTCGCGGATTTTGTCGAAGGCGGTGATGGCATAATGCCACAGGCGGCGAGCCGAAGAGCGGGTGACGTTTTTGACGACGTTGCCGTTACGCAGATCGCGCATGGTGAAGTGATCCTTCTGACGATCTTTGGGCGGGAGAACTTCTACCCCGGTACGCGGCGCCAGGTCGAGGCTGTCATCGCTGGCCTGTGGTGCAGGTTCGGCTGTAGAAGGGAGCGGCTCTTCGACCGGGCCGGGTGAGAGCGGTATTTCACTGGCGCCGGCAGCGTTTTTGCCGCGCAGCACCAGGCCGACGATCTCGTCGCGCACGGCAAGCCCGGTTTCAGCCTCATCGCGCACGTAGATTTTGTTGTCATCCACAGCGTAGGGAGGGTCGATGCCGCGTGGTACCAGGATACGAATAATCTTCTTGTTCTTAAAATCCTGGATATCGATGGTGCATTGTAACGGTGGGCTGATGCGATTGTTGATCTCTTTTTCCAACTGTGTAATACCCTGTTCAGCATCAGGCACACCAATAGGTGGTTTGTGAACGTCGCTATTCAGACCAATGTAGAGAGTACCGCCGTTGGTATTGGCGAAGGCGCACACATCGGCGATGATGGCGTATAATTTGCCACCACGTACCATCATCCCCTCATGAAAATCCTGTACGATGTTTGCGCCTTCTTCCAGGGCGGTCTGAAGAAAATCGAAAGCGGGTTCTTCTTTATGGCGATGCGGGCGAGTGCGCGAGAAGTCGTTGCCTTCAAACAATTCTTTGAGCGCTTCAAAGCTGACTTCCGAGATTAAAACATCTGTGGCGCGATCGCCCAGGCCGAGATTCTTTTTGCGCTGTGGATCTGTGCTCAGGCGATGTGAGTCGGAGCCCTGGATGCAGTGCATGCGGCGCGGGTATTCGGGTTTGGTGCCATTGAAGAAAGCGGCGGTAGAACGTTGCCCCTTTTGCTCCAGGTCGGTGACTTCCAGCGCGTGCAGATTGGGGTCCTGGGTGTAGGCGATCTTGGTCTGACCGCCGAAATTGAAACCGCGCATGGCGACGCCGTTACTGGAATTGGCATGTGCGGCGATAACCAGACCGCCGGCCTGATTGATGAGACGGTAGGCGCTGAGAACATCTGTGGTGGCGCCCACAGTGGCCGAACCTTCGTCAAGTTGGGTGGGCGGAATGTTGAGGCTCAGTAAGAGGTGCTCGATCTCGCGTAACGATTTGTCGGGCGAGAACAAGCCGATAATGTGAAAGCCAAACGTAGCGCTAAACTCAAAGGCCGGCAGGACCAGCATTTTGCCAAACAAACGGCGGTACTCGGTCAGCCGTGAACGTTCTTCGGGCAGCATACGGTTGAGCTTTTCCAGCATCTCCAACTGTTGGATTTCATCCTGCATCTGGCGGTAGCCGGCGATGGTGTTATGATCGGTAAAAGCAATGATCTCAAGACCACGCGTCTCAGCCTTTTGCAAGATTTGCAGATAGGAAACTTCTGGCTGCTGATAGTCGCTGGAGGCCGGAGTGTGGATATGGATATCCATTGTGCGCCACTGTAAATTGGCACGAGGGTGTTTTTTCCCCACGGAATTTCTCCTGAAAATGTTAAGAAGCCTGCTGCCGGATCATGGCGATCAATTCAGCGGGCATGTAGGGTTTAAGCAGAAAACCATTGGCCCCAGCCGCCAAACACTCTTCTTTCAGGGCCTTGCCAGAGGTCATTACGACCCGTAGGTTAAGCAGGTCAGGGTCCTGGCGCACGTTGTGCAGGATATCCAGGCCGTTGGCGTCTTTGAGGTGAATATCCATCAAGACGACATCCGGGTGGGTCTGGCGCATGCTTTCCAGGATTTGCTCACCGGCGATGTCTTTCGCAATGACTGCAAAGCCTTCAATCTCCAGCAGCGTTTTTAGCAAACTACGCATGGTTGCGTCGTCATCAACCAGCAGGACTGTTTTCATGATTGGGCGCTTTCTTTACGCTTGTGGCGTAGGGGTTTGGATTGGGGTTGTTCGAGGGCGTGCTTTAGCACGTCGTCAATGGTATCCGCAAAAACGAATGTGATCGCCTGCCGGACTTCCTCGGGAAGTTCATTGAGGTCGTATTCATTCTGGAGCGGCAGAATGATGGTTTTAAGACCGGCGCGATGTGCGGCCAGGATTTTTTCTTTAATGCCGCCCACTGGCAGCACCTGGCCGCGTAAGGTAATTTCGCCGGTCATGCCCACGTCTGGCCGGACGATAATGTTTCTGAGGAGGGACACGAGGGCGGTGGCAATCGTGACGCCAGCCGATGGGCCATCTTTGGGTTGCGCCCCAGAGGGGATATGCAAATGGATGTCAAGCTTGTCGAAAAAGTCGGCCGGCAGCCCGAGGTTTTCTGCACGCGCGCGAACGTACGAGAGGGCAGCCTGTGCCGATTCCTGCATCACATTGCCAACCGAGCCGGTGATTTTGAAACCTTTGCCGCCGGGCATGCGTGTGGCTTCAATAAACAACACATCACCCCCAACTGGCGTCCAGGCCAGACCGGTAGCCACGCCTGGTACGGCAGTGCGGCGGGCAATCTCTTCATTGCCCCGAAAACGGGGCCGGCCCAGATATTCTTTCACCAGTTCGGCGTTGATGGAGGTGTGTCCATTTTTGCCTTCGCTGAGGCGGGTTACCACCTTACGGCAGACGCGCCCGATTTCACGTTCGAGGTTACGCACACCGGCTTCACGGGTGTATTGACCGATGATGGCGCGGATGGCGTCTTCCTCGAAAATGATTTCGCCTGACTTGAGGCCATTCTCACGCAACTGGCGGGCAATCAGATATTGCTGGGCGATGGCAATTTTTTCGCTTTCTGTATAGCCAGAGAGCTGGATGACCTCCATCCGGTCTAGCAGCGGGGCGGGGATGGTTTCCAGGGTGTTGGCGGTGGTGATGAACATCACCTCAGAGAGATCAAACGCCACTTCGAGATAATTGTCACGAAATTCAAAGTTCTGTTCCGGATCAAGTACCTCGAGCAGTGCGGAGGCCGGATCACCGTGGAAATCGAAACTGAGTTTGTCGATTTCGTCCAGCATAAATACGGGGTTGTGGCTTTCCACACGACGCAGCGCCTGGATGATCCTACCGGGCATGGCGCCGATGTAGGTACGGCGGTGGCCGCGAATCTCGGCTTCATCGCGTATCCCGCCCAAGGATACACGGATGAACTTGCGGCCCAACGCCCGGCCGATCGATTGCCCTAACGAGGTCTTGCCGACACCTGGCGGCCCAATAAAGCACAAGATGACGCCTTCACGCTCTTTGCGGATCATGTCTTTGCTGGTTTCCTGGAACTCACTGCTGCGTTCCAGGCGCAGTTTCCGTACGGCAAGAAATTCAAGGATGCGCTCTTTGATATCTGCCAGGCCATAGTGATCCTGGTCGAGAACCTGGCGTGCGTGGGCAATATCCAGGTTATCGGCAGTTGATTTGGACCACGGCACAGAAGCAAGCCAATCCAGATAGGAGCGAATGACGCCGTATTCAGCGGCAGCGGTGGGCAAACGCGAGAGGCGTTCCAGTTCGCGGAACGCTTGTTTGGCGGCCTCTTCGGGCAGATTGGCCTCGCCGATCTTTTTGCGAAACTCTTCCACGTCGGCGGCCTGCTCGTCGCTTTCACCCAGTTCGCGCTGGATGGCTTTGAGCTGCTCGCGTAAATAGTACTCGCGCTGTACTTTATCGATTTCTGAGCGGGCCTCATTCTGAATTTTCTGTCCGAGTTCCAAAACCTCGCTTTCGCGAGTCAGAATGGTAACCAGCTTGTGCAGCTTGTCGGAAACGGCATCCAATTCCAAAATAGCCTGTGCCTCGCTTAATTCCATGCGTTGGAAGTTGGCGATAGTATAGGCGGTTTGCAGCGGGTCGGTGATGGCAGCCACGGAGGCCACCAGTTCGCGTGGGATAGAAGGGATCATTTCGGCTATGTGCTCGAACTGATCACGGGCGTTGCGCGATAGCGCTTCGACTTCTATGTCCACTTCCTGTCGCTCCGGGCGCATTTCAATACGGGCGACAAGATAAGGCTCGGTATGGGTGAATTCAACCAGACGGAAGCGCGCTACCCCCTGAACGAGCAGGCGAATGGTACCATCTGGCGCCCGAAACAACCGATGAATCATGGCAACCGTGCCAATCTTGTAAAGATCGTCCGGCCCTGGGTTTTCTAGCTCCGGATTTTTGGCGGTCACCAGCCCAATCATTCGCTCGGCGGCGACGGTGTCATCTACCAGACGGATCGAGCGGGGTTGGCCGATGGTGAGCGGAACTGCTGTGCTGGGATATACCACCAGCCCGCGCAGGGGCAGGATGGGCAGTTCGCCAGGAATGTTTAATTGCGTTCCGTCGTTTAATTTTTCTTCGGCGTTAATTTGATCCGCTTCCGAGAGGTCGGGCCCTACTGGCAACGTGTCGAACAGCAATTCGTGGAAATCGTTGTCTTCATCCATCCAGTTTAGAATCTCTCTCAGATTTGAGTTCCAACGAGTAGCGGGCATCGGCGATAATCTATTCCTTGGGAATTTTGATTTGTGTTGGACGGGCTTTGGGCAGCGTGATGCGCAAGAATCCATCCTGGTATTCGGCTTCGATGGCATCTAATTGAATAGGTGTGGCAGGGAATTCTATCTCGGTGTAAAACTCACCAAAGGGGATTTCCATCTGGTGGTACGCTTTGCGTTCGGGCTCATCCGGGCGTACTCCGCTGATGGTGAGGGTGCTTTGTTCCATACTGATGTTGAAATCGGCCTGACGCATGCCGGCGATTTCGATGCGTACCAGAAAGCGGTCTTGCATCTCGTATACGTCTGTTGCAGGGCGCCATACGTGAGGGCGAGTGGTTAGTCGCCAGGCGTGGCCACCAGGCGAATGTAAGGTTTCGTCGGAAACAAAAAAAGTGGTGTGAGGGAAAGATTTTCGGTTAACGATGATCATTCTTGCCTTGCTCCTGTTAACCAGAGGCGAGCGCCGTGCGTGCGGCCTGCAGCACTTCGTCGTAATTTGGCTCTTCACCCAGGGCGGGCATGTAAGAGACATAGGTGAGTATGTTTTTGCGATTGACAATAAAAATGGCTCGGCGCAAGATGCGACCCTCTTTGATCAGGCAACCATATTTTTTGCCGAAATCGGTGGTAAAGTGATCGGAAACCACTGTTATCTGGTCGATGCCGGTGGCGCCGCACCAACGTTTCTGAGCGAAGGGGAGATCGGCGCTGACAACGAGAATGGTGATGTCTTTGCTCAGGTGCGTTGCTTCCTCGTTGAACCGTCGGGTTTCACGATCGCATACCGACGTATCGAGTGAGGGGACTGCGGCGATAATACGCACCTTCCCGCGAGTGGCTTTGAGTGCGGTGATCATGCTCCAATCCTGGGCCTGTACTTTAAACTCAGGCGCCTTTTGACCGACGCTCAGGTCGGCGCCGATGATGGTGGCATCCTTGCCGGCGAATTTGATCAATCCTTGTCGTTCGATCATTTTGTGCCCTCCTATCGTTTTCCACAGGCGCCCCTGGCGGGAATCGAACCCGCAACCAACAGATTAGAAGTC
>CAZHTS010000026.1:0-2777 GCA_964535315.1 uncultured Anaerolineaceae bacterium
ATTTCCACGGCGGGATGGCGCACGGGCGGTGTGGGTTCGGGGTATAATCGCCGCTGGAGGATTTCCTATGCAAATCGAACACATCGCCATCTGGAGTCAGCGGCTGGAAGAATTGCGGGCGTTTTACGAGACGTATTTTGGCGCCCGCGCCGGGGCCAAATACAGCAACGCAAAGGGATTTCAATCGTATTTCTTGAGCTTTGACGGCGGGGCGCGACTGGAATTGATGCAGCGCGCCGACATTCCGCTCAACGCCAACGACGTGCAGCGCCAGGCCACCGGCCTGATCCACCTGGCGTTTCAGCTGGGCTCGGCGCAGCGGGTGGACGAATTGACCGCCCGGCTGGCAAACGACGGTTTTAGCGTGCTGTCGCTGCCGCGCACCACCGGCGACGGGTATTATGAAAGCTGTGTGCTCGATCCGGATGGCAACCGCATCGAGATTACGGTCTAGTGGGCGGAACAGGACTCGAACCTGCGACCCCATCCTTGTAAGGGATGTGCTCTAACCGACTGAGCTATCCGCCCGGGTAGAAGCTATTATACCCGGGTTTTGTCGTTCGTGAGAAGGTTTTTGGGAAAAAATGTCAGGGCTGCGCGGGGAGCAGATTTTTGACCAGCAGCAGCGACAGGCCCGAGACGGCCACCAGCAGGGTGGAAAGCGTCAGGGCGATGTCCAGGTTGACCTCAAAGCCGAGGTAGATGGCCAGCGGCATGGTCTGCGTCTGCCCCGACAGGTTGCCGGCAAAGAGGATGGTGGCGCCGAACTCGCCCAGGGCGCGCGACCAGCTCATCACCCCACCGCTGATGAGCGCATTGCGCGCCAGCGGCAGGATGACGTAGCGGAAGGTCTGCCAGCGGCTGGCGCCGTCCAGTTGGGCGGCCTGCTCGATCTCGGTATCCACGGCGGCAAAACCCAGGCTGGCGGCGCGCACGTAAAACGAGGCGGCGATGAACACCTGGGCCATGATCACGGCCGTCTGGGTGAAGGCAATCTGGATGCCCCAATCCGTCAGGACGGCGCCGAACAGACCGCGCCGGCCAAAGGTAAGCAGCAAAGCCACGCCGGCCACCGAGGGCGGCAGGACGGTGGGCAGGTCGATGAGCGTATCCAGCAGACGTTTGCCGGCAAACTGGCAGCGCCCCATCCAGTAGGCCAGCGGGGTGCCCAACAGCAGGGTGATCCCCAGGCTGATCAGCGTGGTCTTGAGGCTGATGCTGACGGCCTGGATGACAGTCGCGTCGGCCAGACTGGCGAGCAGCAGCGCCGGCGAGGTGCGCAGCAGCAGGGCGGTCAGCGGGGCCAGGAAGAACAACAGCAGCGGCAGGGCAGACAGCCGCCACAGGTTTTCACCCCAACGCGCCGGCAGGTGCGGGCGCACGTCTGGCAGGTGGTAAACTTGCTGCTCTGTACGGGCAAGCGTTTTGTTCATGGGATCACCGCTACACATTCATCCAGCCATGCCAGCATGGCCTCCGTCTGGTGGATGCGAAAGCGATACACCAGGGATTCGTATACTTGATTGGGAGACAGGCGCCGCAACAGGCGCAGATCCAGTTCGAGCCATTCAAGACAGGTCTGGCGCTGCTGGGCGACGAGCGCCTGCACCGCCGGACGGCCCTGCGGGATGGCAAAATACAGGCGCGCCAGAAAATCCTGGCGCATGTCGCGGCCGTGCATCACCGGGCTCTTGACCCAACCCTGAAAGAGGATGCGTCCGGTTTCGGTCAGGGTGTATTCTTTGCGGTTGGGGTGAGTATCGCCGGGGATCACCCGGGCGGAAATCAACCCGCTGTTTTCCAGCTTGTCCAGCAGGGCGTACAGTTGGCTTTGTTTAATCGACCAGATCAGCCCGATGCCCTGCATGCGCGAGATGGCCTTGTAAATCTCGTAACCGTGCGTGGGCTGGCCGGCAATGATGCCCAGCAAGACGTATTCGAAGGAGAGGGGGGCTTGTTGGCGGGGCATGCTCAGAATCCGTATACTCACACAATGAGTATACAAAGGATAGCATAAAAAGCCGGCCCTGTCTATGGAGTATAATCACCTCTATGACGAATTATCACACCTTCCCGATCCCCTTTGAACCCGTGGCGGAGCCGGCGGCAGTGGTGCACGGACCCCAGGTGCGTTTTACGGTATTGACCGACCGGCTGTTACGCATGGAGTACAGCCCGACGGGGCAGTTCGAGGATCGCCCCAGCCAGGTGTTCTGGTACCGGCGGCAGCCGGCGCCGGCCTTTGAGGTGCGGCGCAGCGCGGAGCAGCTTGAGATTCTGACCGCCGCGCTGCATCTGCGTTACCGCATCACTGCCGGGGGCTTCCGGCCGGAGACGTTGAGCGTCACGCAGCTCCAGACGGGAATGGCGTGGCGTTTAGGGGACGTGGACCGGCGCAACCTGCGCGGAACGGCGCGCACGTTGGACGAGGTGGACGGCGCCATTCCGCTCGAGGCGGGGCTGCTCTCGCGCAGCGGGTGGGCGCTGGTGGATGATAGCCGCTCGCTGGTCTTCAACAGCGCCGGCTGGTTAGAAGAGCGCGGCACGGCAGGGAACTTCGATTTGTATTTCTTCGGCTACGGGCAGGATTACACCGCCTGCCTGCGGGATTACTGCCGGGTGGCGGGGCGCGTGCCGCTGCCGCCGCGTTGGGCGCTGGGTAACTGGTGGAGCCGTTATTGGGCCTACCGCCAGGATGAACTGGTTCAACTGGTGTCGGAATTCCGCCGCCAACACATCCCGCTGGCGGTGTGTATCATCGACATGGACTGGCATAT
>CAZHTS010000026.1:2877-56967 GCA_964535315.1 uncultured Anaerolineaceae bacterium
GGCAACGTGGCGTTTGGCTGGTGGAGCCACGACATCGGCGGTCATTTCCGCGGCGTCGAGGACGGCGAACTGTATACCCGCTGGTTGCAGTTTGGGGTGTTCAGCCCGGTGATGCGTCTGCACTGCACCAAGAACGCCTACGTGGACCGGGCGCCGTGGGCGTTTGGGGCCGAGGTGCTGGCAGTGGCGCGCCGTTATTTGCAACTGCGCCACGCCCTGATCCCTTACCTGTACAGCATGTCGTGGCGTTTCAATCAGACCGGCGTTCCTCTGGCGGCGCCGTTGTATTACCGCTATCCGCAGCAGGCAGAAGCGTATCACTGCCGCGAGCAGTACCTGTTTGGCAGTGAGATGCTGGTTGCGCCGTTTGTCACCCCGGCGGACGCCCAGACCGGGTTGAGCCGGGCGATGGTGTGGCTGCCGGAGGGGCGCTGGTACCAGTTTTTCAGCGGTGAAGCGCGGCAAGGCGGGCGTTGGGTGGCGCAGTACGGTACGCTGGAAGAAATGCCCGTGTTTGTGCGCGCCGGCGGGATCGTCCCGCTGGGGCCGCAGGAAGGGGGTGGGGTGGACAACCCGGTCGATCTGCACGTGCGCCTGTATGCCGGGGC
Organism: uncultured Anaerolineaceae bacterium; assembly: GCA_964535315.1. Classification (GTDB taxonomy): domain Bacteria; phylum Chloroflexota; class Anaerolineae; order Anaerolineales; family Anaerolineaceae; genus CAZHTS01. The sequence goes on from CAZHTS010000026.1 coordinate 3,486, forward strand.
GGATGGAGATTTCGATCTGTACGAAGACGACGGCGTCAGCCAGGCGTATCTGCACGGCGGCTACAGCTGCACGCAGCTGCGCCAGCGCTGGCAGGAGAACCGGCTGGTATTTACGGCGCAGAGCAGCGGGGCGCTCGATCACCTGCCCGGAGCGCGCCGCCTGCATGTGAGCGTGTGGGGGGCGCATGCGCCGCAGCGGGTGCAGCTGTGGGTCAACGACCAGGCCCGGGAGGTGGGCTGGCGCTACGACGCCCAGTGTGAGGTGATCTGGCTGGCGGCGGCGCCGTTTGCGCCGGGCGACGAGGTGCGCATCGAGGTGGAGTCCGCCGCCGGCGGTTCGCTGCTGGCCGGGCGCGACCGGCGGTTGGAGGCGTGCCGGCGGCTGCTGAAGGCGTTTCGCATGAACAGTTGGGACAAGACGCCGGTGGACAACCTGTTGGAGCAGGCGCTAACAGACGCCGGCGTTCTGGACGCCTGGCGCGGCGCCCTGGGCGACGCCCGCTATGCCGCCCTGTTGAGCGCGTTGCAGGGCTGACCGCCGCGGATGCCAGGGGGGGGCGCCCACCGGCTCATTTCTCTGCGGGGAGACGCAAACTCCCTCACCCTTGAGGGTGAAAACACCGTTTGTCTGCATGCATGCCGGTCGTACGGACGGATTCTCCCCTCACCCAACCTCTCCCCGCAGGGGCGAGGAGCAGCTTCCGGCGTGGGTGGTGTGGATGCCGTTGGCCGCAGCCCACTGGGTGATGTCCTGGCGCTGGATGGCGGCGGCCATCAGGGCGGGGAACTGATCGGGCGTGCAGGCAAAGGCCGGCACACCCAGGGTGGACAACACGGCGGCGGCGTGGTGGTCGAAGGACGGCGCTCCGTCGTCGTTGAGCGCCAGCAGGGCGATGACCTGTACGCCCGAGGCGACCAGGGTGGCGGCGCGTTTGAGCATCTCGTCCTTGTCGCCGCCCTCGTAGAGATCGGAGATCAGGAACAGGATGGTGTCGTGCGGCTGGCCGATCAGCCCCTGGCAGTAGGCCAGGGCGCGGTTGATGTCGGTGCCGCCGCCCAACCGGGTGCCAAACAACAGTTCAACCGGATCGGCGCACAGCTCGCTGAGATCGACCACGGCGGTGTCGAAAGCCACCACCTGGGTCTTGAGGGCGGGCAGCGAGGCCAGTACGGCGCCGAAAATGCCGGCGTAGACGACCGAGGCGGCCATCGATCCACTTTGATCGATGCACAATACCACGTTGCGCAGCGCGGCGCGTTTGCGCCCGAAGCCGATGCGCGTCTCCGGGATGATGGTCTGATACTCGGGCTGGTAATGTTTGAGGTTGGCGCGAATGGTGCGCGGCCAGTCCATCTCATTGTGACGCGGGCGGCGGTTGTGCGCCGAACGGTTGAGCGCCCCGTTGACCGCCTGGCGCAGCGGGTTGGCAAGCCGGCGCTCCAGTTCTTCGACCACCTTGCGTACCACCTGGCGGGCAGTCTCTTTGGTTTTTTGGGGCATGACCCCGCTCAACGAGAGCAGGGTGGCGACCATGTGGACGTCCGGCTCAATGGTTTCCAGCAGTTCGGGTTGCAGCAGCATCTGGCGCAGGTCAAGGCGTTCCAGGGCATCCTGCTGCAACAGGCAGACGACCGGCGTGGGAAAATAGGCGCGGATGTCGCCCAGCCAGCGGGCAACAGCGGGGTAAGAACTGCCCAGGTTGCCGCGGCGGTCGCTGTCGTAGAGGGCGGCCAGGGCGCGGTCGATGGACAGGTCGTCGCCTTGCAATTCAACGCCGGTGCCGTTGGCCTGGTCGCCGCCCAGGATAAGGCGCCAGCGGCGCAGCCGTTCGCTGAGGGGATCGGAGATGGGGGTCATTTTTCCTCTTCCTGTGGAGGGCAGCCGAGCAGTTGCGCCAGCAGGGGCAGGGCCGCCTGGGCGCTGGCGAGATCGAAATCGCCGGTGTCCGGCGCCGGGCCGGTCACGATCTGCGCCCCGTGGCGGGCGCGTGCGCCCAACATGCGCCGTTCGGGGTAGGTAAACGTGCTGAACGTGCGGCGCAGCGGCGGCAGCAGTTGTTGGAAGGTTTCAGCCGGCAGGCCGGCGATCCAATCGTCGAGCAGCGCCCACAGGGCGTCGTCGTGCAGCAGCAGCGCCCCCTGGCCCTTGAGGAATCCCTCCACCCAGGCGGCGGCGCCGGCGGGCTCGCTGGCGCCGGACAGCGCCAGGCCCAGGCGGCGGGCGGCTTCCTGGGGGGTGAAACATTTCTGGTCGAGCAGGATGGCGCACACCCGCCCGGCGAGCAGACCGTGCAGGCCGTGCTGGTCGGCCAGGCCGAGCAGCGCCTTTTGCCAGGCCTGGCGGTATTCCTGGTTCTCGAGCAGGTCGATGGATTGTTGGACGCCGAGCAAACGCGGGAACATGGCGCGGGCGGCGTCGTCGTTCAGGCTGGCGCAGGCGGCAGGCAGGCCGATGCAAATGCGCGCCAGCAGACCATCCAACACACGGCTGAGCATCTGGACGTCCGTCTGGCGCACCGTGCCGTAGCGAATGGCTTCGGCCAGATCGGGGAGGGCCTCCATTAACTGCCCGGCGTCACTGGCCAGGGCAGCCAGCGCCCCGAGGCGCTCGACGACGGTTTGCAGGGCGTCGGGCAGGTCGGCGAGCAAGACGGTCTGGATCAGGACGGTCAGGGTGGGCAGGTCGACGGCGCGTGCGGCGAGGTGCTCGACGTAAGCCGCCGCGGCGCCGGCGACCGAGTTGCCCCACAGGCTGGCTTCGATGACCATCACCGCCAGGTCGGGCAGCCATTGCAGCAGCCAGTATTCGTGAAAGGTGCTGTTTCTGGCGGTTTTGTACTGCGGCTGCTGGCCCCATTCGATGCGCAGCAGGCGCAGGCGGTGCAGCAGATGGCTGCGTTGCAGGTCGGTGGCGTTGCGCAGGTCGAGATCCAACTGGCGTTGAAAGGCCTCGGCGGGCAGACGCAGCCGCTTTTGTTGGCGGGTCAGGTCGGCCTGCAGGGGCGTCATCGGGCTGGCGGCGGGCACCTGGCCGAGGCGTTCGCCGACGATCAGTTTTTGGCGGATGAGACGCAGGGGCAGGTCGTCGCCAAAACAAAAGACAGTGCGCGCCGCCTGGTTCATCTCGTTCAGGCCGGGCAGGCACTGGCCGCGCAGACTGGCCAGCGTTTCGGCCAGGCGGACGGCCTCGATGACGTGGGCGGAGGAGGCGTCCAGGTCCTCGCTGCGCAGCAGGCCGGCGACCTGCGACAACCAGCGGATGGTGGTAGCGGTAGGCGAGAGGCCCAGTTTGCCGGCCTGCCAGAGGGTCTCGTACCAGCCGGGCGATTCGATCCCGGCGCCGTAGCCGCTCTCCCAACTGAGGCGGCCGTAGCTCCACGGCACCCAGGCGGCGCAGATTTTGACCCTGGGCAGGCCCTTGAGCAGGCGGGCGTCCTGGATGGCGGGCGGCATGCTCAACAGGGCCGGGGCGTGCCATGCGCCGCACACCACGGCAATGTTTTCAAAGCCCTCGGCCCGGGCGGCGCGGATGGTCTGGCGCATGAATGCCTCGCGCTGCGCCTCGTAGGGTGTGGCGGGGATGAAGTCGCCTGCCTCAAGTTCGTTGCGCAGGGTGGTCATCATCTCCAGCACACCGGCAAACACGTCCTGGTCGCCGGGACGCTGCTCGACCAGCCGTTCCCACCAGCGTTCGCCGTCGGCGTAACCGGCGGCTTCGGCCAGGTGGGTCAGCGGTTCTTTGGCGGGCGGCGGCGGGGCATCCTCCTCTGCGCCTGGCGGGGGCGGGGCGGCGTTGAGCGCCAGCTGGTGCGCCTGGGGTAGATCCATAAAGCGTACGGGAATGCCCTGCTGCAGGCCGAAGCGCAGCGCCTGCCACTCCGGCGAGAATTCGGCAAAGGGATAGCAGGCGGCCTGCTGCGGTTGTTCGGGTTGGTACAACAGCAGCGCCACCGGCGGCTGTAAATCGGGGTCGGCGGCCCAATGGAGCAGTTCCTGGGCGTCGGGCGGGCCCTCGATCAGCAGCATATCCGGGCGCAGGGCATGCAGCGCCCGGCACAGGCTGAGCGCCGAACCCGGCCCGTGGTGGCGAATGCCAAAGACGGTGACCGGTTTAGAGGACATCCCTGCCGGCCCGGTAGAGGTCTTTCCAGCCATCGCGCTCCTTGATCACCGTCTCCAGGTACTCCTGCCAGACGATGCGATCTTGCAGCGGGTCTTTGATGACGGCGCCCACCAGGCTGGAGGCCAGGTCGGCGGCGCGCAGGCGGCCATCGCCGAAGTGGGCGGCGAGCGACAGACCGTTGGTGACCACCGAGATGGCCTCGGCCGTGCTCAACGTGCCGCTGGGCGTTTTGAGGCGGGTCTTGCCGTCGGCAGTGATGCCCGAGCGCAGTTCGCGGAAGATAGTCACCACGCGGCGGATTTCCTCGACGGCGGGCGGTTCGGCGGGCAGTTCCAACGCCCGGCCGAGGGTGTCCACCCGGCGGCGGACGATTTCGATTTCTTCGTCAATCGTCTCGGGCAGGGGCAGCACCACGGTGTTGAAGCGGCGCTTGAGGGCGCTGGAGAGTTCGTTGACCCCCCGGTCGCGGTTGTTGGCGGTGGCGATCAGGTTGAAGCCCTTGACCGCCTGAACTTCGTCGCCCAGTTCGGAGATGGGCAGGCTCTTTTCGGACAGGATGGTGATGAGGGCGTCCTGTACATCGGAGGGGATGCGGGTCAGTTCTTCCAGGCGGGCAATCTTGCCGGCGCGCATGGCGTTCATCACCGGGCTGGGCACCAGCGCCTGCTGCGAGGGGCCCTCGGCCAGCAGACGGGCGTAGTTCCAGCCGTAGCGGATGGCTTCTTCGGCGGTGCCGGCCGTGCCCTGGACGATGAGGGTCGAGTCGGCCGAAATGGCGGCGGCGAGGTGTTCGGATACCCAGGATTTGGCCGTGCCGGGCACGCCGATCAGCAGCAGGGCGCGGTCGGTCGCCAGGGTGGCGATGGCGATCTCGATCAACGGACGGCTGCCGATATATTTAGGGGAAACGGTGAAACCGTTGTCGAGCGTGCCGCCCAGCAGGTAGGTGGCGACTGCCCAGGGGGAGAGCCGCCAGTTGGGCGGACGGTGGCGTTTGTCGACGCGGGCCAGTTCAGCCAGTTCGGCGGCAAATTGTTGTTCGGCGTGTTCTCGTAACAGTTCGCTCATGTGTTTAACTCCTCGCTCATCTGACGTCGAAAATCAAGCAAATCCAGCAGGCCGTTCAGCGCTTCTTCCCAGTTCGAACCGGGTTCGATTGGGCCGACCAGCCGGGCGACCAGGTCGCCGGGCAGGGCAGGGGATATGTATCTTCCGGCGCTGCGGAACATTTCTTGCAGCCAGCCGGGGGTGGTCAGGCGTTCGTCCGCCTGGCAATAGGGGCGCAGATGGGTCAGCGCCAGGCGGGAGAGCGTTTCACTCCAGGGGCAGGCGTAGCCGCTGAGCATGTGCATGCCGGTCATCGGGCGGGCCTGGCATTGGGCGATCAGGAAAGGCTCCTGGCGTTCAGGCGGCAGTACGTCCAACAGGCGGCTGCGCAGCGGGTCGCGGGGTAGAATGGCCTCGGCCCAGGCGGCGTCCTGGTGACGCAGGGTGGCGACGATCCAGGCCTCGTAGCACACGTCCTCCCAATCTTCCTGTTCGATGACCTGCAACAGCCCGGCGGGGGTCTGGTTCCACATCCGGCACCAGGTGGAGGGCGGCACGGCGGCGAGGATCTGGTAGAGCCATTCGGCTTTGGGACCAAAGGAACGGATGGTCTTGTCGGGGCGCACGCCATCGCGGCGCATTTCGGGGGTGCAGCTTTCGGGCAGGCTGATCTCGAGCCGCGGCTGGCGCAGAAAGCCGCCGGGTTTCCATTGCAGATAGGTCAGGGCGCGCTGCAACTGGCGCTCTACCAGGCGAGAATCGGCCAGACAGACCAACAGGTCGACGGCCGCCTGGCGCACCTCGGCCGAACGGTCGTCCAGGACGGTTTCGAGAAAGGGCTCATCCTGCATGCTCAGGTTGTTTTTGAACGTGGCGAGAAAATCGGCGCGGTAGTCGGCGGGCTCCTCGTTCCAGGTGGTCAGCAGCAGGTCGCGGGCGGCGGCGGGGGCAACGGTGCGCAGGTTGTTCAGCAGGTAACGGCGGGCGGCGCGCCCGCCGGTCTGCCAGATCGGCTGGACGTCGCCGGGTTGGAGGGTCTCCATGCGGGCTGTCAGGGCGATATGTTCCCAGGCCGGGTTTTGCGCCGCCAACCAGCGGCCGCGCTGCCCGATGACGGTCAGCAGCGGGCCGATGTGGGCGAGGTGCTTTTCACCCCAATCCAGCAGGATGGGCAGGTGTTCGGGCGGCAGGCGTTTTTGGCGGGCGGCAGCCAGGTTCAACCATTCGGATAACAGTTCCTGATAGCTGCTCTGGGTCAGCGTCAGCAGGCGGGCGGCGGCGTTTGGGCTGCATGGCGGCAGTTCGTCGGCGGGGCAGGTGGCCGGGGCCGGCAGGCTGGCCTTGCCGGGCATCTGCCCGCAACGGCGGTAATGGGCCAGGATGGCGGCGTTGCGCAGCAGAAGGCGAGGCGGTTGGAGCGTGGGCCCCGCCTCGGGCAGGCCGGGTGGAAGCGCCGGCGGGGGACGCCGCGCCGCACCGAGGACGGCGGCGGTGACGGTTTCTTGCCAGGCATTTTCGATTGCGCTCACGGGCAGACCTCCTGGCGGAAATTAGAAGGCAATCCAACGCGTCCCGGTCTGGGCGCTCAACGGCCAGAATGTCCGGCCGTTCCATTCGCCGAACAGGGCAATGGGCGCGCCGCCGCTGAGGGCCAGAACCTTCCAGGCGTGGCTGCATTCGGGCGCCAGCGCCAGGCCGCGTCCCTGGTCATCACGCAGCTGCCACAGCCCGTCTTGCTGGCAGGGCGTGAGCCTCTGGCAGGGCAGCGGGTAGAGTTCCAGCCAGGGATTGGCAGCCAGGGCGACGTGATAGGATTGAAAGGCGGCGTCCAGGCCGGCGAAACCGGGCATGGGGGCGTCGAAGGGGACGACCGGCGGGCGTTGTTTGGGGAGCGCCCGCAAGGGAAAATTGCCGGGGAAGAAGACCAGTTCGCCGTCCAGCACGGCGCCGGGGGGCAGGCCGGCTTCGAGCGGCTGGCCGCCGGCGGCAAAACTGAGCAGACAGGCCGGGCGCCGGCAGTTCAGCCCCCACAACCAGGTGCGCTGCACCTTGAGCGGGCTGCCCCGTCCGGATTCCTCTTCGATGCGATTGCCCAGCACCAGCCAGCGGTCGCTCAGCCCGTCTTGCTGGAGGAGTTCTTCCTGGTCCTGGGTCCAGCCGATGTTGGCGCGGATGTCGGCCTGAACGGCGGGCGGCAGATCGTCCAGGCGGTGGTAGCCTTCGATCAACAGGTAGAGCAGGGCGATTTGTTCGAGCAGGCGTTCCTGCCAGCCCTGCCCGGTGGCCGGGATGAGCGCCAGGTTGCGCAGGCGGCGGGCCAGGGCGGGGGCCTGGGCGTCGACCAGGCGGGCGGCGGGCGCGTCCCAATAAGAGAGCGGTTCGTTCTGTACCTGAGCCAGGCCGCGGCGCAGCAGGTCGCACAGCCAGGTGTCCAGGTCGGCCAGCCCCTGGCGCACGCGCCCGGCGCGCTGGGCGGCGCGGCGGGCCTGAGCCGCCGGGTCGGGCGCGGCTTTGGCGGCGGGGGCTGGCGAGGCGGCTTCTCGCCGATCGCGCTTTTGCAGCCATTCTGCCGCCCAGGGCGGCGGGGCGGCGGCGAGATCGAGCTCGATTTTCTGGCTGAGCAGCAGCAGCAGGCCCAGGGCGTGTTTGCAGGGCGTCTTGCGGCTGGGACAGGTGCATTGAAAGGCCGGGCCGTTCAGGTCGATGCAGGTCTGGTAGGGCTCTTTGGCGCTGCCCTGACATTCCCCCCAGGCGGCGCGCTGGTTGTGCCCCAGAGAGCGCCATTTGTGGGCGCGGGCCTGTTCGTGGCCGGCTTTGGCCGAAGCGGGGTCGGGGGCCAGGGCGACGATCTGTTCGGCATTCCAGGGGATTGGCATGATTTGATTATAACACAAAATATAGAATTAATGTTCTATTTCGTGACAAAAAGATGCCATTTATCCTGTACACGGGTGGGCGGCCTCGCGGCCATCAGGACAGGCCGGCCCGCACGGGGCGAGCCCGTGCGCCATCATAGTGTAGAAATGGTTGCCGCCCGTGACGGCCTGCCGCGGCGAGTGGCGTGTTGCCGACGGGTTGGCCGGCGGTTGGGGAGGGCGCCCTACGGCAGACACCCACACATTCCCCCGCTCATCCTCCATCCAGATGGGCGCGCAGCGGGCGCATGCCGTTAAAGGTCACGGCCAGCGAGACGCCCATATCGGCCAGGATGGCCAGCCACATGCTGGTGACGCCGCCCAGAGCGAGCAGGATGAAGGCCAGTTTGGTGAGCAGGCTGAAGAGGATGTTTTCCCGGATCAGGCGGCGGGTGAAAGCGGCCAGCCGGGCGGTGAAGGGCAGCTGGCCGAGATCGTTGCCCAGCAGGACGATGTCGGCGCTTTCCAGGGCCTGGGCGCTGGCTGCGCCGCCCAGGGCGATGCCGACCGTGGCGGCGGCCAGGGCGGGAGCGTCGTTGATGCCGTCGCCGATCATGGCCACGGCGCCGTGTTCGTTTTGCATGGCGCGGATGGCATCCAGCTTGTCCTGGGGCAGCAGGCTGGCGCGCACCTGGTCGATGCCCAGGCGGGCGCCAATGGCGGAGGCCACCTGCGGGTTGTCGCCGGTGAGCATAGCGGTCTGGCAGCCGGCGCGGCGCAGGGCCGCCACGACCTGGGGGCTCTCGCTGCGCAGTTCGTCGGCCACGGCGATGTAGCCGCGCACCCGCTCGCCGTCGCAGACCAGCATGGTGGTCTGGCCGTTTTGTTCGGCGGTCTGTACCCAGGCGCACACCTCCTGGCGGTGAGGATGTTCTGCATCGAACAGGCGGTGGCTGCCGATGGTCGCCAGCTTGCCGTTGACCTGTCCTTGCAGCCCCTGGCCGGCCAACACCTGGACGGCTTCGGCAGGGGCGTAACACGTGTCCAGACCGCGCTGTTCGGCGGCGGTAACGACCGCCTGGGCCAGCGGGTGGCTGCTGCGCCGCTCGAGGGCGCAGGCCAGGGCCAGCACGTCGTTGCACTGCGGGCAGTTGCCGTCGTGGCCGTTGTTGCAGTCGGCGGCGCGGTGGGTGGTGACCACCGGTACGCCGCGGGTGAGGGTGCCGGTCTTGTCGAAGGCAAACAGGTTCACCCCGCTGAGCGCCTCGAGATGGGCGCCGCCCTTGATCAGCACGCCGTGCCGGGCGGCGGCGGTAATGGCGCTCAGGATGGTGACCGGGGTGCTGATGACCAGCGCGCACGGGCAGGCGATGACCAGCAGCGTCAGGGCGCGGTATAACCAGCCGCGTTCACCGCCGGCCGGGTTGAGCAGCGGCTGCCCGAAGAACAGCGGCGGGACGAGCGCCACCAGCAGGGCGATGACAATCATGGCCGGGGTATAGACGCGGGCGAAGCGGTCGATCATCCGCTGGCTGGGGGCGCGCTGCGACTGCGCTTCGGCCACCATGCGGATGATGCGCTGGATGGTGTTGTCCTGTACCAGGCGGGTGACCTCGATTTGCAGCGCTCCGGAGCCGTTGACCGTGCCGGCAAAGACCTCATCGCCGGTCTCTTTGGTTATGGGCAGGCTCTCGCCGGTGATGGGCGCCTGGTTGACCTGGCTGCTGCCGGCGTACACGGCGCCGTCCATCGGGATGCGGTCGCCGGGGCGCACCAGCAGGCGGTCGCCGAGGCGCAGCGCTTCGACCGGCACGTTTTCCTCACCGTCCGGGCCAATCCGGATGGCGCGGGCGGGGGCCAATTCACTGAGTTCGGAGAGCACGCGCCGGGCGCGGTCGCCGGTATAGCCTTCCAGCGCCTCGGCCACGGCAAACAGGAAGATCAGGCTGGCGGCTTCGCCGGTTTCCCCCAGGATAATGGCCCCCACGGCGGCCAGCGTCATCAACAGGTTGACGTTAAAGTCTTTGTTGATCCACAGGTTGGCCAGTCCGCTGCGGGCAATGGGGTAGCCGGCAACCAGCAGGGCGACGATGTGCAGGCCGGTGGCGCTCCAATCGGGCAGCCCGGCCAGCCGGGCCAGCCAGCCGAGCAGGAGCAGCCCTCCGCCGGCCAGCGCCAGGCGCGTTTCGGATCGAGTCCACAGAAAACGGATAAACCCGCCGCCAAAGGGGGTTGGGGCGGGGCGGGTGGACGCCTGCAGACGATAGCCCAGCGCTTCTACCCGCTGGCGGACGGTTTCGGGTGCAACGTCGCCGCTGACGGTGAGCTGCGAGAGAGCAAAATTGACTTCCAGGGAGTGGACGCCGGGCAGCTGGCGTACGCCCTTCTCGATTTTAAGGGCGCAGTCGGCGCAGTCCATGCCTTCGATGTGATAAGTTTGTGCAGTCATGCCTGTTCCTCGATGCTGTAGTTGGATTAGCGTGCGTGATTGATGTGTTCCAGACCGCGTTGGAATAATTCGCGGATGTGATCGTCGTCCAGGGCGTAATACACGATGCGCCCTTCTTTGCGGTGCTTGACCAGGCGCAGGTTGCGCAGGATGCGCAGCTGGTGCGAGATGGCGCTCTGGGTCATGCCCAGCAGGGCGGCCAGGTCGCACACGCACAGTTCCTGGGCCAACAGGGCCGAGATGAGGCGCACGCGGGTGGGGTCGGATAGGGCCTGAAAGGTATTGGCCAGGTGGGTGGCCTGCAAGCCGTCGATCAGGGTGGTCTGGGCGTTGCGCACCTGGTCTTCGTGAATGATGTTTTCTTCGCAGCGGGCGAGTGTTGGTGGTTTCATGGGGCATCCTATATATGAATATGTGCTCATATATTCATAGTATAAGACAAAAAAAGTACACCGTCAAGAGTGTTCCCCCCTTCGGCCGACCGCCGCGTTTTTATGCCGGCAAGGGGCGTTGCTGGCGGAGCCAAAGGCTTAACGCATAGATGTAGAGGCGCAGACAGTGAAGTCTGGTTGTCGGGTGGGAAAGACAGGGTTTTTAACAGGGATTGGCAGGATAGACAGGATTCAAAGCAGGTTGGGATGCTTCTATGCGATTGGACGAGACGCGTTACCGGCTGGGGCTGAAGAGGGTATCTCCAAGAACGGTAGGGGGTCTCAGCCCCGCCTGGATAGGCCGGGCGTCAATGCCAGCAGGCGAGGGGCGTTGCGGGCGGAGCCCAAGGCTTAACGCCAAGACGCGGGTAGGGGGACGTGGTGACCGGCTGCGTTTTAGTGGACGATGAGGATGAATTCTGCCTTGCGCGCCCCGGCGCGCTTGCGCACCTCGGAGATCGGGCCGCGGTAGACGGTTTCGTTGGGCAGGGTCAGGTCGCAGGCCACCGTGACGGCCTGCCCGTTGCCAAACACGCGGGCGACGTCTTCCAGCAGGGCCGCCAGGCGATAGGGGGTGTCCATCAGCACGACCGGCATGCGCAGGGCGCGCAGGCGTTGCAGTTCCAGGCGGCGCGCCTCGGGCTGGCGCGGCAAGAAGCCGCCGAAGACGAAGCGCTCCAGTTTGAAATCCAGCAATGAGAGGGCGGCCATCAGCGAGGACGGGCCGGGGATGGGAATGACGGGCAGGTGGAACTGGACGAGCTGCTGGATCAGCCAGTGGCCGGGATCGGAGAACACCGGCGTGCCGCAGTCCGAGACCAACGCCAGGCGCTGGCCTTGAGCGATGCGGCGGACAATGTCGGTGGCGATGTCGGCCTCGTTGTGCTCGTTGAGGCTGAGCAGTTCTTTGACCGGGATGTCTAATTTCTTGAGCAGCGTGCGCCCCTGGCGCGGTTCCTCGCAGATGACGGCGTCCACGCTGCGCAGCACGTTGAGGGCGCGCAGGGTGATGTCTTCGGGGTGACCGATGGGGGTGGCGACGATGTAACAACAGCCGGCGGTGGATGGTTGGGTCATGAGATGCTCCTGGCATTGCGCACGGCGCGCAGGCGCTGCCAGAGCAGGCCACGTTCGGGCGCAAAGAAAAAGGCCAGCAGGAAGAAAGCGGTGGCGATCAGGACGATGACCGCCCCGGAGGCGACGTTGATGTAATAGCTCAGGTACAGCCCGCTGACGCTGGCAAACGCCCCGATGACGGCCGAGACCAGCATCATCACCGGCAGGCGGCGGGTGAGCAGGTAGGCGGTGGCGCTGGGGGTGACCAGCATGGAGGCCATCAGGCCGATGCCGACGGTCTGGATGGAGACGACCACGCTCAGCGCCAGCAGGACGAGCATGAGCGTGCGCAGCATCTGGGTGGGCAGGCGCAGCGTGGTGGCAAGGACGGGGTCGAACGAGACGATCAGGAAGGGGCGGTACAGGAAGAAGATCAGCAGCAGCACCACGGCGGCAAGGATGGCGGTCAACCACAGATCGGAAGAACTGACGCCGAGCACATCGCCGAAGAGGATATGGCTGAGATCCAGGGCGTAGGTGCGGATGCTGCTGATCAGCGCCACGCCCAACGAAAAGGCGGCCGAGAAGAGGATGCCGATGGCGGTGTCCTCCTTAATGGCGCCGCCGCCGCTGAACAGGCTGATACCCAGAGCGACCAGCACGGCGGCCACCAGGGCGCCGATGAGCAGGTTACCGCCCAGCAGGTAAGCGATGGCGACTCCCGGCAGGATGGCATGTGCCAGGGCGTCGCCCAGAAAGGCCATCGAACGCAGCACGACGTAGCAGCCGATGACCGAGCACAGGATGCCGACGATCAGGGCGGCGAGCATGCCGCGCTGCATGAAAGGATAGGTGAGCGGTTGGATGAGCCATTGCAGCGGGATCATACGCGTTCCTCCTCGGGGGGGCAGCACTGGTCGACGACGACGGCGCCGTTGAGGAACAGGACATGCCCACCAAAACCGGCGGCGATGTGGGCGGGGGTAAAGACTTCGGCCGGGCTGCCGTAGGCGATCAGGCGATGGTTGAGCAGCATGACCTGCTGGAAACGGTCGCGGGCCATGCTCAGGTCGTGGGTGGAGACGAGCACGGTGACCCGTTGATCGTGTAATTGTTCGAGCAGTTGCAGGGTGGCCTCCTGCGTGGTGGCGTCCACCCCGGTGAACGGCTCATCCATGAGCAGGATGTGCGGCTCTTGCGCCAGGGCGCGGGCGAGAAAGACGCGTTGCTGCTGCCCGCCGGAGAGTTCACCGATCGGGCGGCGGGTCAGGGCGGCGACGCCCAGGTGTTCCAGGCTGCGCTGCACCACGGCGTGATCCTCGCTGCTGGGGCGGCCCAACCAGCCGACGCGGCCGTAACGGCCCATCATGACCACGTCTTCGACCGTCACCGGGAAGCGCCAATCGACTTCTTCACGCTGTGGGACGTAGGCGACGCAGTCCTGGTGATGGCCGAGCGGCTGGCCGTGGATGAAGATGCGTCCTTGCAGGATGGGCAGCAGCCCGACCAGGGCCTTGAACAGGGTGGACTTACCGGCGCCGTTGGGGCCGACGACCGCCACCTGGGCGCCGTGGGGAATTTCAAAGGAAACGTCGCTCAGGACGGGCACACCGCGATAGGCGATGGTGATGTGATCCACGTCCAGGCGGGCGGGTTCTGCGGACAGGGGTACGGGTTTCAAGCTGGGCCTCTCATGCAAACGATTCGGCCTGATTATAGTCTACTTTTGCTTATTGATAATGATTTTCATTCGGCGGCGGCGGAATCCACTTCCGCCAGACGTTTTTGGGCCAGGGCGCAGTATTCGGGCGAGATGTCGAAGCCGAGATAATGACGCCCGAGCCGCCGGGCGGCGACGCAGGTGGTGCCGGAGCCCATGAATGGGTCGAGGACGACGTCGTCGCGGTAGGAGTAGAGGTGGATGACGCGCTCGGCCAGTTCGAGCGGGAAGGGGGCGGGGTGTCCGATCTTACGGGCCGAGACGGGGGGGATGTTCCAGACCGAGAGCGTGGCCTGCAAGAATTCGGCGCTGCTGATGTCGGAGACGCCGCCTTCGGGGCGCGAGAAGGTCTGTTTGCTAAAGACCAACAGGTATTCGTGCAGGTCGCGCAGGCGCGGCGCCTTGGCGCTGCGCCAGGTACCCCAGGCGCAGTTGCCGCTGGCGCCCTTGCCTTTTTGCCAGATGATTTCGCCGGCGGGCAGGAAGCCAATCTGCATGTGGGTGTGGTAGAAGTGGGCGTGGAGCGGAATGTAGGGTTTACGTCCCAGGTTGGCGATGTTGAGGATGTAACGCCCGCCGGGGCGCAGGACGCGGTAAACTTCCTGGCCGACGCGGCGGATGAGCGCCAGGTAATCGTCCAGGTTGAGGTTGTCGTCGTATTCTTTGCCCACATTGTAGGGCGGGGAGGTGAAGGCCAGCGCCACGCTGTTATCCGCTACGGGCATGCATTCGGAGGATTGCCGGTAGATTCTGTCGGCCCAATCGCCAGGAAGGGCGGCAGATTCGGGCGCTGTTGTTCCGCCGGCAGGATCGGGCAGGGCTTTGAACAGGCTGCGGGCGTAGAAAGTGGAGGAATCGTGCCCTTCGCGGCGCGAGACGCCGAAAGCAGAGGTGTGGGTCTTGCGCCGTGGCATGGGTCAGCCCTGTTCCTTGAGCAGCTGCTCGCGGCGCTCGGCCAGCAGGCGGCGCACCCGGGCGGCGTCTTTGGGGTAGGTGAAGTAGAAGATCGAGAAGAACAGCCCGCAGAAGATCCACGGGAAGGGGATGGTCCACAGCAGAGCGTTGGTCAGACCGATCTTGTCGGCCAGCGCGCCGCAGATCAGGCTGGCGAAGGCCGAGAGGCCGCCTTCGATCAGGCTGACGACCGAATAGGCGCTGGAGCGGATTTCGGGCGGGACGACGGCCTGCATCATCGGCTCTTTGGCGCCGCGCCCGGGCCAGCCGATCATCAGGGCGGTAAAGAGGGCCAGGGCAAACATCTGCCCGAACTCGATAAACGGGCCGCGGGTGAGCAGCAGGTACATGAGCGGCACACCACAGAAGACCGAAAACTGGCCGATGATGGTGCGGCCGTAACGCGGGCTTTTCTTTTCGGCGTAGTCGCCGATAAAGCCGCCCATCAGGTTGCTGATGGCGGCGCCGATGACGATGATGGCAAAGACCAGCGGGGCGCTGCCGCGCGGGTGGTTGAAGGTGATTTCGTTGGCGTAGCCCAGTTCGCTGACCATCCAGTTGATGAAGTAAACGCTCATCACCACCCACGGCATGCTGCCGGTCACGCCCTGCAAGATGGCGGCCCAGATGGTGGGGATGCGCAGGGTGCTGAAGACGTCGTGCCAGTTGATGGTGTAGCGCCGGGCGTTTTCGGCGGTAATCAGGTTGGCCAGTTCCGGTTCAGCGCCGCCGCGCGGCGGCTCTTCCACCAGCCACCAGATGACCAGGCCCGAGAGCACACTGGCCAGGCCAACGCCGATGAAGCCCCAGCGCCACAGGTCGGCGGTGGCGACAAAGCCCAGCGCCAGGACGCCCAACACGGTGCCCATCAACCCTACCAGGCCGATGACCCCCAACGCCCGGCCGCGTTTTTCCTGGGGAAAGTGGTCGCCGAGCAGCGAGAAGGTGGCGGGCATCAGGCAGCCCAACCCCAGGCCGGAGATGGCGCGGATGATCAGCAGGCCGTTGAAATCGGGCATCAGCCCGGCGGCGATGGTCCATAGCCCCCACACGCCGGTGCCGAAGATGAGCACCTGTTTGCGCGAATAGCGGTCGGCGGCGTAGCCCCAGAAGGGGGCGCTGATGGTCTGGGCGATGCTGCGCAGGGTTTCCATGATGCCGATCATGCCAAAACTGACGCCCCACACACTGCGCAGGATGGGGCCCAAGACGCCCATCGCCTGGGCTTCGCTCTGGTCGACCAGGTAGCCCAGGCCGAGGGCAAACAGCGTCCATCCGGATCGTTTGGAAGAAGACATAAGATAAGAGCTCCTGTGAGGTGAGGATGTTCAGCCTGAGGGCAGGCAGGGTCAGGTGGTTCCGAGTGCGTAAAAAGTGGGGACGAACAGGATGCGTTCGCCGTGCTGCCAGGCGGCGGCGTCTTGCTGGCGCAGGGCGTGTAATTCTTGCGGCGAGAGAGTCTGGCCCAGGTCGGCGGCCAGGATGGCCCATTCCATCTCCCACGCTTCAGGCGAGGGAGGTGCGGCCCAATGACCGCCGAGCAGGCCGCTTTCGACCTGCTCGAGCCCGGCGTGGTGCAGCAGGGCGGCCAGCCGGCGGCCGGTGAACGGGTCGGCGCCCTGAGCGCGCAGCGCCTCGCCTTGCAGACGGCCCAGTTCGGCCAGCTCGAGCGGGTAGTCGATACGCCCGCCGTAATCCGGTTCGGCCAGGGCCAGGATGTGCCCGCCGGGGCGGGTGACGCGGCGCATCTCGGCCAACGCCTGTTCGGGGTGCGTGACCCACAGCAAGAAGAAGTGACAGCAGGTCAGGTCAAAACAGGCGGGCGGGTAGGGCAGCACCAGGGCGTCGCCGGCGGTGAAATGGGCGGCCGGGTCGCTCTGGTGGGCGTGACGCAGGTAGGCAGGGTTGAGATCCAGACCGTGAATGTGGGCCGGGGTGAAGGCGTGCAGCCCGGCGGTGATGACGCCGGTGCCGCAGCCGACCTCCAGGATGCGCCGGCACTGGCGAACGTTCAGGCGGGTGTACAGGTGGCGGCGCAGTTCTTCGCTCCAACGCGCCTGTTGGGTAAAACGCCGGTGCCAGTCGTCAATGGTGAGCATGGCGCCGCAGGGTTAGTGCTTGCCCCACACCTGTTCCCAGGGGTCGGTGAGCAGGTTGCCGAGCGGGGTGTGCACGCCCTGAGCGGGGAGGACATCGCCGTCCGGTTCGACGTACAGCCAGGCCTTGCCGGCGCCATCCGGGGGCGCTTCTTCTTCCAGTTCGACGGCCACGGGGTGGAAGCTGGAATAGGGCACGGCGAGATCCCAGGAGAGGGTGAGCTGGTGTTGGGCGGCCAGCTGGCGGGCGGCCCGCAAATTTTCTTTGAGCTCTGCCTCGCTGGCGCTAAGTGAGAGCGACCGCACGCCCATCTGCGCCAGGCGTTCGAGCAGGGCGGGGATGGCGGCGGCGTTGTGGGGCGTGATGGTGAGGTGGACGGTGGTAAACACATCCTCGACCAATACGTCGCGCAGCGCCTCCCAGGATTGTTCGTCCTCCGGGTCGAGCAGCAGCATGAGATGGTCCAGACCGCTTTGCAGCAACTGGTGTAGATAAGCGGTTTCGGCCAGGCGCAGCCCGTCGCTGAGCAGGCCGGTGACCTGGCCCAGTTTTTCGGCGTAAGCGATCAGATCGATCAGGTCGGGACGCAGGGTGGGCTCGCCGCCGGTGAAGATGATGTGCGGCACGCCGGCGCGCCAGGCTTTCTCCAGGATGGTTTGCCACTCGGCAGTATCCAGCTCGCGGCGAACGTGATCGAGCGGGGCAACCAGCGTGGCCGGTGGGTGCGAGAGACGATAGGTCAGGGCGCAATCCAGGCGATAGGGGGCGCTGGCGGCGGTGGCGTAGGGGGTGCGCCGTTCAAAGTCGAGATAGGTGACGGGGTCGAGATCGGGGGTGGTGATGAGGGTCTCAAGGCGCTCGATCAGGGAGCGATAGTCGCTCAACGCCTGTTCGTATTTGACCTGATAGCGCCGGGCCACCTGGCGGGCGATCTCGTGCGCCGGGGCGCCGTGGATGTAATAGTAGATGTACTCGGCGGCGCTCTGGTTGAGGTGCAGGACGGTGCTGGCGTTGACGATTAACACGCCTTCACCGCCGGCTTCGAGCCGCAGGTGCAGCCGGTAGGGATGGGGGGCGTCGGGCGGAGCCTGGTACGGATAGACGCCGGCAGGCATGGGGCGCGCCGGCGGGAAGAGATTTTGCCAGAAACGGGTGAAGAATTGGTTCATTCAGAGCCTCCCATGAGTTTCGACGGAAAAGGCGGGGATTGGTTGGGGATGAACAGAGGCGGCCTGGCGGGCCAGCGGGCAGCCGCCGCCGCATTCGTGGAGGAAAGCACAGTCCGTGCAGGCGGCTGGCAGGTCGCGTCGTTCGCGCAGGCTGACCGCTAATTCGTGGTTCCAGATGCTTTGCCACGGGTCGTTAAGCAGATTCCCCAGGGATTGATAATAGGACTGGCAGGGGATGACGCTGCCATCCGGCTCGACACACATGTTGTACAGGGCGGCGGTACAACCTTTGACGCCCAGTTCAAGCTGCATCGGGTCGAAGTGGCAGTATTGGGTAGGGGTGTACCAGATCAGGCGCTGGTCGTGTTCTTGCGTGGCGCGGTTGGCAAGATCGAGCAGGGCGGGGAGTTCGGCCTCAGGCAGTCCGCTGCCGGCGCTCAACCCGCGCCCGGAGTAGATGAGGGCGTTCAGCCCGAGGGTAGGCACGCCCAGCCCGGCCAGAAAGTCGAGCGTCTGCGCCAGGAACGCGCTGTTCTGGCGCAGCAGGGTGGTGTTGGTCATGACGAACAGGCGGGAGGAGAGGGCGTTGCGAATCCCCGCCACGGTCTCCTGCCAGGCGCCGGGGTGAGCGACCATCTCGTCGTGGATGGCCGGGTCGTGCGATTCGAGGGTGATCTGGACGTGATCCAGCCCGGCGGCGAGCAGTTCGGCGAGATAGGCCGGGTCGGCGAGCCTGCGCCCGTTGGTGTTCAGCCCGCTGATCTGGCCGTTGTGTTCGGCGTGGGCGATCAGTTCGGGCAGGTCGGGGCGCAGGGTGGGTTCACCGCCGGTGAAGACGACGTGGGGGATGCCCAACCGCCACAGCTGGTCGAGGATTTGCTTCCATTGGGCGGTGGTCAGTTCAGGATAGAGGCGCGGCCGGGCGTTGTAGCAGTGCTGACAGGCGTTGTTGCAGCGGTAGGTGAGGGCCAGGTCCATGCGATAGGGCGCCGAAGGCCGGTCGGAGAAGGGCGCCAGGGTTTCCAGTTCCAGATCGCAGATGGGGCAGGGGCCGTCGGGGCGGATGAGCGCCTCGAGCTGTGCGCAGAAGGCGGTGTAATCCTGGCGGGCCTCTGCCGCGCTGACGCGGTAACGCCGGGTGATGGCGGCGATGGCCTGCTCGCCGGGTGTCTGGCGGAGAACAAGCGAGGCCATGTAGGCGGCGGTGGGGTTGAAATGGAAGGCGCGGCTGGCGTTGACCAGCAGCAGGCCGTGCCCATCTGCCTCCAGGCGCAGGTGCAGACGGGTCTTGCCGCCGTCCTCCTGGCGCAGATAGTGATACACGCCGGGCGCCAGCGCGTCGGGCAGGGGTGTGCCTGCCAGGCGCTGGCGCAGACGGGTGATCCAATGACGAGGGGTGGTCATGCCGCTCGGGCTCCGCAGGCGGTTAACGACCGCCGCCGGCGCAGGCGCAGGCGCAGCCGGCGCAGGCACAGGCGCAGGCGCACGAGCGTCCGCCGCCGCCACCGCCGCGCGAGCCGCCCGACGAACTGCTGGGCGGGGGCGGTGGGTTGGTCTTGGCGGTGATGCCGCCGGTAAAACTGGTCAGGTCGCCGATCACGCCGGAAGAGAAGGTTTCGATGCTGTTGACCACCGAAGCAGCGAAGTCAGCGCCGGGAAGGTGCGGCAGCGAGATGCCGCCGCCGCCCAGCGAAGCTGCACCGCCGCCGCTGGTGGCGGGGTGGAAGGTCGGATCGTAGTGTCCCCACCAGTTGGGCAGGATGACCGGGCCGCTGCCAAAGGTGCGGCGTGAGTGCGTGTCGAAGTCGCGGTCGAGCAGGGTCCAATCCATGGTCTGGTCGAAGACCGTGCTCTTGACCTCGGGCGTCTGGGCGCCCTCGACCTGCTTCCAGGCCTGGGCAATGATGTTCTCGTAATATTCAACGGTTTCGGTGCGGCTGAAGCCTTTCATCTTTTCGGCAACGTTACGCACCAGGGCGATCACCATGTCTTGCAGTTCGCTCTTGCGCTGGCCCTCGCTCTTATTCTTGAAGGCGCGCAGGAAACTGACTTCATAGGGCTGCAACCCTTCGGGTTGGGGCTCGAGTGTTTCCAATTCGAGCGGCTCGCGGCGAGTGACGCGGGCGGCGCTCTTTTTAATAACGCTGAAGAGGATCATGGTCAGCACTTTGTCCATCGGCTGCTCCATGAGGATGGCGGCTTCGACGGCGGTCAGGCCGCGCTTGATGCCGTTACCCTCGATGGCGATCTTGGGCGGCAGGTACTGCATCTTGCGTTTACGGGCGCCGATGGTGGCCTGGTAGAGGGTCGTACCGACGGAAATCGCGCCGAAAATGAAGATGCCGGCGCAGCACAGTGTTTCGAAGTCAAGTTCGAACAGCGGCTTACGCACGATACTGTCAGCGGGCACCAGGCGGTCGGGAAAACTGGCGCCAAAGGTGTACTGGGTAGAGGCGTTGGCCTGCTGGTTTTGCCAGCGATAATACACGCGCCCCTGATCGTCGTAGCCGGACTGGGGTTGGTCTGGGCCGGGCCAGCCGCCGCGCGGCTGGTGATAACGCGGTTCTTCGGGCTGGATGCCGGGGGGCAGGATCAGGGTGGCCGTCAGGGCGGTGTCGCCGTAGACGTATTCTGAGCCAAACCAGGTGGGCGAAAATTCGATGCTGGCGTAATCCTTAACGCCTTCGGCAGTGGAGGGGTAGAGCACCTTCTTGATCTGCTGAATGGTGACGTGCACGCGGCCGCTGCTGCCCGGCGGAATGGCCTTTGCGCCCAACCCGAGGGCCACGCCGGGTTTGACGTATTCGGAGGTCTGGATGTCGGTGATGGCCTGGCCGTTGACATCGGCGGCGATATTGCCCAGTGAGTAGTTGCTGTTGGGCAGGCCGATATCAACGTAATCGATGGGCGAGGCGGACGCATCGTTAAAGAAATCCAGGTAGTATTCGATCGAAAGGGTGCCGTCGGTGTTGACGTAAACGTTGACGGTTTCCTGGTCGAGGCGGAAATAATAGGTTTGCGCCGCCGCCGGGCTAAAAATTGCCAGCAGCAGTACGCAGGCGATGAGCAGGCCGAACCATTTACGGTACATGCGCTGTTTCCTCCGGGTGAGGGTTACCATTTGGGTTCTTCGGTTAACTGGTAGGTGGTTTTGCAATACGGGCAGGTGACGACCGGGGCGCCGGCTACGAGGTGGATGTTTTCGGTAGTCAGAGCGCCGCCGCACGACTGGCATTTCAGGGCGTCCAGGTTGGCGTTGGCGGGTAGATCGATTTTGACGGTGACGTTATCTGGGGCGGCGGGCTGCGCCGGGCGACGGCTGGCGAAAAAGATCAGACCAAATCCGATGGCGACCGAGATCAGGCCGATGAGGATCCAGCCCGGGGAACCGTTGGGGCTGAAGGCGCCCCAGATGAACAGGACGCCAAAAAAGATCAGAATGGCAGCAGCAATATAGGCGATAATTTTTCCAGCGGACATGTGACACCTCCATTCGTGAATAGTGTAACATAATTTTGGCGGTGGATGTGCGCCGGGCGGGATTAAAAAACCCGCTCCCCTGGAGAGGGGAGCGGGGGGGAACTTCAGCGGGGTTTAGTAGCCGCCGGGGTTATTATCGGACAGCGAGTTGCCGACCGAGAAGGTGTGGGTGGCGCCGCTGATGGTCATGGTGAATACCTTCCACCACTTGCCCGGCCAGGCAGGCGTGTTGCCGTTAGCGTCGGCCGTCGGCTTGGGCGGGATGGTGATGGTCTGATCGACCTTCTTGACGTCTTCGTAGTAGACGTAGACGTGCGCCTTGGAGAGCGGGATCAGACTGCGATCCCCGTTGAAGTAGACGCCGTAGACGTAGCTGCCGGTGACGTAGCCGTCGATGTCGATCACCTCAGGCCCGTAGCCGGTGGCGACGTTGCCGTACAGCGTGGCATCCGGGAAGCCGGCCAGGTTGCCCTGGTCGCCCTTCGAGATGTGGTACTTATTGCCGGAAGGCAGCCACAGGTGAGCGTCGGCGTCTTCGGGGTACTTCTCCCAGGTCAGCACGATACGGGTGATGCCGCTGTCGGCAGCCGGGATCGGCACCAACTGGAAGTCGACCGCAGTGGTCACGCCGCTATCGACGGTAGCATCGTAAGACATGAGCATGTGTCCACCCAGCGGGTGCGTGGTGCGCAGGCGATAGGTGCCGCGCGGCAGGCTGTTGATGGTGAACGTACCGGTGGCGTCAGTGATGGCAGCGATACCGCGTCCGACGACCTCGATCTGAGCATTGGCGACAGGAGCGCCGCCCGGCCAGACGGAGACCGTACCACGGATGATGCCCGGCGTGACGAAGCGAGCAATCGGGGACCAGATGGAAGTTTCTCCGAGTGCATTTTCGGCGCGCACTCTCCAGTAGTAGGTACCCGAGTCGGTCAACTCGGTGCCGTTTAGCTGGTAACGGGTGTCCACCACGTTCGCCTGGGTAAAGACGATATCGGCGCCGACGAAGCGGATGGTCTTGGAAATCTGGAATTCGTAGGAAACCGGGTTGGAGGTCGGGTTGCTCTTAAGCAGCAGCGAAGGATTCCAATCCAGCAGGGGTTGGAAGTTGGCCAGCACCGCACCGTTTTTGGGCAGAATCGGGGTGGGCGGCAACGGCGGGTCAGGGGTAACAAAACCGCCAAGGTCGGACGTCCAGGCGCTGGCGCCGTACTTACCTACGGCGCGCACACGCCAGTAGAGGGTGGTGGCTACCGGCGGCACCTTGTCCGGCTCGGAGCGCGGCAGGGTGGTGGTAAATTCAAAGGGCAGCAGCGTGCCGAGGGTGTTGCCCTTGGCGAGGATGCTCTTGAAGGTGTCGTACTTGCTGACCTCGACGGTATAGTACTGCGCCGTGGCGACCGCACCCCAGTTAAAGGTAGGCCGTAGGCTGGTGTTGGCGGTAATCGCCAGGCCGGCCGGGGCAGGCGGCGAGGTGTAGAAGTAAGAGACGCTGGACCAGGTGCTGATGTCACCGCCAGCGTTCTGGGAGCGCACCCGCCAGAAGTATTTGGTGTCGGGCGTCAAACCGCCGGGCATCTGCAGGGCGATCCGTTTGGTGTTCAACGGATAGAGCGGGTCGGGGACGCCGGCGCCGGTGGTGGTCTTGACTGCTTCTACGGGCGGGTCGACGTCGAAATCGCTCTCGACCGAGACCTGTAGTTCATAGGAGACAGCACCGGTGGGTACCGAAAAAACGAAGTAGGGATTAAAGGTGGTGTCCACCTTGTTCCTGGGCGCCAGGGCCTTGGGGGCGGTTGGCGGGTTGGCGGTGGGGGTGATCGATGCTTCCGCCGACCAGTCGCTGTAGCCGTATTTGCCCAGGACGCGGTACACCAGGTATACATCGTAGTTGTAGGTGGCCGTGGTGGCGGGCAAACTGCTCTTGAGGATGAAGGTGGCGGGCGGGACGGTTTCGCCAGTGGGAATGCCGATTGTACCCAGAGTGGCAAGCTTGGATGTCGTCATCACGCCGGTGGCAATCACCGTGCGTTCGTAGCGCCAGCCGGCCTGGTAGCCGCGGGCGTTGGCCACGTCGGTCCAATCCATCGTCGGGCGCAGGCTGTTGGTGTCGGTCAACGTGGGGGCAACCAGGGCGCCCGAGTCGACCAGCGGGGTGTAGATCTTGCGCGCCTCGGTCCACGGGCTGTAGTAGGTCTTGCCGCCCTGGACGATATAGGAACGCACGTGCCAGTAGTACAGTGTGTCAGGATCCAGCGCCGCGCCCAGCAGGTAGTTCTGGTTGTAGGTGGTCTTGTCGCCAACGACGTACAGTCCATCATCGGGAATGGCGTCGTCTTCAAAGGCGAGGGTGGCGAACGTCGGCTGGGTCGAGACCTGGACGTGGTAGCCGGTGGGGATGACGAAGGCGCTGCCGGACATGGGACGCTTCCAGGTGAACTGGGGCGTCAACGAGGGGTGCTTGAACTTTGTATCGACGGCGTCCGGGTAGTAGGCCATCTCACCGTTGGTCGGGTAGACCAGGGTGGGGGCGTAAACTTCCATGGCGTCGACCTTGAACTGGAAGGGGGGAGAGAAGTTCTTCCAGCCCTGGGTGCCGTCGGTGAAGGTGACGTACGGGGCAACGCGCCAGTAGTACAGTATCCCGGACGCCAACGGGGTGGTCAGCGTTAACTGCGAAGCGGTGAGGATGCTATCGACCGCCAGGTTGGTAAAGGTCGTGCCGGTGGAAACCTGCACGCGGTATTTGCTGGCGCTCAGGTAGGGCTGCCAGATGAGCGTCGGGCGCAGGACGTTGACCTCTTCGGGGCTGGCGGCAAAGCCGGGGTCGATCAGCTTGACGCCTTGAGGCAGCCATTTGTCCATGGTGGGCGCCATTTGGGGCAGGGGCCCGACTTTGGGAATGACTTCATCGATGGGGGCCGGGTCGGTTTGAGCGAGACCCTGATCGGCCAGGATGGTGCGCATCTGCCTGGAACTCAACGGGCGATAGTTGCGCGCCCGGGCCACACCCTGGAGGCTGGCTGCGACGCCGGCGACCATGGCCGTGGCGCCCGAGGTGCCGCCGAAGTTGCTGGTGTAGTACTGGTTGGGGTCTCCACCGCCGTCCAGATCATCGCCGGCCTCGCCATTGTGCCCGGTGGTGGCGATGTTTTCGCCCCAGCCCTGCACGTCGACGCGGCTGCCGTAGTTGCTGAAGCACATGGGCGTGCGGTCGGCTGAGGTGCCGGCGCCGACCACGATGGCGCCCGAGTCGCGGGAAGAACGCTTGAACTTGTTTGCGTACCGGCTGTGATCGAGATTCATGGCGCCGTTGCCGGCAGCCTCGATGACGATGACGCCTTTTTCAGTGGCGGCCTGGATGGCAGCATAGTTGGCCGAGGCGTATTCGACCGGCATGGAGCCAAACGATAGGGCCAGATTTCCTGTGGCGCAGCCAGCCGGAGCCGTCACATCGTCGGGCGGGGCCTGCAGAATTTGCGTCGGGATCACGATGATGTCTCCCGCACGACTGGCCAGCGTCGCCTTGCTAATCGCAGTAGCCATACCCAGCGACAGATAGGAGGCCAGTTGTAATTCGGACTGGGCCGCCAGACCGGTAATGCCGATTGGGGTGCCGGAGTCGAAATTATTCAGGGCGGCAATCACACCGGCGACCATGGTACCATGATTGGTGTCGCTGGAATTTTGCGAACCGCCGATCAAAGAGGCATTGGAAATGCCCAGGTCTTCGTGGCCGATCTGCCAACCGGTATCAAGGATGGTGACCTTGACGTTGGTGCCGCGGCTGCCGTCCAGGGCGTAATACGTGGCGGGCGTGGTTGCGCCGGTGGCATCGATGATGTTGTTGGTATCGGCGGGATCCAGATAGGTCTGGTTTGCAGTATAGTCAGCAGCCGGCAGGTAAATCGGCTCGAAGTAGACTTCCTGGACGTTGTCCAGGGCGGCCAGTTTGTCGAGCAGAGCCTTGGCGTCGGTATAACCGGTGGTTTGCGGCAGGTTGGCCTGGTAGAACTGGCTGAGCGGGTCGGCCGCGGTCACGTTTTCATCAACGCCTTGCGCCAATGCGGCCGCTTCAGCGGCTGCGGCGGCTGCTTCCGGGAAGACGGGGGTGACCTGGATGTCCTTGAGCAGTTCCAGGGTGGCCAGCTGGCTTGCAGAAGCCGCTGCACCGACTGCCTGACCCTGGATGAGCAGGCCGCTCTGATCCTTAAACTGGATCACGACCTGGTGGTAGTTCACGTAGTTGGCTTCCGGGGGCAGGGGCTCGGACGGCTGGGCAGTGGGTTCTGCGACCGGTTCGGTCGGAGTGACTGTTGGTTCAACCGTCGGGGCCGGGGTGGCTTCTTCCGTTGGTGTCACCTCGGTAGGGGTCTCCTCAGTAGGAGTCACTTCAGTGGGAGTCACCTCGGTAGGTGTTTCTGCGGTGGGCGCCGTTTCCTCAGTGGGGGCGGGCGCTTCCGGGGTCTCCTCTACCGCCGGGGTTTGCGGGGTGGGATCTTCACCGGGAGTGGTCTCGGTTGTGGCCTCGGGCGGCTGGGGAGTCTCGCCTTGCGCCAGGCGCGGCGCGGGGGCGGCAGCAACCGAACTAAGTAGCAGGCTCGTGCACACCAACAACGCCAGTAGATTGGTCATCCAGCGTTGTTTCTGCACGGTCCTTTGCGTTGATTTCATTTTACGTACCTCCATCATAGTATCAAACATGCCAAAATTGTACCCTATCTAAAACGCTTTGAGGAGTCAAGGCCAGGAAAGCCATGACGTCGCTCAGATGTGGCAGACCGGCGCGCCCACCCAACGTCCGGCTGTTGAGGGCGGCCACAGCGCTGGCAAAGACGGCCACCTGGTGCAGCGGCCAGTCTTGCAGCAGCCCATACAGAAAAGCGCCGTGATAACTGTCACCACAGCCAGTGGTATCCACGGTATCGGGGAGCAGGAAGGCGGGTTGGTGAAAGCGCTCGCCCGAGCGGCTGACCACCCAACTGCCCTGCTGGCCGGCGGTGACGGCGACCAACGATGGCCCACGCTGCAAGAGCAGGCTGGCGGCAAGCTGTGGGTCGGGTTGGCCGGTGGAATGAACGGCGAAGTCGTGGGCGACGATGCACACATCGGCCAGGGCCACCAGCTTCTCGACTTCCGGACGATAGCGCCCGGCGCCGCCGTCCATGGAGACGGGGACGTGCATCTGGTGGGCCAGGCGGGCGATGTGCAGGCAGGCATCCCAGTGACGGCCGTTGAGGTGCACGAAGCGCGCCGAACGGATGACTTCGAGCGGGATCTCGGCCGGTTGCGGCTCGGGGGCGCTGCCTGGGGTGTAGAGGATGGTGCGCGATGCGTCGCGCCGGTCGACGAGGATGCAGGCGGTGGTGGCAGTGCAGCCAGGGCGGGTGAGCAGATATGCGGTATCGACGCCTTCAACCTGCAACTCGTGACGGATGCGCAGTGATTGTGGATCGTCTCCGAGTGCGTCCAGGATGGCGGTGCGTGCGCCCAGGCGCGCCAGCGTTACCAGGGCGGTCGCCACCGGGCCGCCGCCTTGCATACTGATGGCGGCCGCCTGTTGGACTTCTTCTCGCTCGGGCAGGTGGTCTAGCAGGGTGAGCACATCCAGCGTGCAACTCCCCAGGCCGACTACGTCCCAGTGGGTAGTGTGTGAATTCACTGCCTTCCTCTACAATACCTGTCAAATTCAATCCAATAACTTCTGACTCTATTAACGTGTAAGTTGCGCTTTTGGGCCTATGGTAACACATTTTGAGGGCGAATCTGGAATGTGGGGGTGAAATCGAACAGCAACAGGCGCGTTTGCGTTCCGTTTTGAGCGAGGAAGCGTCGTTCCTGGAGCAGGGTATAGCGTGTGCGCAGGAATTTTTCTTCTTCGCAGGGCGGCAGGTGGGGGTATTCTTCGTCAACCAGCAGCCAGATGCGGGTGTGGCGCAGGGAGAGGTTCTCTATGAAGACGACGCCGGCATCGTCCAGGTCGTAGGGGCGGATGTCGCTATAATATCCGGGGATGGGCAAGGAATACCAGCGTAAGGAGGCGGGTGGGGTGTTGAACCAGAAATACCAGGCGGGATAGAGGTAGGCGTGAATGAGCACGGCGTCGCCGCTCTGCCAGCCCTGGGTCAGTTGTACGGCGGAGGCAGACAGATCGGAGCGCCGGGGAGAATAGTGCGGGTCGGCGCGGCAGGCATACAACCCGATGAAGGGCAGGACGGCGGCGGCCAGCAGCAGCCATCCGGGCCGGCGCAGCGGGCGCGCTACCCCCCAGGCGGCCAGTGCGGCCAGCAGGAACGATGGGATAACGGCGAGCCAGCCGGCAGGCCGGGCGCGCACCGCCGCCAGGTCGGGGGGCGTCCCGGCCTGCAGCAGGCGCAGGTGGTTGACCAGCGGGGCCAGTTCGGCCTGCCAGATGAGCGCCTGCGGGTAGGGCCGGATGCCGTTCCGGTACAGCAGGCCCTGGTAGCCGGGGTCGGCGACGAGCACACCGCCGGCCTGGATGAGCAGGCTGGCCAACAGGGCGGCGGCCAGCAGCACACGCCCGGACGGGCGCCGGACGGCCTGTTCCAGGGCCGGCAGGGCGGCGACGACCAGCAATGGGACGGCCGGCAGCAGGTAGCGGGTACCCCAACTGACGTTCCACCAGCCGGCGTCGTAAGCCAGCGCCTGGAGCAGCAGCAGCCCGCTCGTCACCAGCCAGGCAAAGCGGCGCGGTGTGCGCCCCGCTCCGGGCATGGGCAGGGCGGCGAGCAGCAGCAGCGGGTTATAGATCAACAGGCCTTTGCCGGGGCTGACCAGCGAACCGGCCAGGGCAGTGAAGAAGGCGCTGTGCGGCGTGGTTATCAGCCGCTGCCAGGCGATCTGGAGGAAGGCCGGGGTAAAACGGTTGTCTGGCAGAAGCAGCCGCCCGGATACCAGCGCTGCGCCGGCGATTCCCAGCCCGGCGAGCAGCCGGCCGGTGCGCAGGGTGGGGCGCTGTTGGGCGAGAAGATAGAGAAAGGCCGGGCAGGCGGCCAGGGCGACCTGTTCTTTGCTGAACAGCAGCGCCGCCAGGCACAACCCGCAGCCGGCATAGGCCAGACGGTGTGTGGCGCCCAGTTCCAGGCAGTACCACGCCGCAGTGAGGCATAACATGGCGAGCGGTTCACGAAAGAAGGTGCGGCTGTACGGCCAGGCCAGGGTGCCGAAGCCGAACAACAGGGCAGCCAGCGTGGCCAGGCCGTGCCCGTACTGGTAACGACGGGCGAGGGCGTACACCAGCACGGCGGTAAGGGCAGTGTAGAGCGGCGTAAGCCAGTAGACAGCCTGCACCTGGCCCAACCCCAGGCGGGCTGCCAGACGCACGAGCGGGGCGGCCAGCAGCGGGTGCAGCGGACCGATACCGTAGTATTCCCCGTTCAGGCGGGCGTTGCCGTGTAGCTGCGGTGCGTCCCATTCACCGTGGTGCGCCAGGCTGGCGGCGACGCTGGCAAACAGTTGTTCGTCGTCGCTGGTGGGGACGCCGTGATAACTGGCGGCATACAGGCTGAAGCACAGGACGAACAGGCAGACGGCCCGTCGGACGGCGTTCACGGGCAGGGCGTGGTGAGGCCCAACTGAGGGCAGTACGGGTTGGGCCAGGGGGTAAAGGTCGGCCAGGGGGTGCGGCTGGGGCGCAGGGTACGGGTGGGTGAGACGGCCGGGGTGGGGGTGTGGCTGCTGGTCGGGGTGAGTGTGAGGGTGGGGCCGGGCGTGGCGGTGGCGCTAACCGTGATGGTGCGGGTAACGGTGCGGGTAAGCGTGGCGCTGGCCGGCGGCGAGGCGCTTGCGGTAGGGGTGGGCTGCGGTTTGAACAGACCCGGCAGGGCGCAGGCGGTGAACAGGAGCAGGGCGCTCAGCAGGAGGGGCAAAATCGGTTTTGGCCTTGTTGGGATCATTTTCTCGGAGCCTTTCTTCAGGCCATCGGTTCAGAGTGAGGGCCCGATCATTTGTCAATCTGTTAAGTTTATCAGGGTGCGGCCGGTTGCTGCGAGCGATTATAATCAATAAAGTATCCGCATTGGAGCAAGGTATAGGAGACGAGAATGGGCGATAAACCGACCTTTGAAGAAATCGTGCGCGGGTGTGACCGCTTTTTGACCCACCACTATCGTAAGTCGCCGCGCCAGACGCTGGCCGAACTGGCTGAGTTCGCCGGAGAGCAGGACGCCGACACCTACGGGGCGGGCGAATTGATCGCCGGTTTTGAGCGCGAACTGGCTGCCCTGTTGGGCAAGGAGGCGGTGGTCTTCATGCCCAGTGGGACGATGGCGCAGCAAATTGCCTTGCGCATCTGGTCGCAGCGTAAGCACAGCCGGTATGTGGCCTTTCACCCGCGCTGTCATCTGGAAATCCACGAACACAAAGGGTACCAGATCTTACACGGCTTGCACGGTGTGCTGGTCAAGGCGCCCGACCGTTTGATAAAACTGGACGATCTCAAGCCGATCGTCGACCCGCTGGCGGCCCTGCTGATCGAACTGCCGCAGCGCGAGATCGGCGGCTGGCTGCCGGAGTGGGACGAACTTTCGGCGCAGATTGCCTGGGCGCACGAGCGCGGCGCGGCGGTACACATGGACGGCGCCCGTTTGTGGGAGAGCGGGCCATTCTACCAGAAATCTTACGCTGAGATTTGCGCCCCGTTTGATTCGGTTTATGTTTCGTTTTACAAGGGGTTGGGCGGGATTTCTGGAGCGGCGTTGGCCGGGCCGGCCGACTTTATCGCCGAGGCGCGCGTCTGGCTGCGCCGGCACGGCGGCAATTTGCGCAGTCTGTACCCGTACGTGCTCTCGGCGCGCAAGGGGTTGCAGGAACGGTTGGGCAAAATGGAGGCCTATCACCGCAAGGCGCTCGAGGCGGCGGCCGTCCTGGCGCAGTTCCCCGAACTGGACGTGACGCCCAATCCGCCGCATACCAACATGATGCACGTTTATTTGCGCGGCGAACGCCAACGCCTGGAACAGGCGGCGCTGGAGATTGCCCAAGAGCGGAGGGTGTTTCTGTTTTACCAGTTGGCGGCGACCACACTGCCGGCGCGCTGGATGTTTGAATGGACGGTTGGCGACGCCAGCCTGGATTTCAGTGCGGCGGAGATCGGCGAGTTGTTTACAGAACTCTTGCGCAAGGCGAGGTGAGCTTCCTGTCCTTCACCTTATCTATCCTGCCAATACCTGTTTCGTCATGGCATGCCACCGCGGGGCTATCGTGGAGCCAAAATATCCGGGCAGGGAGTGGGTCCGAGACCCGCTCCCTGCCCGGTGGGGCTAGGTGGCCCTGTCAGCGGATCAGTCCACCGTGGTAGTTCAGTTCGTACAGGCGCAGGCCGTGGCGTTCGACCCATTCCACGCCGGTGAAGGCCGTCAGGTCGCCTTGACTGGCGTCGGTGTAGACGCCCAGCGGTGTGGTGTGCTGCCAGCCGCCCAGGAAACGCCCCGTGGCGTACATTCTGGACAGGCCTTCTTTGAGAATCTGGCCCACCTGATCGGCCTGGATCAGGTCGGGGTGCAGCAGGCGGCCGTAGTAGTTTTCGCCCCACACCGGCAGGCCGGCGAAGTAGACGATTTCCTCGCCGAGGAAGTCGCTGCCGCCGAAGTAGCTGTCGATGTAAGCGAAATTCCCTGCGCTAAAACGCAAATCGTGAGAGGCGGGGCGGGTGGAAGGGCTTTGGGCGCCGCTGCCGATGTAGGTGGCTGCCTTGGCGTGCAAGATGAAGGTGTGTAGTTGTTCCAGGGTAAAGGTGTCCATAGGACGATTAACTGGCAGGGGTGCGATCCCAGCGGTGAGGGCGTAATTGGGCGAGCAGGGCCTCGGGCAGTGGGCCGGCGTCGCTGCATGCCACGTTACCGGCAACGTGGCCGGGCTTGCGCATGCCGGGGATAATGGTGCTGACCGTGGGGTTGCTGAGGATGAAACGCAAAGCCAGTTCGGGCATACTCATCCCGGCCGGCAGCAGCGCCTTGAGCCGTTCGGCGCGTTCGATGCTTTTCTTGAGGTTTTCGGCAGTGAAATAGATGTTGCGCCAGTCGCCTGCGGGCCATTTGCTCTCCAGGGTGAGCGTGCCGGTCAGGGTGCCTTCGTCAAAGGGGACGCGGGCGATGACGGCTACGTCCATTTCCTGGCAGGCGGGGAAGAGTTCGTCTTCCGGGTTCTGGTCGAAGATGTTGTAGATGACCTGCACGGCGTCGATCAGCCCGCTGCGCACGGTCTGAACGGCGTTCCGGGGTTCCCAGCGGTTGATGCTGATGCCGGCGGCCCGGATCAGGCCCTGGCGGCGCAGTTCGTCGAGCGCTTTGGCCCAACGATCGTCGGCCACCCAGCCATCTTCCCAGGTGTGAAACTGGATGAGGTCCAGGGCCGGCAGCCCGAGGTTTTCCAGGCTCTTGTGGACGAATTCATGGATGTGCTCGGGCGGGTAACATTCGTCCAGGGTGTATTCGCGCCGGCTGGGCCACTTTGAATTCTTGGGTGGGATCTTGCTGGCGGTATACAGCCGTTTGTCGGGGTTGGCGCGTACGATCTGGCCGAGCAGCCCTTCGCTGTGGCCGCGCCCGTAGGCCCAGGCAGTGTCAAAAAAGTTACAGCCCAGGTCGATGGCTTTTTGCAGCGAGGCGAGCGATTCGGCGTCGTCTGAGCCGCTCCAACTGCCCATGCCCCACATACCGTATCCGATATCGCTGACCATCCAACCGCTGCGGCCAAAACGTCGATAATTCATGGCAGGTCTCCTCTGTTAAAAATGAGTGCCGCAGGCCGCACCCCCTCGGCCTGTTGGGTGTACAAGGATAGGCTTTGATTATACTGTTTTTTGTTTGCTATAATCTGTTTGCAGGGTGAGCGGTTGCTGAAAGGAGGCGGTATGGCTAAGTGGCTGGGCGCTGGTTTGCTGGCGGCGATTGCGCTGGGGATCACAGTGGTGAGCGGGGCGGCGGGGGCGTTTGGGATTTTTATGCTGATGGTGATTATGAATGGCTTTCGGGAATCACAGGCCGCGCCGGTTTTTATCGCTTTCCTGGTGGGGCTGTACCTGGCCAATTTATTTGCGATTGTGGCGGTGGATGGGCTGCTCAGCCGTTTCTGGCTGGCGAAACACGGCGTGGGTTGGCGTTGGGTGATCGGGATCAACGTGGTTGTGGCGCTGCTCTCCGGTGGGCTGGTGGCGGCGTTGATCGTGGCCTTTGCCAGCTAGCGCTTAAATCGGCGGCTGGGGCACCCGGTTTTTTGGAAAACCCGTGCTCCAGCCGTGGGGACGAACGTCAGCCCTGGGGTAAATGGCTCAGGGCAGGATGGCGAAGTGGTTGGTCAGGGTGTAGACGATCATGTTCTTCCACAGGTTGACCGAGTCATAGAGCGAGTAATCGTGGGAAGAGAAGGTCTGTAAAATCATGCGCCCGTTGAGGCAGGACGTGACCAGACCGTAATGCTGCCCTTCTTCCTGGGTGTTGAGGCCGAGCAGGATGCGGCCGCCTTTTTCGGGATAGAGGATGTGGATCAGGTCGCCGACGTCCTGTTTCCAGAAGACATTGGGGCGCATCGGCAGATTGAGGGCGGCGGGACCCTGTAAGACGGGCGAGTAGGGGTCGCGCGGGGTGAGCAGGAACTGGTCATATACGTAATCTTCGCTGCGATACCAGTCATTTTCGACGCGGGCGCCGCATACATCGAGCAGGTAGCGGGCCAGGGTAGACTCGTCGTCGTCCAGGTTCCAGACCTCGACGATCAGCGCCCCGCCGCTGTTGAGATGATCGACGATCTCGTTGAGCAGGCCCAGTTTCTGTAATTCAGGCCGGCCGCGGTTCTCGACCGCCAGGATGACCAGATCCCAGGGCTCGTTTTTAAGCAGGGTGGTAAAACGGCCGAGGGCGTTGGTGGCGTTGACCACCTTGCCGCCCGAAAAGCCCATTTCGGGCAGGTAGCGGCTGGAGCGCGGCACCAGGCGCGCCAGTTCCTCGCTGTCGGGTTCGTCGTAGACGAGCACGTTGGCGGTACGGATGCGGGTTTGCAGATCGAGGGTGGGGGTTTCGCTGGGCGGAGGCGTGTTGCTGGGCAGCGGGGTGGCGCTGGCGGTTTCCGTGGGAGTGGGGGTGTCGGTCGGCGGTAGGGTGGGGGTTTCAGTCCAGGTCGGGGTGGCGGTCTGGGGTTGGGTAGGCTCACTGGTAGCAGTAATGACCCAGGGCGTCGCCGTATCCTGAAGGGTGGTGGCAGGGGTGCTGGCCATGGCGGCCCAGGCCTCGCGTGTGCCGAGGGCGTTGGCCGTTTGCGCCAGGGCGGCGGCGGTGGCGCTGCTGTTGGCCGCCGGCGCCGCCGATTGGGTCAGGCCACTACAAGCCACGATCAACAGGGCGCTGAGCAGGATAAAGAATTGGGTGGAGAGGCGTTTTTTCATGGGAGGGATTCCTCTATTGCTGAAAGCCAAAGGTTATGAACCAAAAAAGCTATCAAGATCGTAGTTCCGAGAATTGGCCTGGATGACTTTACTCCAGTCGATATTTCCATTCGTATCGCAATATTGCCCAATGAATTGTTGCGTCAACAGATTGGTAATGCGTCCACGTTCGTGAATGTAGAAATCGTTATGTTCTTTTGCTCGAAAGCCAATGGGTTCGACGATCTCGATGTAAAGATTTTGATTGTCCGAGATCAGCGTCCAGAAATTTTGCCCAACGACTTTAATATACCCATCATTGGTGATGGCTGTTTTGGTTTTTCCGTAGCAGATACCGAGGATTTTTTGTACGTTTTGAACGTGGAGTGATTGCCGGAGTCTGCGTTCGGCATTGGCGAAATCCGTGGCAAGACGTTTGTGTTGAGAGGAGTTTCCCCAATTTGTGCCCGATTTGATGGAAACCACATGGTATACACCGCCATTTTCAAATTCAAGATCGATGCCCGGGGCGGTAGATTTATGCCCATTGGCGGTCTGGGCGGCGATAAAGATTGCCAGGTCTTCCAGAAAATCACCGAACAATTTTTCTTCTGACGAGGATAAGAATGCATCTAATGTGTTCTCGATCAACTCGCTGGCCCTGGTTATATTTTTTGCGCGAAAGAGATATGGGTTTTTATTAATCAACGTTTGTAACGTTAATTGTGACAGGATTCCTATTCGCCTTTGATGGAATCTGACGATGTTGGTATTTACATATTGGCACACCGTATTGAGGTCAAGTGGTTGCATGATTTACACCATTTTTGTTGCCGTCAGGATCGTTGTTAACGCGTTCTCGCGCAATCCGGCAATATTCCGGGTCGGCATCGATGCCTAGATAGCGCCGGTTGAGGCGTTTTGCGGCCACGCAGGTGGTTCCAGAACCGTTAAACGGGTCCAACACCAGATCGTTTTCTTCGGTGAAGAGCTTAATAAACCATTCTGGCAAAGCTACCGGGAAAGTGGCCGAGTGCTGCCGGTTGTAACATTCGGTAGCCATGTGTAAGACATTGCTGGGATAAACCATTTCTCGCCCGATCCAGTTGCTGATTTTCTTACCGAAACCGCTGCCGACCCGCGAATTATCGCGACGTTTATCTGTTTCCGAAAGGTTCTTAAGGCGTTCCTGAGCCCAATCGCCGACCGGCACCATGACGGTATCCTGAAACATCTTAAATCTTTTTTGTTTGGTGAAATGGAAAAGATGCTCCCAGTTATCCCGGAAACGATTGGGCCACTTGCCGGGGTGACTGTTTTTCTTGTGCCACAAATATTCCTCGGTCCATAACCAGCCATGTTTGCGCATGGCAATAACCAGTTCCATAACATAGGTGTGGCGTTCACCATCGACGACCCGCTCTTTAATGTTAAGGATAAACGAGCCGGTGGGTTTGAGCACGCGTAGAAACTGGTCTGCCTTGGGGAGAAACCAGCTTACATAGTCATCCGGCGAAACGCCGCCATAAGTAGATTGGCGTTGATCGGCGTATGGCGGCGAGGTTACGATCAAGTCTACGCATTGATCTGGAGCCTGCTTCAGAATCTCTTCACAATCCCCACAAACAATTTGATCCAGATAAGTGGGCGTTTGTGTGGGAAGGGACGGCTCAAGACTGGCAAACGGCAGTGGTACAGAATACCGATCAATCAGATTGCGGGGTTCCTGAACAGATGCGGGGTCTGTTTCTGCCGGGTTTGGAAGATCTTTTGAAATATCCATACCTCTATTTTACTAAGAAAACCCGCTGCGCGGCCGGTATTGCAGGGCTTCGGCCAGATGGGTCGGGAGGATGGGCTCGCTGCCGGCCAGGTCGGCGATGGTGCGGGCCAGTTTGAGCAGGCGGTGGTAGGCGCGGGCGGAAAGCTGGAGCTGGTTCATGGCGGTCTTCATCAATTCGCGGCCGGTGTCGTCCAGGGCGCAGAATTTGCGCACCTCGGCCGGGCGCAAATCGGCGTTGCAGGCCAGGCCGGAACCTTCCAGGCGCTGGCGCTGACGCTGGCGGGCGGTCTCGACGCGGGCGCGCACCACCTGCGAAGGCTCACCCAGGCGGTTATCGCTGAGTTTTTCGTAGTCGACGCGCGGCACCTGGATGTGGATGTCGATGCGGTCGAGTAGTGGGCCGGAGATGCGCTTCTGATAGCGGGTGACGGTGCTGGACGAGCAGGTGCAGGGTTTGAGCGGGTCACCGTAGTAGCCGCACGGGCAGGGGTTCATGGCGGCGATGAGCTGAAAATTGGCCGGGAAGGTGAGCGAGCCCTGGGCGCGCGAGATGGTGACGATGCGGTCTTCGATTGGCTGGCGCATGACCTCGAGGACGCGCGGCCCAAATTCGGGCAGTTCGTCCAGAAAGAGCACGCCGCGGTGAGCGAGCGACACCTCGCCGGGGTGCGGCCAGTTGCCGCCGCCGACCAGCCCGGCGTGACTGATGGTGTGGTGCGGGGCGCGGAAGGGACGGGTGCGGACGAGCGGCACGTCGGGCGGGAGCTGGTCGGCGACCGAGTAGATGCGGGTGATGTCGAGCGCCTCGTCGATGGTCAGGCGGGGCAACACGGCCGGCAGGGCGCGGGCCAGCAGCGTCTTACCGGCGCCGGGCGGGCCGATCATCAACACGTTGTGCCCGCCGGCCGCGGCGACTTCGAGAGCGCGCTTGACGTGTTCCTGGCCGCGGATGTCGCGGAAGTCGGTGGCCACGCTGGGATCGACGTCGCCGGCGGCGGTGTGGGCGTGGGGTTGGATGGCGGCGTGACCGTTGAGGTAGGCGGCCAGGCCGCCGAGCGAAGCGACCGGAATAACTTCCAGGTCGGGGATCAGGGCGGCTTCTGAGGCGTCGGCCTCGGGGACGAAGACGCGGCGGAAGCCCTGCTGGCGGGCGACGGCGGCCATAGGCAACACACCGCGCACGTGGCGCACGCTGCCGTCCAGCGAAAGTTCACCGATCACCAGGCTGCCGTCCAACTGTTCGAGCGGCACCTGTTCGGTGGCGGCCAGCACGCCGAGGGCGATGGGCAGGTCGTAGGCCGGCCCTTCCTTGCGCACCGAGGCGGGCGCCAGGTTGACGGTGACGCGCTTGCGCGGGTAAACCAGACCGGCGTTCTTGACCGCCGCCTGGACGCGCTCGCGGCTTTCCTGCACGGCGGTATCCGGCAGGCCGACGATGACCATCGAGGGCAGCCCCAGGCCGGTGTCGACTTCCACCGCCACCACGACGCCCTCCAGACCGATGACTGCACAGGAGTGAACGCAGGCTAACATGTAGTTAATGTAGACCAGACGTTCCAAAAAGTCAAACCATTGTGCTGGTCAATTTGGGGGGGAACGTTCCTCCTGACGAGAACGAGATTCAGCCGGGATGGGAGAGAAAGCGATAAAACAGGGCGTGAAACCCGGCCCAGGCGATGAACGGCAGGATGAGGCACGCATGCAGCGTAGGCAGTATGGCAACTACGCTCCCGCCCAGGGTGAGGAGAATGGTGTAAATGACCAGGGATATGCGCTGCCGGCCGGCGCTTACCATGTAGATGCTGGTCGCCGGCCCGGTCATGGCCAGCAGCCAGAACGCCAGTAAGAAGAAGCTCGCCTGCCCGGTGAGCAAGCCGGCGAGGACGGCCAGCAAACCGCCGAGCAGCAGCGCGGCGGTATAGGGGGCGGCGGCGCGGTCCTCGGGGCGCAGTTCCAGGTAATCTGAGAGCGGCCCGGCGTGTTCTTTGGCGAAGAGCCGTACCCATCCATAGCAGCCGCCGAGCAAGGTGCGGTAGTTCTGGCTGGCGCGCAGCCGGGCCCGGTTATAACCGATTTGAGCCCATGCCAGGTCGGGCTTGAGGCGCAGCGCCTGGCGAAAGGCTTCAACGGCGTTGGCCGGCTGGTTGCGCGTCAGAGACAGCCAGCCCTGGGTGGCGTACGCCAGGTGGCTCTGTGGGTTTTGCGCCAGCGCCTGCAGGATGACCTGTTCGGCCTGCTGGTGTTGCCCGACGCTGTACAACGCCACGCTGCGCCAGCTGAGCAGGTCTACGGATTGCGGATCGAAACACAGTCCCTCGGCGGTGACCTGGAGCATCTGCCGCCACTTGCCGAGTCTGGCAAAGACTTGCGCTTTCAGCACGTGCGCCGGCAGGTAGTCGGGCTCCAGACGCAGCGCCTCATTGACTGCCGTGATGGCCTGGTGCGGGCGATTGTCGTTGGTATACGCCACCGCCAGGGCGTAATGTGGATAGGACTGCTCGGGGGCGAGGTGAACGCCCTGGCGCGCTTCGTTCAGGGCCTCGTCCAACATACGCCGGGATTGCGGGTGATCGTAC
The DNA here is from genome assembly GCA_964535315.1 of uncultured Anaerolineaceae bacterium. Lineage (GTDB taxonomy): Bacteria > Chloroflexota > Anaerolineae > Anaerolineales > Anaerolineaceae > CAZHTS01. The sequence continues at coordinate 41,605 of CAZHTS010000026.1, forward strand.
TTCTTTTTCTGCGCGGCCTGCTCGCTCAGGCAGATGGCCAGCAGGCTGTGCGCCAGGGCGTATTGCGGGTTCAGCGCCAGCGTCTGGCGCAGTTCACCCTCGGCTTCCGGGTAATGGCGGGCCTGGATCAAGAAGCGGGCGCGCTCGAAGTGGTTGTAGAAGGGAAGAGGGCCATTCATCGCAATTTGCTGCCAGAAACCTGTGACGATTGTACTTCAGCAAGTATATACGAAATCTGGCAGATGCAAACAGGCGCCGGGCATTTCTTCGGGATGGGGCCATCTTACTCGTAAGCGAGCACCTCCCGCACGGTGAGGCGTGAGGCGCTGCGGGCCGGAATGTAATTGGCCAGCAGGCTGATGACGAAGACGATGAGCAGCCACAGATAAATGCCCGTGGCGCTGAAACTGCCATCCCAGGGCGTGCCGGTCATGAAGTACCCCATCTGGTAAGCCACCCATTGGGTCACGGGTACCGAGAGTGGCACGGCAAACAGAAAACTGATCAGCCCGATGGCGATTCCTTCCAGCATGAAAACGCGCGTGACGCCGCCGTTCGAAGCACCGATGGCGCGCAGCACGCCGATCTCACGGGTGCGTTCAAGCACGTTGATGCTCATCGTGCCCATCAGGCCTAATCCCCCAACCAACGCCAGCAACAGGGCCATCAATATCAGCAGGATGAGGATACTGTTGAAGTTGTTTTGCATGGTCACACGCTCTTCGCTCATGCCCTGAATCGACGCCAGACGCAAATTGCTGTTGGTAAAGCGTTCTTCCAGGGCGGTTTTTATCCGGGTTGTGTCGAGGCCGGCGGCGGGGGCAAGTTTGACCAGCAGCACGTTGGTTCGGCCGGGGTTGTGGGTCAGTTGGGCAATGTAGGTATAGTTGACGTAGGCCTGGTAGCCGCGCAGCCCGACGGTCGTCCCAACGATGCGAAACGGATATTTGAGCCCGTCAATCTTGAGCGTGATTTCGTCTCCTACGTTTAAATTGCCCTCATCGGTTAAAAAGTTGGCGCTGACGACCATCGCGTTTTCGTCTTGCTCGTTCAGCCAACGACCCTGGAGGATTTCGGGGCTGCCGATGAGCGACGGGCCGCCAATACGGGGGGCGGTGATGGCGATCGTTTCACTCTCGCTGCCATCCGGACGGACGCGCAAAGCCTGCGCCTGCAACCAGGTATCGGACGCGGCCACCCCCGGTATACCGGCGACCTGCTGGCGGAGCTCCTGTTCGCGGTGATTTTGGCGAAAGGTAATCTGCACGTCATATTTGCGCATTTGCAACATCCTGTCCATGGTCTGGTAGATGGTGGCGCGCAGGTTGAACACGGTGACGAAAACGGCGCCGCCCAGGATAAGGGTAACCAGCGTCAACATCAGGCGTGTTTTGCGCCGGAACATGTTGCGCATTGCCAGGATCACCGAACGTACCGGCAGGCGCCGGGCAAACCACAGGTTGGCCCCCGACAGCCAGCGGTCGATCAGCGCCCGATCGAGCCGCGCCTGAGGGGCAAGTTGTCCGCTGAGCGCCTGGGTGGCGCTGATGTGCAGACCGTTGAGCAGCGGGACGAGCGAGGCCAGGGTTGGCACCAGCAGGGCAATGGCGCTCTGTATCCAGATGGGTTGCAGGTCGGTGCGTAAATCGACGATCTGGAAATTGAACATGGAGGCCATATACTGACTGAGCCCGCGGGCGCCGAAGATGGCGGCCGGGATAGCCAGCGCCAGGGCAATTACGCCGTAAAAAGCCACCACCGCCAGGTACATGATCAAAATCTGGCGAGTACGCCCGCCGACGGCCTTCATCACACCGATCTGGTGGGTCTGCTGGGTGATCATGGCCGAGATGGTGTTGATGATCAGGAAGACGCTCAAGAATAATGCAAGCACCCCCACGGACTGTAAGACCAGCAACAGGGTTTGGATGACATTGTTGATGGGGATTTCTTCAATGACTTCTGTCGATGAGACGCTGTAGCCGCTTTTTTCAGCCTTGTTCTTGACTTTATCGAGTACGGCCTGAATCTCTTCGCCCGTTGCGGCGCGGGTGATAAGACGCAGGTTGCTGAAACCGGCGCTGCCGCCGAGCCATTCCATCGTCTCAGGGTCCACGTAAGCGTAGGTTACCCCCAGCATGGCGGCCGGCGGTTGAGATAATTCCCGTAATGTGCCGGCGATGCGTAGGGTGCGTAATTCACCGCCGGTCGTTTCAATTTGTAACTCATCGCCAATCTGAGCGCCGAGGGCCTTCAGACAGGCGTTGTCGATCAATATCTGATGGCGAGGCGGCGGCCAGGCGCCGCTTTGCGGGGTCAGTGTATTGACGTGCATGTCTTCGTAATCCGGCACACTGAAGATGCGCAGGCTGCGCCACTGCCCGTTTGTATCCAGGGCGCGCGTACCCAGCATGGCGACTGCGCCGGCGGCTTTGACCTCAGGCATGCGTTCTACGGCGGCGAGAAAGTCTTCATCGAACGGCGGGTAGATAGAAAGGCTGCCATTGGCCATGTGGATGGCGCCGTAACTTTGCGCCACGCCGCGGTTGAGCAGAGTACGGGCGTGGCTGATCATGCCGACCGCCGCCAGGCCGACGGTGATCGACAGGACGATCAATACGGTGCGGGTCTTGTTACTCCATAGATCGTTCAATACCTTGAACCATTGTGCACTGAGCATGTTGTACTCCCAAATTACCACTAAGAATTAAGATCCGGGTTTTGAATCTGGCCGTCTTTAAGGGTAATGAGGCGGTCGCCCTGGTGGGCCAGGTCGTCGTCGTGGGTGACGACCAGCACCGTTTTGCCCTGGCGCGCCAGGGCGGTAAAGATGGCGAAGACCTCGCGCGCCGTGTTTGAATCCAGACTGCCGGTGGGTTCGTCGGCGGTGATGATGGGCGGATCGTTGGCCAGGGCGCGGGCGATGGCGATGCGCTGCTGCTGCCCGCCGGAGACCTGACCGGGGCGTTTGTGCAGATGCTCTTCCAGCCCCACCCGGGCTAACAGTTCGGCGCCGCGCTCCTGGCGCTGGCGCAGCGTGCCGCGCCCGGCAAAGTCCATCGGCAAGGTCACGTTTTGTAGGGCGGTCAGGGTAGGCATGAGGTGAAAGGCTTGAAAGACTACACCGACGTTCTGGCCACGCCAGCGGGTGGCCTCTTCTTCGCTCATCTGGTGCAGCGGGGTGTCTTCGACCCAGATTTCTCCGCCGGTCAGGTGGTCGAGCCCGGTGAGGACATTGATCAGGGTGGTCTTACCGCTGCCCGAGCGGCCGTTGATGACCAGGAATTCGCCGCGGCGGATGTGTAGATGGATGTCTTTGAGCGCTTCGACCGGGCCGGATGGGCCGGGGTAGGTTTTGCTCACCCGGTTGAGGCGGATGAGGAGCGCCGCCTCCGGTTGGTTGGGGGTGGGTGGGGCGGAAAGCATGCGTTCTCCGTTCAATTACGGTTGCTGCGTTCGGCGACGATCTGGCCGTCGGCGATGACGATGGTGCGCCAGGCGCGCCGGGCGAGTTCGTTGTCGTGGGTGACCATGAGGATGGTCTTACCGGACTGCGCCAGGCGCTCGAACAGGGCGAAGATGGCTTCGGCGGTGCGCGTATCCAGGTTGCCGGTGGGTTCGTCGGCGGTGAGGATCGGTGGGTCGTTGGCCAGGGCGCGGGCAATGGCCACCACCTGCTGCTGCCCGCCGGAAAGGGCAGTGGGCAGGCTGTGGGCGTACTCGTGCATCTCGAGTTGTTCGAGAATCTGCATGGCGCGCTCCGGGCGTTCGGCAGGGGGCACGACGTTGGCGTAATCCATGGCCAGCATCACGTTTTCGACGGCGGTCAGGGTGGGTAACAACTGGAAGAACTGAAAGACGACGCCGATGGTGCGCCCGCGCCAGATGGAAATCTGCTCCTCGTTCATGGTGTGAATGGGGGCGCCGTCGATGAAGGCCTGCCCGCCGGTGGGACGGTCAATGCCGGTGATCATATTGATCAGGGTCGATTTACCGCTGCCCGATTTGCCGATGACCGAGATGAAGTCTCCTGCTCGCACCTGGAGGCTCAGGTTTTTGAGGGCGCTGAATTTGCCCGCCGGCGTTTCGTAGACCTTATCGACGTGCTGTAAATCGACCAGATAGGCGCTGCGGGCGGCGGGGGACGCCCAGGTTTGTTGGTTTTGTTTCAGTTGAATTCCGAACATGCTAAATATCCTGTTGGTAAACGTCGGCGTCGCGCCCGGTGCGATACTCCTGGCGTTCGAGGGCAATGAGGGTCAGGTTCAGATCGCACAGGCGGCGTAAGACGCCGTGCAGGGCGGCCTGGTCGGCCAGCGGCCCGCTCAGGCAGGTTTCACCGTTGGGCGTTTGTTCGACGTTCATCCCGCCCAACCATTCGGACCAGGTGGCGGGCAGGTGTCCGTGGATGCGAATGTGATAGATGGCCAGATCGCTCATGGCAGCCTCCTGTACACTTGCTACCAGTGTACTTTGGGCGAGCGAGCCTGTCGTCCACAGAAAGTTGGTTTGTGGGGGTTGAAAAAAAGGAATGGGGGTGTAAGGGGCCGGGCAACCCCTTGCAATTTTTGCAACGCTTCACCCCGGCAGGCCGGCGCGGCGCTCTCAAGGGCGAGGAAGACTGAGCCTCACCCGTCCAACAGGCCCATTTCGCGGGCGCGTACGATGGCCTGGGTGCGGCTGGAGATGTCCAGTTTGGTGTAGATGTGGTTGATGTGCGATTTGATGGTGCTTTCGGCCAGGAAGAGGCGCCCGGCAATGGTTTTGTTTGACAGGCCGGCGGCAATCAGGCGCAGAATTTCGATCTCGCGTTCGCTCAAGGGCTCCAGCAGGCCGGCCTGGGTCAGGACGACGGTGGGCGGGGCGGGCTGGCGGGCGTCGCCGGCGGCCTCCAACAGGCGACGGGCATAGGCCTTGGGCCCCGGCTCTTTGAGCGCCATACTGGCAATATGGAGCAGATCGAGCATCGCCGGGCCTTCGTCCAGGAAAATGCGCACGTACCCTTCCGGCTCGGCCAGCGAGAGGGCCTGCGCCAGCGCCTCTAACGCTTCGGTCAGCCGCTTCTGTCCGGCCAGGGCCAGGGCCAGCAGGATGCAGGCTTCAATGTGTTTGCCAGGCTCATCGGATATGGGGGCCAATGGTACAATGCGGCGGGCGAGTTCTTCTGCCGGGGGATATTGTTCTTTCATCAGGTGCAGGCGTACCCGGGTTGAAGTGATGACGAAGAAAATCATGATTTCCTGGCGGGTGCGGGGAGGGGCGTCATCGCTCGAATCGGCGATGCTGGCGAGGATTCGTTCGAGGGTGGCAACGTCTTTTAGCAGCAGGGCGGCGCGGGCTTCAAAAACATCGAGCGTGTCGGGAATTTTGTCGGGCAGCGGGGCGATGGCGGGCCGAGGCGCTCCGCTGACGGTGTGGCGCGCCTCACTCAAGACCTGTTGGGCGGCATCTCTGTTGCCCTGCGCCAGACGCAGATGAGCCAGGTTGAGATATCCTTCCATCGCCAGGTTACCCGGCTCGCCGCCAAAGCCAATTGCCTGTGCCTTACGCAAACACTGTTCGGCGGCCTGCAATTCATTGCGCTCGCGCAGCAGGTCACCGGTGAACTCGTACACCATGTAGGCCAGCATGGTGTTCTGGCTTGCGGGAGACGATTCGATCATTGCCAGGCTGGCCTGTAAGGCCGTTTCGGCCTGGCGCAGACGCCCCTGCATCTTGAAGCGCATGGCCTGGGTCAGGGCGGCCAATTGAGTGAGCAGCTTATGCCCGCTGGCCTGAATGACGGCGTCATAAGAGTCGCCCGCCGCGGGCAGGCCGGGTTCGTCGGTGATGTAACTGAGCATGTCGCGAATCTGGGCGGCCATGCCGCGCAGGAAGATCTCGCCGGCCGGGATGCGTTCAAGGGCCTGATTGGCAAGTTCTGCGGTCTGGTTTGGATTGCCACGGTTGAAGTCTTGAAAGAGGCGCAGCACCCGATAGTGATGGGCCAGTTCCTCGGCCTCGTCTGGAGCGGTGACGTTGTGCACCAATTGTTCCAGCGTATCCAGGTGAGAAGTGGATAAGCGCGTTGTCCCGGAGAAGATGAGCGCCCAGGTATAGTAGACATACAGGCGCGGGCGGGTTTCGACCAGCGTTCGGGGCAGGGCGCCAATCCAGGCGGAAAGCAGGCCAATTTCGCTGCGTTGCAGGGCCAGCGGGGCGGTCTGTTCGATCAGCCGGGCAGGGACGGAGAAATCTAACCGGCCAATGCGGGCAGCCTGCAGGGCGTGGTGGATGGCGTCGCCGGGCATATCATTTTGCTCGTACCAGCGCATGGCGCGCTGGTGCAGCTCGCCGGCCCGTTCTGGCGTTGCGTTTTGCAGGCGGTTGCGTAAAAAGTCGGCAAAGAGATGATGGTAGCGATACCACTGCCGTTGGTTATCGAGGGGGATGATGAACAGGTTGGATTGTTCCAGGCGCTCGAGCATCGCCTGACAGGGGACGCCGCCGCCGTTTTCAAAATCTGTTCCGAGCACGGCGGCGCACAGAGCGCCGTTCATGCGTTCCAGAATGGCGGTATCCAGCAAGAAGGTCTGCACCTGCGCCGGTTGGGTGCGCAGGACTTCCTCGACCAGGTAATCCAGGATGAAGCGGTGGCTGCCGGTGAACGAGGCGATGAAACCGGCGCGATCTGGGGCGGCCTGCATGGAAAGCGCCGCCAGTTGCAGGCCGGTGATCCAGCCTTCGGTATGTTGTTCGAGCGTTTGTGTGTCGCCGCTGGAGAGCTCCAGGCGCATGCTCTGGTTGAGGAAATGGGCAGCTTCGTCCAGGTTGAAGCGCAGGTTGGCGGTGCGCACTTCGACCATCTGCTGGCGGGCGCGCAGGCGCGCCAGGGCAAAGGGTGGATCGGAGCGGGTGGTGATCAACAGATGCAGGTTGGCCGGCATGTGATCCAGCAGGTAATTCAACCCGGCGTGGATGGCGGCGTTGCTGATGAGGTGATAATCGTCCAGAACCAATACCAGCGGGGCCGGTAAGGCGGTGATGGCGTTGATCAGCCCGGCGAAAACGGCGCGTGGCGAGGAGATTTGTGTGGATTGCAGTTCATCCAGGGCGGCGGCGGGCAGGCCGGTGTGGGCGTTTTCGATGGCGAGCAGCAGGTAAGCCAGGAAGCGCGCCGGGTCGTTGTCTTCCTCGTCCAGCGAGACCCAGGCGACGTGCGGGGGGTGCGGGCCGGCGGCGGCGAGCCACTCACTGACCAGCGTCGATTTACCAAAGCCGGCCGGGGCAGAGACCAGGATCAGGCGCACACCCGCTTGCAGCCCGGCATCCAGGGTGCGCAGCAGGCGCGGCCGTTCTACCAGGCGGGCGGTGAGCCGCGGGGCGAAGATCTTGGTTTTGAGCAGGTCGGCAGGCGTCACGCTTCTTTGTCCTTCTTGCGCTCACGTTTGGCGGCCAGCAGGCTGGCGGCGGTGGTGGCGGCGGGCTGATTTTTCTCCGGCGCGGCGCTCTGCGGGGGTGTTGTCGCCGCGGGCGGCGGGGCGCCGGGTTCGGGCGAGGAGACGACCGGCGGCGCGACGGCGGCGGTCGGCGTTGTGGAGCGAGGCGAGGAGACGTTTTGCGCGGGTGGAGCGGCGCGCTCTTTGGCCTGGAACAGAGCATCCAGGCGGGCGGAACGCGGCGGGCGGGCGGGCTGAGCCGCCGGGGCGGCAGGGCGCAGGCGGGCCAGCAGGCGGCGCACATCGGCCAGGTTGAGCAGCAGGCGGCGGGCGGCGATGTCCAGCGGCAGCAGGGCGGCGGCCAGCGCCAGCAGCCAGTTCCACACCGGGTGGACGGCCAGCCCGGCGGGCAGGGTGTGGGCGAACACGTCGCCGGCGCCATCGTCGACGGTGCGCACCACGCCGCCGGCCAGAGCGGTGATACGCTCCAGCAAACGTTCGTCTTGCTCGCGGCTGCGATATTCGGCCGAATAGGGCAGCGCCCAACCGGCGGTTTCGCCGATGGCGGCCTGGTTGGACGCGCCGGGCGGCGGGTCGCCGGTGACCGCCACCAGGTAAGCGCCGGGCTGGCCGGTTTCGACGCCGGCAATGTATTGCCCGGGGGCCACCTGGCGCAGCGCTACCGTCTGCGGGTTGCCGTCCGGCGCCACCAGGCGGGCCTGCAGGCGGTAGCCGTTGAGGTAGTCGCCGGTGGCGCTGCGCGCCTCGACCAGCAGTTGATCCTGCCCGCCCTGCGCGCCGGGCTGGATGCTGACCTGCAGGGCGGAGGGGGCGCGGTCGCGGATGGTGTAACGCACCGCCTGCGCCCAGAAATCGGCGAAACCATCCCAGTTCAACCACTGCTGCGCCCAACGTCCGGTGGCGTCGGAGGTGAAGGCCAGCGAGCGCCCCAGGCCGTATTGCCAGGCGACCAGGATGGGGTCGCGCTGATCGGAGACGAGGATGGTCTGGGCGGTGTCTTTGGCGCTGACGCCGACGTAGCCTTGCAATTGGGGCACGGCCTGGATGCCGGAGAGGATGGGCGAAGGGTTGGCCTGGGCGGGGAAGAAGGGGTGTTCGATGAGATAGGCGCGGGTGGCCAGGGTGGTCTCTTCGGTAAAGATGCTGGGGATGCTGGCGGGGTCGGCGGCGAAATGGTAGCGCCCGCCGCCGGCCTGGGCCAGGCCGGGCAGGAAGGGCGCCGCATCTTTGCCCACCCCGACGGCGGAGAGGGTGATATCGTTTTCATCGTGCAGGCGGCGCACCAGTTCAGGGATGCCGGTGGCGTCGGCGCCGCCATCGGTGAGCAGGACGACGTGCTTGACCCGGGCGGGGTCTTGCGGCAGGCTCCTGGACATGGCCTGCACGCCGGCCAGGATGTCGGTGCCGCCGCCGGGACGCAGGGTGGCGATGGCGCTTTGCACCGCGCCGGGGTTGGCGAGGTCGGTCATGGGCACGACCCAACTGGCGTTTTCGTCAAAAGCGATCACGCCGACACGGTCGCCGGGGTAGAGCAGTTCGACCGAACGGATGGCGGCCTCTTTGGCCAGTTCCAGTTTGACCACGCCGCCGCTGGTCTCTGCCATGCTGCCCGAATGATCGATGATAAACACCATGGCCAGCGTCGGTCGGCGCAGGGTGTCTTTGATGTGCATTTCGACCGGCAGGGTCTCTTCCAGGGGCGTGCGGTAATAGCCGCCCACGCCATAACTGGTGGGGCCGCCGACGACGACCAACCCGCCGCCCAGATCGCGCACGTAGCTTTGCAGGCTGCTCATCTGCGCCGGGCTGAGCTGGCGGGCGGGGGTATCGACCAGGATGACGGCGGCGTAAGAGGCCAGATTGACCAAATCGGCCGGCAGACCGTAGGGGGCAACCTGATCGACGCTGAAACTGGCGGCGCGCAGGGCGCGCACCAGGGCGGCGGATTCGTCCGGACGTACGCCGCTGTTATCGGGCAGCGTTTCGCCGGCGGGCGGGGCCACTACCAGCAGGCGCGGCGGGCCGGCCACCTGGGTAAAGGTCGACAGGCTGTTGTTCTGGTAATAATGATCGTTTTGTGGCTCGATCTGCACCTGGTAGCGGCTGAAACCGGTTTTCTGGGCGGTCAGCGGCAGACTGAAAGCCTGTTCGCCGGCCTGTAATTGCTGCTGGCCGGAGAAGACCAGCTGGCCGTCGGCCAGGACGCGCACCGTGACCGGGCCGGCGCGGCTGGCGTTCACCCCGATTTGCAGGTCGAAGCGTTCACCCTGCTGGAGATGACGCGGGGCGTCGACGGTGGTGAGACGCACCTCGTCTTGCGGTGGGGCGCCGAGCGGCACGGCCTGGATCTGTACGCCGCTGGCGGCGGCCAGGCGGGCGGCGGTCAGGGCGTCGCCGCGGGTATTCAGCCCGTCGGAGAGCAGCACCATGCGCCGGGCGGTATGGGGCGGGTAGAGCGCCAGCCCGAGGCGGATGGCGGCGCCCAGGTCGGTCTGCCCGCGGTCGGGGGTGGACGTCAGTTCGCCCAGCTGGCGCGAGGAAGACATGGGACGCTCGACCAGGGCGTCGCCGCCAAACATGAGCACGGCGGCCTGGTCGTTGGGCCCCATGTGCTGCAACGCCTGGCGGATGTAAGCCAGGCCGGCCTCGCGCCCGGCCGGGGGAAGCGAGTCGGAGGCGTCGAGCAGAAAGACCACCGCCAGATCGTCCACCGGGCTGACCAGTTCCAGCCCGGCCAGCGCCAGGATCAGGCTCAGGCAGAGGATCAGGCGCAGGACGAGGGCCAGCAGTTCGCGCCGGCGGGCGGGGCCGCGCCCCGGCCAGCCCAGCCAGGCGACCAGGGGCAAGACGAGCAGCAGCAAGAGGGCGAGCGGAGCGCTGAAACGCATGGCTAGGCCTCTCTCCGCAAACGGTTGAACAGGCCGGCCAGGCTGCGCCCCTGGTATTGCTGGTAGAGCAGCCATTCGAGCAGGAGGACGACCAGCGCCAGGGCGGCCAGCCAGGGCCACAACTCGTGCTGGCCGGCGTCTTTGCCGTCGCCGGCGCGCAGCTGCGTTTGCCCCAGGTGGATCTCGCTCTGGGGGGCAATGGCCGACTCGCCGGGATCGAACAGGTTGACGGCAAAGGCGTCGCGGCCCAGTTCAGGATGGCCGGGGTAATCCAGGGTGTATACACCGGTTTGCTGTGTGTCCTGGAAGAGAACCTTGCCCTGTTCGAGGGTGAGCGACTGGCGGCTGCCGTCCGGCAGGGTGACCCGGGCGCTGCCGGCCTCGCCGGCGGGGTGGACGAGGATGCCCGCGCCGGGGCGGATTTGCAGGCTGCCGCCGGCGCCGAGGGCGAAAGCGGCCGGCTGTGCTTCGTCGCCGGCTGCGCTCAGGTTCTGGGCGGGCGCCAGGTATTGGATCAGGTTGGCGAACAGGATTGGGTAGGTGATTTGCAGCGGCAGGTCGGAGTCGTGCAGGTCGAAGGTGACGACCGCCAGCCGCCGGCCGGCCGTTTCACCGGCAAAGACCAGTGGGCCGGCCTGGCTGCGCACCAGCCACTGCGCCCAGGCGGGCAGTACGACTTGCCGTGCGCTGCGGACGTGCACGTTCTTCCAGTCCACAAAACGGGTGAGGGTGTGGTCGGCGGTCTGTATCTGGCGCATGTCGCTAAAGCTGCCGCTCACCTGGAAGAAGGAGTTTTCGGGTGGGTTGAGGATCAACAGGTTGCCGGGCGGCAAATCGGCGGGGACGATGCCATCCAGGATGTAGACGTCGTAGCGCTCCTGGGTGAGACGGGTTTGCAGGTCTTCGCCCGGTACGAGCAGGAAAGGCTGGATGCCGGGCAGGCTGCCGAGCAGTTGGCGCAGGAAGAGGTTGCCCTTGCTGAGCAGCAGCACCCGCCCGGTGGCCGCCGGTCGGTAGAGAGCCTCGGCCTGGTCGTCGAGCGGCAGGAAGTCCAGCGGGCCGCTTTCGCCGGCGGGGCGGGAAAGGCGCGCCGTGTAGCGTTGTACGTCCTGGGCGTTGGCGGTCTGGGGCAGGTTGTCCAACAGCACGTCCTGGTTTTGCTGCGCCGGCACGGTGAGCTGGCGGGCGGCGAAGAGCTGTTCGCCGGCGTAGAAAGACAGGACGACCTGGCGCGGCTCGCCGGCGTAGTTGTGCACGCTGACGAAGAGCTGCGGGCCGGCGGCGGCGGGGCGCACCGCCAGGGCAGCGACGGCCAGGTTGTCGGCCGATTGCCCGACGGGTAAATAGTGCGCCTCGACCGGCAGCGGCGGCAGACCGTTCTGCGGCAGGCCGCCGTCCGAAAGGACGACGATGGCGGCGCGCTCATCGCTGGCTGCACCGGCGGCCAGGGCCAGGGCGGCGGGCCAGTCGGCGCTGCCCTGTTCGGGTTGGGCGGCCGCCAACACCCGGCGCAGGGCGAGCCGGTCGGTTTCGGCCGAGGCCAACAGGCGCGGCTGGGCGCCGGCCAGGATGACGGTCACGGCGGCGTTGGCCGGCAGACCGTCCAGCAGCCCGGCCGCGGCCGCCTGTGCGGCGGCAAAGCGTGTTGGGGCGACGTCGCCGGCGTTCATCGAAGCCGATGCGTCCAGGAGCAAGACGGTGGGGCCTGAAACCGGGCTGGGCGCCGGCAGCGCCGGGCGGGCGAGGGCCAGCACCAGCAGCGCCAGGATGAGCAGTTGCAGCAGCAGGAACAGGCTGCGTTTGAGGCGCTGCCAGGGGGTGTTGGCCTGACGGTCGCGCAGCAATTGCTGCCAGAGCAGGGTGGAAGAGACGCTCACTTCCTGGCGGCGCAGTTTGAGCATGTAGAGCAGCAGGATGGGCACGGCCAGCAGGGCCGTAAGCAGCATGGCGGGCGCCAGCAGGCTGATCATTTGACCACCCCTACCCGGCGCATTTCTTGCAGCACCACTTCTTCCCAGGGTTGGGCGGTGCTCAGACCCAGGTAGGTCATGCCCCGCCGGCGGCAGAAGCCCTGCGTTTCCTGGCGCCAGGCTTCCAGGCGCTGCTGGTAAAGGCGGCGCATGGCGCCGTCGATGGAGACCTCTTGCGCCTGGCCGTTTTCAACGTCGATCAAACGCAGGTCGCCGCTGAGGGGCGGTTCGATTTCTTCGGGGGCCAGGACGTGCAGCAGGGTCAGTTCGTAGCCGCGCCCTTGCAGTTGGCTGAGGCCGTCCTGCCAGGCGGCGGGGGCGAACAGGTCTGAGATGAGGAAGGCCAGGCCGGGGCGGTGGGCGGCGCCGGCGTAGCGGCGTAACCAGCCGTCCAGGTCGGTCTGGCCGCCGGGGGCCTGGTTTTCCAGGTAGTGCAGCAGCGCCAGGGTGTTGGGCTGGCCGCGCGCCGGGCCAAAAGCCGGCCGGCCGGCGAGCGGGGTGACCGTCAGGCGGTCGCCGTTGGCCAGCGCCACCGCGCCGAGGGCGGCGGCCAGGCGCACGGCGTAGCGCAGTTTGTTGTGCTCGTCTGCGCCCCAGTCCATTGACTGGGATACATCCAGCAGGACGTGCACCGCCAGGTCTTCTTCTTCCTCAAACAGCTTTAAGAAGGGGCGATCTAAACGGGCGTAGACGTTCCAATCCAGGCGGCGCAGGTCGTCGCCGGGGGTGTAGTTGCGGTAATCGGCGAATTCCAGGCTGGTGCCGCGCTTGAGCGAGCGCCGTTCGCCTTTCATCTGGCCGGCGCGCACCTGGCGGGCAACGAGCGTCAGGCTGGTTATCTTGCGCAGGGTGCTTTCGTCAAAGATCACGGCGGTTTGAGGGCGTTCAGGAGGGTTTGGGCGCCAGGTGGGTCAGCATTTCGGCGACGATATCATCGGGAGCGATACCTTCGGCCAGACCCTCGAAATTGAGCAGCAGGCGGTGGCGCAGGGCGGCGGCGGCGATGGCGTTCAGGTCATCGAAGGCCACATTGTAGCGCCCGGCCAACAGAGCGCTGACCTTGGCGCCCAACAGCAGCGCCTGCCCGGCGCGGGGTGAGGCGCCGTAACGCACGAAGCGTTTCACCAGCGGCGGGGCGTCGGGGCTCTCGGGGTGGCTGGCGACCACCAGGCGGGCGACCCATTCGGCCACGTGGCTGGCGACCGGCACCTGGCGCGCCAGGGCGCGCATGCCCAGCAGTTGTTCGCCGCTGACCACGGCGGCGGGACGCGGCGTTTCGGCGCCGGTGGTGCGGTCGAGGATGTGCACCAGTTCGGCGGCGGTGGGGAAATGGATCATCACTTTGAAGAAGAAGCGGTCGAGCTGCGCCTCGGGCAGTGGATAAGTGCCTTCCATTTCCAGTGGGTTCTGCGTGGCAAGGACAAAGAACGGCTCTTGCAGGGTGTAGGTTTTGTCCGCCACGGTGACGCGGTGTTCCTGCATGGCCTCGAGCAGCGCCGACTGCGTTTTGGGCGTGGCGCGGTTGATCTCGTCGGCCAGCACCAGGTTAGCGAAGACCGGGCCGGGCTGGAAGCGGAACTGGCGCTGGCCGTCCTGATCGACCAGAATTTCGGTGCCGACGATGTCGGCCGGCATCAGGTCGGGGGTGAACTGAATGCGGGCGAATTGCAGGTCGAGCACCTCGCCCAGGGTGCGGATGAGCATGGTTTTGCCCAGGCCGGGCACGCCTTCGAGCAGGACGTGGCCGCCGGCCAGGATGCTGACCAGCACCAGGCGCAGCACGTCTTTTTGACCGACGATCACCCGGGACACTTCATTTTCAATCGCCTGGGCGTGTTGGTGGAATTGTTCGATGGATGTCTCGTTCACAGGCCAACCTCTCTGATTTTTTTCTGATGCGGGAGCGACGCGAGATCAGGGCTCCAGCGAGCTGAAATAATCGTGAATGACCGGCAGCAGGTGGGGCGGGGCTTCGCCGTTTTCGATGGCCTGGCGATAGGCCTGGCTGTAGCCGGGCAGCACCTCGACGTAAGGCACCTGGCTCTGGCCCTGCTGTTGGCTGGGATCGGAATTTTGCTGGCCGATGGCCTGGCCGGGCTGGCCGCTGTTATCGAGGCCCATACCTGCCTGACCTTCGCCGCCCAGGCGCTGCGGGGTGTAGACGGATTCGTATTGCTGCTCGCCGCCGTCGCCGGGGCCGTTGTTTTGGTCGATGGGGGTGTTGCCGGCCTCGCCGGCCTGATTTTGCTGGCTGCTGTTGGCCTCGCCGCGCCCGGCGCCGCCGCCGGTATTGGCGGCGTTCTGCTGCCCGCCGCCGCTCTGCTGTCCCTGGCCGAGGATCTGGATGGGCTGGCCCGTCTGGGCCTGGGCGGCGTTGGCAGTCTGCGCCAGGAGCAACTGGCCCTCTTGCAATTCCTGGGCCTGTTCGCCGGCAGCCTCGGACAGGGTGTACTGCTCGCCGGTTTGTTCGAGCGCCTGTGCAACCTCTTGCAGCGCCTGTTGGGCCTCGCTCCATTGGCCGTTTTGCAGGGCCTGGGCGGCCTGTTGCAGTTTGGCGGCGGTCTGCGGGTCGATATTTTGCAGTTCGCCGGCCGCCTGGTTGAGTTCGTCGCTCAGCGCCTGGCGCTGTGCGGCGCTCATCTGCTGCGGGTCAAGCTGTTGGAATTCCTCGGCGGCGCGGGCAAAATCTTTTTCGGCCAACGCCTGGCCGGCTTCTTTAAGCGGCGAGTCTTCGCCCTGGCCAAGCTGTTCGAGCGCCTGGAGTTCGGCCTCGGAGGGCATTTGCCGGCTGATTTCGGTTAGTTTTTGTTCGGCCTGTTCGAGGGCCGAGAGGGCCTGTTCGGGGGTGTTGGCCTCCTGCATCCGTTTCAACGCCTCTTGCAGCGGGGCCAGCAGCGCCTCTTTTTGCGCTTCGCTCAGCTGCGAGTTATCCTGGATGGCGGTGGACAGCGTTTCGAGGCGGGCGGCTTCGTTCTGGATGGCCTGAGCCACCTGGCGCTGTTGTTGCGCCTGTTCGAACTGCGGCCGGCCGAGGTAGGCGGTCAGCGCCAGCGCCAGCATCAGCAC
>CAZHTS010000027.1:0-56239 GCA_964535315.1 uncultured Anaerolineaceae bacterium
CATGGTACCCACATTCAGATGCGGCTTCGATCGGTCGAAATGTTGCTTGGCCATAAACTTAAGTTCTCCTTAGAGTATTTCCAAGAAAGATAGTGTCCTTGATTAATTATGATTCAAGAATTTTACGCGCAACCGATTCAGGAACGGGTGCGTAATGCTCCAATTCCATCGTAAACACACCACGCCCCTGCGTAGCAGAACGTAATTCGGTCGCATAACCGAACATCTCTGCCATTGGCACGTCGGCGCGTACCGCCTGGGCATTGCCCGGGCGCATCTCCATACCCAAAATACCACCACGCCGGGCATTCAATTGCCCCAGAACGTCTCCTACGAACTCTTCCGGCACCAGTACTTCAACTTTCATGATCGGCTCGAGCAGGATAGGAGCACCCTTCTGGATACCCTCTTTGAAGCCCATGATGGCAGCCATCTTGAACGCCATTTCGTTCGAATCGACTTCGTGATACGAGCCATCCACCAGTGAAACTTGCACATCCACCAGGGGATACCCCGCCAACACACCGCTCTCGGCCGCCTCGAGCACGCCCTTTTCAACCGCCGGGATGTACTCGCGCGGAATCGATCCGCCAATAATCTTGTTCTCGAACTTGATGCCGTTGCCCCGCTCTAAGGGCTCCAGATCAAACACTACATGACCATACTGGCCATGCCCACCGGTCTGCTTGACGTAACGATAGTCAATCTTGCGCACTGGGCGGGTGATCGTCTCGCGGTAAGCCACGCGCGGGCGGCCCACATTCGCCTGCACGCGGAACTCGCGCAACATGCGATCGACCAGCACATCCAGGTGCAACTCGCCCATGCCAGAAATGATCGTCTGACCGGTATTTTCATCCGAACGAACGCGGAAAGTGGGGTCTTCTTCCGAAAGTTTACGCAGCGCCTCGGCCATCTTATCCTGATCGGCCGTCGTCTTCGGCTCAATAGCCACCGAAATCACCGGCTCAGGGAAGCTAATGCTCTCCAATACCAGCGGTCTCTGCGCGTCACACAGCGTATCGCCGGTAAAACTCTCTTTCAGCCCCAGAACAGCCGCAATATCGCCAGCATACACTTCGGTGATATCCTCGCGGCGATCGGCATACATGCGCAGCAAACGCCCAATGCGCTCGCGACGCCCCTTAATCGGATTGTAAACCGTCGTCCCCTGCGTGATCGTCCCCGAATAGACCCGGAAATACGCCAACCGTCCCACGTACGGATCGGTAACGATTTTGAAGACCAGAGCGCCGAGCGGAGCATCGTCCTCGGCGGGGCACGACACTTCGCTGTCATCGTTAAGGCTCTGGCCACGCACGGCCGGAATATCCAGCGGTGAAGGCAGATAATCAATCACCGCATCCAAGACCGGCTGTACACCTTTGTTGCGCAGCGACGAACCACAGAACACCGCCGTGGCCAGGTTCTGAATCACTGCCCGGCGCAGGGCGCCCTTGAGATCGTCAATCGTGATCTCCTCGCCTTCCAGGAACTTAACGATCAAGTCGTCGTCCAGTTCGGCGATCTTTTCGACCATCTGCGCCCGCATCTCTGCGGCATGCTCTTTCAGTTCGTCAGGGATCGGCGCCATGCGCGGATCACGGCCAAATTCGTCTTCCCAGTAAATCGCTTCCATACTGAGCAGATCGATCACGCCGCGGAACCCCGCTTCGCTGCCAATCGGTACCTGCATAGCAATCGGGTTGGCTCCCAGACGATTGCGAATGGTTTCAATCGTTCGCTCATACGAAGCGCCAACCCGATCCATCTTGTTCACAAAACAGATACGCGGTACACCGTAGCGATCGGCCTGTCGCCAGACGGTTTCGCTTTGCGGTTCAACGCCTTGCACGGCGTCAAATACCACTACACCGCCATCCAACACTCGCAACGAGCGCTGAACTTCAGCGGTAAAGTCAATATGTCCGGGGGTATCGATCACGTTGATCTGGTACCCCTTCCACTCTGCCGAGACGGCTGCTGAAACGATGGTGATGCCGCGTTCCCGCTCCTGGACCATCCAATCCGTAACAGTGTTGCCATCATCGACGTTCCCAATGCGGTACGTCTTACCGGTATAGAATAAGATCCGCTCGGTAGTCGTCGTTTTTCCGGCATCAATGTGTGCAATGATGCCAATATTGCGATATCGCTCTAACGGATGGATGCGAGCCATACAAACACCTTTACCAAAAACACAACCGGCCTAGACCCGGTAGTGCGAGAACGCCCGGTTTGCTTCAGCCATCTTGTGGGTTTCTTCGCGCTTGCGCACCGAAGCACCCTGGTTGTTGGCGGCATCCATCAGCTCGGACGAGAGTTTCTCGCCAAAAGACTTGCCGGAGCGAGCGCGGGCCGAATCGATGATCCAGCGCATCGCCAGCGTCATGCGGCGAGAGGTCGGGACTTCCATAGGAACCTGGTAGGTGGCGCCACCCACGCGGCGGGGGCGAACTTCCATCACCGGACCGACATTCTTGAGGGCCTGTTCCAACACCTCCATCGGCGGGCGACCAGTGCGTTCCTGGACGATATCCAACGCATTGTAGACCAGACGGGTCGCCGTGCTTTTCTTACCGCGGCGCATAATGCGATGAATGAAAAACTGTACATACAGGTTGTGATATCTCACATCCGGCAGAACTTCGCGCTTTTCGGGTTTCGTACGTCGAGACATGCAAACTTCTCCATCACTCTACAGTTTATTTGGGCCGCTTGGCTCCGTACTTGGAGCGCGCCTGCTGGCGTTTCGCAACGCCGCTGGTATCCAGCGTACCACGTACAATGTGGTAACGCACACCGGGCAGGTCCTTCACACGGCCACCGCGCACCAACACCACCGAGTGCTCCTGCAACTGATGACCTTCACCGGGGATGTAGGCGGTAACTTCGATGCCATTCGACAGACGCACGCGGGCGATCTTGCGCAGAGCCGAATTCGGTTTCTTGGGCGTCATTGTACGCACCACCGTGCAAACTCCGCGCTTCTGGGGCGAACCCAGCGGCTGTCGGAAGCGGCGCTGCTTCACGGAGTTTAACGTGTAGAGCAGAGCAGGGGCCTTGCTCTTGACCTTCTTCGTCTCGCGACCTTTACGGATCAACTGATTGATTGTGGGCACCTTTGCCTCCAAAAAAATTTCTAGCGGCGATCTCTCGCCAGGTTAACCGTGTTCCAACAAGCAAGGCCATCGCTTGCTCGATGATGGCCTCGCCACAAATTGACTTCGTTGGGCCAATGTCACGCCCAACCCCTACAGGGGCAACGGGCGCAAATTATATCACGGGCATGAAACAGCGTCAAGCTATTGTCAGACCAGATCACCTAACCCTTCCCCAAGCCCGAGCAGGCCGGTATCCATCTTGGGCGGGCGTACCCGCTCTTCGTCTTTGCCAAAGCGGATCACTTCGCCGTTGTCCATGCAGGCTTCCACCGCCAGGCCCAGACTCTGCAATTCCTTAACCAACACGCGGAACGAAGCCGGAATGCTGGGTTCTTCAATTTGTTCGCCCTTGACGATCGCTTCGTAGGTATTGACGCGCCCCTGTACGTCATCCGACTTGACCGTCAACATCTCTTGCAGGATGTAGGCCGCGCCATAGGCTTCCAGCGCCCACACTTCCATTTCACCGAAGCGCTGACCACCAAACTGCGCCTTACCACCCAGCGGCTGTTGGGTCACCAGGCTGTATGGGCCGGTAGAGCGTGCGTGCACCTTGTCTTCGACCAGGTGGTGCAGCTTAAGCATGGTCATCACCCCAACCGTCACCGGCTGATCGTACGGTGCGCCGGTCTTGCCATCCCGCAGCACCTGCTTACCCAAAATCGGCATCGGTTCACCCGTGCTGACCATATACTCATCGGCGACCTTGCGCACAGAGCTCAGATCTTCAACATCCTGCCCCTTGAGCTTGAGCCATTCCCGCAGACAGGCGTCAATCACCTTCTGATCGCGTTCCCGTTCGTCGGACAGGTGAATCACATCCTCAAAGCTCAACATTTCCTGGGGCTTATGCCCTAGCTCGCTCAACCACTGTTCCACCGTCGCCCGACGGGCGTAGGTATAATCGGTCGCCAGACGGGCAATGTCGTACGACTCATCCAACCACTGCTCCAGATAGAGCAGGCGTACTTCGTCATCATCGCGAATGGTTTCGGGCGAGTATTCCTGCTCGTTCAACCAGTCCCAGGCCCGCTCGCCAATCTGTCGCCAGGCCTGATCGACCAGCCAGGCACGAGCCAGTTCAGCCTCGATCTCGGCCTCGTCTGCTCCGTCAAACACCGGCGTCAGCCCACGGAAACCAAGCTGGCGCGCCGCCCAACCCAGGTGGGTCTCAAGCACCTGACCGATATTCATACGGCCCGGCACACCCAACGGGTTGAGGATGATGTCCACCGGCGTACCGTCATCCAGGAACGGCATGTCCTCGACCGGCACCACACGGGAAACCACACCCTTGTTTCCGTGACGTCCCGCCATCTTATCGCCGGCGGTGATCTTACGGCGCTGCGCTACCGAGACGCGCACCATAATATCGACCCCGGCTGCCAGGTCGGCGTTGTCTTCACGGGTAAAGACCTTGACTTCCACCACCTTACCGCGCTCACCGTGCGGCATGCGCAGCGAAGTATCCTTCACGTCCCGCGACTTCTCGCCGAAGATGGCGCGCAGCAGGCGCTCTTCGGGCGTCAGTTCTTTTTCGCCCTTGGGGGTAATCTTACCCACCAGGATATCGTTCGGGCCCACTTCGGCGCCGATACGGATGATACCGTGTTCGTCCAGGTCTTTGATGGCGTCTTCACCCACGTTGGGGATGTCTCGGGTGATCTCTTCCGGCCCCAGCTTGGTGTCGCGCGCTTCGACCTCATACTTCTCGATGTGCACCGAGGTGAAGCGGTCGGCCTGCACCAGGCGCTCCGAGATGAGAATGGCGTCTTCAAAGTTGCCGCCTTCCCACGAGACGAACGCCACCACCACGTTCTGGCCCAGCGCCAGGTTGCCGCCCATCGTCGAGGAAGAGTCGGCCAGGATGTCACCCTTGCGCACCCGCTGCCCCTTCACCACCGCCGGGCGCTGGTCGATACAGGTGCTCTGGTTGGAACGCTGGTATTTGCGCAGGTTGTAGGTGCGCAGACCGTTGGACGTGCGCAGCACCACCTGACGCCCCGTCACCGAAACCACTTCGCCGTCTTCCTCCGAGACCAACACCTGGCCCGAGTCAAAGGCGGCAAACGATTCCATGCCGGTCGAAATGGTGGGGATGTCGGGGTTGATCAGCGGCACCGCCTGCGCCTGCATGTTCGAACCCATCAAGGCGCGGTTGGCGTCGTCGTGCTCCAGGAAGGGGATCAGCGCGGCGCTGATACCCACCACCTGATGCGGGGCCACGTCCATGTAATTGACCGCGTCCGCCGTCGCCACGGTAAAGTCGGAATGGTGGCGGCAGGAAATACGATCCATGTCAAATTCATAGTAACGATTGATCGACGTGTTGGCCTGGGCGATGACGAACTTATCCTCTGCGTCGGCCGAAAGGTATTCCACTTCCTCCGAAACAAACGGCGCCACAAAAATGGTGGCCTTGTTCAGTTTGGCAATCGCCGGCAGCATCTCGGCCCGCACACGCTCACCCTGGCGGGCGATCACCTCTCCCGTAGCGGGGTCGGTCAACGTCTCGCGCAGCGTGCGGTTGACCAGGCGTGGATCACTGGAGGACAACGCCTTGATCACCCGGCGATAGGGCGTCTCGATGAAACCATACTCGTTCACCCGGGCAAAATTCGCCAGGCGGCCGATCAGACCGATGTTCGGGCCTTCCGGCGTCTCAATCGGGCAGATGCGGCCGTAGTGCGAGTGGTGTACGTCGCGCACATCAAACCCGGCGCGCTCGCGGCGCAGACCGCCCGGCCCCAACGCCGAAATGGTACGCTTGTGACGCAGTTCGGCCAGCGGGTTGGTCTGATCCATGAACTGCGACAGCTGGCTGGAACCAAAGAACTCGCGCAGCGCCGCCACCACCGGGCGAATGTTGATCAACCCCACCGGCGAAATCTGCTCCTGGTCGCGGATCGACATACGCTCTTTGATCACCCGTTCCATACGACGCATGCCAATGCGCAGTTTATTCTGGATCAACTCACCCACCGTCTTGACGCGGCGGTTGCCGAGGTGATCGATGTCGTCCTTGTCTTCAACCTCGTTGTTGATCAGGATCATGCGCTTGACCAGGTAGACCACGTCCCATTTGGTCACGGTGCGATGCGAAACGGCGATGTGATCGGACAGATCCAGCTTCTGGTTGAGCTTATAGCGCCCGACCCGTTCCAGGTCGTAATGGCGCTGGTCGAAGAGCTGCTCCTCCAGGAACTGGCGGGCATTTTCCAGCGTCGCCGGGTCGCCCGGGCGCATACGCTTGAAGAACTCGAGCAGCGCCGCTTCGGCCACCGTCACCCCGTGCGAGAGATCCCACGGCGGCTCCTGGCGCAGCGAGGAGGCAATAAACAGGCGATCCGGGTTGTTGTCCACATCCTGGAACAGCGCCATCAACTCTTCATCGCTGCCGGTTTTAAACGGGGCATTGTCCATGCCATCGTCCACCGCCGCCAGGGCTCGCAGGAAGATGGTGATGGGCACGGTGCGCTTGCGGTTGAATTTAAGGATAATATAATCATTCTTGCGCGTCTCAAACTCCATCCACGCCCCACGGTCCGGGATCAACTTGGCCATCGCCAGGCGATGCCCGGTAGCGCGGTCGACCGGCGCTTCGAAGTACACGCCCGGCGAACGGATCAGTTGCGACACGACCACACGTTCGGTGCCGTTGATGATAAAAGTGCCCTTGTCAGTCATTTCGGGGAAATCACCCAGGAAAATATCCTGTTTGATCGGTTGGGGCACATCGGCGCCGGCCAGCAAAACCGATACATATAACGGGCTGGCAAAAGTCAAATCACGCTCTTCGCATTCCTCGATAGAATGTTTGGGCTCACCGAACCAGTATTTCAATCCCCACTCCTGCGCCTCGGGGCTGCGGCTGGGGAAATACAACTTCATGCCCTTGTTATAAGATTCGATCGGGGAAATTTCGTGAAACAGATCAGCCAATCCTTCGCTTTTCAAACGCTTGAACGAATCAAGCTGAACTTCGATAAGATTGGGGAGATCAAAGACAACGGGGATGCGCGCGTAGGATTTGGTTGGCAACACAGAAGCCATGAGTCTCTCCTAGGTATCTAAACCTGGCCAGAAAAATGAATAGAAAATACCAAGCGGTCGCATCGTCTAAGGATACGCAAAAGCTGATTATAACAAATCAGGTAAGTAGAGTCAAGAAAATACTGACCCCGTTTTGGCAGGAGTTTTCCCGTCCGCGGCGTTTTATCTCCCGGGCAAAGCAGTTCTCCCCCTTTGAATGGCGCATTCATCTTACCGTTCGCCCCAACGACCCTCATTGTACCATAAATTTTACCCCGCTGCCATCCAGCGCCAGTTGACCAGCCGCGCCCCATCCAGCGCCAGAATCTCACCCACTACCCTCCCGCCGGGATAGAAATGCAGCAGGCCATAGCTCGGCCGGGGGAAGAGCGGGTTCCAGCCCGCCGAACCGGGGTTGAACAACAGCCGGTCGTTATCCCAGACATTCTCGGGATAATGCGTATGCCCAAACACGATCACCCGTGCCCACGGCGCCAGATGTGGCAGCAGATACTGAAAACGCTCGAAGCGATATCCATCCCGCATATAACGCCACTTATCGCGCAAATAATTCCAAAACCCCCCGTGCCCGTGCGTCAGCGCCAGCGGCACACCCTCCACATCCAGGCGCTGCACCAGGGGCAGGTGGCGCAGGGTCAAATCGCGGTTGCCACGCACCGCCGTCACCGGCGCAACCGTTGCTAGTTCGTCCAACACGACCGGCGCACACACATCCCCGGCGTGCAAAATGCGCGCCACCCCCGCCGCCCGCAGCGCCGGCAGCAAGCCGGGGTGCAGGTTGCGCAGCCGGTCGGGAACGTGCGTATCCGCCACCACCCCCATCGTCAACAGCGGCGTCTCAGGCGTGTCCGTCACGAGAGATCAACTCCAACAGCCCGGCGCGCGCCTGTTCTGGCTCACGAAAATGGATGGTGTGCAGCCCCAGCGCCGCGGCCGCTTCAACGTTCGGCAGATAATCATCAATAAACACCGCTTCGCCTGCCGTTACCCCCAGTTGATCCAGGATCAGACGGTAGATGCGCTCGTCGGGCTTGGCCAGGCGCACCTCAGCCGAGAAAATCGTCACGTCAAACGGCGCCAGCACCGCCGGGAAGCGGTTGCCGATCTCACGCCGCGCCAGCGACCAGGCGTTGCTCAACAGGCCGGTGCACAATGCCGGGCGAACAGAAGCGATCACGTCCAACAGCGCCTGATCCACGCCATCCCCGCTCCAGAAGGCGTCCTCAAAAGCCTGCAAATCGCCCATTCCCAGGCCCAACTGCGCCATCACCGCCGCCCAGTGTTCCTCTTCGGGAATCTCCCCCACTGTGGCCCGCTGCGCCGTCTCGGCGCCAAACACCAGCCGGTCCATTTCCTCGTAACTCAAACCAAAACGCCTCGCCAGTTCGATGCGCGGCCGGCGGTCAAAGGTGCGTAACACCACACCGCCCATATCCGAAATGATCGCCTTCATTTCCGTATCTCCTCATTGTACATGCCAACAAGTATAACATAGCTTAAATCTCACCTTCGCAGCGGCATAAGCGATGGCGGCCACCCTGACCACCAAACGCCGAAAACTGAAACAAGCGGAGATATATGGTATGATCGACAATCTCGTCTGTGACTGTTTTGGGGCGAAACAGGTTCACCCTGTTTGCCGCCTGCCACTGATGAATACCCGCAATTGGCTCAAGGAAATAGTCCTATGGAAAGCCCAACAAAAAAACAGAAATCCGGTTGCCTGACCTGGCTCAAACGCCTGGGCCTGGCGCTGCTAATCATACTAATCGGCATCTCTTCCGCAGGTGCAATCTGGCAATCTTTTGCCAGACGTACTGATCTGGAGCGATATCCGCCGCCTGGCAAACTGGTCGCTGTTGACGGCCATACAATGCACATCAACTGCACCGGCGCAGGTAGCCCGACCATCATTTTAGAAGGTGGTGTACCCGAATGGTCGATCCACTGGCAAAAAATACAACCCGAAATTGCGCATATCACCCGCGTCTGCTCGTATGACCGCGCCGGCTATGGTTGGAGCGAACCCGGTCCACAGCCGCGTAGCGTTGCCCAGGAAGTTGCCGAACTACGCACTTTATTGAGGAACGCCGGCGAAAGTGCTCCCTATGTGCTTGTAGCGCACTCCCTGAGCGGGCCGAACGCATTGCTCTACCAGCACGACTCCCCGGAGGAGGTGGTTGGGATGGTCCTGATCGAAACCTGGGGGCCAAAACTACTCAGCCCGATGCCCAAAGATATCGAACAATCCCTGCCCATGCTCCAAACCATGCACCTGCTTGCACCTCTAGGCGTCATCCGCCTGCTGGATCATATCGTTCCGCTTTCCGACACATTGCAAACCGGGCACCTGCCCGTAGAAATGCAACCGGTCTATCGCGCCACGTACAGCGATGGCGAAATGTGGGCCACGATGAATGCCGAATACGGTGCGATGAATACCAGCGCCGCACAAACAAAAGACCTCGGTAATCTGAAGGATCTGCCCCTGGTGGTCATTCGCGCCGAGACACGCGAGGTTAACGATTACCCTCCCGATGCAGCGTGGGATGCCAACCTGCAAAATCTGGCAGCCCTATCCACTCGCGGGAAATTCATCGTGGCAGAAAACAGCGGCCACTTCGTCCAATTAGACCAACCCGGGCTGGTGATCGAAACCATTGAGGATATCATCGCCCTTTCCAGGTGATCGCAAGAGAAAAACAGGCCCAGCGCCCGCCTCAATCCATCAACCCCGCGTCTGGCTTTCCTCCCACTCGCTGCGCAGCAGCCCCATATACACCAGGTCCCAACGCCGCCCGCTGCGCTGCATCCACCTGCGCTCGCGGCCCTCGTGCCGGAAACCCACCTTTTCATACGAACGGATGGCGCGCTGGTTATACTCAAACACATTGAGCGAGACGCGCCGCAAGTTGAGTTCCATGAACGCATAGCGCACCAGCAGGCGCATCGCCTCGCTGCCATAGCCTTTGCCCCAATAGGCCCGCTCGCCGATCCCAATCCCGACCCAACCGTCGCCCACCCGCGCATCGACCTCCAGATCCATCAACCCGATGGCGCGGTCATCCGCCACCGTGCGGATCAGAAAGAAATAAATGTCCTTCAGTTCGTTTTCCCAAAAGGTGCGCGCCGTCTTGAGCGGCCACAACGACGAGGGACCGCAGTCCAACAAGCGCTGAAACTCGCTGTCGCGATCCCATTGCAACATCACCGGCAAATCGGCGTCCAGATCCGGCACCGCCAGCCGCACCAGTTCTCCACGTAAATCGTTCGCGCCCATATGTTAAGACCCCTGTCGATACAATGCCTGCCACTCGTCCAGCAGCATGGCGTACAAAGTCTCGTCCCAATAACGCCCGGCATGATACAACACCTGGCGGCGGTGCACTTCCGGCTGCAACCCCGCTTCCCGGCATACCCGGGCGCGCGCCTCGTCATAATCGGGCACGCGCGTCTTTACCCGATACAGATTCAATTCCTCGAACACATACGTCATCATCAGACGCAGCAACTCGGCGTCGTACAACCCTTTGCTGTCCGCCGCACCGATCTGCCAATCCAGACGGGCCACGCCGTTGCTCCACGACAGGTGGCGCAAGAACGTGGCCCCAATCAGACGGTCGTCGCTGCGCAAACGAACGGCAAACACGAACAGATCGCGTTTCTCGTCCATTTGCTTGTACAGGTCTTCATAAATTTTCTTGATCTCCAGCGCCGCCAGCGGCCGAAACGGCTGCTCGCGCAGCATCCGGGCATACTCCAGATCCTCGGTGAAAGGCGCTTCGACCGCCGGGTCCTGATCGAAATCGTAGGCTGCCAGGCGGATGGATTCGCTCTCATACAACGATACGTCGATCATGCGCACACCTTTTCCTTGGTCTTCATCCATGCCGGGCGACGCAGCCGCCGCACCTGCACCCGCTGCAACAAAGCATCGTACGCCAGCAAACCAAAATCGCTCAACTCCTCATGCAACATCCACAGGTCTTCGAAGGCCGCCGGAGCGCCTAACAGGTCGTTGGCGTCGTACACGAATACACGCCGGAAGAGCCCTTTACGCAGGTCCTGTTTCAATTGAAGATATGCCGGGCGTTTCAGATTGCTGCCATCGTCAATGTCTACGTAGATCGCCACCAGGTTGCCCATACCCAGCAGGCGTTTGATTACATCCAGACCGGCAAACAGGTGATGCTTGGCGGTGATGCTGTAACGGGTCTGTGCAGGAAGCTCCCCCCGAACATAAAAGCCAAAGGCAGCCGGCGCGCCAATCGCAGCGCGGTTCAGGTAATCCACCCGATACGCCCCCGATCGCATTAGCGTCTCAAACATACTGGCCTCCTTTTCAAAAACTCAACCGACTCGATGAAACTACAATGACAGCGCCGAGCGCTCAAAACGTTACAGGGTCTTATGTTGTTCTGGTCACAGACTACGATGGACATGGATTCACCTTCACCCACAGACAAAAAAGGCCACCTGGTTGCTACACCCGTGGCCTTTTCCTTCCTGGGAGTGATGAAGAAACAAAACGGCCACGGGATTTGGGGTCGCCCGTGGCCGCTGGTTACTTAAGGGAAAAACCTAACGACAAACAGGCACACTCCGAGACACAACACCGCCTTCAGCGGCGGCATAAGCGCTATCGCAAATGACAAACATCTTCTCGCTCATGTCAGAGTGCTCCTTTCGTTAGAATTATATTAACAGACATAGTTTAGCACATCCCAACCAGAAAAGCAATGGTTTAAAGTTCATTCGTGTGCGGAAAACGCTCCGCCCCTGTCCTGAACAGCACCTGGGTGCTCGCCAGCACCGCCGCCCCAATCACCAGGCTGCGCGGCGCCACATCCAGCCAGTCGTTGAGCAGCACCACTGCCAGCACCGCGGCAAACAACAGCACAAAACGCAGCCGCGGCGCCTGGCCATCATCAAACAACTGGGGCATCAACAACCCCACCCACCGCCGGTTACGCGGCAAGATCAACGATGAAACGATCAGGAAAAAACGCACCGAGAACAGACCGTGCAGCAGCAAGAAGATAAAAACCGAACCAAACATTGCCGCCTCAGGAATTGAAAGCCCACGAGCGCTGAAATACGTTGCCGTGCCGTTTTCAAAACTCAAGATGATCAACGCCAACAGATACCAGAAATAGATAAACGCTTTGAGCAGCGCAGGCGGCGGTGTGGAACGCGCAAACAAATACACCACCACCAGCAGCGAAGGCGCCAGCACAGCCGCCGCCAGCCACCAATTCTGCTCGCCAATCCCCATCATCACCAACGTCAGCGTCACCAGGATCGAGGCTTCGTTCACCCGCGGCAGCAGATTGTTGCCCACCACCCCAGAAAGCAACACAAACAGTCCCACCACCACAAAGACACTCCCCACCCAGCTATTGCTCATCGACGTATCCGTCTCGCCAACGCCCAACACCTCGAACAACGCAATCAACAACGCCGCCAGCACCGCCAGCGGGCCCAACAGCCAGCGGCTGGGCGAAAAGCGCCGCTGCTGCGCCGTCATCGCCGGGTGGGCCCCATCCCACAACCAGATCACCTCGGCGCACATCCCCAGGCAAAAGGCCACAAAAGCCGAAAGCGTCATGGCTGTCCACCCTTCTTGAACTTTTCAGAAAATGGATCCACATAAGCGATATACAACGCCTCAGGGTGCACAATAATCAACACCCAGCAAACCAGCAAAACCCAGAGCACGTCGCGGGCGTAGCCCCAATAAAAACGCACGTCATCCAGCCGTCCATCCAGGATTAATTCCGAAGCATAGCTCTCCGGCAGATAGCGGATGCGAATTTCCGCACCGTACGCCAGTTGCTGTTGCAGCGCTTCAGGATAATAGGCCGGCTCGATAAAACCACTGCGCTCCTGCCCCTGTTCATCTTGAAACACGGCGTACCAACCCAGGGTTTCCGAGGGCTCACGCCCCTCGATCACCGCCGCCGCCGGCAAGCTGCGCTGCTCGAACGCCCGCACCATACGGTAGTGCCCGCCCACTCGCTCGATCAGCACAATCACCGCCACCACAAACAACAGGATCACCATCGGCGAAATGACCAATAGAAGCCCGTCCACCAGCCACCACAACGTTTTCAATATCGAGTTTGCTTTCTCTCGCACGGTCATGCGTCCATTGTATATCAAATCCCCCCGGGCACAGAACCAAAGTCGTGTATCGTTTCACACCCGGCGCAAAAACGATTATAATTTTCTCATGGAAGCGCTGCTACAACAAACCCAAAATATCATCGGTCTGCGTCTTACCGCCCGTCAAATCGAGATGTTTAAGCGCTACGAGCAAGAATTGCTCGAATGGAACCAGCGCTTCAACCTGACCGCCATCCGCGACGTGGAAGGCATCCGCACCAAACACTTCCTCGACTCGTTGAGCTGCCTGCTGGCGATGCGCGAACCCGTGCCCAACCGCCTGATCGATATCGGTACCGGCGCCGGTTTCCCCGGTTTGCCGCTCAAGATCATCCTGCCCAACATGCACCTGACCCTGGTTGAATCGGTCGG
Organism: uncultured Anaerolineaceae bacterium; assembly: GCA_964535315.1. Classification (GTDB taxonomy): domain Bacteria; phylum Chloroflexota; class Anaerolineae; order Anaerolineales; family Anaerolineaceae; genus CAZHTS01. The sequence goes on from CAZHTS010000027.1 coordinate 13,755, forward strand.
CAAAAAGGCCGACTTTTGCCGGCACGTGGCCAACGTCCTCGGTCTGCAAAAGGTTGAAGTCATCCAGGCCCGCGCCGAAGACCTGGGCCAGACCGCCGCCCACCGCGAGCAGTACGATTGGGCGGTCGCCCGCGCCGTGGCTGCCCTGCCCGTGCTGGTAGAATACCTGCTGCCGCTGGCGCGCATCGGCGGCTGCGCCCTGGCGCAAAAAGGTGAGAGCGGTCCGGCCGAAGCGCACGCCGCCGAACACGCCACCCACCTCCTGGGCGGTCACCTGCGCCAGATCAAACCCGTCATCCTGCCCGGTGTGGTCGAAGAACGTTACCTCATCCTCATCGACAAGACCGCCGCCACCCCGCCGCAATACCCGCGCCGGGTCGGCGTGCCCTCCAAGAACCCCCTCCAATAAACTCCATGCCCAACCCCGCTCCGCTCACCCTTCGCCCCTTTACCCCCGGCGATCAGGCCGCCTGCAAGGCGCTCGTCCTGGTCGGCCTGCAAGAACACTGGGGCACGCTCGACCCCAGCCTCAACCCCGATCTCAACGACATTGCCGCCAGCTTTGCCGGCGGCCTGTTCCTCACCGCCTGGCTCGGCGACCGCCTGGTCGGCACCGGCGGCTACCTGCCCACCGGCGCCGATACCATCCAGATATCCCGTATGTCGGTCGACCGCAGCCTGCGCCGCCAGGGCATCGGCCGGCAAATCCTCGCCGGCCTGCTCCAGCATGCCCGCTCCGCCGGCTACCGCCGCGCCATCCTCGAAACCACCGCCACCTGGCAGGAGGTTATCGCCTTCTACCAGCGCAACGGTTTCACCATCACCCACTACCAGGACGGCGACGTCTACTTCACGCGCCCCACCCTGGAATAAAGAGCGGCTTCACCCCAGGGCCACATCCAGCAGCATCATCACCGCAAAGCCCAGCATCGAGCCGATCGTCGCCACGTGCGTGTTTTTCTCCAGTTGGGCTTCCGGGATCAACTCCTCGACCACCACATAAATCATCGCCCCGGCAGCAAAGGCCAGCGCATAGGGCAGAATCGGGCGGATATAAATCACCGCCGCCGCCCCTAACAGACCGGCCACCGGCTCCACCAGCCCGGAGAGTTGCCCATACCAGAAGCTCTTAAACCGCCCCCAGCCCTCGCGGCGCAGCGGGATCGAAACCGCCGCCCCTTCCGGAAAGTTTTGCAGCCCGATACCCAACGCCAGCGCCACCGCCCCGGCCAGCGATGCCGAAGGCAGCCCGGCGCTCAACGCCCCAAACGCCACCCCCACCGCCAGCCCTTCGGGGATATTGTGCAGCGTGATCGCCAGCACCAGCAGTACGCTGCGCTGCCAGCCGGTCTTGATTCCCTCCGCCTCCTCCATCGGGAACCCCAGGTGCAGATGCGGCAGGATATGATCCACGCCCCACAAGAAACCGCCGCCCAGCAAGAAGCCCACCACCGCCGGCACCCAGGCCGGCAGGGCCTGGCCCTCGGCCATCTCGATTGCCGGCGCCAGCAGCGACCAGAAACTGGCGGCGATCATCACCCCGGCGGCAAACCCCAGCATGCCATCCAGCACCTTGCGATTGATGCTCTTAAAGACAAATACGGTCGCAGCCCCCAGAGCGGTCACGAACCAGGTAAACCCCGTGCCCATCAACGCCTGCCAGACCGGATTGATACTCTGAAACCATTCGATGTTCATTGCAAAATCCTCAACGTCAGAAATCTTGTCGGGGCGCCGGCCATAAAACTTCTGCCGGCGCAAATCTCCCAACTGTCATCGCAATTATAATAAATCTGCCGCTGCACTGCAAATGCCCACGCCATCATAACCGCTCGATCAACGACTATACGCAGGACACTGCACCCCTTCAATCCATTAAACCTGTTCAGCCCGTACATGCGCCCGGGCTGAACAGGTTTTTTATCATACAGATAGAATTTCTACACTACGCCAGTGGTTTGACGTATTTCACCACCTCTTCGGCGTACCCCAGACTCTCATAAAATGCCCGCGCCCGCTCGTTGGCGGCAAACACGTACAACGCCAGCAGCGCATGCCCACACTCCCGGCTCCACGCCTCGGCCGCCGCCATCAACGCCTTGCCGGCCCCGCGCCCCTGACCGGCCGCCGCCACCGCCACATCCGAGATGTAACCGTAGGGCCGCCCGTTGAAATAATCTTCCTGCGTCTGGAGATGGATGAAACCCAACGCCGCCCCTTGCTCGTCCTCAGCAATCAAGAAAATCTCTCCATCGCCAGCCTGTTCCAGCGCCTTCCGCAGCGCCGCTTCATTGGCGGCGTCGATCTCAGCCGCCGTGCGCCACGCCGGCGGGCCAAACTCGCTGAAACGCGGCGTCAGGCTGAGGATAAAGGCATGGTCGCCGCTGTGCGCCGGGCGAATATGGACCGTCATCGTCGCCTCCTCATCCCACGTACGCCAGCCACCCGGCCGAGCGGGCATGCTCGCCATGAATGGCGGCATGATAGGTCGTCTGCAGGGCGCGCGTCACCGGGCCCATCTTACCCGCCCCGATCACACGCTGATCGATTTCGCGCAGCGCCACCACCTCCGCCGCCGAACCACACACAAACACTTCGTCGGCAATATACAACTGGTCGCGCGAAATGGGCTGCTCCACCATGCTGTAACCCAGGTCGGCGGCAATCGTCAGCAACGTGTCGCGAGTGATACCCTCCAACACCGAAGCCAGCGGCGGGGTGAAGATCTTGCCGCCGCGCACCACAAAAATATTCTCTCCGGTGCATTCAGCCACGTACCCCTGCGGATCGAGCATGATGGCCTCGTCGAACCCCAGACGCACCGACTCGGTCTTGGCCATCAGCGAGTTGGCATAGTTGCCCGAAATCTTGGCTTTGGTCATCATCACGTTCGGATGATGGCGGGTAAACGAGGCAATATTGGCGCGAATACCGTCTTCCATCGCTTCCTTGCCCAGGTAATTCTTCCACTCCCAGGCCGCCACACCCAGCGCCGGCTTACCGCCATCGACGTTCAGATTCCACCCACCGTCAACCATATACAACAGCGGGCGGATGTAACACTCTTCAAAACCGTTGGCCCGCACCGTATCCTTGAAAGCCGTCACCAACTCATCCACCGACCACGGCAAGGAGCGGAAGCCCATCACTCGCGCCGAATCCAGCAAACGCCCGGCGTGTTCCGGAGCGCGGAAGATAGCCGGCCCCTTTCCGGTGGCGTAACAGCGAATGCCCTCGAACACCGCCGCCCCGTAATGCAAGGCCGGCGTCAAAAAGTGCAGCGTGGCCTTCTCGTACGGCGTCAATTCACCGTTCATCCAGATAAACTTCGATTCCATTCCCATAACAACCACACTCCCAATAAAGATAGATTATGCCTGTAAAGCCCGGATCAAATAATCCGTAACCTGGGTCGTCGACAACGAACCGCCCAGATCCACCGACATTTGCCCGGCATCCACCGCCTGCGAAACGGCCGCCTCGACCGCCGCCGCTTCCTGGGCCAGGCCAAACGAATGACGCAGCATCATCGCCGCGCTCAACACCGTACCAAACGGGTTGGCGATCCCTTTGCCGGCAATATCCGGCGCCGAGCCGTGGATGGGCTCGTATAAACCCGGCCCCCCCGCCCCCAACGACGCCGAAGGCAGCATGCCCATCGAGCCGACCAGCACCGCCGCCTCATCCGTCAAGATGTCGCCGAACATATTCTCGGTGACCAGCACATCAAAACTGGCCGGCGCCGCCACCAGGCGCATTGCCGCCGTATCCACCAGCATATGCTCCAGCGTCACGTCCGGGTATTTTTGCCCTATTCGGGTAGCAATTTGCCGCCACAGACGCGACGACTCAAGCACATTGGCCTTATCCACCGAAGTCACCTTGCCGCGCCGGCCGTGCGCCAGTTGAAAGGCCATCTCGACAATCCGCTCGATCTCATAATCCTCGTATACCAGGGTATCCACGGCGCGCGTGTGCCCGTCGTGCTGCTCGCGGCCTTTAGGCTGGCCAAAATACAACCCACCGGTCAGCTCACGCACCACCAACACGTCCACGCCGGCCAGCTTCTCGGGGCGCAGCGGCGAAGCCGCCACCAGCGCCGGGTGCGCCTTCACCGGGCGCAGATTGGCAAATACGCCCAGCGCTTTGCGCAGCGCCAGCAGACCCTGCTCGGGGCGCACCTTTGCGTTCGGGTCGTCCCATTTAGGCCCTCCCACCGCGCCCAGCAGCACGGCGTCGGCCTGCTGACAGGCCGCCAGCGTCTCCTCACTCAGGGCCACACCATAACGATCAATCGACGCCCCGCCGATTGCATATTCGCTGAACGCGAAGGAATGCCCGAAGCGCTGCGCCACCACTTCCAATACCTGCACGGCGGCCTGCACAACCTCCGGCCCAATCCCGTCGCCGGGCGTCAGTACAATGTTTGCTTTCATGCCTGTTTCTCCAATGAAACCTTCTCCATATTTGCTCCGGCGAGCATCAAACCATACTCCACCGCATCCGCCAATGCACGCCACGAAGCCTCGATGATATTGGCGCTGGCGCCCACCGTGCTCCAGATATGTGTGCCGTTGCGTGTCTCGATCAACACCCGCGTGGTGGCCTCCGTACCGTTGGCCCCATCCAGAATACGCACCTTGTAGTCCGCCAGATGGAAACGCTCAATCTCGGGGTAGTGTCCCACCAACGCCTTGCGCAAGGCCACATCCAGGGCGTTAACCGGCCCGTTGCCCTCTGCCGCAGTGTGCAACACCGCGCCCTGTACCCGAATTTTGACCGTCGCCTCGGCAAAAATGCCGCGCCCCTGGCGATGTTCGACCGCCACGCTGAAATCGATCAGGTCAAACGGCGGCGCATAGTCGGGCTGCTGGCGCCTGAGCATCAACAACACCGAAGCCTCAGCCGCCTCAAACGAGAAGCCCTTTGCCTCGAGCGCCTTGAGTTCCTGCAACACCTCGCCGGTGTTGACCTGCCCATTCAGGCTCAACCCGTACTCCTCCGCCTTCGAAACCAGGTTGCCGCGCCCGGAAAGCTCCGAGACGACCACGCGCATCTGGTTGCCCACCAGTTCGGGTTCAATGTGCTGATACGAACGCGTCGTGCGGCGCATGGCGGCCACATGGATCCCGCCTTTGTGGGCGAAAGCCGAACGACCGACATACGGCATGTGTTCGTCCGGCGCCAGGTTGACCACTTCGGCCACGTAGTGCGCCAGTTCAAACAACCCGGCCAGACGCCCCTCCGGCAAGCAGGCATACCCCATCTTGAGTTGCAAATCGGGGATCAACGAACACAGATTGGCGTTGCCGCAGCGCTCGCCGTAGCCATTGATGGTGCCCTGCACCTGTATACACCCGGCGCGCACCGCCGCCGCGGCGTTTGCCACCGCACACTCGCTGTCGTTGTGGGTATGAATGCCCAACGCCTGCGGCACGACCGCCCGCACGGCGCTCACAATCTCGCCAATCTCCCACGGCAGCGAGCCGCCGTTGGTATCGCACAACACCAGGGTTTCTGCCCCGCCGCGCACCGCCGCCCGCAGCACCTCCACAGCATACGCCGCGTCCAGCCGGTAACCGTCAAAGAAATGCTCGGCGTCAAAGATCACCTGGCGTCCCTGAGAGCGCAGGTAAGCCAGGCTTTCTTCAATGATACGCAGGTTATTATCGAACGTGGTGCGCAGCACCTCGCGGACGTGCAACGGCGAGGTCTTTCCCACCACCGTGCAATATGGCGCGCCCGATTCGAGCAGAGCGCGGATATTACCGTCCGTCTCAGGCGCCTTATCCACCGCACAGGTTGCCCCAAAGGCGGCAATGCGGGCCGTCTTCCACGCCCAGTCCGCCGCCCGCTGAAAAAATTCAGCATCCTTGGGGTTTGAACCCGGCCAGCCGCCCTCGATAAAGGCCACCCCCAACTCATCCAGCCGCACGGCAATATTCAATTTATCCTGGCAAGACAGCGAGATATCCGTGCGCTGGCTGCCATCTCGCAGGGTGGTGTCGTAAATCTGGATCACGGCGGCGCCTGGAGTGACTCCAGCCTCCGTTCGTAGGCCCCAATTTGCGCCTCATGGCCGAGCAGGTAGCCCAGTTCGTCCACACCTTGCAGCAAACACATCCGCGAAAAACTGTCGATCGCAAAGGATGCCGCCCGCCCGTCCGGCCAGAACACGGCCTGTTGTTCCAGATCCACCACGAACTCCGCCGCCGGGTTGGCGCTCACAAAAGCGAGCAGCGCCTGGTGATCCACCCGCTCGATCTGCACCGGCAGCAGCCCATTTTTGAGCGCATTATTGCGGAAAATATCCGCGAACGAGGTCGAGATCACCGCCCGAAAACCAAACCCGCTCAACGCCCAGGGGGCGTGTTCGCGCGACGAGCCGCAGCCAAAGTTATCCCCGGCCAGCAGAATCTGCGCCCCGGCCGCCTCGGGCCGGTTGAGCAAGAAATCCGGTTCCGGCGAACCATCCGCCCGGTAACGCCAGTCGGCGAACAGGTGGGCGCCCAACCCGGTCTTGTCTGTCGTTTTGAGAAAGCGCGCCGGGATGATCTGGTCGGTATCGATATTGTTGACCGGCAGAGCAATCACCCGCGAGCGTAAAGAGCCAAAAGCGTCCATTCTGTCACCTGCCTTTCTAAGCCATCAGGGTGCGCGGGTCGGTAATGCGACCGGTTACTGCCGCCGCCGCCGCCGTCAGTGGGCTGGCCAGGAAGGTACGTCCCCCCTTGCCCTGCCGGCCCTCAAAGTTGCGATTGCTGGTGCTGACCGCATACTCTCCCGGCGCAAGCTGGTCGCCGTTCATGGCGATGCACATCGAACAGCCCGGCAAACGCCACTCGGCGCCCGCCTCGGTAAATACCCGATCCAACCCTTCGGCCTCGGCCTGCTGCTTGACCTGCTGCGAACCCGGCACCACCAGCACGCGCAGCCCATTGGCCACCTTACGCCCGCGCAGCACTTCCGCCGCCTGGCGCAGATCGGACAACCGCCCGTTGGTGCACGACCCGATGAAAACCACGTCCACCGCATGCCCCAACAGCGGCTGGCCCGGCTCAAGCGCCATGTAAGCCAGCGCCTTCTCGAGCGCCGCCCGTTCGTCGGCGCTGTGCGCCTCACCCGGCTGCGGGATGCGCCCATCGACCGGCATGCCCATCCCCGGATGGGTGCCAAACGTGATCATCGGCGCCAGTTCGTCGGCGTTCAGCGTAATGCTGCGGTCATAAACCGCCCCGTCGTCGCTGCACAACGTCCGCCAGCGCGCCACGGCCGCATCCCAGGCCTCCCCCTTGGGCGCAAACGGTCGGCCGGCCAGGTACTCCAGCGTGGTATCGTCCGGAGCCACCAGCCCGGCGCGCGCCCCACCTTCGATGGACATATTACACAGCGTCATGCGCGCTTCCATCGACAGCGCCTGCACGGCCGCCCCTTTATACTCGAACACGTGCCCCGTGCCGCCGCCCACGCCGATGCGGGCGATCAGGGCCAGAATGATGTCCTTGGCGGTCACCCCTCGCCCCAACCTCCCCTCTACCGCCACGGCGTAGGTCTTGGGTTTGCGTTGCAACAGGCATTGCGTCGCCAGCACGTGCTCCACCTCGCTGGTGCCAATGCCAAACGCCAGCGCCCCAAACGCCCCATGCGTGGCGGTATGGCTGTCTCCGCACACGATGGTCATGCCGGGCTGGGTCACGCCCAGTTCCGGCCCGATGATGTGCACCACACCCTGATACTCGCTGTCCAGGCCATACAGCGGCACGCCAAAATCGCGGCAGTTTTGCTCAAGCTGCGCCACCTGTTTGCTGGCCATCTCGTCGGCAAACGCCATCCGGCCCTGCGGGCCATCCAGCGTCGGCACGGCATGATCTACCGTCGCCACCGTCTTATCCGTACGGCGCACCGCCAACCGCCGGCTGCGCAGACCGCTGAATGCCTGCGGCGAGGTTACCTCGTGCACCAGGTGCAGGTCGATATACAGCACAGCCGGCGCACCGGGTTCCTCAACCACCACGTGTGGTTCCCAAATCTTCTCAAACAACGTCCTCGAAGCGCTCATCTTTGCTCCCCTCAGGCCTGAACCGCTTCGGTCGCCGGAACTTCCGCCGGGCCATAGGCCCCGATTGCCCCCACCAGCTTGTTCATCGCCGACAGATACGCTTTGACGCTGGCCACGACGATATCCGCATCCGCCCCATACCCGCCAAACGTGCGCGGCACACCCGCCTCGCGCTGGGCGTTCATCGCCTGGCTGCCTTCGTCGCTCTGGATGCGCACCGTCACCTCACCCAGGGCATCGATCCCTTGCGTCACGGCGTGCACCACAAACTCGAGCAGTGTGTTTGGCGCCTGGATGATGGCGTCGATCGCCTTGAAAGCCGCGTCCACCGGCCCGGTGCCCACACACGCCCTGACGTGTACGTTCCCCTCGGCGTCCTTCAAACGCACCGAAGCGGTCGGCATCCCCATCGTGCCGCAGGTCACCTGCAGGCCATCCAGCGCAAAGAACTCGCGCGGCTGGTACAGTTCGTCCGAAATCAGCGCCTCCAGGTCGGCATCCGTAATCACCTTCTTGCGGTCGGCCAGATCCTTCGAACGCTCGAAGATGCGATCCAGGTCTTCGCCTTCCAGGGCGTAGCCCAACGTCTCCAGGCGCGTCTTGAGCGCGTGGCGCCCGGAATGTTTGCCGATGACCAGCTTGGTCTGCGACGCCCCCACCTGCTCGGGGCGCATGATCTCGTACGTCAGGCTGTGCTTGAGCATACCATCTTGATGAATGCCGGCCTCGTGGGCAAAGGCGTTGGCGCCCACCACGGCCTTGTTGGGCTGCACCAGCATGCCGGTGTAATTGCTCACCAGCTTGCTCACCCGTGTGATCTGAGTGGTATCCAGCCCCGTTTGCAGGCTGTAGAACGGCTGGCGGGTACGCAGCGCCATCACCACCTCTTCCAGCGCCGTGTTGCCGGCCCGCTCGCCGATGCCGTTAATCGTCACCTCGGCCTGGCGCGCCCCGGCGTGAATGCCGGCCAGCGTGTTGGCCGTCGCCAACCCCAAATCGTTATGACAGTGCACCGAGACGATGCAGTTTTCGATCCCCGGCGTGTTGCGGATGATCCCGGCGATCAACGTCCCAAACTCATCCGGAGTAGTATACCCGACCGTGTCCGGAATATTCAACGTCGTGGCGCCGGCCTTGATCGCCTGCCCCAACACTTCATACAGGAACTCGGGGTCGCTGCGTCCGGCGTCTTCCGGGCTGAACTCGATGTCGGCGCACAGGCTGCGAGCATAGGCCACCATCTCGGCCACCTTGGCGATCACCTGCTGCGGCTCCATTTTGAGCTTGTACTTCATGTGGATCTCGGAAGTCGCCAGGAAGGTATGGATGCGCGGGTTGCGCGCATGACGCACCGCCTCCCAGGCCTTATCGATGTCGTTACGGGTGGCGCGCGCCAGCCCACAGATGATCGGCGCCTTCACGCCCGCTTCGGGGTTGCCGATCTCAGCGGCGACGCGCCGGACGGCTTCCAGATCGTCCGGCGACGCCGCCGGGAAACCGGCTTCAATCACATCCACCCCCAGGCGAACCAGGGCGCGGGCGACTTCCATCTTTTCGGCGCTGGTCATCGTCGCCCCCGGCGACTGCTCGCCGTCGCGCAGCGTGGTATCAAAAATACGAACGTAGTTATTCATCACAGCTTCTCCTTTGGCGCAGGCAGGAACAGGCGGATTAAGCTTTCTTCCAGTTTTCAGGGCGCAGCGAGCGCACGGCCTTGCCCGCCCGCCAGATTTCGGCGTTGCCCAGTTCGGCCAACTCGGCGTTAAGCTTTTCCTTGTAATCCGGCGAGCTGTTGGCTTCCAGCACGATGCGCGTCTCCTCACCACAGGCCACGCTCTGGTACAACCGCTCGAACACCGGCTCCACCGCCTTACGGAATTCGTGCCGCCAGTCCAACGCTCCGCGCTGGGCAGTGGTCGAGCAGTTTCCGTACATCCAGTCCATACCGTTTTCGGCCACCAGACGGATCAAACTCTGCGTCAGTTCTTCCACCGTCTCGTTGAAAGCTTCCGAAGGCGAATGTCCGTGGGCGCGCAGCGTATTGAACTGCGCCTCCATCATCCCCGCCAGGGCGCCCATCAACACGCCGCGCTCGCCGGTCAGATCCGAATACACCTCGTGTTTGAAGGTGGTCTCAAAGAGATACCCCGAACCCACGGCAATGCCCAGCGCCAGCGTACGCTCGCGCGCCCGCCCGGTATAATCCTGCTCCACGGCATACGAGGAATTGATCCCCGAGCCATTGAGGAAATTGATGCGTACGCTGCGCCCCGAACCCTTGGGCGCCACCAGAATCACGTCCACGTAATCCGGGGGTACCACACCGGTCTGATCGTTGTACACCACCGCAAACCCGTGGGAGAAATACAGCGCATCGCCCGGCTTCAGACACGGCTTGATCTTCGGCCAGGTCAATTTCTGCCCGGCGTCTGAGACCAGATATTGAATGACCGTACCCCGTTCGGCCGCCTCTTCCAGCGAGAAGAGCGTCTTACCCGGTTCCCACCCGTCGGCGATGGCCCGTTCCCACGACTTGCTGTTCTGGTTCTGCCCCACGATCACATTGATACCGTTATCACGCATGTTCATCGCCTGCGCCGGCCCTTGCACCCCATAACCCAACACCGCCACAACCTCATCCTTGAGCACCTGGCGCGCCTTCTCCAGGGGGAACTCATCTCGGGTAACAACCTGCTCTTCCACGTCTGCAAAACGAATGACTGCCATTTGAACTGACTCCTGTGATGAAATTTGAATTGAATTACGCTGCGACAAAACCCATTTCAGCGTTGACTGGCAACGCCGCCGCACCGCGCGCCATGCTGACCATACCCGTGCGCACCATCTCGATGATGCCGTACGGCTTGAGGACATCCACCAGACCGTCGATCTTGTCCGCATCGCCGGTGGCCTCGACGATCAGCGAATCGTTGGTCATATCCACGATCCGCCCGCGGAACACGTTCACGGTCTCCATAATGTGCAGGCGGTTTTCGGGGGCCGCCTTGACCTTAATCATTGCCAGATCACGATGCACGCTGGGCGTCTCGGTCAGATCGTAGACCTGAATGACATTCACCAGCTTATACAGGTAGGCTACCAGGCGCGTAATCTGTATCTCGTCGCCCAGCACCGCAATCGTCATGCGCGAAACGCCCGGCTGATCGGTGTGCCCGACCGTCAACGACTCGATGTTGTAGGCTCGCCGGCGAAACAACGAGGCTACCCGGTTCAAAACACCCGGTTTATCTTCCACGAGAACCACAAGCGTGTGTAACATGATGACTTACTCCTTTACGCCAAGAAATGCGAACGAACTGGGCACGGGCTGTGGGTGCGGGCGGCGGATCATGTCGTGCAGGTTGGCGCCGGCCGGCACCATCGGGTAAACCAGGTCTTCGTTCTCCACCCGGAACTCGATCACCGCTGTCCCCTCGGCTGCCTGCGCCCGGCGTACCGCATCGATCACCTCACTGCGCTGCGTCACGCGCATCCCGGTCAGCCCCATCGCCTCGGCGATTTTGGCAAAATCCGGGTTCTTCAGGGGCGTGGCCGCATAGCGTCGTTCGTAGAACAACTCTTGCCACTGGCGCACCATCCCCAGGTAGCTGTTATTGATCAACGCCACGTTGACCTTGACGTTTTCCTGCGCCGCCGTGGCCAGTTCGGACATGGTCATCTGAAAACCGCCGTCGCCCACGATCAACCAGACCTCGGCCTCGGGGTGTGCCAGCTTGGCGCCGATGGCTGCCGGCAGACCAAAGCCCATCGTCCCCAACCCGCCCGAACTGATCCAGGTATCCGGCCGCTCGATCTTGCAATATTGCGCCGCCCACATCTGGTGCTGGCCCACGTCGGTCACGATGATGCCTTTGCTGCCAATCGTCTGGCGCAAATCGTTGATCACGTGCGCCGCATACAGCTTGCCGTTATCCGGCTGGTTCTGGATGTCACGCTGCGCCGACTCGCTCCGCATTTCAGCGATGTGCTCCAACCACACACTGTGGTCGCAGCGCTTAAGGTTGGGCAACATCTGTTGCAGGCTGAAACGCAAATCACCCACCAGCGGCACGTCCACGCGCACATTCTTGTTAATCTCGGCCTGATCGACCTCGAAATGGATCTTGACCGCGTTGCTGGCGTAGGTGTTCAGGTTGCCGGTCACCCGGTCGTCAAAACGCATGCCCATCGCCAGGATCAAATCCGCCTCCTGGATGGCCATGTTCACCCACGACTCGCCATGCATGCCCATCATCCCCAGGTTAAGCGGGTGGCTGGCCGGCAGGGCGCCGATTCCCAACAGCGTCAGCGCCACCGGCGTGTGCGTCATCTCGGCAAACTGCACCAGCTCGTTCATCGCCCCGGCCTGCAATACACCGTGGCCCGCCAGGATCACCGGCCGCTGGGCCGCCTGGATCAATTCCAGCGCCCGGCCGAAGTCACGCCGCGCCGGGCGCGGTTCGGGCCGGTAGCCGGGCAGTTGCACCGGGCTGTCGTCGTACGTCCAGTTGATCGTCGCCTGTTGGGCGTCCTTGGTGATGTCGATCAACACCGGCCCCGGTCTTCCGGTACGGGCGATATAAAACGCCTCGCGGATCACGTGCGTCAGGTCGTGCGCGTCCGTCACCAGGTAATTATGCTTGGTGATCGGCAGGGTGATACCGGTCATGTCGATCTCTTGAAAGGCGTCGTAGCCGATCAGTTTGCTGCCCACCTGGGCGGTGATGAACACCACCGGGATCGAGTCGAGCATCGCCGTGGCAATCCCGGTCACCAGGTTGGTCGCGCCCGGCCCCGAAGTGGCGATCGCCACCCCCACCTTGCCGCTGGCGCGCGCATAACCATCGGCCATGTGCGCCCCACCCTGTTCGTGGCGCGGCAGCACGTGTCGGATCGGATAGTCCAGCATGGCGTCAAACAAAGGCAGGTTGGCCCCACCGGGATAGCCAAAGACCACTTCCACGCCTTCGCGCAGCAAACATTCCCATATGATCTGAGCTCCTGTGCGTTTCATTGCTTCTCTCCTTTTCCTCTGGCTTAGAAATCTGTGCGCAATACCGCGCCGGTATCCGCGCTGGTGACAAAATGGGCGTAGCGCCGCAACCAACGGCTCTCTATCCGCGAGCGGAAGGGCGGCAGCACCGCCAACCGCTGTTGGATCTCCTCAGCCGAAAGCCGTACGTTCAGCGTACGCTCATCCAGGTCGATCTCGACGATATCACCTGGCTGCAAAGCAGCAATCGGGCCGCCGGCCGCCGCTTCAGGCGAGATATGCCCGATGCAGGCGCCGCGCGTGCCGCCCGAAAAACGTCCATCCGTAATCAACGCCACCTGCTCGCCCAAACCCATGCCCATGATGGCGCTGGTCGGGCTGAGCATCTCCTGCATCCCCGGGCCGCCGCGCGGCCCCTCGTAGCGGATCACCACCACGTCTCCCGCCTTGACCTTGCCCCCCAGAATGCCGGCCATGGCCTCTTCCTGTGACTCAAAGATCACCGCCGGCCCGCAGAACCGGCGCATGCCCGCCGCCACCCCGCCGGCCTTGACCACTGCCCCGTTCGGCGCCAGGTTGCCAAACAGTACCGCCAGGCCGCCGGTCGGCGAATGGGCGTTCTCAAAACTGCGGATCACCTCGCGATCCTGCACCTCGGCCGCAGCGATGCTCTCGCTCAAGGTCTTGCCGCTGACGGTGATACGCTGTGCGTTCAACAACCCTGCCCGCTCCAGTTCGTGCAGGATGGCCGGTACGCCGCCGGCGCGATGGACATCTTCCATGTGCCACTTACCCGCCGGGCTGACCTTACAAATGTGCGCCACCCGCGCCGAGACGGCGTTGATGCGCGTCAGCGGATAATCCAGCCCGGCCTCGTTGGCCAGCGCCAGCGTGTGCAGCACCGTGTTGGTCGATCCGCCCATGGCCATGTCCAGCGCAAAGGCATCGTCCAGCGCTTCGACCGTGACAATCTGGCGCGGGGTAATCTGCCGCTCGACCACATCCAGGATACGCCCGGCTGCCTGGCGCGCCAGTTCTTCGCGTTCGGGCGTCCCGGCCAGCGCCGAGCCGTTATACGGCAGCGCCAGCCCGATGGCTTCCATCAGGCAGTTCATGCTGTTGGCCGTGAACATCCCGGCGCACGAGCCGCACGACGGGCAGGCGTAGTCTTCCAGCACCTTCAACCGTTGGGCGTCGATCTTGCCCGCCTGATACGCCCCCACCCCCTCAAAAACCGAAATCAGGTCAACCGCCTGACCATCAGGCGTACGCCCGGCGGCCATCGGCCCACCCGAGACAAACACCGCCGGCAGGTTCACCCGCAGCGCCGCCATCAACATCCCCGGTACGATCTTATCGCAGTTCGGGATACACACCATCCCATCGAAGCGGTGCGCTTCCAGCATCGTCTCGACCGAGTCGGCGATCAGTTCACGTGAGGGCAGCGAGTACTTCATCCCGGCATGCCCCATGGCGATCCCATCGTCCACGCCAATCGTGTTGAACTCAAACGGCACCCCGCCCGCCGCCCGCACCGCTTCTTTGACCAACCGGCCAAAGGCCTGCAAATGCACATGCCCGGGGATAATGTCGATATAGGAATTGACGATGGCAATGAAAGGCTTGTGCATATCGGCGTCGGCGACGCCGGTGGCTTTCAGTAATGCACGGTGGGGAGCTCGTTCGAAGCCACGTTTGATTTGATCGGAACGCATACAACCTCCTGGGATAAAAAACGACCGCCCAGGCGCTGGGCGGTCGTTTTGTTTACGAGAATGGGTTTTGTCTATCTGTCCCTATGTAGTCTTTTTTCCCCCGTACCAACCGCCCAAACGAAATTTTGGCTCTCAAGAATAATAATCGAGAGAACCGCAATAAGCAGAGCGACAAGCACGAGGCTAAAATTAAACATGAGGGTCGGGCAATCCTGGAAAAAGCGTAATTGGTCGAATTATATGCAGATGAAGGTTTTTGTCAAGGATTTTGCGATTATTCGTTTATCCGCCGCACAATTCCCCATATCCGGTCGATCCCCCACAAAACCAGCAGGGCCAGTGCCAGCACGATAAGAAACGGCGTCTCGATCTGCACCTGCCGCCCCACACCGGTCAACAAGACGGCCGCGGCCAACACCGCAGCCAGCGTCTCAAAATGCCGGCGGCCAAACACCCGCGCCGCCTGCTCCGGGCTGTGCTGCAAACGCCGGTTCACGTGCGCTCCATCCCAGGCCGCCAGCGCCGCTGCGGCAGCCGCCAGCATGGCGTAGGGCGCCGCACCCACCAGCAGACCGGCCGCCGCCAGAACAACCGTCAGCATCAACGTCGCGGTTGCCGGCCAGTCCACGGACGTACGCAGGCTCCAGACCCAGCCAGCGCTCAAGAGCAGCGCCGGCAGGCCCAACCCCCACCACCCGGCCAACCAGAGACCGGTCGTCAGGCAGGCCGTTGCCAGCAGTACACAGGCATAGAAAAACAGTTTCCGCCACAACATAGCACCCCGCCTCTCAAAAATCGTGCCGGCCAGGCACGCGGTTCAACGCCTCACGGATCATCGGATACAACGGCTGGTCAACGGGCCAGTCGATGACCGGGATATTCAACTGGGCGATGCTGCGCAATTCCAGGCGACGCTCCACCCGGGCGGCGCGTTTGCCCAGTTGGGTGGCTACATCGTCGTCGAACAGACGCTCGCCAAAATGAAAAGGATCCGGGCTGACCAGCAGCCCCTGATAACCACAGGCCCGGATGCGCTGGAAAAACGGCCCGTCGCCCTGCGTGAGTGGGCTGACCACCACCAGCAGCGCCTGGCTCGAAAACATGCGCAGCGGCAAATACTTCAGCCCATCCACCTGTGGGTTCACCCCGGTCTGAACCGTCGCCAGGCAGCGCAGAATGCGGTTTAGCTGCATCTTGCCATACCCCGAGAACACCGAAAGAATGCGGTCATTACAAACCAGCAGCCCTACCCGGTGCCCCTGGTGCAAAAAAGCCTCGGCCAGCGCCGCCGTAGCGCTTACACTGTGCTCAAACAGGCGATCATCTTCTACACGCAGATCGGTCTTCTGGCGTGCATCCAGGATCAGACCAATGTCGGCGATTTCCTCCTGCTCAAATTCCTTGCTGAACAGCCGCCGCGGGTGGCGCGCCGATAGACGCCAATCCAGCCGGCGCAGCGAATCGCCCGGCGCGTACTCGCGCACCCCCCAGAAATCCGTCCCATTGCCGCCCATACGCGCCGGGATCGAGCCGGGCGAATGCAGCGTGCTGCGCGGCCGCAGCGGTAATCGCCTGAAGCGCAGGCGCGCAGGCTGCACCAGCAGCCCACCTTCGGCCGGCAAATCGCCCTCCACCTCGAACAACCCCAACGGGTCGCCGGCCAGAACGTGTGCGTTCTGCCAGGTATACACGCCGCGCCGCTCGTAAAACACATAGCGCAACGTCAATTCTTCGCCGCTGCCCAAAGCGCCGTACAACAACGTCTGCCCTTCGGCAAGCTGCACACCCTCCGGCGCCGGGTCATTGAGCGCCAGCGCCGCCAGCGGGCCACCCTGGTTGCACACCGTAACCGTTACCTCGATTGCCGGGCTCCCCTGCACGTGACACTGCCCCACCTGGCGGGTTGCGCTCAGTTGCGTCACACTCGCCGGCTCGGGCGCCAGCAAAACGCCGGCGCCGAGATACAGTAAAAACGGCAGCGCCATCCACAACAAATCGCCGTTGCGCGCCGCCATGCCCGCCAGAAACAGGCCGGCGACGATCATCAACAACACCCGCACGCGTTTACTCGCGCCCAACTTCAACCACCGGCACGGGTACCGAGCGGGCCACCTCTTCGATCAGGGTGTTCTCGGACTTCTTCGACCCCCACAGACTGGGATCGAGCAAAATGCGATGCGCCAACACCGGCTGGAGGAATTGCTTGACGTCGTCCGGCAAGACAAAATCCCGGCCGTGCAGCGCCGCCCAGGCCCGTGACAGCTTGAGCAATGCCAGCGAACCGCGCGGGCTGGCGCCCACCACCGCCTGACGATGATTGCGGGTGCGCGTTACCAGATTGACGATGTAAGTGCACACATCCGCATCGACATAAACCCTCTCCACCACAGAACGCATCGCCAGAAAGGTCTGCGGATCGACCACGGTTTGCAAGCTCACCTCATCCCGACCGCGCGCCGCCCGGCGCCGCAAAATCTCGCCCTCATCTTCCGGGTTGGGGTAGCCAATCGACAACCGCACCATAAAACGGTCGAGCTGCGCCTCCGGTAAAGGAAAGGTGCCCTCATATTCGATCGGGTTCTGGGTGGCGATGACGATAAACGGCTGCGGCAGACTCAGCGTCTCGCCTTCCAGCGTCACCTGGTATTCCTGCATGGCCTCCAACAAAGCCGATTGAGTCTTGGGCGAAGCGCGATTGATCTCGTCTGCCAGCAGCAAGTGGGTAAAAATGGGCCCCTTGCGCAGTTGAAACTGGTTGCGGTTCCCGTCGAACATATAACCGCCGGTAATGTCACCCGGCAGGAGGTCTGGGGTAAACTGCACCCGCTTGAAATCCATCCCCAGCGCGCTGGCAAAGCTGTTGGCAATCAACGTCTTGGCCAGACCCGGAAAATCTTCCAGCAAGACGTGTCCGCCGGAGCATAAGAAGGTCGTCATCATCATTTCCAACTGCGTGTGTTTGCCGATCACGGCCTTTTCGACTTCGCCAATGATCGCCTGGCACAAATCTGCCACCTGCGCAATGGTCATTGTTTTGGTTTCATCGGTTGTCATTTTTCATCTCCAGCGAAGTTTCCATAAAAGCCAACACCTGGTTGACCGCACGGTTAAAATCGGCCGCTTCCCGGCCCGTCCAGCGCCGCGCCCGGCGGCGTAAACGCCAGAACCAGCGCCGCCCCAACGATGGGCTTTCGAACAGAAAAGCGTACACCTCTTCCGGCAGGGGAATCTGGCGCTGCGCCAGCATTTCGTATACTTCCAGATACGTGGTATCGGTCTGGCGGGAAAGGTACAACGAAACCAGCATTTCGGTCAGCTTCTTGCGCACCAGGTTGGTCTCCGCCGGCTCGCTGGCTGCATACTTGAATGAGATGCGCCAGAAATTCACGTCCTCCACCACCATGCTCGTCTCTCTCGTTTCCTCCGCCGCCGGCTGCTTGCCGCCCAGGTTGAGACGATAGAACAGCACCAACACCCCCGCCAGGATCGCCACCTGCCAATACACCTGCTGGTCGATGCCCAGGAAAAAAATCCGCAGAAACAACCACAGCGCTGTGGCCAGCGGCGAAAACAGCCGGCGCAAATATTCCCCCTCCAGCAAAAAGGCGGCGGTCAGCACCACCACAAAAACCGCCAACAGCACGCCGAACAACCGCCGCCGTTCCAGCTTCATACCTCGCCTCCCGCGGCCCGGCTGAAAGCAACGATCGCCTCCAACGCAGCAATTGCCGCCTGCTGTTCCTGCGTTCCCGGCTGCCCGCGGCCATAGCGAACAATCTCGAAGATGCGCGTCAACTGGCGGACGGGCGCCTGCGGATACCCATCCTCGACCAACACGCGTTCAAACTCGCCGCTGGTCATATACGGTTGGCGTTCGATACCCTGTTCTTCCTGCAACACCTGGCTCATGCGCTGGTAGCACTGCAAGATCACATCCCGCGTCTCGCCGCCCACCAGCAGCGCCTGGCGCGCCTTTTCGGCCTCCAGCCCCAGCCAGTTCATCCCCTCCGGCGGTTTACGCCGGGCGCCAAACACCCAGGCCGCCGCCAGGGCGACGCACACAGCCAGTCCCAACCCCACCAGCCAGATCAACAAGGGCGGGGGTGGGCCGAGCGGGGCGGTTGCCGGCGGCGTCTCGGTGACCATTGGCATCGTCACGGTTTCCACTTTGACCACCGGCATCATATTAATGGCGATAAAAAGCAGGGCAACCAGCACCAGCAGCCCCCCCAACAGGCGCACAAAATCCAACCACAGCCGCTTCCATTGCACACCCTTCAGGGCGCGGTAGAGCATCACCACCAGCCCCAATCCCATCAGCGCCCCCATCACCACAAAAAAGAACTGGTCGACCTGTAAGGTGATTGACGGGGAATCCCCCGCTCCCGGCGCAACCAGGGTGCTCTCTTCCATACGCGGCAGCGGCAAACCCGGCTCAAACTGCAAACGCGCCAGACTGCCTGCCACGAGGAACCACAATACCCCGGTCAGCCCCATCCATATCAGCAATTTACGTCGGCGATCTTTATGCATAGCAACCACGAAACCGGCAACGACGCGCCTGGTGAGTCCCCGCCTCAGAAGACAAGACGTTCGGCCCTAATTGTGCCCGAAGATGCGCTGTCCCGCAAGGGTACAAAGCTCTCCCCCAAAAAATCCGTTAAACCCGCGTCTCTCCCTGCACCACACAACCACCCTGCACCTGCCACAGGGCGCTTTGCGCCACAAAATCCGCCGTAAACAGATTCAAATCGGTGGTGGTCAACAAGGCCTGCTCGCATTGACCGAGTGTTTCCAGCAAATCGGCGCGCCGCTGTGTATCCAGTTCGACCAGCGTCTCATCCAGCAGCAGCACCGGCCACTCGCCGCTCTTCTCCTTAAGCCAGGCCACCTCGGCCAGCTTGAGCGAAAGCAGCGCCGTGCGCGCCTGCCCGCGCGACCCAAAATCACCCAGATCGATGCCATTGCTCAGAAAACGCAGTTCGTCGCGGTGCGGCCCAATCGTCGTCACCCCACGCCCGATCTCCTCGTTATGCAGCCCGGCCAGCCGGGCGGTGAACCCCTGGCAAATCTCCTCCTGTGAAAACCCACTGCGCTGTACCGCCGTTTGCAAGGGCAGCGCGTACTGCCCTTCGGGCTGCGGCAGCGGATCGTAAGACGGCTGGTAATCCAGGCGCAGCACTTCGGCCGAGCGCGTCAACTGGTGGTGGATGCGCGCCGCCAGCGCTTCCAGTTGTTGAACCGCGGCGATCCGGGCATGCACCAGAAAAGCCCCCCGCTGCGCCAGCAGCAAATCCCAATACACCAGCTGCCCGGCGTCACCGCCGCGCTCGCCAAGCTGCTTGAGCAGGGCGTTGCGCTGGCTGAGCGCCTGGGTATACTCGCTCAACGCCTGGGCGTAACCCGGCACCGCCTGCGAAAGGGTCAGATTCAAGTAACGCCGGCGTTCCTCCGGCCCATTTTCAAGGATACGCAGCATCTGCGGCAGGAAGATAACCGCATTGAAATTACCCAGCGCTTCGTTCACGGTACGCTTGACCCCGTCGACCAGGATCTCTTTCCGCAGCCGCCCGCTGCTGTTGTACCCGCCGTTATCCTGGATCAGGCGTACTTCCAGGCGGTGCCCCCGGCCGCGCGCCTGATAATCGGCCACGATACGCGCCACCGCCAGCGCCTCGCTGCCCGCCAGGAAGTTGATCAACTGCCGGTCGTTCTGGGCGTGAAACGAAGCAAACGTCGCCAGATAATACACCGCTTCGAGCAGGCTGGTTTTTCCCTGGGCGTTATCGCCGACCAACACCAACGTCCGCCTGGGCACATCCATATCCAGGCGGCTGAAGGCGCGAAAATGGGTCAACGACAGATGCGTCAGGTACATAGCAACGTCAGTCGACTACCTGTTCATCCTCAGACGGTTCCCACACCCGCGTGGCGCGATCGGTAAAGACGACCCCGTCGAGGTGGTCGATTTCATGCTGGAAGATGCGCGCCAGCCAATCGCTGGCCTTGATCTTGACGTTCTGCCCGCGGCGGTTCTGGCCCTTGACCACGATCTCCACGTGGCGATCCACCTCGCCGATCAGATTCTTGACCGAAAGACAGCCCTCCACACCTGAAACCGTCTCTTCTGAGCGCTGCACGATCTCGGGGTTCGCCACCACATACAGTTTCTTGGGTACGCTTTCGTCGTCATCGTCGCCGTATTCCACCACAATCAACCGTTCGGAAATCCCCACCTGCGGCGCCGCCAGCCCTACACCCGGGGCCTGCCGCAGTGTCTCAATCATATCCTCCACCAGCGCCTGAAAATCCTTATCAAAGCTGGTCACCTTATGCGCCTTACGCCGCAATACGGGGTGCGGCAGGGTTACAATCTCACGAATTGCCATATCCTTACTCCATCCAAATGACGTACCGGTAGTCGTTGTGCCCCAATTTTACCGTTAATTTGCCGCCGGTGGGGACGAACTGCTGGCCTTACGCTCCTGCTCCACCACCGAATGATACAGTTCGAGCATATCGGTGATCAACTGGCGCTCGGCCAGCATGGTGTTCTGTTTTTCGCGGTAGGTCACTTCGATAAAACGGTTAAAGATCTCGCGCTGCACCTCAGAAGGGTTGGGCACATTATTGAAGGTGAACGTTGCCTCACCCACCTTGATGAACACTGTCCCATAATTAAAAAGCTGATTGATGATCGTCGGCCGCGAATACTCGATACTGATGATATTCTTGATCGGCGACGACAGCTTGACTTCTTTCCCCAACGGCTTTTTATACAAATCCATGAGCTGGTCGGACGCGATGATGTACAAATCGTTGCGCCAGTCCAGATAATAATAAAACCACCAGACAAAGGCAAACAGGAACAACACGAACGCCAGCGCAATCACCGCCCCAACCGACAGGAAAGCAAAATACCCCATCAACCTCAGCACCGGAATGGAAAAGATCGCCAGGATCGCCAGACTGGGCAGCAGCGTCTTTTTCAGCATCAACACAACATGCGTGCGATAGATGATTGTGCCGGCCTTCTCCATGCGCATGGCAAACAGCGACGCCAACGGGCCGGCCGCTTTCGCCGCCGCCTTTTTGGTCGCCGGCTGCGCCGCCGGCGAGGACGAACTCATCGACATCGGGCTCAAACCCAGTTTCTTGCGCAGCGCATTCTGTAATACCAGCCGTTCTTCACGCGCCCGCAGCACGTTGGCCCGGCCGCGCATCGTATCCAGCATCTGGATGAAAAAATCGGGCATCCCAATGCGTGGCATCCGGATCGTGCCGGTGTAACTCTTGACGATCACGTTGCCATATCCAAACCAGCGCCCCCACTGGCTGGTTTGCAGGGTGGTAGAAAGCACCGCATCCAACGGGATTTCCTGACGGCTGTCGTACAACAGCGCCACCCGTTCCTGATACAGCACCCGCTGGTTGGTGATCACGTAATAATCGTTGGCCCAATCGATGTACAGCCAGATACCCCACAGAACGGCGATCACGATTGGGACGACCGTCACGAGCAAGGCCGAACCCTGCATGCCCATCGACAAAAACAACAGCCCGACCAGAACCGAAAACAGCGTGACCGCCACCGGCATGGCCAGCGCCACCTGTAAAAAAATAGTGTGCTTGCGGGTGATGTAATACACTGTTTCGTCCGGGTTGAGCCAATCCAGCGGCGTCTGCAAGAACAAAGCGAAGCTGCTGCGTTCCTGCCCCAACGCCTGGTTGAGCGGCAAAATATCCAGCGCCAGCGCGGTCAGCACATCCAGCGAGAAACGCAGCAATACACCACTCTCCAGCGCCGTGGCCTTTGCGTGGCGGTACTCGGACACCCCTAACACCTCGTGCCCAAACAGGTCCCCCTTGCCGTACAGCGCCACGCTCAATTCTCGTTCGCTTTCATAGCGGCTGAGCCGCACCCGGCCCTCATAGATGCAATAAAAATAGCCCCCCCGTTCCCCCTGCTGGTAAATCACCTCGTTGGCCGCCACCTCGACCGGTGCGCCCATTGCATCCACCACCCGGCCCAGTTGCTCGTCGCTAAGCTTTTTAAAAGGGCCGGCTGTTTTCAATACCGCAATGATCTGCTCACGTTGAGGAGGCATGTCTTAAGTATATACCATCCCGCCCATCTCGCCATCGATCAGTGAAATAAAAGCGGCGCCTCGTCCTCCACCTGTTCCTGGCGTATCAGTTGGCGCAGGTCGTCGATCGGGCGCAATTCGCCATCGCCGCTCTCATAATACCAGTGCTCCCAACCGTTACACGGGCTGCCGCCCATCAGGTGTGAACCGGCGCGGTGGATCGAGCCCTCGAAATCGGCCAGCATAATCTGCCCGTCCGGCTTGACCCGCCCGGCCCGGCCGCGGTCCCGGCGAAAATAGAGCATTTGCCCCGGAGCCAGCAGGCCATTTTCCAACAGGCTGCCAAACGGGATACGCGGTTCCGAGCGTTTTTTGCCGCGCACATCCATTGTGATCGTATCAAACAACTCCGGCACCACGCCTTCAATGCGTTTGTGCGCCACCTCCACGTAACGATCCTCTTTCTCGATACCGATCCAACGCCGGTGCAGCTTCTTGGCCACCGCCCCGCTCGTCCCCGTGCCAAAGAAAGGATCCAGCACCACGTCCCCCGGGCTGCTCGAGGCCAGAATCACCCGGTACAATAACGCCTCGGGTTTCTGCGTCGGATGCGCCTTCTTACCATTCTGGCGCACCCGCTCCTTGCCTGAACAAATCGGCAGCGTCCAATCACTGCGCATCTGCAAACCGTCGTTAGCGTTCTTCATGGCGTAGTGATTGAAGGTATAGCGCGCCCCCTTTTGCTTACAGGCCCAGATCAACGTCTCGTGGGCGTTGGTAAAACGCACCCCGCGGAAATTGGGCATCGGGTTGGTCTTAACCCATACAATATCGTTGAGGAACCAGAAACCCAGGTCCTGCATAATCACG
Source organism: uncultured Anaerolineaceae bacterium (assembly GCA_964535315.1). GTDB lineage: Bacteria > Chloroflexota > Anaerolineae > Anaerolineales > Anaerolineaceae > CAZHTS01. The sequence continues at coordinate 37,479 of CAZHTS010000027.1, forward strand.
CCGATACGAAAGATATTGTGGTAAGAACCGATCACCCAGATCGTGCCCGTATCCTTGAGCACACGCCGGCAGGCGCTCAACCACTGCCGCGAAAACTCATCGTACGCCTCAAAACTACTGAAACGATCCCACTCATCGTCTACCGCGTCCACCAGCGTCATGTTCGGGCGGTACAACTCCTGCTGCAATTGCAGGTTATACGGCGGGTCGGCAAAGATCAAATCCACCGACTTATCCGGTAGGGTGGCCAGCAAATCGATGCAATTTCCCTGTAGAATCTGGTTGAGCGGTAATTCATTCGAAGGGGACATAAGCGCCTGCGCGAATCATAAGGTGTGGCGGCATCTTGCGATACCGCCACACCTTATCATCAAAAATTTATACGATGGCTGCGTCTGCCGGCGCCGCAGCCCGGCTGGGCTGCCCGGCAGAATTTTCAGCCTTGCGAAACACGATTTGCTTCTCGTCGCCAAGATCCACCACCACCGTATCGCCGTTCACAAACTGGCCCGAGAGCAGGCTGATCGACAGTGGACTTTCCACGTGTTTTTGCAGCGCCCGGCGCAGCGGGCGGGCCCCAAAGGCCGGGTCAAAGCCGACCTGTGAGAGCCACTGGCGCGCCCGAGCGGTCAGTTCTACGTTCAAACCGTGCTCCTGCATGCGCTGCTGCACTTCTTTCATCTGCAAATCCACGATGTTGAGCATCTGTTCCTCGCTGAGCGGCGAGAACATGATGATCTCATCGATGCGATTGAGAAACTCGGGCCGGAAGGTGCTCTTGAGCGCCTTTTCGATCTTGTCTTTCTCCTGGCGGTCCTCGTCGCTCTCGCTGCCCGGCAGGAAACCCAACGTCCCGCCCCGGCGCACAAACTCGGTGCCCAGGTTGCTGGTCATGATCAACACCGTGTTGCGGAAATCGACCACCCGTCCCTGCCCGTCGGTCAGGCGACCGTCGTCCAGAATCTGCAACAACGAGTTCCACACCTCAGGGTGCGCCTTTTCAATCTCGTCGAACAGGATCACCCGGTATGGGCGGCGCCGCACGGCCTCGGTCAACTGCCCACCCTCTTCGTAACCCACATATCCAGGCGGAGCGCCAAACAGGCGTGAAACGGTGTGCTGCTCGCGATATTCGCTCATATCCATGCGCACCAGCGCCTCTTCGTCGCCAAACATGAAGTCTGCCAGCGCCTTGGCCAGTTCGGTCTTACCCACGCCCGAGGGGCCAATGAAGATAAACGACCCAATCGGCCGGCGGGGATCCTTCAGGCCCGAGCGCGCCCGGCGGATGGCGTCCGAGATGGCGTGCAGGGCCTCGTCCTGGCCGATGATGCGCTCGTGCAGACGCTCTTCCATGTGCAGCAGCTTTTCGGCCTCGGTCTCCATCATCTGACTGAGCGGGATGCCGGTCCACTGCGCCACCACCTCGGCGATGTCGTTAACGTCCACCACCTCGTCCAGCTTGTGCTCGGCTTCCCAGCGATCGCGCAGTTCTTCGAACTCGGTTTGCAGGCGCAGCCGTTCGGCCTTCTTGCGCGCCGCCCGTTCGTAATCCCGTTCCAACCCGGCCTGTTCCTCTTCAGCCGTCATGCGGTCGATCTCGCTCTTGCGTTCCTTGAGATCCGCCGGCAGCGAATACAACGCCACACGCAGTTTGGCCGCCGCCTCGTCCACCAGGTCAATGGCCTTATCCGGCAAATAGCGGTCGGTCACGTACTGCGAAGACAGGCGCGCCGCCGCCACCAACGCTGCGTCCGAGAAATGCACCTTGTGGTGCGCCTCGTAACGATCGCGCAGCCCCTTGAGCATCTGGATGGTATCCTCGATGCTCGGCTCGTCGACGTACACCGGCGCAAAACGGCGCTCCAGCGCCGAGTCTTTCTCAATATATTTTTGATACTCGTCCAGTGTGGTGGCGCCCACGCATTGCAATTCGCCGCGCGCCAGCGCCGGCTTGAGCATGTTCGAGGCGTCCATGGCGCCCTGGGCTGCTCCGGCGCCCACCACCGTGTGCAGTTCATCGATAAAGAGGATGATCTCCCCTTCCGAACGCTGCACCTCTTCGATGGCGGCCTTGAGGCGTTCTTCAAACTCGCCACGGAAACGCGAACCGGCGATCATGGCGCCCAGATCGAGCGATACCACCCGCTTGCCGATCAGAATTTCCGGCACATCGTTGGCGGCGATCTTCTGCGCCAGCCCTTCGACGATGGCAGTCTTGCCCACGCCGGCCTCGCCGATCAACACCGGATTATTCTTGGTGCGCCGCGAAAGGATCTGCATCACCCGCAGGATCTCGGTATCACGACCGATGACCGGATCGAGCTTGCCCTCGCGCCCCAACTGGGTCAGGTCGCGCGAGTATTTTTCCAGCGTGCGGTAGCGCGTCTCGGCCTGTGGGTCGGTCACCCGCTGCCCGCCGCGCAACTGCAAGATGGCGTCGTTCACCCGCTCACGGGTCACGCCGGCCCCTTCCAAAAGACGCGCCGCCGGCGTGTTGCGCTCCGACAGAATCGCCAGGAAAATATGCTCGGTGGAAATATACTCGTCCTTTAAACGGCTGGCCTCTTCGTTTGCCAGGTCGATGATGCGCTTGACCCGCGGCGTGATGAAAATCTGCCCGGCCCCACCGCCAAAAATACTGGCCTTCGGACTGGTGCGCAAAATGTAATCCAGGCGTTCGGCCAGGGCATTGGCATCCACCTTTAAGATCTCTAAAATCTGGGTAATAACCCCTTGCGGCTGCTCAATAAGCGCCAGCAGGATGTGCTCGGTGTCAATCTGGTTATGCCCGTAGCGCTGAATGATTTCCGCAGCGCGCTGCGCAGCTTCTTGAGCGCGTTCGGTAAATCGATCGAATCTCATCATAGTCGTCTATCCTTATGGAGGCGATTGGTACTCCAGCCATCATTATAGCATCGCCCGTATTAACAGACAGCCCGAATCATATTAGAAATACATATGAACCCGGCGCCGGTTAACCCAGAGGGATGATTTCGCCTTCCGCTACGGTCAACAACACGTTAAATTGATCGTCCAACAGTACCAAATCGGCGTCCTTGCCTGCTTCCAGGCTGCCCTTACGCTGCGAAACGCCGATCGCCTGCGCAGCATTCAGGCTGCTCGCCCGCCAGACTGCCCCTAACGACTGTCCGCTGGCCCGGGTAAAGTTGCCCAACGCCCGATCCATCGTCAGCGCGCTGCCCGCCAGGGTGCCATCCGGCAGGCGTACGGCGCCGTCGCGCAGCACCACCGTACGATCGTCAATCGGATATTCCCCATCCGGCAGCCCCGCGCCGCGGATCGCATCCGTCACCAGGAGAATCCCCTCGGCGCCTTTACAACGATAGACGATGCGCTGCGCCGCCGGGTGAACGTGGATATTGTCGGCGATCAACTCGCAGCGAATCTCGGGGAAATGCAGCGCCGCCCCAACTGTGCCCGGTTCGCGGTGTCCCAGCGCCGTCATGGCGTTGAAACAGTGCGTCACCTGGCGCACGCCGTGCCGGATCGCTTCGGCCATCTGGTCAAAGGTCGCCGTGGTGTGCGCCGCCGATACGGTGATGCCGCGGCGCACGCACTCATCCGCCAGCCACAGGTTCTCAGGAAACTCGGGCGCCAGCGCCACCAGGCGCACCAGCCCGGTCTCCAGGTAATCCAGCGCCTCTTCCGGGCTGGCGCGGCGGATCAACTGCGGCGCCTGCGCCCCCGAACGCACCGGGTTGAGGAACGGTCCTTCCAGATGCACACCCAACAACGACGCCCCACCGGGAATACGCCCGACCTGACCGTCCAGGGTATCCAACACTTTGCGCAGCGCCTCGGGCGTCGCCGCCCAGGTGGTGGCCAGGAAACCGGTCACGCCGTGGCGCGCATAGAATTGCGCCATGCGCCGCAATCCTTCCAGCGAGGCGTCCATCACCTCATACCCCACCCCGCCGTGAACGTGCAAATCAATAAAACCCGGCAGCAGGTTCATCCCGCCGGCGTCAATTTTACGCGTCACCCCATCGGGGGCAAATTCGGGCGCCGCTCCCGGCCCCATCCAACGAATCACCCGCCCCTCGGTCAAGACCCACCCGGGCATCCATTCCTGAGTGGGGGTATACACATGGGCATTGTAAATCAAAATACGTTCTACTGCCTGCTCAGTCATCGCAACACTCCCTGTAATTAACGGACCACCGCACGGCGCCCCGCCAGAATCAGACTCGTCATGACAACCGCATTGTATCCTTTCCGCGGCGGCATGTCAAATTTTTCCAAATCAACCTGCTACAACAATCCCACCAGAATCAAAAGCAACTCCCCGGCTGTCAAATAAAAGCTCCCGGTGTACAATTAATCCGGTATGATGTCGTTTATGGATCTCACCGAAGCTTCCCGTTCCTTTGTCCGCCCGTTGGATGTGCGCCGTGACCTGCACGGCGTGGCCGACCTGATCGAGTTGTGCTTTGCCCGCACACTGGATGCCGATGGGCGCGACTATATCCGCCATATCCGCCGCGCCGCCAACGACACGCGCTATCTGCACTGGTTGCCAGGCGCCGGTGAAAACGTCTCCATCCCGCTGCATGGTTACGTCTGGGAAGAGGATCAGCGCCTGGTCGGCAATTTGAGCTTGATTCCCTTCTACTACCACTCGCGCTGGATCTACCTGATCGCCAACGTCGCCGTCCACCCGGCTTACCGCCGGCGCGGCATCGCCCGCCAGCTCACTCAGACCGCCCTGGAACACGTGCACAGCCACGGCGCCGCCGCCGCCTGGTTGCAGGTGCGCGACGATAACGAAGCCGCCCACCAGCTCTACCGCTCGCTCGGCTTTGTCGAGCGCGCCCGGCGCACCACCTGGCAGAGCGTCTTCGCTCCGCCCTACCAGCCCGGCACGCCGCCCCCGCCGGCTGAAATCGGCCCACGTCACAAGCAGGACTGGCGCCGCCACCAGCAATGGTTGAGCGCCGTCTACCCGCCTTACGTCGCCTGGAATCTCTCTTTTATACCGGGGCGCTTTGCGCCCAGCCTGTGGGGCTGGATCATGCGCCTGTTTTACCAGGAATCGCTCACCCACGTGGCCACCCGGCGCGGCGACGAACTGCTCGGCCTGCTTTCCTGGGAGCCCGGGCGACTGTACAGCGACACCCTGTGGCTGGCCCCCAACCCGCAACACCAGGATATCGCCCTGCACGCCCTGTTGGATTACGCCCGCCGCCGCCTGGAAACCCGTCGCCCGTTATCGACCAACTACCCGGCCGGCCAGGGCATCCAGGCTTTTCACGATTGCGGTTTCGAAGCGCTCAACACCCTGATCTGGATGGAAGTGCGTTACGACCCACACCTGTTCTGAGGGCGCAACCACCGGCCTGCTTTTTCGTATATAGCTACAAATAAAACCATACCTGGCCTGCCGTCCATTCTGAACGCAGGCGTTCTGCAAAAGGAGCCTCTCATGCGTAAATTTCTGTTCCGCCTGGCGATCAATGCCGTGGCCCTCTACGTTGCCGTCGCCCTGCTCAACGGCAACGGCATCACCCCACAGAGCACCAACTGGCTGTCTTTCGTCTGGCTCGCTCTTATCTTCGGCGTGGTCAACGCCCTGCTCAAGCCGCTGTTGACCGTCCTGACCTGTCCGCTGATCATCCTCACCCTCGGCCTGGGCACCCTGTTGATTAACGCCCTCATGTTCTACCTGGCTGGCGCTATCGGCACCAACTTTGGCGTCGGGTTCACCGTAGACGGTTTCTGGCCGGCCCTGTTGGGAGCGCTGATCACCAGCTTCGTCAGCATCGTCCTCAGCCTGGTTTTCCACGACGAAGTCAAAGACTGAACACCCCCAATCCCACAAAAAATAAATCGCTCCCCGGCGTCACATCCGGGGAGCGATCGTTTTTCATTCAAAAGGCCGCGACCTATTGTGGCAGGCTGAAGTGCAACAAGCGGTTGTTTTCCGAGTCGCTCACCCAGACGCCGCCCGCCGGGTCGGCGGCAACGCCGTTGACAATCCCCAGCCCCTCAAAGCCTTCCGTTGCCAGCCCCCAACCGCGTACGAACTGGCCCTCGCTGTCGAACTGCAAGATGCGCAGCCCCTCGGGATCCGGAATGTATACGTTGCTCTGTGCGTCCACGCTGATAAACGGCTTGTTCTCCAACGACTGACCGATCCAGGCAGAGACTTCCCACTGCTTGATCGGCAGGAAGCTGAGAGCGTCTTCGGTCGGCGCAAAAGCCTGGATGCGTTGGTTCCAGGTATCGGCAACATACACCCAACCTGTCGCGGAGACCGCCACACCCACCGGCTCGTCAAACTGACCGGGGTCCATCCCTACCGAACCAAACTGGGTCACAAACTCACCATTGCCGTTAAAGATAGCGATCCGTTTATTGCCGGTATCGGCCACATACACGCGCCCATCCTTATCCACCGCAATGCCGCGCGGCCCCCAGAAAGCATCCGGCGTCTCGGCCTGGCCAAAGCGTCCCCACATGGTGAGGAAATTGCCCTCGGCCGAGAACTTCTGCACGCGGTGGTTCCAGGTGTCGGTCACGTACACCGAGCCATCCGGCGCAACCGCCACACCCCACGGCTCGTTGAACTGCCCGCCCGGAGGCGCCGGCTGACTTTCAACCGTCTGGCCAAAAGTGCCCCAGGTGTGCAAAACCTCGCCCTGTGCGTTCAAGTGCACGATGCGATGGTTGCGCGAGTCGGCCACATACAGGCTGCCATCCGCCGCCACTGCCACACCCCGCGGCGCCTGGAACATACCGCTCGTATCCAGCGGCACCACCATCCGATCAGGCGCCAGCGCCAACATCTTCTTCTCGTATGGATCGGCCTCCACCTCGCTGCTCGCCGCCGGGGCGGCGCCATAATTCCACATCTGCGCCAGCACATCTTTGCGAATATACAGGCGGAAACGGTTACTCGGCTGCCAGTCTTCGAGGGTCAAATCCTTCTTGCCGGTCACCTCGGCGTACAGCTTATAATCCCGGTTCAGCCAGATGTCCCACAACGCCTCGCGCATGCGGGGATCGCTAAAGGCGTTGCTTACCCGCTCCCAGGTCAGATCCCAGTAATCCTGCATCGGCCACACCATACGCAGATACTCGTACTGTATGTACTCGTTGCGCACGATTGGCTCCAGCTTGGCGTAATTACCCTCGCCCGCCACAATGATCGGCGCGGTGCGCAAGTCACGGGTCGGTTTGTCGGTAAACCAGCGATGGTTGGGATAGTGGCGCATGTACCACCAGTAGGGGTAGAGCGAATCGTTGTCGTAGGCCACCTCGATATCCAGCCCGCGCGTCGTGCGCCGCGAAATCTCTTCCACCTGCGCCAGAATTTCCTTCGGGCCGTAGGGGGCGTGCGCATACACCAAAAACTCAGTAGCGTTATCTTGATTGATATACGCCGCCTTATAAGCCGTGCGCGCCGTCAGAACGGCCAGCACGCCAAAAAAGGTCAGCGTCAACAGGCGTAAAATGTTGCCGGCCGTCCAACTGCGCAAGAGATACAACAACCCGGCCGCGCTGCCCGCCATCCCCAACGCCGAAATCAGGAAGGCGCTCGTCGCCTGTAATTGCTCCAGCGTATTGCCGGCAAAAGGCGGCGTGGCGCCCAATACACTGCCCATAAACCCGGCCGCACTGGCAAAAAACACCGGCAGCAGCAGGATGGTACCCAGCCCCTCCGGGTTGGCCAGCTTCTTCCAGGGAGTGGTGTCCACCACATACCCCAACGCCCAGCCGCTGGCCAGCAGCATCGGCATGGCAATGTGGGTGGTCAACCAGGGCATCTTCTCGCCCGCTACGCTGAACGAAACCAGGCTGAACAGCGACCAGTACAGCAGTAAAATCAGCACCGGCAGGCGGTTGCCGTACGGCTGTTCGACGGGCATTTCGCCATTGACAGAGTCCGCTTCGACCCTCTCCTGCAAATTCGGCTCCTCTGGCTGCTCGGGGATGGGCAGCGGCTCGTAAGCCGGGGCCAGGTTGGGGGCCTGCGCCAGGCGGTTGTGGCGAATGCCCAGATAGAGCGCCAACAACGCCCCCAGCGCCGCCAGGTATTCGTAGATCGGAATCTGGATCAGCGCATAGTAGTAATACGGCTGGCTGCCACGCTCCACCCCCTGTTGCGACATCCAGTAACCCAACGACCCCACCAGCCCCATGAACACGCCGCGCCCGTTGGTAAAGAACGTGCTGTACAACACGATAAAAATGGCATAGAAAATGACCGCCTGCTTGATCCACAGGCCACCGCGCCACCAGATGCCAATAACAATCGCCGCCAGGGCCAGGACACCGATGACCAGTCCCGTGCGCCACATCCCTTCAGGACTGTAATCCAGCGGATTGGCGCGCATCAGCTTGACCACAATCGGGCTGAGCTGCGGCATAACCAGGGTAAACAACACCACGATCATGTCAAACGCCCGGTCGGTGCGGATCATACGCACACCCAGGTTCGCGATCAGGGTGACGATCGCCATCACCCCCACCACCGCCGCCGCCGCAAGCACGATCAACAAGACGATCTCGACCGTGCCAAACGTAGAAAACAACGCCGGTGCAGCCTCTGCGCTCGTTGGGCTGGGCAGGGGGCCCTGCACACCCTCCGGCGCCGGGGTAGGCGTCACGGGCACCGGCTGCGAGGCGCTCCACACCGCTCCACCCAACGCCCCAAACAACAGCAGCAGCGCGACAAAGACGTACACCAGGAACAACGTGCGCGCCCCATCCGTCGGCCAACGATGGCGCAGCATGCGATCCACAAACACAAACGCCAGGAAGATCAAAATCTGCGCCGTAAAGATGAACGCGGTCGCCTTATCGGTAAAGTGCAGCGCCGAAGTGATCGTTAACAGATATAACGAGAACTTGTCGCCCTTCTCCAGATAACGCAGCACCGAATAGATCGTCAGCACCCCCCACAAGACGATGAATACTTCGTTGCGCGTGTAGCGCCCGTAAAACAGCATATACGGTGAGACCAGGAACAGGAACCCGGCAATCAACGCCCCGGTCCGTCCCAGGTAGCGCCGGAAGGCAAACAACACCACCGCCACCGTGGCAATACTGAACAACGCTGCCGGCATGCGGGCGCTGAGATCGCTGTCGCCCAACAGGAAGAAAGAGAAAGCCAGCAGGTGGAACTGCAACGGTCCATGTGTTACCGGGTCATAACTGTACCCGCGACCCGAATACAGATCAAAGGCCGGCACCACATGGTTAACTTCATCATGCGCCATCACACGGTGATCGATTCCATAGAAACGGCTGACTACCGTCAGGATCAAAATGACGATCACCAGCAGCATCTCAAGCGTCAGGCGTGGCGTTACCGTCGCCAGCGAACGGTCCAACCAGGAGGGGGTAGCTGTGTTTTCCGATTCCATAGGCTCTTGTTCTACAAATCTCTTGGGTAAGATCGTTGAGTGTGAATCAAATGCAACCATTCACCCCAACGCAAGCTGTACAGATGATACCATAACATCCGGGTTTTTGCCTTGCAGGCGCCCAATTTCGCCCATACAACTTGCACCGCTCCCCGCTTCCACAACGATTTCTGCGCAAAACACCCCCAAAAAGGCCAGTTGTGGTAGCATAACCCTGGATCCCCGTTGTCCCACACATCCCATCCCTGGAGCCATTCCATTTATGAACACCCTCCGTTCGCATGACGAATACAGCGCCCAGGAGCTTAAGGGCATCACCCAGAAGGACGACCACCTGCAGGCGGTCATCTTTAACGATTGTACCTTTTTGCGCTGCGCCTTCAACGAAACTTTCTTCCAGTCCTGCCAGTTCAGCCACTGCACCTTTAAAGATTGCGACCTGAGCCTGGTCAAACTCAAAGATAGTTCCTTCACCAACACCCGCTTTGAACATTGCCGCCTGATCGGCGTCAACTGGACCGACACCACCTGGAGCCGCAATCGCTTCGTCCATCATGCCGACTTTGTCGATTGTATCCTCAACCTTTCCACCTTCTCCGGCCTGGACATGAAAAAGACCACCCTCACCCGCTGCGTTGCCCGCGAAGTGGATTTCACCGACGCCAACCTCAGCCAGTCGCTGTGTACCCACAGCGATTTCTCCGCCAGCCGTTTCATCCACACCAACCTGACCGAAGCCGATTTCAGCGGCGCCAGCAATTACACCATCCCCGCCAGCCTCAATACCCTCAAAAAGACAAAGTTCTCGCTGCCCGAAGCCATGTCGCTGCTCTACAGCCTGGATATCATCCTGGTCGACGCCGATGCAGAACGGTAATCGCGTTTCATAGCGGACAGGAACACGATGGACACACAGCCCCCTCCCCCAGACGCCAGAATCAGCCAGTATCTACGCCAGGTTGCCAGTCAACCCAAAATGCAGCCAATGCTCATCACCCCCAGACGGCGCCGGCTGTCCGGGATGTTGGCCGGCGCCGTCGCCGGCACGCTGCTCTCTGTGAGCATCCTGCTGGTAAACCCCATCGCCCTGGCCAGGCTTCCCCTCTATCTTGCCCCAGACGACTTGCTGGAAATCGGCATTGGCCTCTTAAGCGGCGCACTGGCCGGGCTCATCACCAACTGGGGCAGCGAGCTGCAACGCGGCGTTGGGCTCGGCGCGTTGACCGCGGCAGTCATCTGGACGCTGTTATCCGCCCTGTATAATGGCATCCGGGGGCTGCCCAACGCAACCGCCGAAGTCGACCTGCTCTGCCAGGGCACCGGTTTACTGCTCATCACCATGCTGCTCCTGCCCGTGGCCCTGCTGCTGCGCTGGGCCACCGAGATTTACAACGAACAACGCCGCCTGCCGTTCTATCACTGGCAACGCATCCGCCTGCTGCTGGCCCTGGAAGGCATCGCCATCCTGGCCGGCACCATGACCCTCTACCCCACTCCGGTGCGCAATGCGCTGGCCCACATGCACGAATACCTGAGCGAGGGTCTGGCGGTCCAGACTGAGGCAGACCTGCCCGGCCCACTCAGCGGCGAAGACATGCACCACTTCCGCCAGTATGCCACCCCACAGTACACGCTCGCCTGGGAGGATACCCAGCGCATGGTTTATATGGTGGGTACGCCACCCATTCCCATTGTCGTCCGTTTTGATAACGGCTATCGCCTGGTATGTGTGTTTAAGGAAGACTACCCGACCTGTAAGGAATATCTGCCCGAACCGCTGCTGCCCGCCCAAACGGAATAATCGCTCAACTGCCCATAGGAGCTCGCCATGTCCAGAACCGCCCGCTACGCCATGTTCGCCTTGCTCTATTTTGCCCAGGGGGCCGTGATGAGTTATTTCACCGCCCTCAACGCCCTGTATTTGTTGTCCTTCGGCGTGTCTATGCGCCAGATTGGGATACTGGCCGGCCTGAGCCTGGCGCCTTTCGTCATCAAAATCTTCCTGGGCATGCTCAGTGACCGGGTCAATCTGCTGGGCTGGGGGCACCGCAAACCCTATATTGTGATTGGCCTGTTGATCCAGGCCGCCATCCTGGCCCTCGTTCCGGCCATCGATCCCGGCCGCCAGTTCTGGCTCTACGCCCTGGCCGCCTTATCGATGATGATGGGCATGGCCCTCTACGATACCTGTACCGATGGGTTGGCCCTGGACACCACCCCCGCCGAAGAAGAAGGCACCATTCAGGGCATCATGGTCGGCGGGCGCGCCCTCGGCGTGGTGATCATTTCAGGCATCATCGGCCTGGTGGCGCAAAACGGTTCGTGGGCCATGGTCTTCTGGCTGCTGGCCGTCCTCACGCTGCTGCCCATCTTCTTTGTCTTACAGGTGCACGAGACCCAACGCCCGGCCGGGCAAAAATTTGAATGGCGCGCCTTCGGCGCCTTCACCTATGCCCCCATCATTACCCTGGGGCTGCTTGGAGCGCTGTACTCATTGGTCATCAACGCAGCCAGTCAGATCCTCAACCCCTTCTTACAGGCCGAATACCATATCGACCTGCCCACCGCCGGCCTGTTCACCACCGTGTGGGGCGTTGGCGTGGTACTGGGCGGGTTGAGCGGCGGGCGCCTGACCGACCGCATCGGACAAAAGCGTTCGGTGCAGCTGGCCGCCCTGGTCGCCATGTTCTCCATCGCTGCCCTGGCGCTCATTTCCGGCCCGCTGCTCGCCTGGCCGCTGGTGGCCCTCTTTGGTCTGGCCTTTGGTTATTACGAAACCGTTTACTTCGCCATCTCCATGCAGTCCACCGATCCGCGCATCGCCGCCTCTATGTTTTCCATTCTGATGGCCATCGCCAATGTAGGCACAGGCATCGGGCTGGCGCTCAGCGGCGCGCTGGTCGATACCATCTCTTATCGCCCCACCTTTGCGCTCATCGCCGCTCTCAACCTGCTGGCGTTGCCGCTGCTACCGGTCATCTTCAAACAAGGCGAACGCGTTGCCGCCCCTGAGCTGAACGAAACCTCCGGCACCACAGCATAAATCCAAACCGGGCGTATCTACCAGACCCATCGTTCGCACAACCCAATGATAAAATTGCCTCTCCGAGGAAAATCTTTTAGAATCGAACATCCTATTTCGTAGATGAATCGGCAGGGAAATAAAAGCATGCAATCCATACAAAATCCACTTAATTCACCACAAAATGAACAGCTGACCACCCTGGTGTTCGATTGGGGCGACACGTTGATGGTCAATTACCCACAATACGACGGCCCCATGCTGTACTGGCCAAAGGTCGACGCCATTCCCGGCAGCCTGGAAGCGCTGCAAAGTCTGCACGGGCGCTATCGTATTGTGGTGGCAACGAACGCCGAAGCTTCCACCGCCGAGCAAATTCGCGCCGCCTTCGAGCGTGTGGGGTTAGACGGCTACATCGACGACATCTACACCATGCACGAGCTAAAAGCGCGCAAACCCGAAGGGCGCTTCTACGAAGCGCTCGAACGCCTGACGGGCGCGTGCCATCGTCAGGTGGTCATGATCGGCGACCATTATTACGCCGATGTGCTTGGAGCACGCCAGATGCACTGGCCGGCGATCTGGTATAACCCCCACCGCATCGCCTGTCCCGGCGGGCTGCCGGTGCACAATACCGAAATCGTCCACCTCGCCCAATTGCCGGATGCATTACACCGCCTCAAAATCCCCGACTGGCCAACCTGCCAGCACTGGGTGATCGACCAGAGCACCGCTCCCGGCCTGTGGGGCCACGTCCAGGCCGTAGCCAGTGTGGCTTATCTGCTGGCCGTCTGGCTGCGCTCCACCGGCGAAGAGGTCGACCCGATCCTCGCCCACCGCGGCGGCCTGCTGCACGACCTGGCCAAACTGACCGCCCGGCGCAGTGAATACGACCACGGCGAGGCCGCCGCCCGCTGGCTGCTGCTCAACGATCAACCCGAACTGGCCGAAATCGCCCGCCGCCACATGCTCTTCAACCTGCTGGACGAAAAACGCCAGCCGTACACCTGGGAACAAAAACTGGTCTACCTGGCCGACAAACTGGTCGAGGGCGCCGCCATCGCCGGCCTGGAAGAGCGCATCGCCGCCCTGCGCCAACGCTATCAAATCGCCGACGCCCCGCTCGAGCAATGCCTGCCGCGCCTCAACGCCTTACAGGATGAATTGTGCCAGCGGCTGGGCATCACCCCCGAGGAAATGCTGCAGCGGCTCAACGGCTAAAAACGCGCCTGTCGGGCATAACATCACCGGCGCAGCAGCCGCCCCAGCACAGGCACCTTCACCGTGATCGCTTCGTGCGGGCAAAGTTCCTGGCAGCAATAACAGCGGATACAATCATCGTAATGGTACACCGGCGGAGACTTCCTGTCGTCCTGCCAGCGCAGCGCCTTGGGTTGGGCCGGGCACACCTGCTCGCAGCGTCCACAGCGCGTACACCGTTCCGTCAGAATCACCGGGCGCGGCGAAAAATGATTGCGCAGAAAACTGTTCGTCAGCCAGCCAATATTGGTGCTGGTGCTGGCCCGCGAGCGGTTGACCTCAAAATCCGGCGCCTCAAAACGGGCGAGCGGCTCACCCAGGATGGTGACGTCCTGGCTGGAACCCAGGCCCCAGGCATTCCCATAGGTAAGCGGTTCGACCAGGCCCTCATCCAGATGGACCATGCGGCACACTGTAGCGTCCAGCGCCACCGGATCGAGCGAGAAGAGCAGGACGTGCATCGGGCGCGGCGTACCGTTGCGCGGCCCGTTGCCCTCCATGCCAATGATCCCGTCCATGATATACAGGCGCGGCTTGAGAAAAGCGGTCAGGTCAACCAGCATCTGTGCAAACAGATCGGCGGTCGGCAGCCGTGAGTGAAACTCGGCCTTGAGCACCCCGGGGATACAGCCAAACTGGTTCTTGATGGCGCCTGTGACGCGCGTCAGAGCGTGGCTTTTCAATTTGCACAGGCTGATCAACCCATCGCTTTCCAACACATCGCGAGCGATGGTAAACTGCTTGATCAAATGTCCTTCAGGGAACGAACGGGTAACCGGCGTTTCAAAATCGGCCAACGGTACCCCCAGTTCGTCGGCCACCGCCAGCAGCCCGGCCTGGCGGGCGGCGGCACGCGGGCTGCCAAAACCGGGCGAATCGCCAAAAGCGACCTGCGCCCCACTCGCCTGAAACTGTTCCAGCACCGCCTGAAACACCAGCGGATGCGGGCCAATACACCGCTCGGGTTTGTCGCCCACCAGCATGTTGGCCTTGACCAGAATCTTTTCTTGCGGGCGGGCAAACTGCTCCACCCCACCCAACAGCCCCAGCCCGGTCTTGACCGCCTGGCGAACCTCATCCAATTGATAGCGCTCGCAATACACCAGCGCAACCGTCGACAAATTTTGCATTTTATACCTCTTGCTCCGCTTTACCGGTACAGATAGCTGCCCAACACATCTCAGCCGTACGATCGATTAAGTCGTCGTCCACCCGCAATTCTCCTTTGATGTGCCGGCGGGCCAGCGAGGTAGCCACATCCAGGGTAAACGCCTCGAGCACCGGCAAAGGCATGCTCTTCACCCAACCCTGGCGCATGGCCGCCGCAAAAGGCTGGACGATGGATGCCATGCTCTGGTTGACAAAATCCAGGCTGGCCTGGTCGAAATAGGGAGAATAGTGAAACTGCTGGGCAAAAGCCACCCGATCCGGATACTGAATGTAATACAGGATGATATTGCGCCACATCCGGTAAAAACGCACCCGCAAAGGCATCTGCGCCGTGACGCCATCCAGGACTCTCTGTACAAATTCTTGCTTGATCTGGACGAACAACGCACGCATCAAATCGTCTTTACTGGCGAAATAGTTATAGATCGTCCCCGCGCCGCTGTTGGCCGCGGCCGCGATCATCGCCATGGATGTGCCATGAAAGCCATGTTGCGAAACCAGCCCCAGAGCCGCCGTCAGGATATCCTCGCGCTTTTGAGAATTCATACGACCTCACTTGGAATGAACGTTCATTCCAGATTCTACCCTCGCCCCCGGCTTCCTGTCAATCCTTTTTATTGCGGCAAATTGAAGTAGTTATACACCGTGCTGGAGAGCTGCGCCACCATCAGATTCACCTTGTCCCACACCGCCTGAACGGGATGGTAGACATACACGGTCAGGATGTAATTGCCGCCCGGCGTATACACGATGGCCGCATCCGACACCGTGTGAATGACGCCGTCCGTCTCGGTGATCCAGCCATGCTTGTGGGCAATCTGCGTCCCCTCGGGCAGCCCGGCCTGCAACAGCACCGCAATCTTGTTACGCGATAGATACGTGATCATCTGCCGGCATTCGTTCTGGGTGATCTGCCCCGGGAAAGCAGCCACCAGCGCCCCACCGCCGCTATCGGCGCACTGATAGATATCATCCAACAGCAGCCCCATCTCCAGCGCCGTGGTCTGGTTATAAGGGTCCGGGCTGGTAAAAACATCCGTGCGCTGGTTGGCCGTCGTCTGAAAGCGCTTGAGCAACTGCGCCCCTGGGTAAAAATAGCCCGCCAGGAACGTATTGCTCAGCCCCAACGTCTGCAAATCCTCGGCCACCCCTAACGGCCCGGTTTCCGGATGGATCGCACGCTGCATCAAACGGTCCGCCGGATCGTTCTCCGAGCGCTCGATCATCAATTCGATCAGTTCGGTCACATCTTTGGGCGCCGGTTCGTTCATACGGCGAAAAACCGAGACCATAATGGGAATCTTCATCGTACTGGCAGCCGTAAAGGCGATATCCGGCGTCAGGTTCTTGCCATCCTGGTAAGCAAAATGCAGTTCCTGCGCGGTTTGCAGATCGTACAGATACAACTCGACGATCCCGTCAAAGTCGGCCACATCGACCACCTGTTGCAACAGGATTTGCAGGTTCTGCGCCGAAGGGCGCTCCGGGCCCAGCCGGTTGTACGATAACGTTACCACCCGCGCCGTCGGCGAACGCAGTGCATCCCCTACCAGCACGATGGCGCGCTCCACATCTAACGCTGTACCGGCCTGCCCCCCTTCAAAATTGGTGCTGCCCGGCACTGGCAGCGCCACCCCTGCCGGCTGATCGTAACGCGTCGATATCTCGTTCTTCAGATAAGTACGCAAACGTTCTTCGTTGATGCTCGAACGTAAGGGCACCTCGGCCGGCGGCGGCAAACGGTTCCACAGATAGTCCCAGAAAGCCGTCCAGAACGGCAGGCTGGTGCGCTGCATATCCGCCGCCGCCAACATCCCTTCCAGGTCCAGTTGAAAACCCGCCACCGATGGCTTGATCTGAATCGCAGCATCGTTGTAATGAATCTCAATCGGCATTGAAAATGCCTGCATCAATCGTTCGGCGGCCTGCTGTTGATTCAATCCACCCATTGGAATCCCGGCAATCACCGTCCCCGGCGAAAAACTGCTGCGGATGCGGCTGTAAGCGACCAGTTGAAAAACGGCCAACGTCGCTGCCAAAAGCAACAGCAAAATCGACAACCCCTGAATGATGGATAGAGAACCTCGTCTTCCCACGGCATACTCCTGGGCCTGATTGTACCAGATTTGCCGCCATACCCCAGCGGTACCACCCGCCGCATACATGGTATACTTAACCCGACTTATACGGTGAAAACTGTTCTCGGAGGTTCACTTGAAAAAGGCTTTAATCACCGGCATCACCGGTCAGGACGGTTCTTATCTGGCCGAGCTGCTGCTTTCCAAAGGGTACGAGGTACACGGCATCATTCGCCGCGCCAGTACCTTTAACACCCGTCGCATCGACCACGTCTACCACGATCCGCACAACAACGGCGAGCCGGTCCATCTCTATCTGCATTACGGAGACGTGACCGCCTCAGACTCTCTGCTGGACGTCATCTACAATGCCCAACCTGAAGAAATCTATCACCTGGCTGCTCAAAGCCACGTGCGCGTCAGTTTCGACATGCCCGAATATACCGGCGACACCACCGGCCTGGGCACCATCCGCATCCTCGAAGCCATCCGCAAGAGCAAGATCAAGACCCGCTTTTACCAGGCTTCCTCCAGCGAGATGTTCGGCAGCGCCAAACCGCCGCAAAACGAACTGACCCCCTTTGAGCCGCGCAGTCCCTATGCCGCCGCCAAAGTCTACGCCTATTGGGTCACGCGCAACTACCGCGAAGGCTACAATCTGTTTGCCTGCAACGGCATCCTTTTCAATCACGAAAGCCCGCGCCGCGGCGAAACTTTCGTCACCCGCAAAATTACCCGCGCCCTGGCCGCCATCCTGGCCGGCAAGCAGCGCCATCTCTACCTGGGCAACCTGGACTCCCGCCGCGATTGGGGCTATGCGCCCGAGTATGTGGAAGCGCAGTGGTTGATTCTGCAACAGGAGCAACCCGCCGATTATGTCATCGGCACCGGCGAAGCTCACACTGTGCGCGAATTCCTGGACGAAGCCTTTGGCTACGTCGGCCTGGATTGGCGCGAATACGTGCGCATCGACCCGCGTTACTTCCGCCCCACCGAGGTGGACTACCTGCTGGCTGATCCCGACCGGGCCCACCAACAACTGGACTGGCAGCCGCGCATCCGCTTCCACGAACTGGTGCGCATCATGGTCGATGCCGACCTGGAACTGGCCGGCCTGACCCCGCCCGGCGAAGGACAACGTATCCTGATCGAGCGTTTCGGCGGCTGGCACCGCTGGGAACACCAGGTTATCAGTATGGAGCGTTAGGCACCGTAAGGGAGCCGCATGGCCAATCGCCCGCAGCACCCACCCTCGGTTTTGTTCGTATGCACGGCCAATCTATGTCGTTCACCTATGGCCGAGGCGCTCTTTCGTTTGCGTCTCGGCCAACAACGCAGCGATTGGGCCGCCTGGCGGGTCGAATCGGCCGGCACCTGGGCCAGCGCCGGGCACCATGTTCCGCCCGAGGTGATCTACACCCTGCGCAATTACGGCCTGGATCTCAGCCAGCACCGCTCCCGCCCCGTCTCCGCCCGCCTGCTGGCCGGGTTTCACCTGATCCTGACCATGGAAGAGGGTCATAAAGAAGCCATCTCGATTGAGTTCCCGGCTGCCCGCTCGCGCGTCTACCTGCTCACCGAGATGGCCGGCAAACAACTTCCCATCGAAGACCCAATGGGCAGCGAAATCCAGGAATTCGAGCGCACTGCACAGGAAATTGACCGCTGGCTGGCAGACGGCTTCGCCCGCATCTGCCAGCTGGCCGGCGCTCCACCCGAAAAAAGCTAGGGCCAGACCACAAATCCTTAAAACCCCAAGCACAGCCCACAAGGTCCCAGCCTTAGCCCCCCCCCCCCCCCCCCCCCCCCCCCCCCCCCCCCCCCCCCCCCCCCCCCCCC
>CAZHTS010000028.1:0-21031 GCA_964535315.1 uncultured Anaerolineaceae bacterium
CAGGCTGCCTTTAATCAGACGGACTGGCGCGCCGGCGAGGATATCGGCGCCAAACTGACGGCGCGTTATTACTTTGGGGCGCCGGCGGCTAAAATTCCCCTGGTGTGGTATCTGTATGCCGAGCAAGATAACCTGAATTTGCCCGAAGGGTATCGCACAGGCAAAGAAGACACCAGCTGGATGTTGCCGCATTGGCTGTTTGGCGGGCACTGGGGGATGCGGGTGGTGGCTGAAGGCCGGGGGATCAGCGGACCGGAGGGAACACTGCTGATTAATGTTCCGGTGGACAAAGTATTGGGCGTTATCGATAGCGAAAGCCTGCAAAAACTGCACCTGGAGGTCTCGATCGACGAGCCCAGCGAAACACCGGTCAGCGCCCGCACCGAGGCGGTGTTGCACCCCGGTGATTTCGTCATCGGCATCCGCCCGGATAGCTGGAGCGCGGCGGCAAACGTTGAGATCGGTTTTAACATTCGTACGGCGGACTGGGAGTTGTATCCGGCGCCCAACCGCAAACTGTCCGCTCAGTTTTCTAAGATGGTCTGGAAAGGACGCGAGTGGAGCGGCCTTGAGGACAGCACGGCGCTCCCCAGCCCTGAAGTGTCGCTGGTGGCCAGCGCCGATTTGCAGACCGGGGCCGATGGCCAGGCGCGCCTGGCGTTCACCCCGCCCGAACCGGGCACCTATCTGTTGGACGTGCACGGCGACGGCGCCGTCAGCCAGGTGTTGGTGTGGGTGGGCGGGGCGGGCAGTCCGGTCTGGCCGGTGCTGCCCGACGATCATTTGCGCCTGACGGCCGACAGCGAACGTTATCAGCCCGGTCAGACGGCGAAGATCTTTATCCCCAACCCGTTGGGCGGCACGGCGCTGGCGCTGTTGACCGTGGAACGGGGTAAGGTGATGCGTTCGCAGGTCATTCAGATCCAGGACAGCGGTTATGATGCTGAACTACCCTTGACGGATGAGGACGCACCGAACGTCTACGTCTCGGTGGTATTGCTGGGGCGAGAGGAGAACCGCAGTGTGTTCCGGATGGGCTACCAGAAGATTGTGGTTGACCCGGCGGCGCAGGTGTTGAAGGTGGAACTGCTCTCGCAGCCGGTGCAAGCCAGACCGGGCGAGGAGGTCAGTTTTACCGTGCGGGTGAGCGATGCGAACGGCAAACCGGTGCGCGGCGAGTTTTCGCTGGGGCTGGTGGATAAGGCGCTGCTGGCGCTGCGCGACCCGAACGCTCCGGATATTCTCAAGGCGTTCTATGGCGAACAGCCGTTGGGGGTGCGCAGTGGAATGACGCTGGCAGTGGCCGCTCAGCGTGCCGTGCCGATGCCACTTGGACGCGGTGGCGGCGGTGGCGGAGAGGCGGCCTTTGTCCTGCGTCAGGATTTTCGCGATACGGCCTATTGGAACCCGGTGATCGAAACCGACGTCAATGGGGTGGCCGAGGTGCGCACCAAATTGCCGGACAACCTGACGACCTGGGTGGCCGACGTGCGCGGGTTGACGGTTGACGCCCGCGTGGGGCAGGCCAGGGCCGAACTGGTGGCCAACAAGGATTTGATGATCCGCCCGATGACGCCGCGTTTCCTGGTGAACGGCGATCGCGTCCAACTGGCCGCTTATGTGCACAATAACACCAAGGGCAACCTGGACGTGGATGTGGCGCTCAAGGCGGTGGGGGTGACGTTGGAGGACCCGGCGCAGGCGGCCCAGCGGGTTGCCGTACCGGCGGGCGACCGCAAACGCCTGACGTGGTGGGCAAAGGTGGATAATGCCCTGAGCGCCGACCTGGTGTTCAGCGCCCGCGCCGGAAATTTGCAAGACGCCGCCCGGCCAACGTGGGGTGACCTGCCGGTGTTGAGTTATAGCAGCCCGCAGACCTTTGCTACCACCGGCATTCTGGCCGAGGGTGGGGAGCGGATCGAGGTGGTCGGGTTGCCGCGTTCGTTTGTCCCCACCGGCGGCGAATTGAGCCTGGAACTCTCTCCGTCCCTGGCGGCTGCCGTAATGGAAGGTTTGGAGGTGTTGGAGGATTGTCCATACGATCTGACCGAGGCGACCTTGTCGCGGCTGCTGCCCAATGTGGCCACCTATCAGGCGCTCAAGCTACTCGACCAGCCGCCGGCGGGCAACCTGGACAGCCGGCTGCGGAAAGCAATCGACGAAAGCCTGGTGCACCTGTCTAACCTGCAGAATGAGGACGGCGGCTGGGGCTGGCGTAAGGGCAGCAACAGCGATCGTTATCTGACGGCCTATGTTTTGCTGGGGCTAACGCGGGCGGGCGAGGTGGCGACGGTTGACGCCAACCAGCTGGAGTCTGCCCGCAAGTACCTGCAAAGCACCTCTCGGGATATTACAATACTGAAGGATCCCTGGCAGCTGGATCGCGAGGCCTTTATTAACTATGCGCTGGTGCTGAATGGCGCTTCTGTGACGCAGGTCGATGCGCTGTACGAGCAGCGTTCCCTGCTGAGCCCCTGGGCGACGGCGATGCTGGCGATGATTTTGCAGCGCTCCAGCGATGCCCGCGGACGCACCCTGATCTCGGATCTGGAAGCCGGCGCTATCCGCTCGGCCACCGGCGCTTCCTGGCAGGACGCCTCCGACTCGTGGCGCAACTTCAGTTCGCCAAAATTCAATACGGCGGTGGTGGTGTTGGCGCTGGCGCAGATGGATGCGGGGTCGCAGGTGTTGAACGATGCGGTGCGTTACCTGGTCTCGATGCGTCAGGGCGGGGGCTGGTCGAACAGTTATGAGACTTCCTGGGCGCTGCTGGCGTTGGTGGAGGTGCTCAAGAGCAGCGGCGATTTGCAGGCCAGTTACAGCTACGCCGCCACGCTCAACGGGCTGCCGCTGGTAGACGGCAGCGCGAGCGGGGCGCAGGTGATGACGCCGGTGCTGGCGCGGGCGCCGTTGAGCGATTTGCGTATGGATAGCTCCAATATCCTGCGTCTGGAGCGCAGCGCCGGCAGCGGGCGGCTGTATTATCGGGCGCAACTGCAAATCTCCCGCCCGGTGGAGTCGGCGCCAGCCGTGCAGCGCGGCATGACCATCGACCGGCGCATCTATCGCGCCGGCCAGGACTGCCGCAAACAAACCTGCCTGCCGTTGAATTCGATCGGGTTAAGCGAGCGCGACAACCTGCTGCTGGTGCGTCTGACGCTGGTGGTGCCGAACGATATGTATTATGTGGTGGTAGAAGACAGCTTCCCGGCCGGCGGCGAGGCGGTCAATCCACATTTGGAGACTTCACCGCAGTTTCTTGCCGGCGAGCGTTATAATAGCGCCGATCCCTTTGGCGATGGCTGGGGATGGTGGTATTTTGGCGAACCGCAGTTCTACGATCAGCGTGTTCGTTGGATGAGCGATTATCTGCCGGCAGGGACGTATGAGCTGACTTACTGGCTGTCGCCGCTGCAGGCGGGTGAATTCCGTATCATTCCGGCTCGCGCCTGGCAGTATTACTTCCCGGAAGTACAGGCCAGCAGCGCCGGACAAATTTTCTCGATTAATGAGTGACGAAAGGAAACGAAATATGCCTCCCAAACAATGGTCTACCCCGCCAGAAATGGCTATCGATCCGAAGAAATCCTACAGCGCCACTTTTCGCACCGACAAGGGGGACATCGTCGTGTCTCTGCATGCCGACAAGACGCCCAAGACGGTCAATAATTTTGTTTTTCTGGCGCGCCAGGGTTTTTACGACAACACCATCTTTCACCGCGTGATCGCCAACTTCATGGCCCAGGGCGGCGACCCGACCGGCTCTGGCATGGGCGGGCCGGGGTATCGCTTTGCCGACGAGTTTCACCCGACGCTGCGCCACGACAAGGCCGGGGTGCTTTCGATGGCCAATGCCGGGCCGGGCACCAACGGATCGCAGTTCTTCCTGACGCACGTGCCCACCCCCTGGCTGGATAACCGCCACAGCGTGTTTGGCCAGGTAACGCAAGGGTTGGACGTATTGCTGTCGATCCCCGAGCGCGACCCACGGAATCAATCGGCGCCGGCGGTGAAACTGCTGTCGGTCACGATTGAGGAGAAGTAATTCGTCAAGACGCCCCGCTGATAGCAAGCGGGGCGTCTGATTTTTGAGGGATGGGGGCAGCTCAAGCCGCCGGTGGGCGGGATTGGCGCAGTGCCTGTAGTTCAGTCTCCAGTTGTTCCACCTGGGCCAGCAGCGCCTGAAATTCTTCCAGGCTGGCGGCATCGGGTGGGACGTCGGCTGGCCGGCGGGCGGCCAGTAACAGATTGCCCAGGCGCTGTCCTTCTTCGGCCGCCAGCAGCCCTTCGTCCACCAACGTTTGCAGCCGGGTCTTCATTTCATCTTCGGCGTGCTGGACGGGATCGAGAAAGGCCGAGATGTTGTCGCGCAGGTTCTGGACGGCGCTGTCGCCGACCTG
This sequence comes from uncultured Anaerolineaceae bacterium, assembly GCA_964535315.1. Taxonomy (GTDB): domain Bacteria; phylum Chloroflexota; class Anaerolineae; order Anaerolineales; family Anaerolineaceae; genus CAZHTS01. The sequence continues at coordinate 4,401 of CAZHTS010000028.1, forward strand.
GATCAGCCGGGTGAGCAGCGTCTGCGGCAGCAGGCTGCCGAGTTTCTTTTCTTGCTCGAAGATGACCTGGGCCAGCGTCAGGGTGGTCAGATCGGCGCCGCTGGCGTGGTCGATGACCTGTACTTCCTCGCCGCGGCGAATGGCGGCGGCGATGTCCTCCAGCGTCACGTACTGGCGAGTTTCGCTGTCGTAGAGTTTGCGGTTGGCGTAGCGTTTAACGATCATCGGCGCGACGGGTCAGGGCCTCAGGATTTCTTCAACTCTTCCAGGGCCTTGGTTAACTCGGCGATGCGGGCGTTGAGCGCTTCGATGTCGGACTTGGTGGCAACAGAGGGATGGCTGCGCTGCGCTTCGGCCTGTTTTTCTTTGAGGATCTTTTCGCGGCGATCCATCACTTCGCGCATCAGCTTGCGGGCATCTTTCTCGGCCAGTTCACCGCGTTCGGTCAGGCGGGTAACAAAGCCGTCGATTTCTTCCTGGGCCAGGACTGCGGCGCCGACGGCGGCCAGCAGCACTTTGCGTGAGGTTTCGTACAAAGCCGAGCGCTTTTCCTGCTCGTTGTTTTCTTCTGTTTCTTCGCTGATATTTTTCTTGACCATGGGTTCCTCCATTTTTCAAACAAACGGTTGATAACGCACTGCGTTATAAAAGCATTATAACGCAGTGCGTTATCAAAATCAAGTGGCGAGTTTTGATCGATCTCATAGTAGAATCAAAGCATGAATTTTTTACCCCCGGTACGAAACTGGCAGCGTTGGCGCGAGGTGCAGGCCGTTTTGTTGCGTTATGGCTTCGATCTGCTCATTGATCAGGAGGAGATTCAGGAGGTGCGCCGGCTGCTGCGCGAGAAACTGCACGTCACCATCGGCGAGTTTAGCGAACGCAGCCTGCCCGAGCGGGTACGGATGATGTTGCAGGATCTTGGCCCGACGGCGGTCAAGCTGGGGCAGATTCTCTCCAGCCGCTCGGATTTCTTGCCGGCCGACTGGGTGAGTGAATTGTCCGGTCTGCAGGACGCCGTGCCGCCTTTTCCATTTGAGCAGGTACGCGAGATCATCCAGGGTGACCTGCACCGTCCGCTGGAGGAACTCTTCCTGGAGTTTGACCCCGAACCGATCGCAGCGGCTTCGATTGGGCAGGTACACCGTGCCGTGCTGCCCAACCTGAATCGGGTGGTGGTCAAGATACAGCGGCCCGGGATTGCGCCCCAGGTGCACGCCGATATGGAAATCTTGCGTGAACTGGCGCGTCTGTTGGAGGATCGTACCGCCTGGGGCCGGCAGTATGGGGTGACGGCGATCATCGACGAATTCGCCCGCAGCATGAATTTTGAGATGGATTATGAAAATGAAGCCACCAATGCCGACCGGCTGCGGCGCAATATGGCTTCACAGCCCGGCGTGCACGTGCCGTATATTTATTGGGAACTGGTCACGCCGCATATTTTGACGATGGAAGAGGTGCAGGGAATCAAGGCCACCGATCTGGCGCGCCTGGATGAGGCCGGCGTCAACCGGGTGCAGGTGGCGAATGTGTTTATTCACAGCATTTTCCACCAGATTTTGATTGACGGTTTCTTTCAGGCCGATCCGCACCCCGGAAATTTGATGATCGAGCCGGGGGATGGTACGCTGGTCTATATCGACCTGGGGATGATGGGCAGCCTGTTACCCGAACAGCGCCAGCAGTTTGGCGATCTGGTGCAGGCCGTTCTGCGGCGCGACAGCCGCGAGGTGGTGCGGATGGTGTTGGTGATCGGTACGCCGTACAAACCGGTGCGCGAGAGCAGTTTGCGCCGCGAGGTTGACCACATCATTAATCGTTATCTGGAAGCCTCGCTCGACCGGCTCTCGTTTTCAACGTTGTTGCGCGCCGTGTTGACGGTGATTTTTCGCGAGGGGGTGCGCCTGCCCAGCGATTTGACGCTGGCGATCAAGACGTTGATCCAGGGCGAAGAGGTGGCGCGCACGCTCGATCCCAGCATTCAGATTGTGGATATTCTGCAATCGATCTCGCAGCAGATTCTGTTGCAAAACCTGGACCCACGCAATTGGGTTTATCAGCTGGGTGGATCGCTGCGTGAGGCGCTGCGGTTGATGGAGGCGCTGCCGCGCGCCACTGAAACGCTGCTCAAGCAGATTGAAGCCGGGGCGCTGCGGGTGGGGCTGGATATTCCCGATTTTCGCCAGCAGGTCAATCATCTCTATACGATTTCAAACCGGATGACGGCCGGGATGATCATCGCCGGGATGATCATCGGGTCTTCGATTGCCATGAGTGTTTCGCCCGACCATTCGTGGTCGTTCATTCCGGTGTTGGGGGTGGTGGGGTTTGTGTTGTCGATGCTCATCGGGCTGGCGCTGGTGTGGAGTGTGTTCATGGATCTGTGGCGCGTCAGCCGGCATAAAGAGAACGGCCGGCATTGAGAGAATATTAAGCCTCCGAAGCTTAACACCAGAGGAGAGGGGGGCGCGTTTACCGCGTTACAGTCCTTCACCCCCTCCTGCCTCCCTCATTTAAAAAAACAAAATGGGGGAGAAAAGACGCTATGGTGTACCGGGGATCTTAAAATTCATTTTACACTTTTCCGGTAAATCGTCTCACCGACACATTCCCTCCCTGAATTTCGTAAAAATTCGGGGAGGGCCAGGGAGGGGGTGCTTTTAAAAAGTGCCATCAATCGTTGGTCCGCTCGACTGAGACTGGGTGTTCGTCCAAAATTTCGTATTCCGCCTGTTGATCGTTTGAAGTCTTCATCGCTTAACTTTTGCACTGTCTCGTATCGCATGCTCCTGTTATCAGGCCGCATGCTTCACTTATGCAAGAGGTCTAATGCCACAATCGTCCACAAGCAGTGAGTCTGTGACGGGGGGGAAGTGCTTAACGCAAAGGCGCAAGAGCGCGAGGGGGGTTATGGAACTGCTTTGCGTTAAGGGTGTGTATTTGGGGGAAGAGCCGCTATAATAAAAGTGGCGGTGGCGCGGGGCAGGTTGTCGCGTCAGGATTCTCTACACAGGTGCAACTCATGACAGAAGGCGGTATTTCCATCGGCTCGATCGGAGCCGAGGATGCGAACATCAATATTGCCGGGCGTGACGTGAAGGTCGGGCTGGACGTTGGCGAACTGGTCGAAGCGCTCAAGGCGGCGTTTCCGGCCAACGATCCGCGCCCTGAGGCGCTGCGCCATCTACTGGATGAATACCGCCAGTACCACGAGCAGTTGCACGAGTGGAAAGAATTGCATAACCAACTGGATATGATCCTGACCACCTTTGCGCCCTTTGCCGCACAGGTGGATCGCGCCGATTTTAGCAACAAACCTGCCGAGATCACCCTGTTGGTGCAGTTGTGGCGACCGGCGGCCGGGCGGGTGGATGAACTGCTCGAATGGGCGCCCTCTATTCGTTATATTGGCAAGCCTTACCATGTGGACTCCGGCGGAACGCAGGAGGGCGAGAAATGGGCCATGGAGATCGCCGCCCTGCGCCGCGATCTGGAGGAACACCTCAACGCTCGCGTTCGCCAGCCGTCCTCGGACGGCGGACAGTTTTTGCAGCGTCTGTTGGGCGGCCGCCCGGAGTGGTGGCGGGTGTTGTTTGATCTCAGCCACACGTTTGAAGATGTTACGGCCAAACACATGCACCTGGCAGATAAGCAATTGCGCCAGACGGCCACCGATCTCTATATCCTCTCAGAGCGCGCCTGGGGGAGGTCCAAATGACAAACTACCAACAGCTTCAAATTCGGCACCAGGAATTGTTGGCTCGCCAGCAGAACCATGAAGATATTACCAATGATGTGATCGCTTACATTCAGGCGGTGCGTTCGGCCAGCGGTCACATTGGTTCAATGCGCGATCGGGAGCAACTGCGCGCCTACCTGCGTTATTGGGGCAGTTATGTCTACGAAAAAACCGGTAAATATCCCAGTACCGAACTGGCGCCGGCGCCGTCTTCAGTGGAAAATCTGTGGAGGAATCCACAGGTGGTACAACTGCTGCTGATCCTGGGCGGCGGAGCATTGGTGGTGATTTTGCTGATAGCCATCATTACCGGTTTTTCTTCGCGCTGGGTGGCGGAGATGGTGCAAACCGCCCAGGCGCCGCTGCTCGTCTCGCGAACGGTTGAGGTGGTGTACGTCTCGGCGACGCCCGAGGAAAGTGTCACGGCGCCCACGGCAACGGTGACGCCGACGGTGGAACTCACACGCCAGTTCACGCCGGGTCCTACGGTAGATAACACTGCCCAGGCTGCTCTTATAGGCGAAACGGCAGCGCCGCCTGAGAGTGCGCTGGTAGCGAAGATTACCAATCTGGTCGAGGGTCAGGAAATTGGCCCACGCCTGGTGGTCAGCGGGTTGTACGCGAACTTGCAGCCAGGCTGGACGATCCATGTGCTGGCACAGCCGCTCTCGTTGGGCGGGCAGCGTTTCCCGTTGGCGCAGAGTTTCAGCGTGCCCAACGATGCCCCGGCAGGTACGTGGAGTATCAGCGGGCAGGTCATGGATGGTCTGAGCCTGGAGCGCCCCGAGACTTACAATTTGCAACTGGTTGTGGCGTTGGACGAGAATGGGCGAGCGGCTTTGCAGGAGAAATCCGGCGGCGTCGAACAGTCTTTGCCGGGCGTGATCCCCTTCCCGCAGGTGGTGACGGTACGGCGCGGCGCTTATGCGGCTCTGACCGGTACACGGCTGCTGTATTCTTCGTTTGCTGCCGGCAGCCAGCAGGCCGATTTGATGAGCATTCGTCCAGATGGCAGTGAACCGCTGCGCCTGACCTATACTGAGGAATTGAGCGAACTGGACGCACGTTTCTCGCCCAACGGGCAGCAAATTGCGTTTGTCGGTCAGCAAGTCGGGGCGGCGCAGACCAGCGCCTATTCGTTGTGGGTGATGGATAGCAACGGGCAAAACCCGCGCCCGCTGTTAAACGAGGCGAACGTTCGTTACGAACACCCGGCCTGGTCCCGGGATGGACGTTATCTGGTTTACAGCCTGTGGCGGGTGGTGAAGTCGGGTTCGATTTACGCCAACTTGTTTGTCTACGACCTGGTCAGCAACACGCCGGTGCAGTTGACCGAGGGCTATCCTTCTGACCAGAACCCGGCGTGGATGCCGGATGGCAAGCAGGTGGTTTTCAACTCGGTAGCCAAGCACAGCGGTACGCAGGGAATCTTCCTGGTGGACGTGGCCAGCGGTAAGATCCGTAATTTCTTTGACACAGCGAAGGAGGATATTCAACCGGACGTTTCGCCGGACGGCAAATGGGTGGCCTTTGTGGCCTACGATGCGGCCGAGGGGAATCGCGACATTTATGTATACGAGATCAAGACGGGCAGGGTGAGCCAGTTGACCAGCGGCCCCGAAACAGAATGGTACCCGGCCTGGGACCCGGATAGCCAGACGATTTATTACCAGGTCACCAACCAGACGCAGAGCGCCATCTGGGCCGTACAGGTGGATGGCAGTGGAGCGCACCCCTTGACCGACGGTAAGTTAACCGACGTTCGTCCGGACGCCGGTGTGTTGGACACGTTTGTCCCCCTGCGGGTGGAGGGGAAGTAATGTCGAGGGGAGAATCCTGTGGCGAGCGGCCCGGCGCGCCATGCGACAGATGTCATCCTGTACCGGCTGTTGTCAGACAAGTTGTCTGAACCTCTGCTTAATTTCAGGAATAAATGCCATGATTTTTAGGATGACTTGCACATGACAATCATCTTAAGATAGGGTAAAAGAGATAGGTATTGCACTCAAACCGCACCGTTGAGGAGGTAGTCCATGTGGGAAATCCTGGTAGTGGCGGGAACATTGGTGTGCGCAATCCAGGCGATCAGGGCGAAGCGATTGTTACATTCGGCGCTTTGGCTGGCAGGTACCAGCGCTCTGGTTGCATTATTGATGTATATGCTGGGCGCAGCCGAAGTAGCCGTCGTTGAATTGAGCGTGGGGGCCGGTCTGGTGACCGTACTGTTTGTGTTCGCCATCAACATAGCCGGCGAAGAGGCGCTGACCGCCCAGGCGCTGCTGCCCAAGCCGCTGGCATGGGTGTTGGTCGTGGCGGCGGTGGTATTGTTGGGCTGGATGACCCTGTCCCGTCTGCCGGCGGTTTTGCCGGAGAACGTGGTGGGGCGTTTCGCCGTTACTGTATGGGAGGATCGTAACCTGGACGTGCTCTTGCAAATTGTGCTGATCTTTGCGGGCGTGTTGGGTGTGATCGGCCTGCTCTCAGAAGACAAAACCCCTCACAAGGAGAAACACTCATGACGCTCGCTGTGGTCATTTTTATTGCTGTGTTGGGGCTGCTGGGTGTGGGTGTATATGCGCTGCTGATCACCCGCAACCTGATTAAGGTGGTGGTGGCCCTGCAGATTATCGTCAAGGGTGCGATGCTGGCGCTGGTGGTGGCGGGCCGCTTGAACGGCAAGGTCGACCTGGGCCAGAGTCTGGCGCTGACCGTGATCGTCGCCGATACGATCGTGGCGGTGGTCGGGCTGGCGCTGGCGGTGCAAATCCGGCGTCGTTTTGGCACGCTGGATCTCCAATCGTTGTCCACGCTACGGAGGTAAGATGGCTGCTACGTTGATCCTCCTGACAATTGCCATTCCGTGGGCCGGAGCGCTGATCGTGTGGTGGATCGGAGACGACCGCCCCAAGATGCAGCACGGCCTGGCGGTGCTGTTTTCCGTGGTGGCCGGGGTGGTGGCGCTGGTGTTGTTGCCCAACACCTCCGCCGACACGGCCCTCACTCTGCCGGTGGGCGGGCCGTTTGGTGATTTCACCTTCGTGGCCGACGGCCTGGGCGCCTTCCTGGCGGCGGTGGCGACGGTGGTCGGCAGCCTGGCGGTGATCTTCTCGGTCGATTACATGAAGGGCGAGGCGCAGTTGGGCCGTTACTACGCCTTTGTGCTCTTCTTCATCGGCGCCATGGTCGGGCTGGTGCTGACCAGCAACATGCTGCTGATGTTTGTTTTCTGGGAAATTACGGCGCTGTGTTCCTACGCCCTGATCGCATTCCACAACGACGACCCCAAGGCGGTGGCGGGCGGTATGAAGGCCCTGATCATGACCCAATTGGGCGGGATCGGGATGCTGGCCGGGGCGCTGGTCATGTACGCCTACCTGGGGACTTACGACATCGGCGTGCTGATCAAGGAACCGGCGGCGCTGCCGGCCAATATCCTCGGCCTGATGGCTTTTGGTTTCCTGATTGCGGCGGCGGCCAAGTCGGCGCAATTCCCCTTCCAGACCTGGTTGCCAGATGCCATGGAAGCGCCGACCCCGATCAGCGCCCTGATCCATGCCGCCACGATGGTCAACGCCGGCGTGTACCTGCTGGCTCGCTTTTACCCGGCCTTTAAAGGGGTGCCTGGCTGGACGATGGCGGTGCTGCTGGTGGGGATGATCACGGCCTTCCTGGCGGCGTTGATGGCGCTGGTGGCCAACGATCTCAAGCGGGTGCTGGCCTATTCGACCGTCAGCCAGCTGGGCTACATGGTGTATGCGGTGGGGGCGGGCGGTGTGTACGCCAGCCAGTTCCACCTGTTCAGCCACTCGGTGTTCAAGGCGCTGCTCTTCCTTGGGGCGGGTGCGGTGATCCATTCGGTGGGGACGCGCGACATGCGCCAGATGGGCGCCCTGGGCAAGCAGATGCCCTTTGTGCGCAACGTCTTCATTGTTGGCGCCCTGGCGCTGGCCGGGCTGCCCTTTCTCAACGGTTTCTGGAGCAAGGAAGTGGTGCTCGAGGCCGGCTTGCAGCATGGGCCGGTGTGGGCCTACGCCGTGATGGTATTGGGCGCCGGTCTGACCGCCCTGTACACCTTCCGTTGTGTGTGGATGGTGTTCTTTGGCGAGGCGCGTTCGCATCTGCACGGTCACGACGCCGGCACGGCCACGCGCGTGGCGCTTGTGCCGCTGGCGTTGGGCACGCTGACCACCTGGCTGCTGGCCGGGCCGTTTGGACACCTGCTGCAATCCACTCTGCCGTATCACGAGGTCGAGGTCGAGTCGACCGGTGCGGTTTTGATGGAAGTGATCACCGCCCCCGCCACGCTGGTGGCGTTGGTGGTGATTGCCCTGGGTCTGGCGGCGTGGTGGGGGCGCGAACGCCTGGCCGGGTTGGCCCACAGCCTGCAAGGGATCGGTGCGGCGGCGGCCAACAGCTTTGGCTTTGAGGCCATCAACCGGGGGATCGTTGCCGGTACGCAGCGTGCTGCCGAGGCGCTGCGCGGCACTCAAACCGGGATGGTAAACTGGAACGTGCTGGGCATCCTTGCCGGTCTGGTGATTGTTCTGGCGATTGTGGCCCTGGGAGCATAGCACATGAACGCAACCACTGCATTAATCTGGCTGATTGCTTTACCCCTGGCGGCGTCGCCGGTGTTGTATCTGGTAGGCCGCCTGTACGCCCGCAGTAAGGGCGAAACCCCGGCGCCTAACCCCGTCAGTTATCTGGCGGTGCTGGCGCTGCTGGCGACCTGGGTGCCGTTCTTTACGGCCGTTCAGGCCTATATGGCCAACCAGACGCTGGGGCTGACGGTTGGGATGGTTGCCCTGCGTCTGGACGGTATCTCGTTGGCGCTGGCCGGCACGGTGCTGGCGCTGGGCACGATGGTGGCGCTGTTCTCCATCCCTTACATGGCCGCCGAGGCCGGCGAGGAAAAATATTACGCCCTGTTGACGGCGGTGATCGGCGTGATGATCGGTCTGGGCTGCGCCGGTGACCTGTTCAACCTGTGGGTGTGGTTTGAGGGCATGGCCGTGACGACCTACCTGCTGGTCGCTTTCTACCGCGAGCAGCCTGCGTCGCTCGAAGCCGGTTTCAAGTACCTGGTGCAGAGTGCGGTCGGTTCGGCGTTTGTCCTGTTTGGCATTGCGCTGGTCTTTGCCCAGACCGGTACGCTCGATCTGGACGCCATCCGGGCGGCGGTGCAGCCGGGCAACCCGTTGTTCCTGGCGGCCGGGGCGCTGTTTGCCATTGGTTTTGGGGTCAAGACGGCGTTGGTGCCGATGCACACCTGGCTGCCGGATGCGCACTCGCAGGCGCCGAGCGGTATCAGCGCCATGCTGTCGGGTGTAGTCATCGAAGCCGGCCTGGTGGCGCTGCTGCGGGCGCTGGGCTGCCTGGCCCCGGTCAGCGGCGTGTGGGGTGGGCTGCTGCTCGGTTTTGGCGCCCTCAACATGATCTTCGGTAACCTGATGGCGCTGCGCCAGACGCAGGTCAAGCGTCTGCTGGCCTATTCCAGCCTCAGCCACGTGGGCTACATGCTGGTGGGTCTGGGGGCGGCGCTGGCCTTCGGGCAGGCCAACGGGGCGGCGGGCGGCTTCTTCCACCTCTTCAACCACGCCATGATGAAGGGCCTGGCCTTTTTGGCGGCCGGCACGTTGTTGTATGCGCTGCACATCGCCAACAACGACCACGGCCCGCTGGTGCTGGATGACCTGTGTGGGGCCTCACGGCGTTACCCGTTGACCGCTTTTGCGCTCAGCGTGGCGGTGCTCGGGCTGGGCGGGCTGCCGCCGCTCTCGGGTTTTATGTCCAAATGGCAGATCTTCGTGGCCGGCGCTCAGACGCAGAACACGGGCATGCTGATCCTGGTCATCTTTGCGGCGCTCAACAGCGTGCTCTCGCTGGGGTATTACGCCCCGCTGGTCAACCGCCTGTACCGGCACGAGCCCTCGGCTACTGTCCTGGCGGGCAAACCGGTCTCGCGCTGGATGCTGCTTCCGCTCGTGCTGCTTTCGCTGGCGGTGGTGGTGCTGGGCTTCTGGCCGAGCCTGCTCAACTGGCTGACCAACCCGGCGGCGAACAGCCTGCTGGCGGCCTTTGGTGGTTGATGGGAGGGATTTGTCTATGAGTATTCTACTTTCACCCCCGATTGCGTTTTTGATCTATATCCCCCTGGTGGTGTTAATCTTCCTGCTGGGTAAGGTGCTGGCCGGTCCGGAACATCCCAATCCGATGAAGTCCAGTGTGTACGGCAGCGGCGAACTGGCACCGACCAATGAAGCGGCCCCTGGCTATCGCCCGTTTTTCTTGATCGCCTTCTTCTTTGCCATCCTGCACCTGGGTATGCTGGTGCTGGGTAGCAGCAATCTGGCGCCTTCATCGGCCCTGTACCTGGTAGGGCTGGTTCTGGCGTTAATTGCATTGATCCTGGGCTGATAATAAAGGTATAATTAGTAAGGATTTTGCGGAAGGAGGACGAATGGAAACCAAGTTAGATTCTCCATGGCAGGCGGCGCTGGAACAGGTGAAGACCTGGGCGCGCATCAATTCGCCGTGGGTCATTCATTTCAACAGTGGTTCGTGCAACGGTTGTGACATCGAGATTCTTGCCACGTTGACGCCGCGCTATGACCTGGAGCGTTTTGGCGTCAAGTTACAGGGCAGCCCGCGCCATGCGGACGTGTTGATTTGCACCGGGCCGGTCAGTTTGCAGGCGCGCGACCGTCTGTTGCGCATCTATGAGCAAATGCCTGACCCCAAGTTTGTGGTGGCGGTTGGTTCGTGCGGCATTTCTGGCGGCGCGTTCCAGGGCTGCTACAACGTGGTTGGTAGCATCGGGGATGTCATCCCGGTGGACGTGTATGTACCCGGCTGCCCGCCGCGCCCGGAAGCGATTATTCACGGCGTGGTGCAGCTTTTGCAGAGCCTCAAGAAATAGGGAGCTGGATTATGGATCTGACTGCAACTGCTATCCAGACGGCCGAAACACTGGTCAAACCGTGGGCGACGGCGCTCAACAACCCCGAGCCCAATCGTATCGACGCCATTCTGCCGGTTGAGGCGCTGCATGCCGCAGCTGCGGCGCTGGTCGAGGCGCAGTGGGGCTATCTGATTGCCATCACCGGATTGGATCATCCCGGCGAGCCGGAGGGGACGCTCGAGTTTTTGTATCATTTTGGCGAGGCGGGCTGTGTGCTCACCCTGCGGGTGAGTTGCCCGTATTCCCAGGCAAAAGTGCCCAGCCTGTGCGATTTAATTCCCTCGGCCACGCTCTACGAGCGGGAATTGATCGAAATGTTTGGCGTCGATATTGAGAATACGCCCGACCGCGATCACCTGCTCCTGCCGGACGACTGGCCGATGGGGGTTTATCCGCTGCGCAAGTCGTTTACCGGTTTGAATACCCCTCAGGCTTAGAAAGGAGCGAGCGAATGGAGCAGAATCCGACTGGAAAATTTGTCATCCCGATTGGCCCGCAGCATCCGGCGCTGAAGGAACCCGGTCACTTTGAATTTGCCGTGGACGGTGAAATCGTCACCGGCGCTTCGGTGCGCCTGGGTTACGTACATCGCGGCATCGAAAAGGGCGCCGAGGCTCGCAACTGGGTGCAAAACCTGTACCTGTTCGAGCGGGTGTGCGGGATTTGCTCGCATATCCACGCTACGGCGTATGCCCTGGGGGTGGAGAAGCTGGCGGGTGTGACCGTTCCGCCGCGGGCCCAGGCCATCCGCGTTTTGGTGGCCGAACTGGAGCGCGTGCACAGCCACCTGTTGTGGCTGGGTGTGGCGGCGCACGAGGGCGGCTTTGATACCTTGTTTATGTACAGCTGGCGCGATCGCGAAACCGTGATGGATTTACTGGAAGCGCTGAGCGGTAACCGGGTGCACTATTCGGTCAACGTGTTGGGCGGCGTCAAGTCTGACATCGACGATAAACTGGCCGACACCATCCGCAAGGGCCTCGATTTCCTCGAAGAACGCACCCATCATTATCTGAAAGTGATCAATACCGAAGATACCTTCCTGGGGCGCACGCGCAATGTGGGAACGATGGGTCCCGAACAGGCGCGTATGCTGGGGTCGATGGGCCCCACGGCGCGCGCTTCGGGCCTGACCCGCGACATCCGGGTCGAGGCGCCCTATTCGGGGTACGTCGATTTCCCCGTTCAGGCGATCACCGACACGGCAGGCGATTTGCACGCCCGCTTTGTGGTGCGCATGAAAGAATTGCTGGTCAGTTATGACCTGATCCGCACCATCCTGGACAAACTGCCGGCGGGCGAGCTGGCGGTGCGTATGCCGCGGCGCGTGCCCGAAGGCGAGGCCATCAGCCGGGTGGAAGCGCCGCGCGGTGAGTTGATGTACTTCCTCAAGAGCAACGGCAGCGACAAGCCCGAGCGGGTGAAGGTGCGTACGCCATCTCTGGGGAACTGGGCCTCGGTGGTTACCCTGGCGGTGGGCCACAAACTGGCGGACATGCCCATGCTGCTGGCGGGCATCGATCCGTGTTTCTCATGCAACGATCGCATGATCACAGTCAGGCGTGAGCAAGACTCTCGGGTATGGACCTGGGACGAGCTGCGCCGTTACGGAATCGAGAGCTACGAATGATCCCAACGACTCCTCCACTCATCGCATTGCTGTTGTTTCCGGGCGGCCTGCTGCTGATGGCGGGTGGGCTGCTGTATGAATGGGCCGACCGCAAGCTGGTAGCCCGTTTCCAGAACCGTATCGGGCCGCGCTGGTTCCAGCCGCTGGCCGACATCATCAAACTGCTGGCCAAGGAAGAAGTGGTGCCCACCGGCGTGCAGCCGGGGCTGTTTGTGGCGCTGCCGATTGTGGCGCTGGCGGCGGCGCTGACGGCGGCGTTGTACGTGCCGCTGTTTGGTCTTCTGCCGCCCTTCAGCTTTCGCGGCGACCTGGTGGTGACGATCTACCTGTTGAGCCTGATGACGCTGAGCATGGGTCTGGCGGGCGCCAACACGGTCGATCGTTTCTCGTTGATCGGCGCCACACGTATGTTTACGCAGTTGTTCTCGTACGAGGCGCCTTTCTTGCTGGCCCTGCTGGGGCCGGCGGTGGCGGCGGGCAGCTGGCAGATCAGCGAGATCAACGCGTATGCGCACGCGCACTGGTGGATGATCCTGCCGCAGATCTTTGGTTTTCTGGTGGCGCTGGTGGGTTTGATGGGCAAGCTGGAGTTGCCGCCCTTCGATGCGCCTGAAGCCGAAACGGAAATCGTCTCGGGCGCCCTGACCGAGTACAGCGGTCGTGGCCTGGCGATTTTCCGCATTGGCAAGGATGTGGAGTTGCTGGTGGGGTTGACGCTGGTTTCGGCCTTCTATCTGGGCGGGCTGGCCAATCCGTTGGAATTTGTGCTCAAGACCGGTGGTTTGCTGGTCGTGACCGCCATGTTACAATCGCTGTTTGCCCGCCTGCGCATCGACCAGACGGTGGGCATGTGGTGGCGGTTGGGCGCCATTCTGGCGCTGCTCAACTTATTGGTGGTCGTATTTGTATGGCGAGGGTTAGGCCTATGAAACTCGGTGCAATGCTTAACGATGTGTTCGGCGCGTTGTTCAAACGCCCGGTGACCGAACGTTACCCGTTCGTGCGCAAAGAAGCGCCGGAGCGGCTGCGCGGCCAGTTGACCTGGGATCCGAGCAAGTGTACGGGGTGTATGTTGTGCGTCAAGGATTGCCCGTCGGATGCCATCGAATTGTTGGTGGTGGACAAGGTCAACAAGCGTTTTGTGATGCGCTATCACATCGATCGCTGCACATATTGCAGCCAGTGTGTGGAAAATTGTCGTTTCAAGTGCCTGGATATGTCCAGTGAGCAGTGGGAACTGGCGGCGTTGAAGAAAGAACCTTTCACCGTAAACTATGGAAGGGAAGAAGACATTGAAGCACTCCTGGCGCGATCTACTGAAGGCTGCCCTGAACCAGGCGCCCAAAACGGCTAACCCTTTGCGGGTGGCGCTGGTTGGCGTCGGTAACGAACTGAACGGAGATGATGCTGCGGGGGTGGAGGTGGTGCGCCGGGTTACGGCGCAACGCCCGCCACCCCCGTGGCTATTGTTATTGGAGGCGGGGCTGGCGCCCGAGAACTTCGGCGGTCCGCTGCGCCGCTTTGCGCCCGATCTTGTTGTGGTGGTGGACGCAGCCTGGCTGGACGAGCCGCCGGGCAGTGTGGCCTGGCTGGACTGGCAGGAGGCGGACGGATTGAGCGCCTCGACGCACAGCCTGCCGCTTTCCATGTTGGGCGCATATCTGGTGCACGAATTGGGCTGCCGGGTGGCGCTGCTGGGCATCCAGCCGGCGCAACTCGAATTTGGCCAGCCGCTCTCACCGGCGGTGGATGTGGCGGTGGAAATGGTTGTAACGGTCTGTCTGGATGCGGTCGGGCGTTAGCGCGGCCGCATCCGGGTTGCTACAGGCCGGTTTTAAGTGTTTCGCCGGCCAACATTTCGATAATATTGAGCACGGCCGAATTATCTAAGCCGCCCAGGTCAAGCTGGGTCATGGCGTTAAATAATTGCGAATCGACGGCGGTCGAGGGCAGTGGCACGCCATATTGGCGGGCGGTTTCCAGGACGATGTTGAGGTCTTTGGCCTGCATGCTGGCCTTGAAGCCCGGCTGGCGGTTGCCCGAAAACAGGCGCGGCGGTTTGACGTCCAGCGTCCAGCATTGGGCGGCGCCGCCGCGGATGGCCTCGACCACTTTTTGCGGGTCGGCGCCGGCCTTCTGGGCGAAAATGAGTAGCTCGCCCATGGCGACCATCTGAGCGGCGACCATAATCTGGTTGGCGGCCTTGGCGATCTGACCGCAGCCGGCGTCGCCGACGTGGGTGATGGATTTGCCCATTGCCTCAAAGATTGGGCGCACTTCTTCCAGGGCATCGGCCGGGCCGCCGACCATGATGGCCAGGGTACCGTTGCGCGCCCCGATATCGCCGCCGCTGACCGGAGCGTCCAGGCTGCGCACGCCCTGCTCGCCCAGCTTTTCGGCGACCAGCCGGGCGCTGGCAGGTTTGATGGTGGAGTTGTCAACGAAGATGAGACCGGCGTGGGCGGCGGTGATGATGCCGTTTTCGCCCAATGCCACCTTCTCCACGTCGGGTGAATCGGGTAGATTGGTGAAAATGACGTCGACCTGGGCGGCTACCTCGGCCGGGCTGTGAGCGCGGCGGGCGCCCTCGGCCACCAGTTCGTCCACGGCTGCCTGGCTGCGGTTGTGCACCACCAGGGGGAAACCGGCCTTGAGAATGTTGCGGGCGATGGATTTACCCATCAGACCCAGACCAATATACCCTACCGTTTTCATATGAGTTTTCTCTACCTTTCAGGATTGGAATGAGGGTTCAGGCCGCATGCAAGGCGTACCAGTCGTCGCGCAGGATGCCCATCAACAGCCGGTCGGTGCGCTGGTTGTCGCGGTACACGGCGCTGCGCAGACGTCCTTCGTGGCGAAAGCCGGCTTTTTCGTAGGCGTGGACGGCGCGGCTGTTGCTGGCAATGACGTCCAGGCCGATGCGATACAGCCCCAGTTCGTTGAAGCCGTAGTTGAGCGCCAGGTTCAGGGCCTCACTGCCGTAGCCCTGGTCGCGATAGTCGGGGTCGCCGATGCCGATCGAGATCAGGCCGCTCTGGTTGTTCCATTCGATGCTGTGGATCGAAACGAAACCGATCAGGCGATCATCGGCCAGGGTGCGCAGATGGAAGGTAACGCCGTTGGGTTCGGGGCGGAAGCGTTCCATATCGGCGGCGGCGCCTTGGGTCGAACGCGGCCGGGCGTAATCGGTATCCAACTGGCGCGTATATTCGGCGTCGTTGGACCAGCGGGCGAACAACTCGGCGTCTTCGGGCTGAGGGGCGGCCAGGCGTAAACGAAGGCCGCTAAAAAGGGAAAAAGTGGTCATGGGTGGTTGTATTTCCTCGCAGATCGTGTAAAATAAAGCCTATGTTGAATTATAAGGCCAAACTTGCCGGCCGCTTATGGTAAAAACGACAATCATCCAACTGGATAATTCCGAATCAGCCACCTGTCGGTTGACAAAATTGGTCTATTGTTCTACAATGATGTACGGTATTTGTTATCCGGTATATTTTGTCTGGCAGTCCGGAGCATAGTTTCCCTCATATTTTCAGATTAAAAGTTTCAGAGCGAATCGTTGTTGTTTTGGGTCTATCTGGCAAACATGCCAGCGGTTTCTATTTACCCACCCTTATTCTTCTGGAGGACGACATGAAGAGACTTCGCTTTTGGATGACACTGGCCCTTGTGCTGGTTATCGCCGCGGGGTTGTTTGGCTGTACGCCGGCAGCCACGCCTAAGCCTGCCGAGCCGCAGGCACAACCCGCGGAAGCCACCAAGGCCCCCCAGGCAGCCGAGCCTACCAAGGCGGAACCGGCTGCTGCGCCGACCGAGGCCCCGAAGGCTGCAGAGCAGGCCACACTGATCATGGCGATGAACATGAACGATGTGGTTACCCTCGACCCGGCCTATGCAGGCGAAACCACCAACCTGATGATCCACATCAACACCTACGATACGCTGCTCGACATCCGCCCGGATGACATCAACACGATCGTGCCGCGCCTGGCCGAGAAGTGGGAAGTCAACCCCGAGTGGACCGAGTTCACCTTCCACCTGCGCAAGGACGCCAAGTTTGCCTCGGGCAACCCGGTGACGGCGGCGGACGTGGCTTTCTCGTGGAACCGTCTGCTCAACGTGGCCGGCGCGCCGGCCTTCAACCTGGACGGCGTCGAGAAGGTCGAGGCGGTGGACGAACTGACCGTCAAGGTCACCACCAAGGAACCCCTGCCGCAATTCCTGGCGAGCGCCTGCAACCCGAGCCTGGGCATCCAGGACTCCAAGCTGGTCAAGGAACACGGCGGTACGGATGC
>CAZHTS010000028.1:21131-54212 GCA_964535315.1 uncultured Anaerolineaceae bacterium
CAGACGTTGGACATGAACTACCTGGCGATGACCTCCAACTGCAAAACCGAACTGAGCCCCGAATCGGCGGCGGCGTTGTGCAAGAAGGAAGTGCGCCAGGCGGTGGCAGCGGCCATCGATTATGAGGGCGTGATCAAGGCGGTGTTGAGCGGTTACGGCACGCGCGCCCCCAGCATCATCCCGGTGGGTGTGGCGGGTATCGACGCCAACGACGCCAAGGGTCGTGACCTGGAGAAGGCCAAGAAGCTGCTGGCCGACGCCGGTTATGCCAAGGGCCTGAAGCTGGATCTGTACTACGGCTCCAACCCGACCCGTGAAACGATTGCGGCCAAGCTCAAGTCTGACCTGGCCGAGGCGGGCATTGATTTGACCCTCAAGCCGCTCGAGCAGAGCGTTTACCTCTCGGAAATGCGCGCTCAGAAGTTGCCGACGGCCTTTGGCGGCTGGACGCCCGACTATCTGGACGTGACGATGTGGACCGATTACTTCGCTCTGGGTGATCGCAGTATCGCCTTCCGTATGTGGTACAGCAACCCCGAGGCGAGCGCCCTGGCCAAGGAAATCCGCACCACGGCCGACCCGGTCAAGCGCAAGGCGGCGGTGGACAAGCTGCAGGCCGTGCTGATCGAGGACATGCCTTACACCATGTTGTATCAGATCCAGACGGTGCACGCCTACCGCAGCGATCTGAAGGGTTTCAAGTATCATCCGGTCTGGTTCATCGATTTCTGGGAACTGTCCAAGTAACCGGTTTGCGCCGGTGTCCAATGGGGGCGGGTACGCCCGCCCCCATTTCAGGAGCGTTGAATGAACTTAGCGAGCCATTTTTTGCGCCGACTCTTGCTGATGATCCCAATGGTCATTGGCATTACGCTTTTGTTGTTTCTGGTTTCGCGCGCCGTACCGGTCAATCCGTTAGCGGTGATTCTGACCGAAAAATCGATGGACGATCCTGAAGCGGTGAAGGCCGCCACCGAAAAGTGGGGGCTGGATAAGCCGTTGTCCGAGCAGTATCTCATTTATTTAGCCAACCTGGCGCAGGGCGATCTGGGCGTTTCCTTCAAGACCAAGAACCCGGTGGTGAATGACCTGAAGGACTTCTTGCCGGCGACGATGGAACTGGCGCTGGGCTCGTTTATTTTTGCCCTGCTGCTGGGGCTGCCGCTGGGCATCGTTTCGGCCATTCGCCCGGGCAGTTTTATCGACCAGTTTACCCGGGTTGTCTCGTTGTTGGGCGCCTCGATGCCGCCTTTCTGGTCGGGTTTGTTGGTGCTGTTTGTGTTTTATTATAAGTTGGGCCTGGCGCCAGGGCCGGGGCGCATCGATTCGCGCATCGGCGCGCCGACCAATATCACCGGCTTGTTTGTGTTCGATTCACTGGTGACGGGCAACTCGGCGGCCTTCTGGTCGTCGCTCTCTCACCTCATTCTTCCTTCGATCATTCTGGGCTGGTTCACCCTGGCGCTGCTGGCGCGGGTGACGCGCTCTTCGATGTTGGAGGTCTTGTGTCAGGATTACATCCGCACGGCGCGTGGCAAAGGGGTGCGTTATCCCAACATTCTGATCCATCACGCCCTGCGCAATGCGCTTATCCCGCTGGTCACCGTTCTGGGCCTGGCGTTTGCCGGGTTGATGAGCGGCGCTATCATGACCGAGACCATTTTTGCCTGGCCGGGGATTGGGCGTTATGCGGTTGAATCTTCGGCCAACCTGGATTACCCCTCGTTGATGGGGGCCACGTTGTTGATCGCCGTTGTTTATATGTTTATGAATCTGTTGGTCGATATGTTGTATGCGGTGATCGACCCGCGCATCCGGGAGGCCTGAGCATGGCAGCACAAACTGAGATCAAGCAACTGCCACAATATAAGTCAGAAGATCCGTGGGCGCGCCGGCTGCGGGCTTTGCGCCACAACGGCATGGCCATGTTCGGCCTGGCGATTATTGTGTTGTGGGCCGTTATCGCCCTGTTGGCGCCGCTGATCGCCCCGTACGATCCGCTGGGACAGAACCTGGGGGTGCGTTTGCAGCCGCCTTCGGGCTCTTATTGGTTCGGTACGGACGAACTGGGGCGCGACGTGTTCAGTCGGGTGATTTATGGGGCGCGTATCTCGCTGCCGATTGGGTTTGTGGTGGTGGTGTTTGCCATGACGGTGGGCTCGTTGATCGGCGCTTCGGCCGGCTATTTTGGCGGCGCTTACGATCTGATCATCATGCGCCTGGCGGATATTACCCTGGCCTTCCCTTCTATCGTTCTGGCGCTGGCAATTGCGGCGGCGTTGGGGCCGGGGTTGTCGAACGCCTTAATCGCCATGGTGCTGGTGTGGTGGCCGGAGTTTGCCCGTTTGATGCGCGGCCAGGTGTTGAGCGTGCGCAACAACGAATATGTGACGGCGGCGGTGGTGATCGGGGCGTCGCGCTGGCGGGTGCTCTTCCAGCACATTTTGCCCAATACCTTTGCGCCGGTCCTGGTCAAGGCTTCGCTGGACGCCGGCAGCGCCATCCTCAACATCGCCGCCCTGAGTTTCATCGGCCTGGGCGCGGTGCCGCCCACCCCGGAGTGGGGCGCCATGATTTCGCTGGGACGCTACAAGTTCTACAACTGGTGGCTGACCACCTTCCCCGGCCTGGCCATCCTGACGGTGGTGCTGGGGTATAACTTCTTCGGTGACGGCGTGCGCGATGCCTTCGATCCCCGCATGACGTGATACAATAGGGCGGATGAAAACCGCCACGCTATCGACAAAATTTCTTCTGCTAATCCTGGCGGCGGCCCTTGCGGCGGCCGCCTGGTGGTTAATCGCCACGCCGGACGGCTGGTCGTTGTTAACCGCGTATTCGGATCCGTATGCCGTCTGTTATGCGCCCGACCTGGACGAAGAGACTCTGGCCGCCTATCGCGGCGTTTCGGTGGCGCAGATCCAGGCGGTCAAAGACCGGTACGGCAAGAGTAACCGCTCGCTGTGCCTGGCTTCGGGCAACAAACTGGCGCGCATGATCCTCCATTCCAGCCCGTAGCAGGTTGAGACGGTGAGAATCAATAAGGAGCCTGTTTTTCCACAGGCTCCTTGTCTGTTTTAAGGGCGCTTGTCTCAGGCGAGCGCGGCCAGTTGTTCTTCCAGTTTCTGGGCCGACTCCTGGTAGGTGGTCAGTTTCTGGCGTTCCTTGTCGACCACGGCGGCCGGGGCCTTTTGGGCGAAGGGACTGCCCAACAGGTCTTCCAGGCGCTTGATCTGTGAACGGATATCTTCCAGTTCTTTGTGCAGACGGGCGCGCTCGGCTTCGGCATCCACCAGATCGGCCAGCGGCAGGAAGATTTCGATGCCGTCCACCACCAGGGCAACCTGGTTTTGCGGCTTCTCGGCGAGTTGGGCCAGGATGTGGAACTGCGCGGGGTCGAGGTAGGCCAGGGTGGCGATGGATTTTTCCTGGGCGTGGATCACCGCGGCGCGTTCGCCGGCCACCAGGGTGGCGGGGATGCGCTTGCCGGGGGTGACCTTCTTTTCGGCGCGCAGGTTGCGGATGGCGCGCACCACATTCATGACCAGGTTGAAATCGGCGACTTTCGTATCTTCCCAGCCTTCCAACGCCTGGGGCTCGGGCCAGCGGGCGATGACCAGCGCCTCTTCCCAGCCCTGTTTAGGGGTGAAGGTGGGGGCGGCGCGCTTCAGATGGCCCCACAGTTCTTCGGTGACGAAGGGGGTGAAGGGGTGCAGCAGGCGCAGGCAGGCGTCCAGGACGCGCACCAGGGTGCTGGCGGTGTAGTAAGCCCGGTCGCCGCCCTCAGCCAGTTGCAGCTTGGCGATCTCCAGATACCAGTCGGCAAATTCGCTCCAGATAAAGTCGTAGATCTGGCGGCCGGCCTCGCCGTATTGATGGCTGCCAAACAGCCGTTCGACGTCACGCAGCAGGGCCTGCAGGCGGGCCCAGATCCACGAATCGGCCAGCGTCCAGTCGGGGCCGGCTTGCGCCGCGGCGGGGACGCCATCCAGGGCGCCGATGACGAAGCGGCCCACGTTCCACAGCTTGTTGGCGAAGTTGCGGTTGGCTTCCACCTTCTTGAGGCTGAGGTTCATATCGTTGCCGGGGGTGGAGCCCACCAGCAAGGTGAAGCGCAAGGCGTCGGTGCCCAACTCATCCATGACGATGAGCGGATCGATCACGTTGCCCTTGGTTTTGCTCATCTTGTGGCCGACCTCGTCGCGGATCAGGCCGTGCAGGTAGACGGTGTTGAACGGCGCCTGGCCGGTGAACTCCAACCCGAACATGATCATGCGCGCCACCCAGAAGAAGAGGATGTCGTAGCCGGTTTCCATCATGGTGGTTGGGTAGAAGTAACTCAGATCGGCGGTTTGTTCGGGCCAGCCGAGGGTGGAGAACGGCCACAGCCCGGAGGAGAACCAGGTATCGAGCACATCATTATCCTGGCTGAGGTGGGCGCTGCCGCAGGACGAGCAGGCGCTGGGGTCCTGGCGGCTGACGGTCATGGCGCCGCAGTCGGCGCAGTACCAGACCGGGACGCGGTGTCCCCACCACAACTGGCGGCTGATGCACCAATCCTGGATGTTTTCCAGCCAGTTATAGTACACCTTGGTAAAGCGGTCGGGCACGATGCGGATGCGCCCGTCGCGCACGGCCTCGAGGGCGGCGTCGGCCAGGGGTTGGATGCGCACGAACCATTGCGTGGAGACCATCGGCTCGACGATTTCGCCGCCGCGCTGCGAGCGCGGCACGTTGAGCGTGTAGGGTTCTTCTTTGATCACCAGGCCGGCGGCGCGCATGTCTTCCCACAATTTCTTGCGGCATTCGAAGCGATCCATGCCGGTGTACGGCCCACCGTTCTGATTGACGCGGGCGGCTTCATCCAGCATGGAGATGACCTCCAGGCCGTGGCGCTGGCCGATGGTGTAGTCGTTGGGGTCGTGACCGGGGGTGATTTTGAGTGCGCCGGTGCCAAACTCGCGATCGACGTAGGCGTCGGCGATGACCGGGATGCGCCGGTTGAGGATGGGCACGAGCACCTGGCGGCCGATGAGGTGCTGGTAGCGTTCGTCTTCGGGGTGGACGGCCACGGCTGTATCGCCCAGGATGGTTTCGGGGCGGGTGGTAGCGACGGGGATGAACTCGTCGCTGTCGGCCAGCTGATACTTGAAATAGTACAGGAATCCGGGTTCCTGCGAGTATTCCACTTCGAGGTCCGAGACGGCGGTGCGCAGGCCGGGCGACCAGTTGATCAGGCGTGGGCCGCGATAGACGAGACCCTTCTCGTACAGGCGCACGAAGGCTTCGCGCACGGCGCGCGACAGGCCGGCGTCGAGGGTGAAGCGCTGGCGCGACCAGTCGCACGAGGCGCCCAGGCGGCGGATCTGGCGGAAGATGATGCTGCCGTATTTTTCCTTCCAGGCCCAGGTGCGGCGGACAAATTCATCGCGGCCGATCTGGTCGCGGTGCAGGCCCTCCTGGGCGAGCATCTTTTCCACCTGGAGTTGGGTGGCGATGCCGGCGTGGTCGCTACCCGGCACCCACAGGGTGGGGATGCCCTTCATGCGATGGTAGCGGATCATCAAATCTTCCATCGAGACGAACATGGCATGTCCCAGATGTAATTCGCCGGTCACGTTGGGCGGGGGGATGGTGATGACATACGGCCGCGGGGTGGGGGAGAAGCCGGGCTGGTTGGGGTCGTTGTCCGGCTGGAAGTAGCCGTTTTCTTCCCACCACTGGTACAGGCGCTGCTCGGTAGCAGCAAAGTCGTATGTTTTGGGTAGCGAGCTTTCAGACATTCGGTCCTCCAAATAAAAAATCCTTTCGCCATCAGAGGACGAAAGGGTTCCTTCCGTGGTACCACCTCCATTCGCCAGCCGGGGCTGGCGCACTCCTGCCTGGACAGAGACATCCAGGTCTCGCGCTAACGGGCTCACCCGTGCCGGTCTACTGGCCCTGAGCGGGTTTTCTTCGGCAATGACTCCAAACGACTTCGGCCGGGGTTGTCTGTGGAGGCTTACAGCCTGAGACCTCCTTCTCTGGCAGCCTACCGCCGGCGTACTCCTTTTGGACGAGGCTGTATAGGATTGTTAGGTTGATTATACGAGGTTCGGGGTGCGGTGTCAACGGCGTCGCGGTTTTTGGAAAAAACTGGCGCTTGACACAGAACGCATGTTCGTGTATGATTGTTGATAGGACATATGAACGAATTATTGGCCGTGAAAGGAGCTCGAAAAATGGCAAGAAAAAGCGAAGGCATGAGCGAGCGGCACCGCAAGATAATGGAATTCCTGACCGTTTTTCAGGAGCAGAACGGTTATTCCGCTTCGATCCGTGAAATTGGCGACAGCATTAAGGTCAAATCCACCTCGCTGGTCGATTATTATCTGGATCAACTCGAGCAAATGGGTTTTATTGAGCGGGACAAGCGTATCTCGCGCAGCATTCGCGTCTTGCGTCCGATGCGTGCGGCAGGGGCGGCGGGGCGTGTGGCCCAGGCGGTGCGCAATGTGGTCACTACTACCAGTGAAGTAGTGCGTTTCCCCATTCTGGGACGTATTGTGGCGGGTCTGCCCATCCCGGTGCCGGGTTCCGACGTCTCTTATTTTGACTCGGAGACGGGGGTCGAGATTGCCAGCAGCCTGTTCTCGCCGCGCGAGAAGTTGAGCGATTTGTTTGCCCTGGAAGTGCAGGGCGACTCGATGATCGACGCCATGATCCACGACGGCGACATCGTCATCATGCGCCGCGCCAGCGAGGCGCAAAACGGCGAGATGGTGGCCGTCTGGCTGGATGACACCGACGAGACTACGTTGAAGTATTTCTACCGCGAAGGGAACCGGGTGCGCTTGCAGCCGGCCAACCCGACCATGCAGCCGATTTACATCGACAACCCCGAGCGCCTGCGCATTATGGGTAAGGTGGTGATGGTCATTCGCCAGGTGGAAAGCTCGCTGGCCTGACGCGGCAGGTTTTTCACATCTTTGAGTTTTGGAGCCATTTCGCGCCCCGGCTTTTTTGGCCGGGGCGCTGCGTTTTTGTAAACGGTTGTCATAACGCTGGTTTGGTTGTATCATAGGACTATTCAGGTGGGTTACGAACAAAATTTTCATGGAGGAGAGATGCGCTACCGAGCCTTGTTTTTTGTGGTTGTACTGGCATTGCTGGTTTCCTTTGCGGCGGGTTGTACCCCCACCCCGCCGGCCCCAACCGAAACGCCCGCTCCAGGCCTGACCTCGACGCCAGATCCGTGCAGCGTGGAGAATGTCGGGGCTGAGGCGCGCAAAATTCAGTTGAAGATCAAAGAGTTCGACGACATCAATTACGTCGCCAACCTGACGCCGCAGCAGCAGCTGTACAACGTCGTTATTGAGCTGCAGCGGGTGCGGCGTGAAACCGAGAGCATGCAGGTGCCCGGTTGCGTCTCTTCGCTCCAATTTTCGGCGGTCAGCTATATGAACGTGGTGATTTCTTATCTGGCAGACTTTATGAGCGGTGCGACGCGTGACAAGGTCAACGCTCAGATTATCGCCAGCCAGAACCTGCGGGTGGCATACGAAACCGAATATGCCCGCCTGACCGGCACCGTCTACGTTCCACCGCCGACCAACCCTCCCCCGCCGCCGGAACCCACCGCTACCAGCGCTCCGGCGCTGGTGCGCAACCCGCGCGCCCAAACGATCAATCTGCGGATGGCGCCGAACACAGGCGCCGGGCGCGCCGGGGCGCTTAAACCCGGTGAGGTTGCCATCCTGGTCGGACGAACCCAAGATGGCGAATGGCTGCTGGTTCAGTTCCCCGGCACGCAAAATGGCGGTTGGGTTTACACCCGCCTGGTGGAGACCAACACGGCGATTGATAAGGTGCAGGTGATTGACCCCAACGCCCTATCGGGCGGCGGCGAGGCTGCCCCCTCGGGCGATGCCTTTATCCCGGTGGGCTCGTTGACGCCGGAGGCGGCGACCACCACGACGGCCACGGCGGCGAACGCCGCCACTGACGCAGGCGGAACCGGGACGCCCGGCGCCCCGACCGGCGGCGATACGTTGATGACGCCCACGGCGACGCCCTGAGGGTATGACTCATAACACTCGTGATTACGCGGCTTTGTTGCGTTCCCAGGGCTTCCGGGTGACGCCGCAACGTCGTTTGATCCTGGATGCGGTGTGTGAAGGGGGCGGACATACCACGCTGGAAGAGGTCTATGCCCGCGTGCACGAGCGCGCTCCGGTCATTAACCGCGCCACTTTTTATCGCACGTTGAACTTTTTGTGCGAGATGCGTCTGGTGGTGGCGGCCGATATCGGCGACGGGCGCACGGTATACGAGATCGCCGGCGTTCAGCCGCACCACCATCTGGTTTGCCGGGCGTGTGGCTATGTCTTTCAGGTCGATCATGAGGCGCTGGCGGCATTGTTCACCCAGGTCGATCGTGAATTTGATTTTGAGATCGATATGGATCATCTGGTGTTGTTCGGTCTGTGCGCACATTGCCGGGGGCAGGGCAGCTGACACGACGGTCGTATTTGTTGGCGGCGGCGGGTCGGGTGGTACGGCTCGCCGCCGCTTTGTGTTTTGTGGTACAATCTTGTTAATCGCTCCGCTGGGGAGCGTATATAGGGTCTTCAGGTGCCCGTACCCCCGGATGGGCGGGATGAAAGGCGAAACCGGTGCAAGTCCGGTGCTGTTGCGCAACTGTGAATGGATCTTTTCCATAAGCCAGGTCGCCCGCCTGTAAGGCGTTTTCCACACCCTCGCAGAAAAGCGCTCGCACAACGAGCCAGGAGGTGGGAACACCGGCGCAGTTCTTTGTGCTCAAGTTTTCCGCCTCCCTGTCAATACGACAGGGAGTTTTGTTTGCCGGAGGCTGTCGCCGGAAGGATGTCAATAGACCAACAACTTGCTTCTTACGGCTGCCAGTTTCCGGTAAACCCTTGCGATCACCGGCTGGCAGCGTCCTGGTTTGCCGGTTCATTCTGTATCACGAAAAAGGACACGCGATGAAACGCTTCTGGATGGGGTTTGTTTTACTGGCATTTGTAGTGGGTTGCGCTCCGGTGTATACACCGGCAAGTACCCCGGCGAGCACACCGGTAAAGACGGCGGCGAACGACCGGCCGGCGATCAGCATGGTGGATGGCCTCGGGCACACGGTGACGCTGGCTGCGCCGGCACAGCGCATTCTTTCGCTGGCGCCGTCCAATACCGAGATTCTGTTTGCGCTGGGGGCCGGCGGCCAGATGGTCGGACGGGATAAGTATTCCGATTTTCCGGCCGAGGCGAAGGCTCTGCCCGATGTGGGCGGGGTGAAAGATTTCAACCTGGAGGCGGTCGTGCGTCTCCAGCCCGACCTGGTCTTGATGGCGGGGATCAATTCACCCGACCTGGTTGAGTCGCTGCAGCAGGTCGGACTGACCGTCTTTTATCTCAACAATCCCACCGATCTGGACGGGATGTACGCCAACTTACAAACCGTGGCGCGCCTGTGCGGACGGGAGAAAGAAGCGGAAAACCGGGTGGCCGATCTGCGCACCCGCAGCGAGCGGGTGGTGCAGGTGGTGCAAAAGGCCGGCAGCCGGCCGAAAGTATTTTACGAATTGGACGGCACCGACCCGGTCAAGCCCTGGACGGCCGGGCCCGGTTCGTTTGTCGATTATCTCATCCGGCTGGCCGGCGGCGAGAATGTGGCCGGCGGTTTGAAGAGCGAGTGGGGACAGCTCAGCCAGGAGGAATTGCTTTTGCAAGATCCGGATGTGATCGTGTTGGGCGATCATAATTTTGGCATGACGGCCGAACAGGTTAAAGCGCGGCCGGGTTGGGCGGGGTTGAAGGCGGTCAAAGAGAATCGCGCCCTGCCGTTCGACGATAACCTGGCGGCGCGGCCCGGGCCGCGGTTGGTGCAGGGCCTGGAAGAACTGGCGCGTATGTTCCACCCCGAACTGATCGACCAGTTGAAGTAGGACGGAACAGGTGATGCGAAACGCTGCTCACCCATACTGGCTGACGGCCGCGCTGTTGGGGCTGGCCTTGTTGTTGAGCGTGGCGGTGGGCAGCGTTTTCATTCCACCGCAGGTGGTGGCGCAGTTGTTGTTTGCCCGGCTGTCTGGCGGCGACCTGGCGAGCCTGCCGGCCGACTGGCGTTCGTTTGCCACCATTCTGTTTGATCTGCGTTTGCCGCGCACCGCCATGGTGGCGTTGATTGGGGCTGCGCTGGCGGGCAGCGGTGCATCCTACCAGGGATTGTTCCGTAACCCGTTGGCCGATCCGTATCTGATCGGTGTGGCGTCGGGCGCCGGGATGGGGGCGGTGTTGGTGCTTACCGTGCAGTGGCCGGGCGGGATGGCGAGCATGTTCGTGGTGCCGCTGGCGGCGTTTATCGGGGCGATGCTGACGGTGCTGGTGGTCTACCGTCTGGCGCGCGTCGGCCGCACGCTGCCGGTCACCACCCTGATCCTGGCGGGGGTGGCGATCAGTTCGTTTGCCAACGCTGTGACCTCTTTTCTTATGTTGCAGGCCGGCGAAAAGCTGCACCGGGCGCTGTCCTGGCTGCTGGGCGGCTCGGCGATGAGCGGCTGGCAGCCGGTGTTGGCGGCGCTGCCCTACGTGGCGCTTGGCCTGGTCATTCAATTGACGTTGGGGCACGCCCTCAATGTGTTGCAATTTGGCGACGAACAGGCCACGCAACTCGGACTGCCGGTGGAGCGCGTGCGCCGCTGGCTGGTACTTTCGGCCTCATTGACCACTGCCGCGGCGGTGGCGTTTGCCGGTATCATCGGCTTTGTCGGCCTGGTGGTGCCGCACATCGTGCGCATGGTGTGGGGCGGCGATTACCGCCGGGTGCTGCCGCTTTCTTATCTGGTGGGCGCCATCTTCCTGCTGGTGGCCGACGTGCTGGCGCGGGTGGTGCTGGCGCCCCAGGAACTCCCGGTTGGGGTGATTACCGCCCTGGCAGGAGCGCCGTTCTTCTTGTGGCTGCTGCGTCGTTCGCGCCAGCAGAACTATTGGTGAGGTGTAACATGTTGCAAGTCGAAGCCCTTTCGGTGACGTACACTGCGCCGGGCCGTCCGGCCCGCCTGGCGGTAAAGAATGTCAGTTTTTCGCTGCCGCCCGGTCAGATTCTGGCGGTGATCGGGCCGAACGGAGCGGGTAAATCCTCGCTGGTGCGTTGTCTCAGCGGGGTGGTGCCCGCCTGCAGCGGCCGGGTTTGCATCGATGGGCGCGATCTGGGCCGGCTCTCGCCGGCCGAACGGGCGCGCCTGTTGGCGGTGGTGCCGCAGGCGCGCAATTTGCCGGCAGGTTTCAGCGGATGGGAGATGGTGCTGTTGGGGCGCACCCCGCACCTCAACTGGTTGGGGCAGGTGGGCGCACAGGATGAGGAACTGGCCCGCGAGGCCATGCGCCGCACCAACAGCCTGGATCTGGCCGAGCGCCTGGTGGGCGAGCTTTCTGGCGGCGAGCAGCAACGCCTGCTGCTGGCGCGCGCCCTGGCTCAGGATACCCCCATTCTGTTAATGGATGAGCCTACCACACACCTGGATTTGCAGTACCAACTCAACCTGCTGGAACAGGTGCGCTGCCTGGCGCACCAGGAACCGTGCGGTACGCGGCGCAGCCCGCTGGCGGTGCTGGTGGTGCTGCACGACCTCAACCTGGTGGCGCGCTATGCCGACCGGGTGGCGCTGCTGGTGGAAGGCGAACTGCGTTCGTTGGGCACGCCGCAAGAGGTGCTGACCCCCGATTTGCTCAGCCAGGCGTATCATGTGCCGCTGCGGGTCATTCACGGGGCGGCGCAGCAGCCGTTGATTGTGCCGGCTTGACGGGCGGGTGGTTTTCGGATACGGTTAAAGCGGCGGGACGGCGCCATTATTTCATACAGGAGGAGGAATGCAGGCCAATCTATACGCTACCTTCCGCATGCCGGCGGGGGCCACGGTGCGAGCGGCGGTGGAAGCCATCGTGACGCAGCTTCCGGTGCTGGGCTCACACTGGTTGAACGAAGCGGGTGAGATCCACGCCCACGTGCACATCTTCCTCAACGATGAGGACGTGTCCACCTTACCCTCTGGCCTGGATACGGTGTTGCAGCGCAACGATGGGCTGGAATTCTTCCCGCCGGTGGCAGGAGGGGAGCGCTGATGTACGGGGTGGTTTCATTGCTGCCGCAGCCGTTTTACGACCGGGTCGAGGGCCTGTGGAAAGAGTTGGAGGAAGAAGGACTGCATGGCGTTTGGGTGACCCCCTACCCTCACTTTTCCTGGCAGGTAGCCGAGACCTATGCGGAGGAAGACCTGGCGCAGACGCTGCAGGACCTGGCCCGCCAGACCGCGCCGTTTGACGTCCATACGGCCGGGTTGGGGCTGTTTGGCGGCGAGCAGCCGGTGTTGTATATTGCCGTGGTCAAGTCGCCGGAATTGATGGCCTTTCACCAGCGGTTGTGGACGGCGTTGGAGCCGTTGAGCGAGGGTTTCATCCCGTATTATGCCCCGCCCAACTGGATGCCGCACATCACGCTGGCGTGTACCGACCTGGGGCGGCAAAATATCGGGGCCGTCATGCGCCGCCTGTTGGGGCGCGATTATCACTGGCAGTTCACGGTCGATCAAATGGTATGCGTATACGAGCCGCAAGGCACGGTTGGGGTGTTGCGTTTTCCGACAAAATTTTCGGGTTGAAACGTCTGAGCGCCGGGGGATCTGCACCCCGGCCCACATTGCCGGGGCTCAATGCTGCGTGGGGGCAGGCGTTCGCCGGGAACGGCGCAGGCTGCGCAGCAGTATCCACAGGCTGTATAGCCAGGGGAGGCCCAGGATGCCGAGCATGAGATGGCTCTCGCGCCACAGGCGCGAGGGCGCCGGCCCCTGCCAGAAGAATAACGGGCGGATGGCGAACGGTTTGAGCAGCATGGCCAGGCTGAAGAGCAGCGCCAAACCCAGCGAGGCGGTGAACATCTGCGCCCGCCGGGCGATGGTCAGGGTCTCGATCCCGTTCCAGAAGGGGGCGAAGACGGCCACGGTCAGCGCCAGCGATGCCAGGGTGGTGAGCGCCACGAAGCGCAGCCGGACGGGCCAACCGTCCAACGGGCGCAGGGCGATCCATCCGGCGGCGGGGATGAAGAGCAGCGGGATGGATTTGATCAGCATGCCTGTTACCAGGGCCTGGATGGCGAGCGTGCAGCGCCGGCGGGTCAATGCCCAGGTGGCGAGCAGCGCCCAGAAGATCATCACGATGTCGTTGTGGCCGTTGCCGAAGACTTCAAACTGGATCATCGGGTTCCAGCCCAGCAATAAGACGCCGGCGAGGGCCCGTTCAGGGGCGTGGGCACGCAGGATGAGGGCCACCATGCCCATGCTGGCAAAGAGAAAGAGCGCCGGCACCAGTTTGAAGAGCAGGATATTGGTGAGAATGCCATCGCCGGCAAGACGGGCGGTCAGGCCGGCCAGCAATTCCCACAGCGGTCCATAAGCCGAGGGCGCCGTCTTCCAGTAGGCGTAGCAGGATGTTATCAAAGATGTCGGCTGCCCCGTACGGATATTGCAGCAGCAATGCCCCGCCAAAGACGGCCGTCCAGGCGACGACCAGCAGCCAGGCGTCGCGGTTATGCACGCGCTGCACGGCCCACCAGGCGACGCCGTACAGCAGGGTTTCGGCCAGGAAGAGCAGCATCAGGTTGAGGGCGGCGGGGGCGCTGCTGTCCAGGATGTGGCCGAGGTCGACCAGCGGGCGGGTGTAGAGCAGCATCAGGTTGGCGGGCTGGACGATCAGGCGCAGGTAGAGGACGAAGCCCAATACCCCCGCTCCGGCCAGGATGACCAGGGCGTGCGGCTCGAGTGCGGTGGACAGGCGGCGCAGGGCGGCTTTTGCGCACTATTTATATCATATTTATATATATTTTCCGCCGGGATGTTGAAGGTTTTTAAAGGCGGCGGGCGGCGACGATGATGCGGCCGCTGTAGCCAAGCAGGAAACGCTCGACGGGGATGGGGGCGTTGACCTGCAATTCGAGCCTGCGCCCGGAGGGGTTGTGGGTATACAGGTGGGTGGGGGCGCCCTGATCGTCCAGGTCGGCGCCGGTGACGACGACCAGGTGTCCACCCTTACGGGTGACGGGCAGGTTGTCGCCGACTTCGTAGGAGACCGAGGCGATGACCATGTGTTCCTGGCGCAGGTGGGCGACGATGTCGGCCACGCTGGCGGGGGCGGGGCGGGCGGCAAAGCCGGCGCCGGCGATCAGGTCGGCCAGCGCCTGGTGGATCCAGCCCAGTTCCTGGGTCTGGCCGTTTTCTTCGACGATCAGATAGCCGTTGCGCTTCAGCCCGGCCTGGATCCATTCCATCAAAGTGCGCCGCGGGCCGCCTAACGCCTCGACGCACATTTTGACGCAGGCGATGCCGCAGGCGCGCTCGACCCAATAGGCGTATTCCTCAGGCGAGGCGGCGCCGGTTTCGTGCCAGCGCGGGTCGAGGATGGGGTTCATGCCTTGAACGAAGATGGCGGTGGCCAGTTCGGGGCTGGCAATCTGGGCGGTGTAGGGGACGGTGTAAGGGAGTTGGATGTCGGGCATGGGTCAGGGGATCAGGAATTGAATTTCGGTCAGGTATTTTTCGGGGTCGTTGTGCAGGATCTGTCCGCCGCCTTTGTGGTAAATTTCGCGGGTGGGGGAAAGCGGGGTGAGGCTCTGCCGGTTGAGGTAATCGACGAGGATGCGATAGGAACTGGAAATATGCGTATAGTCGCCGTGATGGAAAACGGTGACCGCCCGTCCACCGGCCAGGCGGCGGCAGTGGGCCCCCGGCGCTTCCATGAACTGTTGCACCGGCAGGCAAACCTCGATGTCGGCGTCGTCTTCGGGCAGGCCCTGTTCATCGTAATACAGTGAGAAGGGTCTGCCGGCGGCGTGACTGCCGCAGGCCAGGTACAGGGCATCGATGTGTTCGCCGATCTGGTGGTAACGGCCGCGGTAACGTGTGGAAGCGATCCACAGATCGGGCACCTCTTTGATCTCGATCTCGCTGCTGTAGACGGCGACGGCGCCCTCGGTGCGGATGAAGGCGGCGAGGCGCTGCTGGATCTGGCGGTAAGCGGCGATTTTTTGCTCGACTTCTTTGAGTTTGTTCTGCATGTAATCCAGCAGTTGCTCATCTTCGCCCTGGTTGGCGAGGATATCTTGAATGTCGGCCAGCGAGAAATCCAGTTCCTTGAGACGGGTGATGGCCCGCACTCGCACCAGGCAGCCCTCGTCGTAATAGCGGTAGCCGTTGATTGGATCGGTGCGGCTGGGCAGCAGCAAACCGATTTCATGATAATAGCGCAGCGTTTTAATCCCCAGGCGCGCAATGCGAGCAAAATCACCGATCAGGTACTCCACAGGATGGCCTCACTTGGCGGCAATGATGCGTATAACTTTACCTCAGAATCGCCGGAAAGGAAAGCCATCTTGCGCTTTTTTGTGGGGCCGGATTGGGATAGGCCGCACACCAGACTCGCCGGTGTGCGGCCTGTATGGATCAGGCTGCAATCGCCCGCCAGGCGCTTTCTTCTTCGCCGGCGATGTCTTGCAGCAGGGCCGGGATGGTCTTCAACGCGGTGGTATCACCCAGTAGATAGTCGGTGGCACGTTCGGTCACGGTCTGGATGTGCTCGCCGCTGCGGCGCAACGCCGCGGCGGTTTCGTTCAATTCGGGCCAGGCATACAGGCGGGCCAATTCGGCCAGGTCGGCGGAGAAACGATCGCGGACGGCCTGGTGGGGGTCGGGTATCTGCGGCGGAAAGGGCAGCAAACGGGCGGGCGGCAGCGGCAGCACGCTGCAGGTGAAGGTGACCAGGTGGCGCAGCGAGGCCTCGAACTGCGTTTCGTTCAGTTCAGTGGGCCAGCGGTTGAAATCGGCGGCCAGTTTGCGCATGCCGGCGACGCCGGCAAAGCCTACCGGCGGGTTGAGGAAGACGCGGGCGCGTTTGCGCAGCCCGTTGCGCACGATCTCTTCCTGGGTGGGGATGTGCTCGTCAAATTCGAGAACGTAGAGGGTGTTTTTCTGCCCCTGGCCGGGGTTGTTGACGTTCCAGGCCTCTTTCAGATCGCTGTAGGGCACGCATTGCACCTCGGGGCGGCTGTTGTCGTGGGCGTAGATGCACTGCTGTTCGTCGTCGTAGCCCACCATGAGGATGTAATGCTGCGGGATGTGCACCTTGTGATAGAAGCGTCCGAAGTAGGGCAGGTGGTACATATCCAGCAGGCCAAGGATGACCGGCAGGCCGGCATCGATACTGGTTTTGGCCTTTTTCAGCGCGGTCTGGAAGGCGCCGCCTTCACTGCACGTCCAGTGATAGCCCATGACGTCAGACAGAAATTCGTGTTGGGGCTTGCCGGTGGTGCTGCCCCAGAAGACCATGCGCGGGGCGGGAGCGTTTTTCTGTCGGATGTAGGTGCAGCCGATGGTGCTCAAGAAGAAGAGAAAGTATTCGGGCAGGCGCACGCCGGTCTTCCACTCGTACTGGTCGGTGAGGCCGTTGATCGGACAACTGGCTTCATAGACGCGATGGGGTAAGGATAGGGTCTTCATGGTATGCTCCTTGGGGCAAAATAGTTTTTCACGCGCTCAAGCTTAAGCCCTCCAGCGACTGGAGAGTCAAGCCCCAATTCTGATACAATGGGCCTATGACTGCGATCTCGGAACACATCCAGGGGATTTTGGATACTTTACCGACCAAGCCGGGCTGTTACATCATGAAGAACAGCGACGGCAAGATCATTTATGTCGGCAAGGCGATCAATCTGCGCAACCGGGTACGTTCGTATTTCCAGAGCCTGAGCGATCACGAGTTCAAGACGCGCCAGCTCGTCCGGCACATTGCCGATATCGAATGGATCGTGGTGGGGTCGGAACTGGAAGCGCTCATCCTTGAGATGAACCTGATCAAGAAGCACCGCCCGCAGTATAACATCCGGCTCAAAGACGACAAGCGTTACCCGTATATCAAGGTGCACTGGCAGGAGGACTTCCCCAAGGTGACGGTGACGCGCCAGATGGTGCAGGACGGCGGGCGCTATTTCGGGCCGTATACCAGCGTGTGGGCGGTGCACCAGACGTTGGACGTGTTGCGGCGCATTTTCCCGTACCTGACCTGCGACCGTGAGATCACCGGCAAAGACGGCCGGGCGTGCCTGTATTACGACATCAAATTGTGCAGCGGGCCGTGTATCGGTGCTGTGGAGCGGATGGCTTATCGCCAGTTGATCGAAGACTTGTGCCAGTTTCTGGACGGGCGGACGGGGCCGATTGTGGAGCGACTGCGCCAGGAGATGGAAACGGCGGCCGAAGAACTGCGCTTTGAGCGCGCTGCGGCGCTGCGCGACCAGATCCAGGCGATCGGGCAGGTGGTCGAACGGCAGAAGGTGTTGAGCAACGAGCAGGTCGACTCGGATGTGGTGGCGCTGGCGCGCAGCGACGGCGAGGCGTGCGTGCAGATTTTCTTTATTCGCAACGGCAAGCTGATCGGCCGTGAATATTTCATCCTGGAAGGCACCGAAGAAGCTGCCGACAGCGAAGTGGTGGCGCAGTTCCTCAAACAATTTTATGCCGAGGCGGCCAGCGTGCCGGGCCAGTTGTTACTGCCCAACGAGATCGAAGAGGCCAACATCATCCAGCAGTGGCTGCGTTCGCGGCGGGGCGGGCAAAAAGTGGAACTGACGGTGCCCAAACTGGGCGAGCCGCACGAGTTGGTGCAGATGGCGACCGAAAACGCGGTCGATACCCTCAACGCCCTGCGTACCCAGTGGCAGGCCGACCGCCATCGCCAGAGCGAGGCGCTGGCCGAATTGCAGCAGGCGTTAGGGTTGAGCAGCCCGCCCAATCGCGTCGAATGCTACGACATCTCCAATACGCAGGGTACGGCGGCGGTGGGCAGCATGGTGGTCTTCGAACAGGGTGTGGCCAACAAAAAGCTTTACCGGCGCTTTAACATTCAGTCGGTATGCGGCCCGGATGATTTTGCCAGCATGGAGGAGGTGCTCACCCGCCGTTTCCGCCGCTGGCAGAGCGCCCAGGAGCAACGCGGCCCAGGTTACAAACCCGACGAGAGTTTTGGCTTTTTGCCCGATCTGTTGATCGTGGATGGCGGCAAGGGACAATTGGGCCGGGCGGTGCTGGTGCTGGAACGTTTTGGGCTGCTGGGACGCGTGCCGGTGGCCGGGTTGGCCAAACAACAGGAGGAACTGTTCCTGCCGGGGCGCGAGACTTCGTTGATGCTGCCGCGCCAGTCGCAGGGGTTGTATCTGTTGCAGCGCATCCGCGATGAGGCGCACCGCTTTGCCATCACCGCACACCGGGCGCGCCGTTCGCGCCAGGGGCTGGCCTCGCGGCTGGAGACGGTGGCGGGGGTAGGACCGGCCCGGCGCCGGGCTCTGTTGCAGCGTTTTGGCTCGCTGGAAGCGATTGCCGCCGCCAGCGTGGAAGAGTTGAGCGGTATCGCCGGTATCACCCCTGAGATTGCCCAGGCGCTCAAGAGCCAGTTGGACGCCGATTAGCGGGAGCGAGTCTACAGAATTGTAAAGCGCCGTGCAAACGCTTTTCGATCTGGCGTGGTATGATAAAAATAGCGTTGCACTTTATTCAAACGATTCAAGTGAAACATGCCTGTTACTCGTACCCAACCCAAACGTGCTCTTTTCCTGTTCGGCCCGGCGTTTTTTGGCCTGTCGGCGCTTGAAGTCTTAATCACCTGGGGGATGGTCTTTGCCCTGCCGCACGATCGTGGCAGTCTGTTGGGCTATTCGCCGACGCGTACCGGGCTGCTGGTGAGCCTGCTGGCGGCGGCGGGCGTGCTGGCGGCGGCGGCGGTGCTGCTGCTGGCGCACCGTCCGTTTGCGGCGCGCCTGGAGAAGTGGGTCTATCGCCCGGCAAATCTCAAAACCCTTGTGTTCAGCGCTTTGATCGGGCTGATAACGGGCGTTTATCTGCTCGTTCAGTGGATCCACCTCGAGGTCCGCTACGAGTATCAGGTGGCCGTGCCGCGCCTGTTGCCGGCCGTCATGTTGGTGTGTGCGTTATGCGCCCAGGCGATTTTATTGCTGCTGCCGGAAGCGGTGCGGCGGCTGTGGGCCATTCAGGGCGGTTTGCCGGCCTGGTTGAAGGCGTTGGCGAGCGACCCGCGCTTGATCCTGCGCTGGTTGATGACGATTACGCTGGCGCTGGCGGCGCTCAGCCTGGCGGGGCAGGCGCTCAAGTATTTCAGCGGCTATTATCGTTTTCTCGATTTCGCCATCACCGAGTTTTACCAGGACAGTGAGATGAACCTGCCCACCTTTTACTCGTCGTTTGTCATGGCGCTGACGGCGCTGTTCCTGGCCAGCGTGGGGCTGTGGGCGCCGGATGAACGCCGTTGGCGCGGTTACTGGCTGGGGCTGGCGGTCGTCTTTCTCTTTCTGGCGACGGATGACATTTGCAGTTTTCATGAGATGCTGACGCCTATCGTTCAGGATCATATTTACGCGGTCGGCCTGTTGTATTGGCCGTGGTTCCTGCCGGTCATCCCGGTGTTGATCCTGTTGGGGCTGGTCTATCTCCGCTTTTTCCTGCGCCTGCCGGCGCGCACGCGGGCGATATTTTTCTGGTCGGGGGTGCTGTTTCTGACGGCGTCGATTGGCATGGAAGCGATCGGGGCCTGGTACGCCGATGAATACGGGCTGGGGACGTTCGTGTACGTCTTGCTGGTCACGGTTGAGGAGACGGCTGAAACGGCGGCGATGGCCTTTTTTGCCTGTGCGTTGATCGATTTTGCCCGCAAGCGCCTGGCGCCCAGCCAGTTGGCGGCGCGCCTGGCGAACGAAAAAACCATCCCGGTGCGTTCGGCAGCCGGGATGCGTCAGACGTTGAAGATTTGATGCCGCTGGCGGGCGCCCGATTAATCGCCGGGGTAGGCGCACAAAATGGCGGCCAACAGGGCAGCGCGTTCGGGCAGTGAGGCGATGAGCACGTGCTCGTGTGCGGCGTGAGAGCCGTCGCCGACCGGGCCCAATCCATCCATCACTGCCACGCCCAGCGGAGCGACGAAGTTGGCGTCCGAACCGCCGCCGGTGCTGCCTTCCTGCAAATCCAGACCGAGCTGCCGGCCGAGGGCCTGTATCTTCTGGAAGGTGGCGCTCATGCGTTCGTCGCGGGGCATGGGCGGGCGATTGACGGTGAAGCTGGCCTCGACGGTGGTGCCTTCCAGCACCGGGCGCAGCGATTGCGCCCAGGCGGCCAGCCGGGCGGTTTCGGCCGGGTTGGTGACGCGAAAGTCGATCAGGGCGCGCCCTTCTTCAGGCACCACGTTGGGGCGGGTGCCGCCGCTGATCACGCCGACGTTGACGGTGGTGCCCTGCGAGTAGTCGGTCAGGCGCTGGGCCGCCAGGATGTGGTGCGCCAGTTCTTCGATGGCGTTACGGCCTTTTTCGTGGTTGATGCCGGCGTGGGCGGCCCGGCCGTGCGTCACCAGTTCGATGTCGCCGGTGCCCTTACGCGCCGTCTTGAGTGCGCCGTTGGCCAGCGTCGGCTCCAGGCACAGCGCCAGACTGGCCCGGGCAGCCAGTTCTTCGATCAAAGAGCGCGAGGTCAGGCTGCCGATTTCTTCATCCGAGGTAAACAGGGCGGTGATGGGGCGTTCCGGCCAGCACTGGTGAGCGCGCAACGCCTCTAAGGCGGTCAGCAGCAGGACGATGCCGCCTTTCATGTCCAGCGTGCCCGGCCCATACAGCCTGCCGTCCGCCTGGCGCAGGGGCATGCGCTGCAGCGTGCCGGTATCCCAGACGGTGTCCATGTGGCACAGCACCAGAATGCCGCCCGCGCCGCTGCCCCATTCGGCCTGGATGTGATCGCCGCTGGCGCTTTGCGGGTGGATGTGCAGCCGGGCGCCCAAGGCCTGTAGTTCGGCGCTGAGCGCCGCGCCGAAACGGTCGACGGCGGCTTTGTCGGTGGAGGGCGATTCGATGGCGGCCAGGCGTTCGATACGCGCCGCCATCGCCGCGGTCAGGGGGGTAAAGGTGGGGATGGGCAGGGGTTGCATGACGGCTCTCTTTCTATTTGCGTTGCAGCATTTCTTCCAGGCGGGCCTGGATGGCGGGCCATTCGGCCTTCAGGATGCTGTAATAGACCGAGGAACGCACCGTGCCATCCGGCAGGAGGATGTGATCGCGCAGGACACCCTCGCGCACCGCGCCGAGGCGTTCGATGGCGCGCTGCGAGCGTTCGTTGCGCAGGTCGGCCTTGAACTGGACGCGAATGCAGCCCAACTCTTCAAAGGCGTAGCGCAGCAGGATGTGTTTGCATTCGGTGTTGACCGCCGTGCGTTGATACTGTGGATCGTACCAGGTGCCGCCGATTTCCAGACCGCGCGCCTCGCGCTGGATCTCCATATAGCGGGTCATGCCGATGGCCCGCCCGGCCTCCTGATGGAAGACGGTAAAAGGCAGGTCGGTGCCGCGCTGCTGGCGGCGCAGCAGTTCGCGCACCAGGACGCCCATTTGCTCTTCGGTTTTAATCACGCCGTAGCGCATATACTGCCAGATGCCCTCGTCCTGACCGGCGACGGTCAGTTCGGGGATGTGTGCTTCACTGAGCGGTTCCAGGCGTACGATCTTGCCGGTCAGGGTAAGGGGGTGAATATCCATCATGACTCTCATCCTTCCAGGGGTGGCTTATTCCAGGAGCGCGGGGCCCTGGTTTTTTTTCAGAATATAGGCCGGGCCACCCAGGCGGGTGAAGGCGGTGACGCGGTAGCCGCGGGCGAAATAATGATTGAACAGGCGGCGGGCGTGCAGGCGCCATTCGAGCGCCAGCGCCAGGTCACGATTGAGCAGATCGCCGAAATCACCGGGCAGCGCCAGGCGCAGTTGGGCGGCGTCCAGATCGAGGCGTTCGCCGGCCGGGCGGTTCTCCTGATTGTGATTGACCGCCACGGCCTGCGGAAAGCCGTCGTCGGGCAGCGGGCCGTTCAGACGCTGCGCCACCCCCGGGGCGGCGAGCGACCAGTCGGCCAGCAGGCGGTCGGAGGGCACGCCGGCGTTGATGCCGGCCATCACCCCGTAGTAGTTTTCGAAATACGTCCCGGCAGTGGCGCCCAGGCGGCGGATGTTCAGATCGGCGTTGGCCAGGCGCAGCGGGTCGTAGGTCCAGCGTACGGTGGTGATGCCGCGGGCCAGCGCCCAATCGCGCTGGAACCATTTGAGGCGCAGCCCCAACCCGTAACGCCGCCACTCGTTCAACACCGCCAGGCGGTGGGAGTGCTGGACGTGCGCGTCGCGGGTGGGGAAGCCAAAGACGAAGGCCACCATACCGGCCGAAGGGGTGAAGGCGGCCGCCACCAGCCCGCCTTCATGCTGGATGGCGAGCAGGATGTCCTTGTTGTCGTATGACTCGTCGGGGCCCCAGACGCGCAGTTGCAGCTGCTCGACCGCTTCCAATTCGGCGATGCCGTGCACTTCGCGGAACTCGAAGTCGGGTGCGGGGGCGTCAGCGTTCATGGCCGGCAGACCTCGTGCAGCAGGGTGAGGGTCTCGAGGAAGGGACGGTTGAGGGTCACGCCGATGCCCGGGCCGGTGGGAACGGGCATCATCCCGTCTTTGGTCTCGAGCGCTTCGTTGATCAGATCCTGGGCCCAATAGCGGCTGCTGGAACTGGTGTCGCCGGGTTTGATGAAGTTGGGCAGGGTGGCCATGTGGATATTGTGCGCCCGGCCGATGCCGCTTTCGAGCATGCCGCCGCACCAGACCGGGGCGCCGAAGGCGGCAGCCACATCGTGCACGCGGCGGGCCTCGAGCAGGCCGCCCACCCGGCCAACCTTGATGTTGATCACCCGGCAGGCGTGCAGTTCGAGCGCCTTGCGGGCGTCGGCGGGGGAGAGGATCGATTCATCCAGGCACAGGGCGGTGCGCAGCTGCGCTTGCAACAGGGCGTGATCGGGGATGTCGTCGTAGGCCAGCGGCTGTTCGATGTAATCCAGCCCGAAGCCGTCCAGTTCGCGCAGGATGTTGAGATCGGACAGGCGGTAGGCCGAATTGGCGTCGACGGTGAGGGTGGCCTCGGGGCAGGCCTGGCGCACGGCGGCGAGCATTTTGACGTCCCAGCCGGGCTTGATCTTGAGCTTGATGCGTTTGTAGCCCTGTTCCAGGTGGCGCTGCACCGTCTCGAGGGTGGCTTCAATGCTTTTCTGGATGCCGAGGCTGACGCCGACCGGAATGGCGCTGCGATTGCCGCCCAACAGCTGGCAGAGCGGCAGGTTCAGTTGTTTGGCCCACAGATCCCAGTAGGCCATCTCGACCACGGCTTTGGCCATGCGGTTGCCGCGGAAGGGGGCAAGGGTATCGTTGAGATGCTGGGGGGTGGGAAATTCGCGGCCGAGGACGAGCGGCAGGAAGGCGTCCTTGATCAGCGCCAGGGCGCCGGCGATGCTTTCCTCGCGGAAGGAGGGCTGAACGTCCATGACGCTCTCGGAGTAGCCTTCCACGCCCTGGCTGTGCAGGGTAAGCAGGATCATGGTGCGTTTGGTTTCGACGCCAAAAGAGGTCTCAAACGGCTTGAGCAGGGGCAGTTCTGCCAGGCGGATTTCAGCGGATTCGATCTTCATGGGATTGGATACCTCCACACCGGAAAATATTTGACTGTGATATACGATATTCTAAACCTTTAAGCGCTTTCTGGTGTAGTCATTGAGGGCGGCGGCGCAGAAGGTATCAATGTCATGGGGTGGGTATGACTTTCATCCTGTGGGGCTTGACACGCCGTAAAAATTCGTTCATAATGATTATGCGCTTAATCACAGAGCGCAAATTTTTCAGCCGGATGATAAAGCGTTTAATCATATGAGAACTCGACCCCGCTTAATCGATGTGGCTCGTCTCGCCGGTGTCTCCACCGCCACTGTTTCGGCCGTGATCAACGACAACCTGGGACCGAACATCCGCGTCAGCCCTGAGACCCGCCAGAAAGTGCTGGACGCCATTGCCAGCCTGGGCTACGTTGCCAATCCGGCGGCGCGCAACCTGGCGGGTGGACAGAACCGCCTGTTGGGCATCTTTACTTACGAGGCCATTTTCCCGATCAAGTTTCACGATTTTTACTATCCTTTCCTGCTGGGGATCGAGGAAGAGGCCGAGGCGCAGCGTTATAACCTGCTGTTGTTTACCTCGGTGGTGGATCAGGACGGCCGGCGGTCGATCTTCCACAACGATACCAACGTGTTGTGGATGGCGGACGGGGCGGTGTTGATGGGGTTGAACGAAAACAAACTCGAACTCAGCCGCCTGCAAAAAGAGGGTTACCCCTTCGTCTTTGTCGGCCGCCGCGAGGTGCCGGATGTGGAAATCTCGTTTTCGGCCGCCGATTACATCCGCGCCACCGAAACGCTGACCACGCTCCTGTTCCAGGCCGGGCATCGCCGGCTGGTGTATTTCTGCATGACCCACGACATCGAGTCCGGGCGCGATCGCGAGACCGGTTTCTGCCGGGCGCACGAGCAAAACGGTATCCCGCTGGCCGGGCCGGGCGTCATCCGCATTCACCCCAAGGACATCACCCCGGAAGTGGTCGAACCTTTGCTGCGCGACGGCATCACCGGCGCCATCACGGAGAACGACGATTTGCTGCATTATTTGATGGTGGCGTTGGAGTCGTTGGGCCTGTCGGTGCCGGAGCATTTTTCGTTGGCTTTACTCGGCGATCCACACAATCCCTGGCCCGAAGTGGCCAGGATGACCCGCTTTTCAATCCCGCGGCGTGAGATGGGCATTCACGCGGTGCGTTTCCTGATCCAACGGCTCGAGCATCCCGAGGAAGTGGCCGTGCAGAACGTTTATCTACCCTGCACGATTCTGCACGGCCAGAGCATCGCCGCGCCCAACCTGCCCACTATATTTCATAGGAGGTAAATCTAACCGGTACCGATTGCTGATTTTGCTCTGTTTCCCCTGCCTCAATCGTTTTACCCATCCTATCGTTCGTAAAAAGGAAGTAGAAATGTCGTCTAGAATTGCTTTCAAAGTTGTCAGCCTTTTGCTGGCGTTCGTCTTTGTGTTGAGCGCCTGCGCGCCGCAGACGGTGGAAGTGGTCAAAACCGTCGTCGTTGAAAAAGAAGGTCAGCAGGTGGTGGTGACGGCCACCCCCGAACCGACCGCCGACCCGGCCAGCCAGCCGGTTACGCTGCGCTTCACCATCTGGTCCAGCAACGAGAAACACCTGGCGATGCTCAAAGAGATTGGCGACGCCTATACCGCCAAACACCCCAACGTCACCGTCCAGTTCGACTCGATCCCCTTTGACGATTACACCTCTAAAGTGACCGTGCAGCTGGCCGGCGGCAACCCGCCGGATGCGGGCTGGTTGATGGAAACCGCCGCCGCCTCGTGGGAAGAAGCCGGCGTGCTCTCCGATCTGGCGGCCACGATCAAAAATTACCCCGACTACGATTTCGCCGATTTCTCCAAGTCTGCCCTGGGGCTGTGGGAGAAAGAAGACAAACTGTACGGTGTTCCCTTCTCCACCTCGCCGGTTTTCCTGACCTACAACATCGACCTGTTCACTGCGGCCGGCGTCGACACCCCCGATCAGTGGATTCAAAAGGGTGAGTGGACCTGGGAAACCTTCGCCCGCATCTCCAAGGAAATCAAGGACAAGGGCCCGGCCGGTTCGTACGGTTTCGTCGGTTTCGACGGCAAGATGTTTGACACCCAGCCGTGGTCGACGATGGTGCCGGTGATGTGGGCCTACGGCGGCGACGCCTGGTCGGCCGATTATAAGACCTGCCAGCTCAACGGCGCCGAATCGGTCAAGGCCGTGCAGCTGCTGCACGACATGACCTTCAAAGATGGCTCGGTGGTCCCGCCCGGCGAGAATATCGCCTTTGCCTCCGGGACGGTCGGTATGACGCTGCACCAGCTCAGCCGCCTGACCCAGCTCAAGGAAGCGCCCTTCAAGTGGGGCATCGCCCCGCTGCCGGCCGGCCCGGCCGGTTCCAAGGCGGTCATCGGCCAGGCTGCCATCGTGGTCTTTGACAAGAGCCCCAACAAAGAGGTGGCGAAGGACTTTGTGGCCTTCATGACCAACAAAGACGGCGTAACCAAGATGGCGGCCTTCTTCCCGCCGGCGC
Organism: uncultured Anaerolineaceae bacterium; assembly: GCA_964535315.1. Taxonomy (GTDB): domain Bacteria; phylum Chloroflexota; class Anaerolineae; order Anaerolineales; family Anaerolineaceae; genus CAZHTS01. The sequence continues at coordinate 47,229 of CAZHTS010000028.1, forward strand.
GCGCTTCAGTGCTCGCCACCGACGTTCTGGCGCAGAATAACCCCAACATCGACGCCGCCCAGGTCAAATCCGCCGTGGCGGATGGCATCCTCAACGGCCGGGTGCTGCCCACCCATCCCGAATTTGCCAAGATCGACCTGGCGATGCGCGCCGAGTTCGACAAGATGTGGGTCGCCGACGCCAACGTTCAGGATGCACTCAACAAGGCTTGCGAAGCGGCTGCCCCGTTCTTTAAGTAAACGCTCCTCGTACGACAGCAGGCGTAGGGTTGAGGGCGTCCGCCCATCTGGGTGGGCGGACGCCCGTTGTTTTCTCCGGCCCGGCGTGGCCGGGAAAAAAGAAATTGATGAGGTATCACAGGCATGTCTTCGATCTCCGCACGTACCAACCCACGGCAGACCGGCCGGCCGGCAATGAGTAAACTGGCGCGCCAGGACCTCTTCTACGGTTATGCTTTTATTGCTCCTCAGGTGCTCGGTTTCCTGACCTTTGTGTTGGGCCCGGTGGTTGCCATTTTTGTGTTCAGCACGCAGCGCCGTCATTTGCTCAGTGGTGAGACGACTTTTGTCGGCCTGGATAATTACGTGCAGATGTTTGGCTCCGACCCCTTGTTCCGCAAAGTGCTGCTGAATTCATTGATTTTTATGGCCGGGTTGGTGCCGCTCAACCTGATCCTGGCGCTGGCGCTGGCGATTCTGCTGGCGCGCCAGATACGCGGGGTCACCTTCTTTCGCACCGTCTTTTTCTCGCCGGTGGTCACCTCGACGGTGGCCTGGGCCATCGTATGGAGCTTTATGTTGCAGGGCCAGCAGGGCACGCTGAACCAGTTTCTCAATCTGCTGGGCATCCAGGGGCCCGTCTGGCTGCGCGAGCCGGGTTGGGCGATGGCGGCGGTGATCGTCACCCGCGTGTTGAAGAACGTCGGGTTGAACATGGTCATTTTCCTGGCGGCTTTACAGGATTTGCCGCGCGAGCAGATCGAGGCGGCGCAGGTGGACGGCGCCAACCTGTGGCAGGCCGTGCGCCATATCGTCCTGCCGTTCCTGGCGCCGACCATTATGCTGGTCACCGTCATCACCGTGATCGGTTCGCTCAACGTCTTCGACCACATCATGCTGCTGACCAACGGCGGCCCGTCGAACACCACCATGGTGCTGGTGTACTTTATCTACTACCACGCCTTCAAGACCTATGAGACCGGTTACGCCAGCGCGGCGGCGGTGGTGCTCTTCCTGCTCTCGTTAGGACTGACCATCCTGCAATGGTCCGTCCGCCGGAGGTTTGCCTACAATGAACAATAATCCCACAATGAAAGGGCGCAAATGGCTGCGCCAGGGACTGCTGTATCTCGTGCTGCTGGTGTTGAGCATCCCGTTCGTCTTTCCCTTCTGGTGGATGTTTACCAGCGCCTTTAAAAAGGCCTACGAGATTTTCATCTTCCCGCCGACGTTTTTGCCCAAGACCTGGAATTTTTCCAACTTTAGCGACGCCTTCACTTACCAGCCGTTTGCGCTGCATTACTGGAACAGCCTGTACATCGCCCTGCTGGTGACCGCCGGCACGCTGTTGTTGTCTTCGCTGGCCGGCTACGCCTTTGCGCGCATCCCCTTCTGGGGGCGTTCGCTCATCTTCGTGGTGCTGTTGAGCGCCCTGATGATGCCGGCCGAGGTGACGGTGGTGCCCAACTTTGTGCTGATGAAGGCGCTCAACCTGACCAACACCCACGTGCCGCTGATCCTCCTGCCCATCCTGGGCGCCAACGGAGTGGTGGCGACCTTTATGATGCGCCAGTTCTTCCTCAGCCTGCCGGCGGACATCGAGGACGCGGCGCGCATCGATGGGCTGGATCGGTTCGGCATCTACTGGCGCATTGCCCTGCCGATGGCCAAACCGGCGCTGGCGGCGGTGGCCATTCTGACCTTTTTGTACAGCTGGAATTCGTTTCTTGAGCCTTTGATTTACCTCGACGACATCAATCTCTTTACCCTGCCGCTCTCGTTGCGCAATTTTACCGACGATTACGGCCAGCCGTTGTGGAACGTGCAGCTGGCAGCCACCACGCTTTCGGTGGTGCCGGTGTTGATTTTCTACATCCTGGCGCAGAAACAGGTGGTGGAGAGTTTTACTTTTTCCGGCACGAAGGGGTAAAGCACTATGCAACGTGAACTGAACTGTGATGTGTTGGTGGTGGGCGGTGGTTTGGGCGGGGTGGCGGCAGCGCTGGCCGCCCTGCGCCTGGGGCGCAGCGTGATCCTGACCGAGGAGACCGACTGGCTGGGCGGGCAGATGACGGCCCAGGCGGTTCCGCCGGACGAGCACCCCTGGATCGAGCGCAGCGGCTGCACCGCCAGTTACCGCGCTTTGCGCAACGGTATCCGCTCCTATTACCGCCAGCATTATCCCTTACTGGAGACAGCGCGCGCCAACCCGACCTTTAACCCGGGCATGGGCAGCGTCAGTTTCCTGTGTCACGAACCGCGCGTCTCGCAGGCGGTCATCCGGCAGATACTGGCGCCTTATCAGGCCGACGCCCGCTTGCTGGTTTACGAGCAGGTGCGCCCGGCGGCGGTCGAGATGGACGGCGACCGGGTACGGGCGGTGACGTTCGAGCACGTGCTCAGCGGCGAACGCAGCGTGATCTCGGCCGCTTATGTGCTGGACGCCACCGAACTGGGCGACCTGCTGCCGCTGGCGGGGGTGGAGCACTGCATGGGCGCCGAAAGCCAGGCGCAAACCGGCGAGCCGCACGCCTTGAGCGGGGCGGCCGACGCCCTGGAGCAGCAGGCCTTCTCGGTGTGTTTTGCGCTCTCGTATCACCCCGGCGAGGACTGGACGATTGAAAAGCCGGCCGAGTACGATTTCTGGCGGGCGTATCAGGCCGATTTCTGGCCTGCGCCGCAGCTTTCGTGGGTATACGCCGACCCGATCAGCCTGGAGGCGGTGCATCGCCCCATTTTCAGCGCCTCGAGCGACCTGGAGCGGGCGCTGGATTTGTGGCATTACCGGCGCATCTTCTATCGTAAACATTACCCGGACGGGATGTACACTTCGGACATCACCCTGGTCAACTGGCCGCAGATCGATTACTGGCTGGGGCCGCTGGTGGGGGTGAGCGCCGAAGAAGCGGCCGTTAATTTGCGGCGCGGCCGCCAGCTCAGCCTGTCGCTGCTGTACTGGATGCAGACCGAAGCGCCGCGCCTGGACGGCGGCGTGGGCTACGCCGGGCTGCGCCTGCGCACCGACGTTTGCCCCGGGCCAGATGGGCTGGCCAAAGCAGCCTATATCCGCGAGAGCCGGCGTATCCAGGCCGAATTTACGGTGTGCGAGCAGCACGTGGGCGTCAGCGCCCGGGCGGGGCGGGTGGGCGCCGAGGTGTTCGCCGACAGCGTCGGCATCGGCACGTACCGCATCGATTTGCACCCCAGCTGCCGGCGCACTTATCTGGATATCCCCAGCTGGCCGTACCAGATCCCACTGGGGGCGCTGCTGCCGGTGCGGGTCGAGAATCTGCTGCCGGCCTGTAAGAACCTGGGGGTGACCCACATTACCAACGGCTGCTTCCGGCTGCACCCGGTGGAATGGAACATTGGCGAGGCGGCCGGGGCGTTGGCGGCGTTTTGTCTCAGCCGGCGGCTTGCGCCGCGCCAGGTGCGCCATACGCCGGCGCTTTTACAGGACTTTCAGACGATGCTCGCCGGGCAGTTGGGTTTTCAACTGGCCTGGGAAGAGGAGATGCGTACCACGCCGCGCGATAAGGCCAACCCGTTGGGGTTCTGAGCCGGGCGGCGGTGAGGCAGATACGCCGGGGCGAGAGTCTGCGCCCCGGCATTTTCTACGCAAACCAACCACAATCCGGATCGGACGACCCGGATGACAGCATAGAGGTGAGTGATGGATTTGGATCGTTGTTTGCAACCCGACAGCGGGTATTTGCACGACATTCTCGAACAGCCGGCGGCGCTGGAGCGCACGCTGTGCGCCTTGCAGGCGCCGGCCGTGGTGGATCGTTTTCAGTCTGAACTGGGTGGGCGTTCTTTCCCGCGCATCGTCTTGACCGGGATGGGCTCTTCCTGTCACGCCCTGCACCCGCTGCACCAGCGGCTGGTGGCGCAGGGCATGGCCGCCTGGGTGGTGGAGACCTCCGAGTTGTTGTATACCCAGGCGGAACTGATCGCGCCTGGCAGCCTGGTGGTGGCGGTGTCGCAGTCCGGGCGCAGCGCCGAAACGGTGCGGCTGCTGGATACGCTGGCCGGGCGAGAGGTAGCGGTGGTCGGCGTGACCAACACCGCCGGCAGCCCGCTGGCGCGCGGCGCACACCTCAGCCTGTGCACCTGCGCCGGAGAGGAGTTTTCGGTCTCGTGTAAGACGTACGTGGCCGGGCTGTTGGCGTTGAACTGGCTGGGGGATGTGTTGTGCGGGCAGCCGCCGGCGGAGCGTTACGATGGGGCGGCGGAGGCGCTGGCCGGCTATTTGCGCAACTGGCGCCGGCACGTGACCTTTTTGCTGGACGAACTGGCCGGCGTGGAAGACGTTTTTTACACCGGGCGCGGCGGTTCGCTGGCGGCGGTGTATACCGGCGGGTTGATCACCAAGGAATCGACCCACGTGCACGCCGAGGGGATGAGCAGCGCCGCCTTCCGCCACGGCCCGTTGGAGATGGTGGGCGGGCGCAGTTATGTGCTGGTGTTCGCCGGTCAGCCGGCGGTGGCGGCTTTGAACGTGCAACTGGCGGCCGATATTGCCCGCATGGGCGGGCGCAGCGGGGTGGTGTCTTTTGGCGGCGGCGAGGGTGTCTTTGATCTGCCGCCGGTAGCGACCGACCTGGCGCCCCTGCTGGAGATTTTGCCGGTGGAGATGTTCACCCTGGCGTTGGCCGCGCTGCGCCAGCGCACGCCGGGGGTGTTTGAACTCGGCGCCAAAGTGACGACGACGGAGTAGCCCGGCATGGACCATCTGGAATGGGATGTAATTGTGGCCGGCGGGGGGATGTCCGGCTTTGTGGCGGCGACGGCTGCCGCCCGAAACGGCGCCCGCACGCTGCTGGTGGAACGCGACGCCTGCCTGGGCGGGACGATGACGACCGGGCTGGTGGGCCCGATGATGACCTTTCATTCTGCCCGCGGCCAGGTGATCGGCGGCCTGGCGCAGGAGGTGGTCGACCGCCTGGTGGCGCTGCACGCCTCGCCCGGCCACATTTTTGACGCCAGCGGGTACGTGCACAGCATCACACCCTTCGATGGTGAAGCGCTCAAGCTGGTGGCGCAGCGCATGCTGCTGGAAAGCGGGGCGCAGTTGCTGCTGCACAGTCCGATTGTAGACGTGATCTGCCGCGACGGCGGGGTGCAGGGGGTGGTCGTCCAGCACAAGGGCGGGCGCCAGGCGCTGCGGGCCGGAGTGGTGATCGACGCCAGCGGGGACGGCGACGTTGCCGCCTGGGCCGGCGCCGAGGTAGAAACCGGGCGCAGCGCCGACGGGCTGACGCAGCCGATGTCGCTGATGTTTAAGATGATCGATGTGGATGTGGCGCAGCTGCGCGCCTATTTGCAGGCGCACCCCGAGGTGGCGCGCCTGAGCCCGCAGGGGGCGGCGGTGTATGCCCAACAGAAATTGACGGCGGTGTGCGCCTTTGGCGATGTGCTGCAAGAAAGCATTGCCGCCGGCGAACTGCCCTTGCGCCGCGAGCACGTGCTGGTCTTTTCCACGGCGTACGAGGACGAGGTGACGGTCAACATGAGCCGGGTGGCGCGCCTGAGCCCGCTGGACGGCTGGAGCCTGACCCAGGCCGAGATCCAGGGCCGCGAGCAGATTTTTGCCATCGCCCGTTTCTTACAGCGCCGCATCCCCGGCTTTGCCGCGGCGCGGCTGGCGGCCTCGGGCGGGCGCATCGGCATCCGCGAGTCGCGGCGAGTGGTGGGGGAATACGTGCTGGACGCCACCGACATTCTCGCCGGGCGGCGCTTTGCGGATGCGATTGCGCGCAGCGCCTACCCGATCGACGTGCACGCCCCGGACCCCGGCGAGAACCATCTCGATCGTTTCCTGATGGGTGGGGAGTATTACGAGATTCCCTATCGCTGCCTGCTGCCGGGCGGCCTGGATGGGCTGCTGGTCAGCGGGCGGTGTATCTCGACCACGCACGAGGCGCACGGGGCGACGCGTGTTTCGCCCAGTTGTATGGCCTTTGGCCAGGCGGCCGGTACGGCGGCGGCGCTGGCGGTTCGTGCTCAGGTGCAGCCGCGCGACCTGGACGCGGCGGCGCTGCGCCGGGTGTTGATCGATCAGGGGGCTTTGCTGGCATAAGAGGAGGGCAGAATGCGTTTTTCCGAGATGATGTGTGCGGCCCGCGACGGGCAGCGCCCGCCGGTGCTGGTGGCCAGTTTGCCGCGTAACGACCCCGAACTGGCCCGGGCGGCGCTGGAAGGCGGCGCCGAGGTGGTCAAGGTGCATATCAACGTCCAGCACCGCGCCAGCGGGACGCAGTTTGGAAACCTGCAAGCAGAGCGCCCGGCGCTGGAGGAAATCCTGGCGGTCTGCGCCGGGCGACCGGTGGGGATCGTGCCGGGGGCGTCGGCGCAGTTGGACGGCGACGAGATCGACGCCCTGGCGCACATGGGCTTTGACTTCTTCTCGCTGTATTTGCAGCACGCCGCGCTGGAGCCGCTGCTGCGCCAGCCCCAGGTGCAGCGGGTGTTGGCGCTTTCGTGGCAGGATGCGCCGGAACTGGCGGGTGGGCTGGCGGCCTTGGATGTGGCGGTGTGCGAGCTTTCGATCATGCACCCGGAGACGTATGCCACGCCGTTTACCTATCACGACCTGGCCCGCTATGCGGCGGTGCGCGCCCGGACGGAGGTGCCGCTGCTGGCGCCGACCCAGCACCTCATCCCCGCCGCGGCGCTGGGGCTGCTGGCGGCGGCGGGCGTGGCGGGGGTGATGGTCGGAGCGCTGGTGGCCGGGCAGACGCCCGCAAGCTGGCGCGAGACCTTT
>CAZHTS010000029.1:0-4695 GCA_964535315.1 uncultured Anaerolineaceae bacterium
CCCTGACCAAGGACGTCAACACTGCCCCGCAGATGTTCATCCTCGGCTGGTGCGCGGACTACCCCGATCCTCAGAACTGGCTGTCGGTTTACTGGATGAGCAGCTCGTCCTTCGCCGATCGCATCGGTTACAAGAACGCCGATGTGGATGCCAAGATGCAGGCTGCCGATGTGGAACTGGATACCACCAAGCGTATGGGTCTGTACGACGAAGCCCAGAAACTGCTGGTTGACAGCGCTCCGGGCGCCTTCATGTGGAACAACGTGAACTCGTATCTGGTCAAGCCGTACGTCAAGGGCATTGCCACCACCCCGCAGGATTCCGGCTGGTCTGGCGACAACGATCCGTTGACGATCACGATCGAGAAGAAGTAGTTTCTTCGATTGGAACTTCCCTGGTTGGCCGGTCGCAAGGCCGGCCAACCAGACCAAGTTTTTGTGAGCAGGAATAAGAAATATGACCACTTACCTGATACGGCGGTTGCTCTGGTTGGTGCCGGTGATCTTTGTCGTGGCAGGGCTGACCTTTGTCTTGATGCACAATGCGCCCGGCGGCCCGTGGGATCGTGATCCCAGCGCTCGCCAGGTGGACGCCAATACCCAACGTTTGTTGAACGATTATTACGGTCTGGATAAGCCGCTCTGGCGCCAGTTCGCTGCTTACCTGATTGGGGATACAAAGAGCGATGGGGCGTTTGTGTGCGGCCTGATTTGCGGTAATTTGGGCCCTTCGTACCGTATTCGCGGCATGAGCATTCAAGAATTTCTGTTTAAACCGCCGTCAGGACGGAATTTCTTTTACAGCCGCTTTGGGTATTCACTGCGGTTGGGCATCATCGCGTTGGCCTGGGCGGTGCTGATTGGCATCCCGGTGGGAATCATCTCGGCGCTCAAGCAAAATACCTGGATCGATTACGTCAGCCTGCTGGTTGCCACGATCGGTATTTCGCTGCCGAACCTGGTCATGGCCATTTTCATGATCATTATCTTTGCATCCACCCTCCACCTGGTGAGCATCGTGCCGACGGATTGGGATACCGCCAACGTGTGGATTTTGCCATCGTTGGTGCTTGGCTTTGGCACCATGGCGCGCACGGCGCGCCTGATGCGGGCTTCGATGCTCGAGGTGATCCGCCAGGATTATATTCGCACGGCGCGCGCCAAGGGCCTGGCGGAACGGATTGTCATCAGCCGGCACATGATCAAGAACGCCATGATCCCGGTGGTTACGATCCTCGGGCCGGCGTTGGCGACACTGGTCACCGGTTCATTTATCATCGAAACCATGTTTGGCTTCCCCGGCATGGGGCGTGCTTTCGTCAATGCCATCGGGCAGCGTGATTATTCGATGATCATGGGCACGACGGTGATTTATGCCTTGTTGGTGGCGTTGTCTAATCTGAGCGTGGACGTGGTGTACATTTTCCTGGATCCACGTATTCGCCTGACCGATTAGTTTGTCCGGAGGTGAGTTATGTCTGAACAAACGGGTGAAAACAAAGCACCGGTGGCCGTCCTCGAAGTTGCCACGCCGCGCCGGGATCTGTTGATCGATGGTTTTTACCGCCTGACGCGCAATAAGGCCGCCATGGGTGGATTAATCATCATCGTGTTGTTCTTTGTCGTTGCACTGGCGGCGCCGCTGTTGTCGCCCCACAATCCATTGCAAATCAACGATGGCCAGGGCTTTCTGCCGCCCTCCTGGGTGACAAGAGGACCGCAGGGAACGGCGGGCGTGCAAGCGTATCCGCTCGGCACCGATACCCTGGGCCGGGACGTGCTTAGCCGCACCATTTATGGGGCGCGCGTCTCAATGGTGGTGGGCCTGGTGCCGACCATCCTCATCCTGTTGATCGGTACGGTGGTCGGGCTGGTGGCCGGTTATTCGGGCGGCTGGATCGACAACCTGCTGATGCGCTTTACGGATGTGGCCTACGCCTTCCCCGATTTGCTGTTCTTCATCATTGTCATGATCTCGCTGCGCGACACCTTCCTGGGAGAACTGTTGAACGGTTTGTTCCTGTTGTTCGGCGCGCTGGCGATTATTGACTGGGTGGGCGTGGCGCGTATTGTGCGCGGCCAGGTGCTCTCGCTCAAGGAGAAGGAGTTCATCGAGGCGGCGCGGTGCATCGGCGCCAAAGACAGCCGGATCATGTTCCGCCATATTCTGCCCAACAGCCTGGGACCGTTAATCATCACGGCTGCGTTCCTGATCCCGGCCATGATCATTACCGAAGCGATTCTGGGCTACCTGGGCCTGGGGCTGCGCCCGACGACCAACCCGGATGCTTTCTTCATCACCAGTTGGGGCGCGCTGCTGCTGGAAGGCCAGACGGCGATCAATGCCCAGCCCTGGCTGCTGCTGGCCCCCTCCATCTGCGTGGCGCTGATCGTGCTGGCTTTCACCTTCCTGGGCGATGGCCTGCGCGATGCGCTCGACCCGCGTTTGCAGGGTACGCAATAAGCAACTCTGTGGTTAACCTGAACCCGGAGGCCGGCTGGCTTCCGGGTTTTTTGTTGGTATAATCCTGTCATCTTTTATGGAGCGTAAATCGATCATGTTCACTGGACGACGAGTTTGGATGTGTGTATGTGCAAGCCTGATTGGCTTGAGTGTGCTTCTGGCGGCCTGCCAGGGGGCGCCTGCGGTAGAACCGACGGCGACGGCCGCCCCTACAGCTACGCTGGTGCTGCCGACTGCAACGGCGACCGTGCCGCCGCCACGCACGTTGGTGGTGTGCCTGGGGCAGGAACCCGCTTCTTTATATCTGTATGGCGGCTCGACGCGGGGGATGTGGAGCGTGCTGGAAGCGATTTATGACGGCCCAATTGACCGGCGCCAGTTCAACTACCAGCCGGTGATTCTGGAAAAATTGCCGGCCACGACGGATGGGGATGCCACCCTGCAAGCGGTGGTGGTGCGCGCCGGCGATGCAGTGGTCAATGCGGACGGCGTCTTGACCAAACTGGCCAGCGGGACGCGGGTGTTGCCTTCGGGCTGCTCTGGCCCGGAATGCGCAATCGCCTGGGATGGCGCCAGCGAACTCAAGGTCGATCAAATGACGGTGAAGTTCAAGCTGCGCCCCGGGCTTAAATGGTCGGATGGCGAAGCGCTGACGGCCGCCGATTCGGTCTATTCGTTCCAGGTGTCCGCCGACCCGGCCACGCCGGTTTCTAAGACGCGCATCGACTACACTGCTTCGTACACCGCACTGGACGAGACCACCGTGCAGTGGGTCGGTCAGCCGGGATACGTTACCGGGCGTTACGCCACCCATTTCTGGCTGCCGCTGCCCAAACATGCCTGGGGCCAGATGAGCCCCGAGCAGCTCAAGGATTCGGAAGACGCCCGTTTGCGCCCGTTGGGCTGGGGGCCGTATGTCATCCAGGAATGGGTGCAGGGCGATCACATTCGCCTGACGCGCAACCCGAATTACTTCCGGGCGGCGGAGGGTCTGCCGCATTTTGACACCCTGGTGTACCGCTTCCTGGGCGAGAACGGCGATAATAATCTGGCCGCTTTACAGGCTGGCGAGTGCGATGTGGTCGATCAGACGGCCATGCTCGATGACCAGCTCGAAAAGGTGTTGGATCTCAAGAAGGCTGATAAATTGCAGGCGTTGATCGGGCAGGGGCCCGAAACCGAGATCGTCGATTTTGGCATCCGCCCGCGGCAGTACGACGATGGCTACAACGCTTTTGGCGAGGATCGCCCCGATTTCTTCGGCGATGGGCGCGTGCGCAAGGCGCTGGCGATGTGTATGAACCGCCAGGAGGTGGTGGAGAAACAGCTGCTCTTGCAGTCGATTGTCCCGGCAAGCGCCATCCCACCCGGCCACCCGCTTTTCTCCGACCAGCTCAAGGCGCTGCCGTTTGACCCGGCAGCGGGCTCGGCCCTGTTGGATCAGGCGGGTTGGAAGGATTTCGATAACTCGCCGGATACGCCGCGTGTGGCGGCCGGGGCGGCCAACGTGGCGGATGGCACCCCCCTGGTGCTCAAGTACGCGACCACGGCGGCGCCGCTGCGCAAGGAAGTGGTGCGCCGTCTGTCGCTGTCGCTGGCGCAATGCGGCATCGGCCTGGACGTGCAGTATGTGGAGCCCGAGACGCTGTTTGCCCCCGGCGAGACCGGCCTGTTGTTTGGGCGTAATTTCACCCTGGCGCAGTTTGCCTGGCAGTCGTCGGACGAGCCTTCGTGCTTCTTATACGAGAGCAGCCAGATCCCCGGCCCGGCCAATCACTGGCTGGGGGTGAACATCACCGCCTATAACAACTCGGCCTACGATGCCGCCTGCCAGGCGGCGCGCCGTTCGCTGCCGGGTTCCGAGTCGTATACCCGCAATTATCAGGAAGCGGCGCGCATCTTGAGCGAGGACTTCCCGGTCATTCCGTTGTATTTCCATTTGAAAATCGCCATCGCCCGGCCGGATCTGTGCGGGTTGGACATGGACGTCAGCGCCCGCAGCGAATTGTGGAGCCTGGAGACGTTAGACTACGGTGATAAATGCCCGAAATAAGCGGGTAAAGACGGGAGGCAGGCATGCGACACTTGGCCGGGCGCAGAGATGAGTGGATGTTTTAGGTGGTGTGTTCCGCAATGTTGTTGGCTGCCTGCCAGCCTGTCGTTCAAACGCAGACGGTGAAATCAGGGTGGTGGAGACGCAGGTTGTCATGGTAGGAAAGACGCGCCTGGCGC
>CAZHTS010000029.1:4795-53799 GCA_964535315.1 uncultured Anaerolineaceae bacterium
GAAATCAGGGTGGTGGAGACGCAGGTTGTCATGGTAGGAAAGACGCGCCTGGCGCTGGCCTATTGCACCGATAAACTGGCGCTGGTCAGGGCCGTCTACCCATACCTGAGCGAGGCCGAGCAAAATGCATTGTTGATGCATTCGTTTGTGCTGCCGGAGTCGTGGGCTTATCCTGGCGATGAAAAGCTGGTGCGCTATCCTTTTGACCCGCAAAAGGGCGGCGCTTTGCTGGATGAGGCCGGTTGGATACGGGTGGAGGGCGGCGAATTTCGCCGCAATGCATCTAGAACTGGCCTTTCAGTTTACCAGCAACGATGTGCCTTTTCGCCGCACCTGGGCGGCGGTGTGGAAAGAACAGATGCGCACCTGTGGGGTGCGCATCACCCGTTTTCATGCCCCTGGGACGTGGTGGTTTGGCGGGATGAGCGGGCTGGCGCGCCGTGATTTCGATCTGGGCGCGTTTGCGGGGCTCAGCGAGACCGAGCCCCACGCTGAGACGATCTATGCCTGTGACGCCATCCCCGGTCGCGACCATCATTGGCAGAACGCTGGCTGAAGTGCCGGACAAAGACTGGACTGCGCTGCCGGAAGTCGACCAGAACCCGCTGGGGTTTGGGCTGTACGTGCTCAAGGAGTGGCGGAAAGGGGAAACCCCTATTGTGCTCCCGGAAAACGCCGAGGCACAATTGTTGGCCGGGCAGGTGGACGTGTTGGGGCCGCAAACGCTGGCCGGGCTAAGTGAGGCGCTGCAGCAGGGGGCAGAGGAAGGTAAGATCGTCGTGCGCATGATCCCGGCGGTCACCTGGGAGCAGATTGTGTTTGACCTGAGTTATGCGGATGGGGAGACCGCCAAATAACCTGTGTAATTGGTGCGCTGAATCACTGCACAGTTACCGTCTGCTATGGTATCATCGTGATGGAACCGATGATGGCGGGTGCTTTGCTGATAACGGTAGGGCTGGGGGTTGGGAAGGTTCGCTTCCTGGGTCAGGCACGCGGGGGGCTTTCTGATCTGGGATGTGTTTGAAATCCGTTGCGCCGGCGAAGGTTTTTTCCCGTCCTGGTCTTTAACTATTTGGGTGGTCGGCGTTACTCGTAGAGAGCGCATCTGTATTTTGGGCTGTTTACATTATCTTGATCCTGGCGAGGAAACTGTGGTAGATCGAACAACACAACCGTTGCTCGAGGTGAAGAACCTCAAAACCTATTTCTACACCGAAGATGGCGTTGTAAAAGCCGTAGATGGGGTTGATTTTTATGTCAAACCAGGCGAAGTGTTGGGTTTGGTAGGGGAGTCCGGCTGTGGTAAGAGCGTTACCTCTTTTTCGATTTTGCGTCTGGTGGGGGTGCCGGGCAAGATTATAGACGGCGAGATTTTGTTTGAGGGGCGCAATTTACTCAAGCTGTCCGAAGCCGAGATGGTCAAGATGCGCGGGAACCGTATCTCGATGATCTTCCAGCAGCCGCAGACCAGCCTGAACCCCGTTTTTCGGGTAGGCGACCAGGTGGCAGAGGTGTTACAGGTTCACCAGGGGTTGAGCAAAGAAGCTTCGTGGGAAAAGGCGGTTGAACTGCTCAGCCTGGTGGGTATCCCGGATGCGGCCAAGAAGGCTTTGGCTTACCCGCACGAGATGTCCGGCGGTCAGGCGCAGCGTGTGATGATTGCGATGGGATTGGCGCTCAACCCGCGCTTATTGATCGCGGACGAACCGACCACGGCTCTGGATGTAACCATCCAGGCACAGATTCTGGATTTGATGCGCGGCCTGCGCGAGCATTTTGGGACGGCGGTCATCCTGATCACGCACGATCTGGGGGTGATCGCAGAAATGGCCGACCGTGTGGCGGTGATGTATGCCGGCCGGGTGGTGGAAGAAAGCCCGGTGATCCCGCTGTTCGATTCGCCGCTGCATCCCTACACTCAGGGGTTGATTGGTTCGATCCCGGTGTTGGGGCGCATGTCCGAACGCCTGGATGTCATTCCCGGCACGGTGCCGAACCTGGTCAATTTACCGCCGGGGTGCCGCTTTGCGCCACGCTGCCGCTCGCGTGAGCGTTATGGTTTGAGTATTTGTGAACAGGTCGAACCGGAACTGGTCGAACTGCAACCCGGCCATAGCGTGCGCTGCTGGCTGTATACGGATCATGGTGATCACCGGGCCCCGATTCAGGCCTGAGCCTGCTTTTATCCAGACGAGAGACTTGTGAGGTTGTTTATGAGCGAAGCTGTGTCCAAAGCAACGAAGACGAAGGATTTTATCGAGGTAAAGAATCTGACCAAGTACTTCCCCGTGCGCGGCGGCATTCTGCAGCGCGTGGTGGCCTGGGTAAAGGCGGTTGAGGACGTCAGTTTTACGGTAAGAGAGGGTGAAACGTTGGGGCTGGTGGGCGAGTCGGGGTGCGGTAAGACGACCGTGGGGCGCACCATTCTGCGCCTGACAGAACCGACCTCCGGTTCGGTGGCGATCGACGGGGTAGACGTGTTCAGCCTCAAGGGGCGCCAGTTGAAAGAGATGCGCCGTGATATGCAGATCATCTTTCAGGATCCATACGCTTCACTGGACCCGCGTATGCCGATTGGCGAGTCGGTGTTGGAAGGGCTGCGTATCCATAAGATAGGGACGCAGCGCGAGCGCTATGACCGCATGATCGAAACGCTGCGTAAGGTGGGGCTGGAAGATTATCATGCCCGGCGCTACCCGCATGAGTTTTCCGGCGGTCAGCGTCAGCGCATTGGCATCGCCCGCGCCCTGGCGCTGCGCCCGCGTTTTATCATTTGTGATGAGCCGGTATCTGCGTTGGATGTGTCTATCCAGTCGCAGGTGTTGAATATTTTGAAGGATTTGCAGCAAGAATTTGGGTTGACGTATCTGTTCATTGCCCATAATTTGAGCGTAGTGGAGCATATTTCGGATCGTGTGGCGGTGATGTACCTGGGAAAGATGGTCGAATTGACCAGCCGTGAGGATCTGTTCCGCAACCCGCTGCATCCGTACACGCAGGCGTTGATGTCGGCTATTCCTATCCCGGATCCCAAGATCAAACGCGAGCGCACCATTTTGAAGGGAGATGTTCCCAGCCCTCTGCGCCCACCGGCGGGGTGCCGTTTTCACCCGCGCTGCCCGGTGGCCATGGAGCAATGCGCCCTCGAGGTGCCCAAACTTCAGGAGGCCGATGCAAACCATCTGGTCGCCTGCTGGCGTGTGAACAAGGCGTAGGTAGTGTATTGGGTTCATTTGTTTTTTAGTGTGAGGGTCTGGCGATGAAACGTGTCTTAATCGTAGATGATGCTCTCGATTTTGGGCGGATGCTTCAGGCGGCGGTTATGACGGTCGATCCCAACCTGGCGTGCGTCGTGGTGCCATCGGCGGAAGAGGCGTTGTTGGAAACGGTGCGTCGCCCGGCGGATTTGTTGGTAACCGATGTGCGTTTGCCGGGGATGTCTGGGTTGGATCTGGTGCGCAAGATGCGTACCCGCAATGCCACGGTCAAAGTGATCATTGTCTCGGGGATCGGCGATGCGCGCGTGAAACAACAGATCCAGGATAGCAACCCGGATCGTTATTTCCGCAAGCCGGTGGATATCACGCCTTTCCTGGATGCGGTCAAGGAATGCCTGGGGTACGCCGCGCCGGCCGCAAAAGCTGAGCCCGAAGTTGAGGTGGCGGCTGCTCCACAGGAAGAGGCGCCGCCGGAAGAGCGCTCATCTTCTGAACTGATTTCCGATGTCATTGCCGGATTACGTAAGTCTTTGGGCGCTCAGGCGGTGTTATTGCTGGATGACCGCGGGCGGATCATGGTGCAGGCCGGGGATTTGCCCGAGAAAGCGTTGGATGGCGAGTGGTCCGGGCCGTTGCTGGCTTCGGTGAGCGCCAGCGCCAAACTGTCGCGGTTGATGGGGGCCGACGTGCCCTCCACCGTGCTGGCGGCGCGCGGCAAGAGTTACGATCTTGTGCTGGCGCCGATCGGCGATTACGCCCTGGCTATTCTGCTCAAACTCAGTCGCAGTTCGCTGCGCCTGGCGATCTCGTTTGAAGAAGCGCTGGTGGTACAGCCGCAACTGGTGGTGTTATTGGAGCAAATGGGGGTGTTGCTCAAGGCGGCTGAGATGACCTCGATGGCGCCGGAGAGCGCTCTGGTGGAGCCTGAGGGAACGGTCGAGAATGAGACTGATCTTGAGGCGTTCGAGGCGTTGTTCAACAAACCGGGCGGTGGCAGTAAACCCAAAACGCACAAGCGTGATGACGCCGATGCTTTCTGGAGCTCTCTGATGGAAACCAAGGGTAAGGCAGGCGGCGAAGGGGAGGGGTTGAGTTACGAACAGGCCACCAGCCTGGGACTGGCGCCCGAGACCGAGGCACCTGCCCCAGCTGCACCGGTCTCCAAAAAGGCTGCCGCCGCGGCGCCCCAACCCGTGGAAGAGGAAAAGACGGTCGATCTCGACAGCCTGGAAGCTTTGCTAAAGCAGGCCGGCGCCGAAAAACCGGCCCAACAGGTAGACGCCAGCACGTTCTGGGATTCGGCCACTGAGGTCAAGACCAAAATCAGCGGCAACCCGGATATGTTAACCTACGAAGAGGCGATGCGCCTGGGCCTGGCGCCCGGTTCCGAGGAGAGTTAGCCGTCGCCGGAAGGTTTCAATCTGAAAGTGAAGGTTTATCAGGTCTTCGCAAGGCGGGTATCTTGTGCTAAAATAGTACCCACGTCACTGGGGCGTAGTGCAACGGCAGCACACCAGACTTTGGATCTGTGGATCTTGGTTCGAATCCGAGCGCCCCAGCCTACTTTTTCAAAACGTGTTTTGAATACGGCCCAGCCCAGGCTGGCCAGTGCGTCTTCGACGGGCTTTGCGGCTGTGCAAGGCTCGTTTTTTATTCTTTAGCTTTCGAGGAGCAAGTCTATGACGATTACAACGATTATCCTGGCTGCGGGCCAGGGGACGCGCATGAAATCTGCTTTGCCGAAGGTGCTGCACCAACTGGCCCGCCGGCCTCTGGTCGATTATTCTTTGCGGGCGGCGGCGGCCATCAGCGACGAACTGCCGGTGGTGGTGGTGGGACACGGCGCCGACGCCGTG
Source organism: uncultured Anaerolineaceae bacterium (assembly GCA_964535315.1). Taxonomy (GTDB): domain Bacteria; phylum Chloroflexota; class Anaerolineae; order Anaerolineales; family Anaerolineaceae; genus CAZHTS01. The sequence goes on from CAZHTS010000029.1 coordinate 9,873, forward strand.
CGTCAGTTTGTGGGCCAACGGGCGCGCTTTGCCCTGCAGGAGCAACAGCTTGGCACCGGACATGCGCTGTTGAGCTGCGAGCCTGTGTTGAAGGGGCAAAGTGGGTTGGCGCTGGTCATCAGCGCCGATATGCCTTTGCTGACCGTCGACACGCTCACGCGCCTGGTGGCGACGCAGCAGGCCAATTCGGGGCCGGTTTCGATGCTGACGGTACGGATGAGCGACTCGCATGGCTTTGGGCGTGTGGTGCGCGCCGCCGATGGATCGGTGGCGGCAATTGTGGAAGAGGCGCAGGCCACCCCGGAGCAGTTGGCGATCGATGAACTCAACGTTGGCGCTTATTGCCTGTCGTTGGATTGGGTGTGGCAGGCGCTGCGCCGCGTGCCGCTTTCGCCCAAGGGCGAGTATTATCTGACCGATGTGGTCGGGATTGCGGTGGCGGACGGGCTCAAGGTGCAGGCGGTGGTGTTGGACGACGCCCGCGAGGCGATTGGCATCAACACCCGCGTTCATCTGGCGGAGGCTGAGGAGGTGCTGCGCAGGCGCATCAACACTGCCTGGATGCTGGCGGGGGTGACGCTGATCGACCCGCATACCACCTATATCGAGCCGGACGTGGTCATCGGACAGGACACGGTCATCTGGCCGAACACCTATCTGCGCGGTAAGAGCCGTATCGGGCAGGGCTGCACCATCGGCCCCAACACCCTCATGCTGGACACCCAGGTAGGCGACCGCTGTGAATTGCTGGCCTCGGTAATGGAGGGGGCGGTGATTGAGGATGAGGTTACGATGGGGCCGTTTGCCCGCCTGCGCAGCGGGGCGCATCTGGGCAAGGGCGTCCATATGGGGAACTTTGGCGAGGTGAAGAGTTCGTACCTGGGGGCAGGGGTCAAGATGGGCCATTTCTCGTATATCGGCAATGCCACCATCGGTGAGAATGTTAACATCGGCGCCGGGACGATCACCTGCAATTACGACGGTGAGAAGAAGCACCCGACGGTGATTGAAAAAGATGTATTCATCGGCAGCGACACGATGCTGGTGGCGCCGGTGAAGATCGGTGAAGCGGCGCGCACCGGGGCGGGTGCGGTGGTCACCCGCGATGTGCCCCCCGGCGAGGTGGTGGTGGGGGTGCCGGCGCGGCCGCTGCGCAGGAAGAAAAAGGAAGACGGTGAGTAACGAGACATTGTGGGCGTTGCTGGCGATTCTGCTGGTGCTGGATGGATTGATCGCCGTGACCCGTGCCAGCCTGCTGCTGGCGCGCCAGCCCTACCTGCTCACGCTTGAAGAACACGATCCCGAGACGGTGGGCCGCACCCAGCGCCTGCTGGAAAATCCGCGCCTGCGCAGCACACTGCGTCTGGCGGCCTTCCTGGTGCACAGCCTGCTGGTGGTGGTGGTCTGGAATCTGTTCGCCGTCCTGACCGGCTGGTCGCTCAACCTGGCTTTGCTGCTGGTGGGGGTGACGCTGGTGGTGCTGCTGGTATCGAGCCTTGAGTTCTTTCTCGAAGGGCGTATCCTGGTGCAGACCGAGGCCTGGGCAGTGCGCCTGACCTGGTTTGGGCGGCTGCTGGTGTTTTTCTTTCGCCCGCTGGTCGCGTTGCTGACCCTGTTGATGGGCCCGCCGGAAGTGCTCCAATACCGCCTCAGCCCGGTGACGGAAGACGAACTGAAAGATTGGGTCGAGGCCGGGCCGGCAGAGGGCGACCTGGAAAAAGGCGAACGCAAGATGATTTATTCCATCTTCCAGTTCGGCGATACGCTATGCCGCGAGATCATGGTGCCGCGCATGGACATCTTCTCGCTGGATGCCAACACGTCGCTGGCCGAGGCGGTGCGCGGGTTGTCCGAATCCGGGCATTCGCGCGTGCCGATATACGAGGAGACGATTGATAACATCGTCGGCATCCTGTACGCCAAGGATTTGCTGCACGTCTGGTATGAGGGCGAAGGGCAGACCAACGTGCGCAGGTTCCTGCGCCCGGCCTATTTCGTGCCGGAAGCCAAGAAAGTGGACGATTTATTGAGCGAGATGCAGTCCCGCCGGGTGCACCTGGCGGTGGTGGTGGACGAGTACGGCGGTGTGGCCGGGCTGGTGACGTTGGAAGACATCGTGGAAGAGATCATCGGCGAGATTCGCGATGAGTACGATCAGAGCGAAGAATTGCTCTATCAGGCGGTGGGGGCAGACGAATACATCTTTCAGGGCCGGATCGATCTGGAAGACTTTAACGAATTAACCGGTACACACCTGACGCGCGAGGTCGCTGACACGTTGGGGGGCTGGATTTATGGGCAAATTGGGCGCGTGCCCACCGGCGGCGAGCAGGTGCGCGCCGAGGACTGGCTCCTGACGGTTGAACTGGTGGCCGGACGGCGCATTCGCAAGGTGCACGCCCTGCGCCAGCCGCTGCTTGAGCGCGAGGAGGAAGACGAAGATGGTGTTGAATGATGAAGCGCGTCGCCAGCTGGTGGAGACTGCCTGCCAGGCGCAGCGTTGGGCGTACGCCCCGTATTCAAAATATCAGGTAGGGGCGGCGCTGCTGGCCGCCTCGGGCAAGGTTTATGACGGCGCCAACGTGGAAAACGCCGTTTACCCATTGGGACTGTGCGCCGAGCGGGTGGCGGCGGTCAAGGCGGTTTCGCAGGGCGAACGTGCTTTTTATGCGCTGGCGGTGGTGACAAATAACGGCGTCGCGCCGTGTGGGGCGTGCCGGCAGGTGCTCTCTGAGTTTGGCGCCGATATGTTGATTTTAATTGCCGATACGGGCGGGCGCATCTTGCAGGAAACCACGCTTGGGGCGCTGCTGCCCAATGTGTTTGGCTCGCAGGATCTGATCACGGGTTGAGATGCAGGACGGCGAGCGCGTTCTACGGGTAGAGGCGATTGTGCTGCGTCACAGCGATTGGGGCGAGGCCGACCGGCTGTTGACGCTTTACAGCCGCGAGCGCGGCAAATTGCGTTGTGTGGCCAAGGGCGTCCGCCGGCTGCATTCGCGCAAGGCCGGGCACCTGGAGCCGTTTACCCGCGTGGCGCTGCTGCTGGCGCGCGGCCGTGAGATGTGGATCGTTACCCAGGCGGAAACGGTCGAGGCGTATCTGGCGCTGCGCGACGATTTGTTGCGCACCGGTTACGCCGCCTATGTGATCGAACTACTCGATCGTTTTACTTACGAGGAGGGCGAGAACCGCGGGTTGTACCACCTGGTCAGCGAAACGTTACGACGCATCAACGAAGGGGTGGACGCCTTTTTGACGGTGCGCCATTACGAACTGCGTTTGCTGGATGTGCTCGGTTTTCGCCCGGAGTTGTTTCACTGCGTAAACTGCGGGCGCACCATTCAGGCGGAGGAGCAGTTCTTCTCGGCCTTACAGGGCGGGGTGTTGTGCCCACATTGCGGTGTGGATGTGGCCGGGGCGCGCCCAATTTCCCTGCTGGCGCTCAAATTTCTGCGTCATTATCAGCGCAGTTCGTTTGCCGAGGCCAGCCGGGCGCAGATTGCCCCGGCTGTGCAGCAGGAGATGGAAACGCTGTTACAGTTTTATCTGACTTATTTGCTCGAGCGCGGTCTGAACAGCCCGGATTTCTTGCGCCTGGTGCGCCGCCAGGGAGGGGAATCTCCTCAGGTGGGCTGATGGCGACACAAAAGAGGGGTCAGCCGCCTTCCTGGATGGGGCTGACGGCGGCAATGAGCGGCTCGGTCGCCTCTTCTTCTGGTACCGGGGCCGGCGCTTTTTGGCGCGAACGTAAGAGCAGCCACAGGCCCATGCCCGCTGCTGCCGCGCCGGCGATGAAGCCGCTGAAGTTGCCGATAAACTCGTTGACCAGTTCCCACTGGCTGCCGAAGGCGTAGCCCAGGCCGCCATAAATGGCGATCCACAGCGTCTCGCCGGTCAGGGAAAACAGTAAAAACTTGTTGAAGCGGTAACGGCTGCTGCCGGCGATCAGGGTGATGGGGAAGGCCAGGGCGGTGAGCAGCCAGCGGGTGAGGAAGATGGCGATGCCGCCGCGCTGTTCAAAGAGCAGGCGCGCCTTCTGCCAGGGTGCGGTGTGACCGAAGCGTTTTTCCAGGGCGCTGTTGGCAAAATAACCGACACTGTACAGGGTCAGGTCGCCGCCGACCGCGCCAATCAACCCCAACAGCGGGGTGCTGTAGCCGTCCAGCACGTCCTGGCGCACGAACGCCCCGGAGGCGATGACGATCAGGGTGCACGGCAGCGGAAGACCCAACGCGCCGGCCAGCAGCAGGGCGAAGATCACCGGCGAGCCGTAACTGCCGATCCAGCCCAGAATCAGGGTGCCGAGGTCTTGTTGCGTCATGGTTGCTGCGCCTTATGGGCATCCACGGCTTTTTCAATATCCCTGGCCAGCGCCTTCCATCCGCCGGGGTAATCGACGGCGTTGCCCAGGTAGCGCAGGGGCAGAAATGCGTTTTTCTCCATAGGAATGCCAATCTCTTTGCAAATGGTCTCGGTTGGAACGCCGGTGCTGTTGGCGATGTATTGCACCGTCATCCAATCCTGTATGTGGCCCTCCAGCAGACCGGTCGCCACCGGGTTGGCCCGGTAGTTGCGGATGGCCTCCTGAAGTTTGGCGATGATTTCCAACTGGCCGTCGCTGGTCTGCATGTGCATATGGGCGTTCAGACGGTCGAGTGACATCATGCTGGTTTCAATCCGCTCCGGCACCCCCAGCGTTTCCATCAGGTATTTTTGAGGGACGCCGTAGGCGACGGCGACATAGCGAATGGACATCCACGGGCGGATCAGGTCGAGGGAGGGGTTGCCGTCGATGAAGTTGTTTTGTCGGGCGTATTCGCTCTCGCGGTAGTTGTTGTACATGCCGACGCCGCGCGGGATCATGACGGTCACGCCCACGACGAGCAAGACGACGGCCAGGATTTGGATCTTCGAGATCGATTTGAGTTTCTGTAGCAGGTTCATCTATACCGCCTCCGGGGAGAGAATCGTTTACACCGCCCGTTCATTTTGCGATGGGAAAGTGCATACTGATTGTACTGCCCTTACCCAATTCACTCTCCATGAGGATTGTGCCATCCTGGCCTTCGACCAGCGCTTTGGCAATGGGCAGCCCCAGCCCAAAACCCTGGGTCAGCGTGTCCTGGTTGCCGCGATAGAAACGGTTGAAGACGTTTTGCAGCGTTTCGGGCGGGATGCCGGCGCCGAAATCCTGGACGCGCACCAGCGCCTGGGCGCCCCTGGCTTCGGCCGCGAGGATGATGTCGCCGTCGGAATGCTTGAGGGCGTTATCGAGCAGGATGAGCAGCACCTGCTTGAACGCGTCGCGGTCGCCGGTGATGGCGAGTTGCTCGGGGATGTCCAGCTCGATCTGGCGCTGCGGATCGAGCTGGCGCACCTGGCGACAGACTTCTTCGGCCGCCAGGCGGATGGGAACGATCTCGTGGGCAAGGCTGCGCCCGGCGTCGGCGCGGGCCAGCACCAGCAGATCGTTGACCAGGCGAATCAGGCGGTCGCTTTCGTCGACCATGTCGTTGAGGATGTCGGCCTGTTCTTCGGCCGGCAGCGGCGGGGTGCGCTGCAGCAGCCCGAGGTTGCCGCGCAGGGTGGTGAGCGGGGTGCGCAGTTCGTGGGACACATCGGCGACAAAATTGCGCTGCATTTCGAGCGAATGAGCGACGCGCTGGTAAGCGTCTTGCAGGTGGGTCAACATGGTGTTAAAGGTGGTGGCAAGCTGGCCGATCTCATCCTGGCGGCCGGTGTGGCTCACCCGGCGGGTGAAATCGCGTTCGTTGCCGATGTCCTGGGCGGTCTGGGTGATGCGCTGGATGGGGCGCAGCGCCATGCCCGACAACACCCAGCCGATGCCAAAGGCGGCCAGGGTGGTGAGCAGGCTGGCGATGATCAACGTGCTGCCCAGGGTGCGCAGTGAGCGGTCGCGCTCGGTGAGCGAGCGGGCCACCTGGAGGATGTAGACCAGTTTGCCATCGGAGAGGATGGGGCGCGAGTAGATCAACAGCGGTTCCTGGTTGACGTAGCCGGTTTCCCACCATTTCTGGCGGTCTTGTACGGCCTGTAAGCCGGCGGCGCTGAACGGCAGGGCGTCTTCGCTCCTGCCGAACGGGCTGGCGACGACGTTGCCGTCGGCGTCGAGCAGGCGGACGATCTCACGTTCGGGCAGACGCTGAAAGGCGGGCTGGTTGGAGAAGGTGTCAAACGGCACCGGCGGGGGCGGCGGGCGGTGTTGGCCGAGATCCGGCGGGGCGGGGTGTTTGTCGAGGACGGCCTGGCTGAGCCCGTCGCTGCTCAGGATCAGATCGCTGCGCAGCGAGTTCAGGGTGTATCGCGATTGAATGGTATATAGCGTTGCCCCGAAGATGATCAGGGTCAGGGCCAGGATGGCGCTGTAGAACAGGGTCAGGCGCAGACGGATGGACATTATTCCTCGCGTAAAACGTAGCCGACGCCGCGCACGGTGTGGATCAGGCGCGAGCGGTCGCCGCTTTCCAGTTTCTTGCGCAGATAGCCGACGTAGATTTCCAGTACATTATCGTCGCCGCCGAAGTCGTAACCCCATACCTCGCTTAAGATCTGGCGGCGTTCGAGTACCTGGCGCGGGTGGCGCAGAAAGAGATGAAGCAGGTTGAACTCGGTCAGGGTCAGGGTCAGGTCTTGCTCGTCGCGGCTTACCTGGCGGGTGGCGGGGTCGAGCAGCACGCCGGCGTATTCGAGCCGGGCATTTTCAGGACGGGTTTCGATGCGGCGTAACAGGGCGTGGACGCGCGCCACCAGTTCGGCCGGGGCAAACGGTTTGACCAGATAATCGTCCGCTCCGCTTTCCAGCCCTTCGACGCGATTCTCGATGGCATCGCGGGCGGTGAGCATCAGCACCACCGTGCGGTTTTCCTCGGCGCGCAGCTGGCGTACCAGCATCAGGCCGTCCATGCCCGGCATCATCCAGTCCAGGATGATCAGATCGGGACGCCGAGCGCGTACGACTGGCAGCGCTTCCTGGCCGTTGGTGGCGGTGAGCACGTTCAGGTTTTCATAGGTCAGGGTGCGCTGGAGCATTTTCAGCAGTTTCGGGTCATCATCTACGATCAGGATGGTAGGCATGGTTTTCTCTCTCGCTTGTTTCTCTTAACTATACTATATGCGATTTTGCTGAGAAAAGACTGTGAAACGGCTGTTTGGCGGGGAATTCTCAATCATTTCACAGCTTTTTCTTGGGCTGCTCACAGCGGCAAATTTTAGAATGAGCCTGTACGTGCGATCGTTTTCAAGGAGAGCGAGTTTGTAATGTCAAACCAACTGAGCCATACCATTCGTAAATTCAACCGCTTTGAGCTGAAGTACTTGATCAGCCTGTCTGAGGCGGAACGTTTCAAGGTCGCGCTGCGGCCTTACCTGACGCCAGACAATCACGGTAACAACCAGGGGTGTTACCGTTTGGCGAGCCTGTATTACGACTCGCCGGATTATCGCTGCTACTGGGAGAAGGTAGACGGGATCAAGTTCCGCCGCAAGCTGCGGATCCGTCATTACGAGACGGATGTGGCCCCCGGCGACGACACCCCCGTCTTTGTCGAAATCAAGCAGCGTCTTGACCGTGTGACGCAAAAACGACGTATTGTACTGCCGTATGGCGATGCGCTGCGGCTGTGCAACGAGCGCCAGATGCCCGAACACGCCGAGCAAGACGACGCGGTGATCAAGGAGATCTATGCATTTTTGTGGTCGTATAACCTGCATACCACCAGTCTGGTGCGCTATGCACGCCAGGCGTGGATGGGTTCGGAGTACGATATCGGTTTGCGCGTCACGTTTGACACCAACCTGTCGTACCAGACCCGCTGCCTGAATTTACACGACCAGCCTGAAGGACTGCCTATGTTTCAACCGGACGTGGTCGTGATGGAGATCAAGGTCAACGAACGGATCCCTTACTGGTTGACTGAGTTGGTGGCGGATCATAACCTGAGGCTGGTGCGGGTGAGCAAGTATTGCCGCAGCATTGAGGTGGCGCAGAGCGTTCCATTTACGGTTGGCCAGGTTTCCCTGGCAATTTGAATACAAAAATTTTGATGTGGAGGATGCGATCATGGGTATTAACTTTCAAGATTTGACCGGTGAGTTTTCGGTTATCGATGTCGTATTGTGTATGCTGCTCAGTTTTGCGTTGAGCGCGTTTATCGGCTGGATCTATAAGATCACCCACAAGGGGACGTCGTATACGCAGAGTTTTGTGTACACCCTGGTGATGAACGGGATGGTGGTGGCGCTGGTCATGATGGTGGTGGGTTCCAATATCGCCCGGGCCTTCTCGCTGGTGGGGGCGCTGTCGATCATCCGCTTCCGCAATGCGGTCAAAGAGACGCGCGACGTCGGGTTCATTTTCTTTACTATGGCGATTGGCATGGCCGTCGGCACCAAGTTCTACCTGCTGGCAGCGGTGGCGGCGGTGGTCATCAGCCTGGTGATCTTGATCATGACCCGTTTCAACTGGTATGCCCGCCAGATCACCAGCCAGATTTTGCGGGTGCAGGTGCCGAACGGCGTGGCTTTCGACAGCCTGTTTGACAACGTATTTCTGAAGTACACCCACACCTCGGAGTTGATCAGCGTGGACTCGGTGCACAGCGGTATGCTGACCGAACTGACCTACAGCATCGGTTTGAAGAAATCGAACCAGGTGCAGGATTTCTTGACCGAGATCAAGAATTTGAACGGCAACAACAAGGTCTCGTTGATCGCCGGTTACAACAGCACCGACCTGTAAATGGGCGGGGCGGCATCGATAAACGGTACGTGGAGGACATCATGAGTCTGCGGTTTAAGCGTTCCTATCCCCTGATCCTGCTGCTGGTATTCGTCCTGGGCTTTGTCTCGCTGACGATTGGCGACGAGCGGATCGTGGCCTACACGGTGCAGGCCGGCAGTGCGGCGACGGCAACGGTCACGCCGGCGACCGAAGGCAGCGATTACGATAACGTGGTAAGCCTGTTCGATGAGACCAGCGTGCACAGCGTGCGTATCCTCATCTCGGACGAAGATTACGAGCAGATGATCGGCACCTATCAGAATACCGGCGAGAAAGATTATTTCGAGGCCGATGTGATCATCGACGGGGTACGGATAAACGATGTGGGCCTGCGCCTGAAGGGCAACGCCTCGCTGCGCACCGCCCTGGGTGGCGGCGGTGGCGGCGGCGGTGGTGGTCAGCCTCCTGCGGGCGGCGGTCAGCCTCCTGCGGATGGCGAGATGCCCCAGCCCCCGGATGGAGCCGGGCCTGCTCAAAACGCAGATGCAGAGGGCGCGGCGATGGAAATGCCGGGCGGAGCGATGCAGAGCGACGGCACCAGCAAACTGCCCTTCCTGATCAAGTTCGATGCGTTCGTCGAAGGACAAAGTTACCAGGGCTACACACAACTGTCGATCCGGAACTATGGGGTCTCGTCGGATGAGGCCATGCTCCAGGAGCCGGTCACGAACACGATGGTGCGCCTGATCGGTTTGCCGGCCACGCACACCGCCTATGCCGGCGTACAGATCAACGATGAGGCCGAGACGCTGTACGTGCTTTCGGAAATCGTCGATGAGACCTACCTGCAAAACTATTTCTCGGATGCGAGCGGCGTGCTGTACAAGGCCGAGGTAGGCTCCACCCTGTCCTATGAGGGCGAGGATCCCAGTTCGTATAGCGGGAGTTTCTCGCAGGAAACGCGGCAGAACGACGCCGACCTGGCGCCCCTGATTGCATTCATCCGCTTCCTCAACCAGTCGGACGATGCCACCTTTGAGAGCGAACTGCCCAATTACCTGGACGTGGATGCCTTTGCCAGTTACCTGGCGATCAACAACCTGTTGGTGAACACGGATACGATCGCCGGGATGAACAACAACTATTACCTGTACTATAACGAGACGACCGAACGGTTTACGCTCTTGATGTGGGACGCCAATGAGAGCCTGGGCAAGCTGGCGGGCGGCAGCCGCAGTACGAGCTACGACCTGTATTATGCCAACCAGCAGCAGAGCGGCCGTATGATGGGCGGCGGGCAGAACGTGTTGGTCAAGCGTTTTCTGGCCAACGCCACGTACAAAGGGTTGTACGAACAGAAACTGCGCCAGATTTATCAGGATGTCTTTGTCAGCGGGGCGATCACGCAGCAGATCGAGCGTTACAGTGCGCTCATCCAGCAGGTGAACGGCGAACGCAGCCTGGTCGATCTCGAAAAATACAACCAGGCGGTCGAAAAGGCAAAGACTTTTGTGCAGCAGCGCACGGAGTATGTCGACAGCACGACGTTGATGCAATAACGAAGCACATCTCTTCCCCTCCCACCCCGTGTCGATGAGGTCGCCTCATCGAAAGGGAACGGCCCTCGCAGGTATTCAAGACCTGTGAGGGCTTTCGCAATCCGGGCTCCTGCCAGTACAAATTAAACATCCTGTGCGGCTTTGGGCCGTTGCGTTCGTGGCGCCGGCTCTGCCGAGCTATCCAATCTGACCGGCGCTGATGGTATAATGAGCTTTCGCTATCGTGCGATCTTATTTCCATGTGGAGTCAGGATGAAACCGTCGTTTGATTTTCAGTCGATCATAATGAACTTGCAGCGTTACTGGGCCGAACAGGGCTGCCTGGTCTGGCAGCCGTATTACACCCAGGTGGGGGCAGGGACGATGAACCCGGCCACCTCGCTGCGTGTGTTGGGACCCGAGCCGTGGAACGTGGCATACGTAGAGCCGTCTGTGCGTCCGGACGACGGGCGTTACGGCGATAATCCCAATCGTTTGCAGCAGCACTACCAGTTCCAGGTCATCCTGAAGCCCGACCCGGGCAATCCACAGGAACTCTATCTGCGTTCGCTGCAGGCAATCGGCATCGATCCGGCGCAGCACGACATCCGCTTTGTCGAGGATAACTGGGAATCGCCGGCGCTGGGCGCCTGGGGGTTGGGCTGGGAAGTGTGGCTGGATGGGCAGGAGATCACCCAGTTTACCTATTTCCAACAGGCAGGGAGCCTGCTGCTCGACCCGGTGGCGGTGGAGATTACCTACGGGTTGGAACGCATCGTGATGGCCTTACAGGGTGTGCGCAGCTTCCGCGACATCCGTTGGAACGAGCAGATGACCTACGGCGACGTCAACCTGATGGCCGAACGGGAGCACAGCAAGTATTATTTTGAGATTGCCGATGTGGAACGGCTGCGCCAGATGTACACCCTGTTTGAGGGCGAGGCCGAAGCGGCCTTGAAAGAAGGCATGGTACTGCCGGCGCACGATTACATTCTCAAGTGTTCGCACACTTTCAACGTTCTGGATACGCGCGGGGCGGTGGGCGTGACCGAACGGCAGGCGTTGTTTGGCCGTATGCGCGATTTCTCGCGGCGGGTGGCCGAAGCCTACCTGGCGCAGCGCCAGGAACTGGGTTTCCCCTGGCTTTCCAGGGCGGCCGCGGCCGCTCCGGTCACAGAGTCGCCGGACGCCGCTCCGGCGGCGAGCGGGCCGGCTCCCTTCTTGCTGGAGATTGGCACCGAAGAATTGCCGGCGGCGGATTTACAATCGGCCATTGGGCAGCTGCGTGAACGTGTACCGGCCTGGCTGGACGAGTTGCGTCTGGCGCACGGCGCCGTGCGGGTGCAGGGCACACCGCGCCGCCTGGTGGTGTTGGTGGAAGACCTGGCCGACAGCCAGCCGGATCGTACGGTCGTGTTCAAAGGCCCGCCCGCCGACCGGGCGTTTGACGGCGAAGGCAGGCCCACCAAGGCCGCCGAAGGGTTTGCGCGCGGCAAGGGGCTGGCGGTGGAAGCGCTGCAGGTGCGCGAGATCGACGGCGGGCGTTACGTGGCGGCGTTGATCGAAGAAAAGGGGCGCCCGGCGTTACAGGTGCTGTCTGAGGCGCTGCCGGGTTGGATCGCCGCCGTTCGTTTTGATAAATCGATGCGCTGGAACGCCAGCAACGTGGCCTTCTCGCGCCCGATTCGCTGGCTGCTGGCGTTGATGGGCGAAACGGTGGTGCCGTTCCGCTATGCCGGGCTGGCTGCGGGGCGTGCAACGCGCGGACTGCGTTTCCACGAGCCTGAAACAATCGAAGTCGCCGATCCGGCGGCCTATTTTGCTGCGCTGACCGGGCAAGGCATTCAACTCGACCCGGATGCTCGCCGGCAGCTCATCGCCGGGCAGGTGCGCAGCCTGGCGCTGGAAGTGGGCGGCAAGGATACCCTGGACGAAGCCCTGTTGGACGAAGTAACCCAACTGGTGGAAGCGCCCCGAGCGCTGCGCGGCTCGTTTGATCAGAGCCATCTGGAACTTCCATCCGAGGTGTTGGTCTCGGTGATGAAGAAGCACCAGCGTTACTTCCCGGTGCAGACGCCCGAGGGCAAACTGCTGCCGTATTTTATTGCCGTGCGCAACGGCGACGAGCGTTACCTGGACGTGGTGACGGATGGCAACGAACAGGTCATCCGCGCTCGTTTTGCGGATGCGGCCTTTTTCGTCAAAGAAGATTTACAGCACGGGCTGGCCGATTACCTGCCCGGTCTGGCGACGCTCACCTTCCAGGTCAAGCTGGGTTCCATGGCGGATAAATCCCGCCGTGTGACCGGCCTGGTACAGGAGCTGGTGGGCGCACTCGGTGTGGATGCGGCGGACGCGCAGGTGGCCTTGCGGGCGGCCGAACTGTGCAAGGCGGATCTCGCCACCCACATGGTGGTGGAGATGACCTCTTTGCAAGGGGTGATGGGCCGCTACTACGCTTTACGTTCGGGCGAACAGCCGGCGGTGGCGCAGGCGATTTACGAACATTACCTGCCGCGTTTCAGCGGCGACGAGGCCCCACAGGGCCGCCCGGGATTGTTGGTGGGGGTGGCCGACCGGTTGGATACCTTGAGCGGGCTGTTTGCCGCCGGGCTGGCGCCGACCGGCACCAAGGACCCCTTTGCCCAACGCCGGGCGGCGTTGGGGCTGGTACAGGCGCTGGTCGCCTGGGACGTGGATTTCGACCTGAACCAGGGTCTGGCGCTGGCCGCGGCCCGTTTGCCGCTGGCAGCCACGGCCCAGAGCCAGGCGACCTGCCTGGAGTTCATCGTCGGGCGCCTGCGCGCCTGGTTGATCGATCAGGGCTGGCGTTATGACGTGGTCGATGCCGTTTTGGCGGCGCAGCAGCACAACCCGGCAGGGGCGGTACGCGCCGTCAAGACGCTGGCGGGCTGGGTGGCGCGCCCGGATTGGAACACCATCCTGCCGGCCTATGCGCGCTGTGTGCGCATCACCCGCGATCAGGCGCAGCGTTTTGCGGTACAGCCGGAGGCGTTTGTGGATGCCTCGGAAAGTGAACTGTATCAGGCGTTATGCGCGGCCGAACAGGCCGGGCGGCGCGCCGGTTCGATGGAGGATTTCTTCCAGGTCTTCCTGCCGCTCATCGCCCACATCAATCGTTTCTTCGAAGCGGTGTTGGTGATGGCCGAGGACGCACAGGTGCGCGCCAATCGCCTGGGCTTGTTACAGCGCATTGCCGCACTGGCAGACGGTGTGGCCGATTTCTCTCGGTTGGAAGGATTCTAGATGGTCGTATTCGACCGGTTCTGGCGGCTGTGTTAACCCATGTCCACGATTGACGAGATCAAGGCGCGCATTGATATTGTCGATCTGGTCTCCGAAACGGTGAAACTGCGCCGCTCGGGCAAGAACTATACGGGCTTTTGCCCTTTTCACGCCAATACACGTACCCCGGCTTTTGTGGTCTTCCCCGAGTCGGGGACGTGGCGTTGTTTCGGCCAGTGCGGCGAGGGCGGCGATATCTTTGGCTACGTGATGAAGAAAGAAGGCTGGGAGTTCAGCGAGGCGCTGCGCTACCTGGCCGAGCGCGCCGGGGTGCAGTTGGAGCCGCTCACCCCGCAAAAAAAGGAGACGGAAGAGCAGTACGACCGGCTGCGTACCTTGCTGGAAGAAGCGGTGACTTTCTACCGCTATCACCTGACGCAGACGCCGGCCGGCCGGCCGGCGCTGGAGTATTTGCAGCGCCGGGGTTTGCAGCCGGCGACGCTGGAGGCGTTTGGGCTGGGGTATGCGCCCGATAGCTGGGACGCGGCCCTGACGTATTTTACCCGCAAGGGGTACAGCCCGGATGAGATGCTCCAGGTGGGGTTGATCACCCCCCGGCAGAGCGGTGAGGGGGTGTACGACCGTTTCCGTAAGCGCATCACCTTCCCCATCCGGGATGGGATGGGCCGCATGACCGGGTTCGGGGCGCGGGTGCTCGACCCGGAGGACATGCCGAAATTCATCAACTCTCCGCAGACGGTGCTCTTCGATAAGGGCCATCTGTTGTATGGGCTGGATCAGGCGCGCAAGCCCATCCGCGCCCTGGATCAGGTGGTGATCGTGGAGGGGTATCTGGACGTGATCGTGCTGCATCAGGCGGGTTTTACCAACACGGTGGCGCCAATGGGTACGGCCCTGACCGAAGAACAGATGCGTTTGCTCAAGCGCCTGACGCGTCGCATCGTGCTGGCGCTGGATGCGGATGCGGCCGGCGAGAAAGCCACCCTGCATGGCCTGGAGGTGGCGCGCCAGACGTTGGAACGCGGCGAGGAATTGACCTTTGACGCCCGCGGTCTGTTGCGTCACGAGGCGCGTTTGCAGGCCGACGTGCGGGTGACCGCCATTCCCGACGGAATGGATCCGGACGAGGTGGTTTTGCGCGACCCGGCCGAATGGCGGCGGATTATCGATGCGGCCCAGCCGGTGGTGGTGCATGTGATGGAAACGCTGGCGCGCCATCGCGAGATCGATGACCCCAAGGTCAAGAGTGAGATTGCGGCCCAGGTGCTGCCGTTGATTGAAGATGTGCCCAACCCGGTGGAGCGCGACGCCTATCGCCAGCGGCTGGCGCGGTTGCTGCGGGTGGACGAACGCTCGCTGGTGAGCGCACAGCCGGCCGGCAGCGCCCGTCCGGCGCGGCGCAAACCCGGGCAGAGCGCCGCCCGCCCGCCCAAACAGGATGTGGCTTTGCGGGTGGTCAGCGCGGCGCGCCTGGCGCACAGCCTGGAAATCAGCGTGTTGACCCTCTTGCTGCGCCAACCCGAGGCCTTGTATTTATTGGATCGCTCGTTGCAACAGTTTGGCCTGAGCCGGCTGGCCCCTGAAGATTTTGAGGCCGCCGATCATCAGATGCTGGCGCGCCTGGTGCTGAGCGCCCTGGCGCAGGAAGAGCAAGATCCGCTGGAGTTCATGCGCGAGCATCTGGAGGCCGAGTTGGAAGAACGGGCGGCCGAATTGTGGGCGCCGCTGCCGCAGGGTGAACCCAACGCCGATCAGTTGCTCGAGACGCTGGTGCGCAGCGTGGTGCGGCTGCGCCTGGTGCGCATCGGCGAAAGTCTCAATCAACTGCGTTATCTTCAGGAAGAGGTGCAGCAGCAGGGTGATTTGCGCCTGGGCGGCTATCAGGAATTAACGCTGGAATATACCCGCACGCGCGAACGCCTGGATCGGGCACTTAAGCACCCTTTGCAACTTGATTAATTTTTATTTATGGTATATTTAACCCATGCCACGTACCAAGAAATCGCCCACGTCTTCCCCTGCTCCTGTTGGACGCCCTAAGAAGAAACCGGCTGCCGCACCGGCGCCCCAAACGGGACGTCCCGGGCGAACGCCCAAGACTGCAGCGGCGCGTCCGATCGATGCTGAACCAAACGCTATCGAAGAAGAATTGCTGGTCAAGGAAGAGCCGGATGAAACCGCTCTGGCGCAGACCAGTGAGGATTGGGCCGAACTGGCCATGGATGATCCCCTGGAAATTCTCGAGGATCCATCCATCGCTATGGAGTTGTCCGAGGATCCGGTACGCCTGTACCTCAAGGAGATCGGACAGATTCACCTGCTGGACGCCGATAGCGAGTTTCGCCTGGCGGCGCGTATCGAGGCCAACCGGCGTATCCAGGCGCTAGAAGCGCACCTGAAAGGTGGACGCGGCGAACGCGGCCATTATCTGCACCTGTTTGCTCAGGTCTTCCACGATATGGAGAACTCCTGGGTGCATCTTCAGGAGGACAGCGCCCGTTCGCAGCAGGGCGAGGCGCCCGATCTCAGCCTGGTGTTGCTGGAAGCGCAGATGTTACGGCGCCAGTGGCAGGCCGACGAGCCTTCGTACCTGCGTTCCTATCTGGATAACGGTTTGTGGGGGCGGGACGAGCGCTGGGATGCCCTGGTGCGCCATGCGTTTTTGCTGTTCTTGTGTCTGTACATGCTGCCGACCGACCTGGCCGGGCAGGTGCTGACGCAGCTGCGTTCCGGCGGGCAACTGCCGCCGCCCGATTTCTTTGAACGTTATCTGGAGGGCGCACCGGATTTTTCGGCGGAGGTGGAAAATATCCGCCGGCGGGCCGAAGAAGCCAATCAGACTCTCATCCGCGCCAACCTGCGCCTGGTGGTCAGTATCGCCAAACGTTATCTGGGGCGTGGAATTTCGTTCCTGGATCTGATTCAGGAGGGTAATCTCGGTTTGTTGCGCGCTGTGACCAAATTTGATCCGACGCGCGGTTTCAAATTCAGCACCTACGCCACCTGGTGGATCCGCCAGTCGATCAGCCGTTACATCGCCGAACAGGCCCGCACCATTCGCATCCCGGTGCATCTGTTTGAGGCCATCACCCGCCTGCTGCGTTTGCAGCGTGTGATGGTGCAGCAGCTCGGGCGCGAGCCGACCAACGAGGAACTGGCGATCGAAGCAGGCATGCTGCCGACCGAGGACGTTCAGGCCATTCTGCGGTCGCAGGCCGAAGAGACGCCCTTAGACCCCGAAGTGCAACGACGTTGGACCTGGGCAACCAGCAAAGTGCAGCGCATCCTGCAATCGGCCGAGGAGCCGGTCTCGCTGGAGCGCCCGGTAGGGGATGAAGAAAGCAGCCAGCTGGGCGATTTCATCGAGGACGACGAGGCCCTGGAACCGATGGATGCCGCGGCGCGGGAGATGCTGCGCGAACAGGTGCAAAATGCCCTGGCGGCGCTTTCGGAGCGGGAGCGACAGGTGTTGGAACTGCGTTTTGGGTTGATCGATGGTAAAGATCACACCCTGGAAGAAGTCAGTCGCTATTTTAACGTCACGCGGGAACGTATCCGCCAGATTGAAGCTAAGGCATTGCGTAAATTACGCCACCCAACGCGTAGTCGCCATCTGCGTGAGTATTTGACCTGACGTTTACAGGGGATGTAGTATGGCTGCCTTGCGGGTGTTGTTGGTTCAGTCCGAGCGTGAGATTGCCAAGACGTTGACCCGTTACTACATGGAACGGGGGGATGAGGTCTGGCAGGCCTGGGACCTGGGGCAGGCGATGGCGCTGGTGGATCAGGTACAGCCCACCTTGATGGTGCTGGATTTGCATTATCCGGGCGATGGCTGGATCAAATTCTTGCGCCAACTGCGTCGTTTGCGCCCCGAGATGCGTATCGTGGTGACCAACAAGTACCCAGACCTGCAACGCGAACTGCTGGCGCAGGAAAATGGGGTGCGTATCTTTATCCGCCAGCCGTTTACCAAACGTTGGCTGGATCAGTCGATGGAGCGCCTGGAAGCGGATCGTCTGGTGCAGCAGCGCGCGACCCCGGCGCCGCCGCTGCCGCGGGTACGTTTGCCGGTGCGAGTGAAGATCACCCTGCCGTATCTGGTGCTGGCGCTGTTGTTTGCGTTGGCCAGCGCCTACGTAATCAGCCAGGTGGTGCTCGAGTCGGTACAGGATCGCTTCTTGAACCAGCTGGCCGAGAGCGGGCGCCAGAACGCAGACTGGATGGTTGGAGAGGAAAACCGGGCGCTCGCCTCGTTGCGCCTGATGGTCAATACCAACGGGGTGGCGCAGGCCATTCAGGCCGGCGACGCCGAAGCGCTGCGCGCCCTGATCCTGCCGCTGGCGGTTAACAGCGGCGAGGAGGACATTGAGATTCTGGATCGTCAGGGGAACGGCTTGCTGGCGTTGCGTCATACGGCGGGCGGTGGGCGCGGCGAGTACGACATTTCGCGTGGAGACGCCTTCGTGCAGCAATTCGCTTTCGCCCGGGCGGCGCTGGCGGGCAAGGTGGAAAATGGACGCGATAAGTTTGCCGGGCTGGGCCGTACGCCGTGGGGCAATCTCTTTTTCGTCAGCGGCCCGGTCTATGATGCCGGCGGCCAGGTGGTCGGGGTTTTGCTGGTGGGCAACCCGGTCGAGCGCCTGGTGCGTGAGATGCACGCCGATTCGTTGGCCGAAGTGACGTTGTACGATCTGAACGGCCAGATACTGGCTTCCACGTTGTATTCGGCGCCGGAGGGTTTCCCGCTGCCCGAAGCGCAGGCGGCCCAGGCGTTGCAGCAACAGGATACGCTCAGCCTGACCCGCGATCTGACCGTTTCCAGTACGACGTACAGCGAAGTATTGGGCCCATGGGAGGCGCGCGGCGGCGAGGACATGGGCGTGATCGGCGTCTCGTTGGCGCAGGTGTTTTTGATGCGCACCAGCCAGGCGACGCGGGTGGAAATTTTTGTCCTGGTGGCCGCCGGTATTTTGTTGGTAGTCCTGATCGGTCTGGCGTTGGCCGGGTTGATTACCAATCCACTGGTGCGGTTGGTGCAGGCTTCGACGGCGGTGGCGCAGGGCAACCTGGAGGTTAAGGTTGATTCGCACGGCGACGACGAGGTGGCCGTGCTGGCTCAGGCGTTTAACAACATGGTGGCCGGGCTGCAGGAGGGTTCGATTTACCGTGACCTGCTCGGGCGGACGGTTTCGCCCGAGGTGCGCGAGCAGTTGCGCCAGACCTTTCATTCGGGCGATTTGCGCCTGGAGGGCCAGGAGGCCATGGCGACGGTGTTGATGAGCGATATCCGTGCCTTTACCACCCTGTCGGAACGCACCGATCCTTCGACCATGTTCAACTGGTTGAACGAGTATTATGGTTTGCTGGTGCCGCTGGTCAACACGCAGGGCGGGGTGGTCAACAAATTTGATGGGGACGCCATGCTGGCTTTCTTTGGTATTCTGCCGGTGACGCTCAGCCCGAAAGAGAGCGCCCGGGCGGCCTGCCGGGCGGCGTTGACCATGTTGCAGGCGGTCGAACGGCTGAATGTGGAACGCGCCGGGCGGGGTGAGCCGGCGTTGGTTACCGGCTTTGGCGTTCACACCGGGTTGGTGCGGGCCGGCGGTCTGGGCGCCAGCGACCGGTTGCATTACACCATCATCGGCGACACGGTGAACACCACCCAGCGGCTCGAAGACCTGACGCGCCGTCTGTTCAATACCAACGGCATTGTCATCAGTCACGCCACCTATCTGGCGTTGGAAGATTATCGCTCTGAATTCTACCTGACCGAACTGGGGCTGCACGCCGTCAAGGGTAAGTCGGAGCAGATTATGGTCTACCGCCTGTCGCCTCTATCGGCGGCGCCAAAAGTGGAGATGATGTTGTGACGGACTTGCTGGCGGACTGGTTAAAAAGTTTGCACCCGTTTTGGGCATTGGTGAGCACGCTGCTGGTGGTGATGGCGTTGGCGACGTTGGGTTTTTTGCTGTTCTCGCCGGCGCGTCTGGTTGCTGCCAGCCCGGCTGAATTGCCGGTGGTGCTGCACTCGGACTTGCAGGCCAATTACGAGCGTGACGAGCGCCCCTTGCCCGTCCAGCCGGTGGAGATGCGCTTGCTCGAGCAAACATTGAAAGAAGAACCGGGTGGAGCGCAGCAGTTTGCGGCGTTGATGGAAGATTTAGACGCGCCGGTGCCTGTGGACACAGCGCTTGCCGACGAAAATGAACCGCCGCAAGACGAGGGCGGTCCGCCGCCGCAGCTGACGCCGGAGCCGGTGGAGGAGCGCCCCACGCTGGATGCTGTTCTGCAACGCCCGACGGCTGCGCCCGGCGGGGCGGGTACGCTGCAATCGTTGGCCACGCTGGTGGCGCGTCCGACCGGCCAGGCGTCGCCTGGGGCAAATTCAACGTCGCTGGTGCGCCCGACCGGTCAGTCGACGGCGGCGGCAAATGCCACGCTGCGTCCCGCCACGACGCCTGTTCCGCTCAAGACCACGGGGAGCGGCCCATCTGGCGATACACCGGCTGCACCGGTCGAGACCGGTGAGAGCGGGCTGCCCGGAGACCCCGGGCGGTCTGACCGATCCGATCCTCCCGACCGGCCGGATCGTCCCGACCGCCCCGACCGGCGTTGAGCCGGCCTGTTCACACGAGCCGGCATGGCGTGGTGGCTGTGGTACCTGCTGTCGGCCGGACTGGTGTTGTTTGCGGCCGGGCTGGCCTGGGATCGCTGGTGGGGGGCCGGCGGGCGCGACGGCGCTGAGCGGCTGGCGGATGCATTGGGCGTCAGCCTGGCGGCGAGCGCCTGCCTGGGGCTGGCTGCGTTTGGGTTGGGGCTGCGTTTCGACGCGCCGCTGCTGGCGGGCGGTTATGGGGCGTTGCTGGCGTTGGCGTTGGCCGGCTGGTTGTGGCGCGGGCGGCGTGCGGGCTGGAGGAACGGGTGGTGCGGCTGGGTGGGCGGTCTGCTGGCGCTGGGCGGGCTGAGCGCCTGGCGTCTGTATCAGTCGGCAGGGTTGGCGCTGCCGGCGTGGGTTGATTCGGTGCACCACGTGCTGATTGTTGCCAGGCTGATGGCGTTGGGCGGGCTGCCGGTTGACCTGATGCCCGAGATGCCGGTGCCGTTTTTTTATCATTACGGTTTTCATCTGGCGGCGGCCCGGTTTGGACAGCTGACCCTGCTGCCCGCCGAACAGGCCGTGCTGGTGATGGGCCAGGTGCTCAATGCGGCGGTCTCGCTGGCGATTTATCGCCTGGGGCGTGCCCTGGGCCAGACGCCCGGGCGGGCGGCGGCGGCGGGCCTGCTGGCCGGGTTTGCTTTGCAGATGCCGGCCTTTTATCTGGCCTGGGGACGTTATACCCTGCTGACCGGGCTGGTGCTGCTGCCGCTGGCGATGGCGGCGGCGTTGGAGGTGGCGCAGTGGCCCGGTCGGGGCGAGCCGCGGGCGCGGCTGGCGCTGCTGGCTGCCGGGGTGTGCCTGAGCCATTACCTGGCGGCCGGTCTGCTGGCGTTGTTTGTGGCTTTGCTGCTGGCCGGGGGCGTCTGGCGCAGGCAAGGCGGCGCGTGGACGCCGGCGCTGGCGGCCCTGGGCGGCGCGTTGCTGGCCTCGCCCTGGCTGGGGCGTGCCTGGTGGTACACTCAGCGCTATGCCGGGGTGCAGTTCGTCTCTCCCGGCGAGCCGGCCGCCGGAACGTATGCGGGTTACCTGCTGGCGCTCAGTGGCCCGTGGCGCAATCAGGTTTTGTTACTGCTGGCGTTGGCGGGGCTGGTCTGGGCCTGGCGCCAGAGCGGGCGGCGCGTTTTTGCCGCCTGGGCGACGCTGCTTTTTGCGTTGGCGCTGCCGTGGGGACTGCGCCTCGATCCTTTTCGTCCCGACCACCTGGCGATCGTTCTGTTTTTGCCGGCGGCGCTGCTGGTGAGCGACCTGCTGGCGGCGGGCGGCGAGGCGCTGGGGCGTTGCGGGCGGCGGACGGGCGGGCGGGTGGTGTATGCCCTGGCGTTGGGCGGTCTGCTGTTGTGGGGGCTGGTTGAAACGCGTACGCTGGTTGGCCCGGCGACCCTCCTGGCCGATGCGGCCGACCTGGCGGCCGTGCAGTGGGTCAGGACGCACACCCCACCTGAGGCGCGCTTTTTGATCAACACCACCCTGTGGCAAACGGCTTCGTACCGGGGCGTGGATGGGGGGTACTGGCTGCTGCCGTTGACCGGGCGGCAAACGCTGCTGCCGCCGGCAATCTACGGTTACGGGGAACGTGCGTATATCCGCCAGGTGAACGATCGGGCGCAGCGCGCCAGCCGGCTGCGCAGCTGCGACGGCGCGTTCTGGGATCTGGTGCGTGAGGCGGGGGTGACGCACATTTATGTCCACGTGGGGCGCGGGCGTCTGCAACCGGCAGGGTTAAACGGCTGTGATGGGATACAAAAGGTATACGATTCAAAAGACGTTGTGATATATTTAATCAGGTAAAACGTTTTGGAAAACCGGATTCCCCGGCTGACAGGAGGTGCAGGATGTGGATGCTGTGGTTTGTGTTGGACGACCCGAACCGGTTGGATGAAGTATTGGATGCCTGGAGTGCGTTGGGCGTCAATGGGGTGACGATCGTCGAGAGCACCGGGATCCAACGCCGCCGGCAACGCCTGCCGATGCGCTACCGCCTGGAACCGGCAATGTCGGGCGCTGAGGTGGGCCATTACACCCTGATGGCGATTGTGCCGGACGAGACGTGGGCGCACCACTGCCTGGCGGCGGTGGAAGCGCTGGTGGGCGATCTGGATCTGCCCCATACCGGGGTGTTTGCTGCCTGGCCACTGGCATTGAGCAAAGGGGTACCTTTTCGGGAGGCGGGGCAATGATCTGGTTTCAGTTTGTCCTCAGCGCGGCATTGATCGTATTTGTGGCGACGCGCCTGGCAAATTACGGCGACGCCATTGCCGCCCGCACCCGCCTGGGGGGGATGTTTGTTGGCACGTTGCTGCTGGCCGGCGCCACCTCGCTGCCCGAATTGCTGACCACGATCAGTTCGATCAACCTGGGAGAGCCCAACCTGGCGGCCGGTAACCTGTTGGGCAGCAATATGTTCAATATGTTCTTGCTGGGGGTGATGGATCTGCTGCACCGGCGCAAGCGCATTTTGCGCCGGGCGGCGCTCAAACACGCCCTTTCGGGCAGCCTGACGACCTTTATGATTGGGCTGGTGGCCTTTTTCATCCTGGCCAATGTTGACGTGCGCATCGGTTGGGTGGGTGGTGACAGTCTGGTGATTGTGGCGGTTTATCTGCTGGGGATGCGCCTGATCCAGTCCTCCGGGAATGTCGTTGGGGCGGGGGCAGAAGAAGAAATTCCGGAGGGCACGCCGACGCTGCGCTATGCCATCGGCGGGTTTGTTCTGGCCACCCTGGCGCTGGCGGTGGTGACGCCCTGGCTGGTGAGCAGCAGTGTGGCCATCGCCGAAGTGACCGGATTGGGCACCACGTTTATCGGCAGCACACTGGTGGCGCTGGTCACCTCGCTGCCCGAACTGGTGACCACGCTGGCGGCGGTGCGCATGGGGGCCGAAGATATGGCGATCGGCAACCTGTTCGGCAGCAATCTGTTCAACATGTTTGCGTTGGGACTGGCCGATGTGTTTTATTTGCAAGGGCGTTTTCTGGGCGCCATTGATGGGGCGTTTGTGTTGGTCGGGCTGCTGGGGCTGTTGATGACCGGCCTGGCTTTGATCGGCAACCTGGCCAAGCTCGAACGCCGGTTGTGGGTTATCGAAATCGACGCTTTTTTGCTGATCCTGATGTATTTTGGCGGGATGTGGTTGCTCTACAGTCGCGGGGTGGGCGGGTAGCGAAAATTAAATCTGTGCACAGCTTATACAAACCGCCGTGCACGGATTTTTTTCTTTTATGGGGGTGCTATAATAAATATTGTCACAAATAAATTGTGTCCTGGGGTAACAACGCACGGCCGACTCGTGGGGTGGATCGCAGAGAAAGCCGAAAAACAAATTCTACTTTATATGTGAAATTTGCCACCATTGTTGGCTGGCTGTGATATACTTGGATAGAAATAAGACAAACTGTGTGAGGATTGTCCTGTACTGAAAGGAAACCGGTGTGGCCTACGCATACTATCCCCTCTTGATTATTCTGGCTATGGCAGTGGCGTTGGGTTTTCTGGTGGTGGCGTTGGGGCATTTGTTTGGCCCGCGCCGGCCAACGCTGCGCAAAGGGCAGCCGTACGAATCCGGCATGGTTCCCTACGGCGAAGGAAAACGGCGCATTTCGGTGCGTTATTACCTGATCGCCGTTTTGTTTATCCTGTTCGATATCGAAACCGTATTCTTCCTGCCCTGGGCGGTGGTCTACCGCAAACTGGGGGTGGCCGGGCTGGTCGAAATGTTCCTGTTTATCGGCGCACTGGTGGTGGGTTTTGTGTACGCCTGGAAGAAAGGAGCGTTGGAATGGGATTAGAGCAAAAGACCGGCAACATGGGGGTGGTTACGGCCCGGTTGGAGGACGTGGTAAACTGGGCGCGCACTGGCTCGATGTGGCCGATGTTGTTTGGCCTGGCCTGCTGCGCCATCGAGATGATGGGCGCCCAGGCCTCGACCTACGATATGAGCCGTTTTGGTATGGAACTGATGCGCGCCAGCCCACGCCAGTCTGACCTGATGATCGTCGCCGGACGGGTGAGCCGTAAGATGGCGCCGGTGCTGCGCCAGTTGTACGATCAGATGCCCGATCCAAAGTGGGTCATCGCCATGGGCGACTGCGCTTCGTGCGGCGGGGTGTTCAATAACTACGCCGTGGTGCAGGGGGTGGATGAGATCGTGCCGGTGGACGTATACGTGGCGGGCTGCCCGCCGCGCCCGGAAGGATTGATCAACGGCGTCATCACCCTGCATGAGAAGGTCAGGAAAGAAAAACTCAAGGACTGGGCCTGAGCCGGAGGGACACAAACCGATGGATGACTATTTGCGCACGGTTGTGGCTGCCTTGCAGCAGCAGTATGGGTTGGAGGTGTACGAGTTCCGCGGCGAGGTCAGTTTGATCGTTCCGCCAGAGCAGGCGCTGGCCGTGGCGAGCTGTCTGCGTGATGAACATCAGTTCACCATGCTGGTGGTTGAGACGGCGGTGGATTACTGGCCGCAGGAGACGCCGCGCTTTCACGTGGTGTGCCGGTTGTACTCGCTCGACCGCAACGTGTTGCTGGGGCTGCGCGTGCCGCTTAACGGCAATCACCCCGGCATGCCCACGCTGGAAAGTGTTTTCCCCAACGCCAACTGGCACGAGCGGGAAATATGGGACATGTTTGGCATCCGCTTTGAGGGGCATTCCGATCCGCGGCGCATTTTGATGCCGGCCGACTGGCAGGGACACCCGCTGCGCAAGGATTATCCGCTGGGGTACGAAGAGGTGCAGTTTACCTTCAACGCCGATGAGATCCGGCAGCGCAAGCCGTATGCCCAGCGTCTGCCGCACAGGCAGCCGCGAAATGGGGAGGGAGTATGAGCGAGGTACGTGACATTACCATCCAGGAGCTGCGCCACCTGATTTCGGAGCGGGCGTTAAACGGCGAGACGATGTTGCTCAACATGGGGCCGCAGCACCCCAGCACACACGGCGTTTTGCGTTTGCTGCTCGAACTGGACGGCGAGATTGTGTTGAACTGCATCCCGGATGTGGGTTTTCTGCACACCGGGGTGGAAAAGAACATGGAATCCAGGACCTATCAGCAGGCCGAGGTGATGACCGATCGGTTGGATTATCTCAACCCGATCGGTAACAACCTGGTCTACTGTATGGCGGTCGAGAAGCTGACCGAACTGGACGTGCCGCCCAGAGCGCAGGCGCTGCGCGTGATCCTGGCCGAACTGACGCGCTTGAACTCGCACCTGGTGTGGGTGGGCACCTCGGCCCTGGACCTGGCGGCGATGTCGGTTTTCCTGTACGCCATGCGCGAGCGCGAGATCATCCTGGATATTTTCGAGATGTGCGCCGGGCAGCGCATGATGACCACCTATGTGCGCCCGGGCGGGCTGTGGCGTGACGTACCGCCCGAGTTTGAGCCGGCGGTGCGTGATTTTCTGCGCATCATGCCCAGGCGCATCGATGAGTACGAGTCGTTGTTGACGCATAACGCCCTGTTCTTGGAACGCACGGTGGGGATTGGCCCGATCTCGGCCGAGGATTGTATCCGTTACGGGCTGGGCGGGCCCATTTTGCGGGCCTGCGGACTGGATTACGATCTGCGTAAGGCGCGCCCTTACAGCGGTTACGAGCAGTACGATTTTGACATCCCCACCCAGACCGGCGGCGATATTTATAGCCGCTATCTGGTGCGGGTAGAAGAGATGCGCCAGTCACTGCGCATCATCCAGCAGGCGCTGGATACACTGCCCGCCGGGCCGGTGCGCAGCAACAACCGCAAGTACGTCCCGCCGCCGCGTTCGGAGATCGGGGTGAGCATGGAGGCGCTCATCCATCATTTCAAACTATGGACTGAAGGCTTCACCCCGCCGGTGGGCTCGGTGTACAGTGCCATTGAATCGCCGCGCGGCGAACTGGGCGTCTACCTGGAGAGCGATGGCTCGCCGCGCCCCTATCGCGTGCATTATCGCACGCCGTCGTTTGTCAACCTGCAAGCCATGCCGTTGATGACCCGCAACCATTACGTGGCGGACGTGGTTGGCATCATCGGCAGTATCGATATTGTTCTGGGAGATACGGACCGGTGAACGAGCTACTGAACAAATACCCCGAACAAGTGCGGCAAATTTTGGCCCGTTACCCGGCGCAGCACAAACGGGCGGCCATCATGCCGTTGTTGTATCTGGCGCAGAGCGAGACGGGTTACGTCAGCAAACGCGCCATTGCCGAGATCGCCGAAATTGCCGGTGTATTGCCGACCGAGGTGGCTTCGGTGCTGGGCTTTTACACGCTGTTTCACGACGAGCAGGAAGCGGCGGTGCGTTACCGCGTTCAGGTGTGCACCGACCTGCCCTGTGCGCTGCGCGGCGCCGAGGAATTTCTTGGCTTGCTGTGCGAGCGCATGGGGGTGCGGGTGGGTGAGGCCGCCGCCGATGGAACGTTCCTGATCGAAGAGGTCAAATGCCTGGCGGGTTGTCACCGGGCGCCGATGTTCCAGGTGCAGGGCGACGGCGAGATCGTCTACCACGAACAGCAGACGGTGGAGAGCGCCGCGGCCGTGCTGGAGGCGCTGCGCAACCACGCCAGGGAAAAGGAGGCGCAGGGATGAGCGCTGCTCCACAGACGGGTGAGTATGTTTTGCTGCGCCATCGCAGCGTGGCCGGCCTGGAACGCCTGGCGGTTTACCAGGCCAACGGTGGTTTTGAGGCGCTGCGCAAGGCGCTGACGACGCTCAAGCCGGCAGACGTCCTGGCGGAGGTGAAGGCCTCGGGGCTGCGCGGCCGGGGTGGGGCGGGGTTCCCCACCGGGATGAAGTGGGAGTTCCTGTCCAACAAGCTCTGGCCGCACTACGTGGTGGCCAACGCCGACGAGTCGGAGCCGGGCACTTTCAAGGATCGCGAGATTCTGGAGTCCAACCCGTTTCAGTTTCTGGAAGGATTGATGCTGGCATGTTACGCCGTGCAGGCCAATCTGGGGTATGTCTACCTGCGCGGCGAGTTCTGGCAGGTGGGGCATGCCTTGCAGGCGCGCATCGCCGAACTGGAGCAGGCCGGCCTGCTGGGCGACCACATCCTGGGCAGCGACTATTCGCTGCGGCTGCACGTTCATTTTGGCGCCGGGGCGTATGTGTGCGGCGAGGAAACGGCGCTGCTCGAGTCGATCGAGGGTAAGTTGGGGCAGCCGCGCCTGCGCCCGCCGTTCCCGGCGGCCTACGGCCTGTTTGGCAAGCCGACGGTGATTAACAACGTGGAGACCCTGACCAATGTGCCGATGATCGTGGCGCACGGCGCCGGCTGGTACCGGGGCTATGGCACCGAGAAGAGCCCGGGGGTGAAGATTTTCTCGCTTTCCGGACGGATCAACCGGCCGGGGAACTACGAACTGCCGTTGGGCGTCACCTTCCGCGAGTTGATCTTCGAGCACGGCGGCGGTATTCCCGGCGAGGGGCGGTTGAAGGCGGTGATGACCGCCGGGGCGTCTTCGACCATCGTCATGGCGGACGAGACCCTGCTGGATTGTCCGCTGGATTACGAGTCCACGCAGGGCCGGTTAAACGCCCCGTTGGGCTCGGCTTCGGTTATCGTGCTGGACGATACGGTCAACATGGCCTGGTTGGTGGAAAAGACGGTGCATTTCTTCAAGCACGAGTCGTGCGGCAAGTGCACCCCCTGTCGTGAGGGCACCTACTGGATGAGCCGGTTGACCCGGCGCATCGTGCAGGGCAAGGCCAGCCGTGAGGACGTGCAGCTGCTCGACAATGTGGCGCGCCAGATGCAGGGAAAGTGCCTGTGCGCGCTGGGTGAGTTTTCGACGATGGCGGTCACTTCGGCCATCGAAAAGTTTGGCGATGATTTCGAACGATTCGTGGCCAGATAAGGGTACCAAACATGGCGAAAATGGTTACCTTGACGATTGATGGACAGGTGGTGAGCGCCCCCGAAGGCATGCTGGTAGTGGATGCGGCCCGCAAGATTGGCGTGGACATCCCGGTATTTTGTTACCATCCCAAGATGGAGCCGGTGGGGATGTGCCGGATGTGTCTGGTGGAGATTGGCCGGCCGGTAATCGACCGGGCCAGCGGCCAGCCGGTGTTGGAAGCAAACGGCGAGCCGCGCATCCAGTTCGGCCCCAAGCTGGAGACGGCCTGCACCACCCCGGTGCAGGAGGGGATGGTGGTGCGCGGCATGAGCGAAAAGGTGCAGGCGGCGCGGCGCGAGGTGCTGGAATTTTTGCTCACCTCGCACCCGTTGGACTGCCCGATTTGCGACAAGGGCGGCGAGTGCCCGCTGCAAAATCTGACGATGGGTTTTGGGCCGGGGCAGAGCCGCTTCCTGTTGGATGAGAAGCAGCGTTCGGATAAACACGTGCCGTTGGGCGAGTTGATCTACCTCGACCGCGAGCGCTGTATCCAGTGCGGGCGCTGTGTACGTTTCCAGTCCGAGGTGGTGGGCGAGCCGGTCATCGGCTTTTACCAGCGCGGCCGGGCTTTGGAGATCGTCACCTGCTCGCAGCCGGGTTTTGATTCGGTCTTTTCGGGCAATACGACCGATATCTGCCCGGTGGGGGCGTTGACCAGCGCCGATTTTCGTTTTGGCGCCCGGCCGTGGGAGCTTAAACCGGCGGCCTCGCTGTGCAGTCATTGTGCGGTGGGCTGTAACCTGACGCTGAACGTGCGCCGCGAGGCCCGCACGGACGGGCAGCAGGTGATCAAACGGGTCATGCCGCGCCAGAACGAGCAGGTCAACGAACTGTGGATCTGCGATAAGGGCCGCTTTGGCTATCATTTCACCGAAAGCGAGCAGCGCCTGACGCAGCCGCTGGTGCGCCAGGACGGCGAACTGCGCCCCGCCAGTTGGGACGAGGCGCTGGCGCGGGTGGCCGGGCCGTTACGCCAGGCGGGCGCGGGGCTGCTGGCGCTGGCCGGTGGGCGGTTGCCCAACGAAGACCTGTTCAATCTGCGCCAGTTGAGCGCCGCTCTGGGGGGCAAGGCGCGGCTGTACGGGCCGATGGCCGGCGGCGATTGGGTGACGCAGTACGGCCTGGCGCCGGGCAGCAACCTGGGCGCATTGGGGCCGGGCAGCGTGATTCTGGTGGCGGCCTGTGATTTGCAAGAAGAAGCGCCGCTGTGGTGGCTGCGCGTCAGGCAGGCGGCGCAGCGCGGGGCGACGTTGATCGTGGTCAACCCGCGCCCGACCCGGCTGGAGCCGTACGCCCAACACGTGCTGCGCTATGCGTACGGGCGGGAGACGGACGCGCTGGCGGCGTTCTTGCCGGGGGCGGTGGGCAGCAGCGATGAGGATGTGCGCGCTGCTGCGGCGGCCTTTGCCGGCGCCGAGAACGCCGTGATCCTGTTTGGCAGCGAAGGGCTGGGGTTGGGCGAAACGCAGCGCCTGGCGCAGGTGTGCGCCGCGGCGCTGGCGGGCGGCGGGCACGTTGGCCGGCCCAACAACGGGCTGATCGGGGTGTGGCCGAACGCCAACACCCAGGGCGCCTGGGAACTGGGCTTTACCGCCAGCGACGATCTGGCGCAGGAACTGCGCCAGGCATCCGTGGCTTATATTGTCGCCGCCGACCCGGCGGGCGACGACCCGGCCCTGGCAACAGCCGTCGAGCAGGCCAGTTTCGTGGTGGTGCAGGAGTTGTTCCTGACCGAAACCGCCCGGCGGGCGGACGTGGTGCTGCCGGCGCTGGCTTACGTCGAGCGCGAGGGCACGTTTACCTCGGGCGAGCGGCGCGTGCAGCGTTTTTATCAGGCTGTGCCGGCGCGGGCCGGGGCGCGTGCCGATTATGCCATCTTTGCCCAACTGGGCGAACGGCTGGGGCTCGATCTGGAGGGGCGCGCACCTTCGCTGGTCTTCCTGCGTATGGCTGCCGCAACGGCGCAGTTTGCCGGGTTGACCTATGCGGCCCTGGCGCAAAGCGTGGAACAATGGCCGCAGGTCGGCCGGCAGGATGTGTATTACGGCGGCACCGGCTATGAGAACAGCCAGGGGCTGGGCGTGCAGCTGAGCTTGCCGCCGCTGCCGGCGGCGGCGCCCGTGCCCGGCCCGGCGGCAGCAGCGCCGCTGGTCGCGGAGGGCGCCCTGTGGGTGGTGCCGGTGACGCGGCTGTACGACGCCGGTCAGACACTGCTCCCGTCCACCCTGTTGGATCAGCGCCGGGCGCGCCTGGCGCTCTGGCTGCACCCGCAAACGGCCGCACGGCTGGGGTTGGCGCAGGGTGACGTGGCGCACCTGGAACTGGCAGGCGGGATTGTGGCAGCGCCGGTGCAGCTCAGTGAGCGCCTGCCGTTGGATGTGGGCCACCTGCCGCGCAGCAGCGGGGCGCCGCTCGGCGGGCCGCAGGTGGCGCGCCTGGTTTCGGTAACCCGTGAGACCGCGGCAGCGGGTTCGTCCGCCGCGGATTGAGGACGAGAAAAGGGTACACGCATGGACGCAGCCTTAATCTGGGAATGGGTAATCAAAGCGGTCATCCTCCTGCTGGCGATGACGGGCGGTTTTGCCTACGTGACCTGGCTCGAGCGCCGTTTGCTGGCGCGCATGCAGGTGCGCATCGGGCCCAACCGCGTCGGCTGGCAGGGGCTCTTGCAACCGGTGGCGGACGGCATCAAGCTGATCTTCAAAGAGGAGTTGATCCCTGCTTCGGCGGATAAACTGATCTTTATCCTGGCGCCGGTCATCACCGTCATTCCGGCGCTGGTGATTACAGCGGTGGTGCCGTGGGGCGATGCCATTACCATCGCCGGGCGGCAGGTGCCGTTGTATCTGGCGGACATCAATGTGGGCGTGTTGTACATCATGTCGGTGACTTCTATCTCGGTGTACGGCATCACCCTGGCGGGCTGGTCGTCGAACAATAAGTATGCCACACTGGGCGGGCTGCGCGCCACGGCGCAGATGATCAGTTATGAGCTGGCGTTGGGGCTCTCGTTTGTCGGGCCGATCTTGCTGGCCGGCTCGATGAGCCTGGTGGACATCGTCAAGGCGCAGTCCGGCATTCCCTTTGTGGTTTACCAGCCGATTGCTTTTGTCATTTACGTCCTGTCCAGCCTGGCCGAGATCAACCGGGCGCCGTTTGATATGCCCGAGGCCGAGCAGGAATTGACCGCCGGTTACCATACCGAGTATTCGGGGATGAAATTCGCCCTGTTCTTTATGGCCGAATATATCAAGATGATCGCCATCGCGCTCATCGGTTCCACCCTGTTCCTGGGCGGTTATAAGCTGCCGTTTATCGAGACGCCCGGCCTGCTGGGGCCGCTGGTGTTGTTTGTCAAAACGTTCCTGTGGTTGTGCTTCATCATTTGGGTGCGGGCCACCCTGCCGCGCATTCGTTACGACCGGCTGATGGCGCTGGGCTGGAAGGTGCTTTTCCCGGCGGCGTTAGCCAACGTGCTGGTCACGGCGGTGGTAGTGGTACTGGTAGGAGGATGACGCCATGTTTCGTGGTTTGTGGACGACGTTCAAAGCAATTTTTACCCGTCCGGTGACGATTTCGTACCCGGAGCAGAAGCGCCCGGTGCGCACCCGTTTCCGCGGGCGGCATTCGCTCAAGCGTTACGAGAACGGTCTGGAGAAGTGCATCGGCTGCGCCCTGTGTGCGGCGGCCTGTCCGGCGGACGCTATCTTTGTCGAGGCGTCCGAGAACAGCGACGAGCGGCGTTTTTCGCCCGGCGAGCGCTACGCCAGCACCTACGAGATCAATATGCTGCGCTGCATCTTTTGTGGTTTCTGCGAAGACGCCTGCCCGACCGAGGCTATCGTCCTGGGAAAGGATTACGAACTGGCTTTTACCGGGCGTTCGGATGCGATTTATACCAAACAGATGCTGCTCGAACCGCCGCCGGCGGGCGGCAAGGATACGCCGCAGCAAACGCCGCCGGGCGTGTATACCCGGGCGGTGCCGGAAATGAAAGACGCGGTGGATTAGGGAGGCTAGGACGTGATGGTCACAGTGCTCGTTTTCGGTGTTTTGGCGCTGGTGGTGATCGGAACGGCGGTGGGCATGCTGGTCAGCCGCAATGCGGTCTATTCGGCCCTGTTCCTCGTGCTGAATTTTGCCACGGTGGCGGTGTTGTATTTCATCCTGGGGGCGCCGTTTATCGCTATGACGCAAATTACGGTGTACGCCGGCGCAATCATGGTGCTGTTTTTGTTCGTCATCATGTTGTTAGGCGGCGAAAAGTTGCCGGCGCTGGGCCCGCTGGAGGGCAGGCGTTGGATCGCCATTCTGCTTGGGGTGGTGTTTCTGGCCGAAGTTGCACTGGTGGTGGTCTGGCGGGGGGGCAGCCCGCAACTGCTGGATACACCCACGCCTGATTTTGCCAGCCCGGCGGCGGTGGGCATGATGTTGTTCACCGAATATGCCCTGCCATTTGAAATCACCTCGGCCATTTTGCTGGTGGCGGCGATAGGCGCCATCCTGTTGACCAGGGGCGAGACGACCCCTCCGGCGCGGCCGGAGAAAAAGGAGTAGTGCGCATGGTGCCCATTACCTATTACCTGGCGCTTTCGGCGATCCTGTTTACCCTGGGGGTGCTCGGGGTGTTAATCCGGCGCAACGCCATCGTGGTCTTTATGTCGCTGGAGTTGATGTTCAACGCCGCTAACCTGGTGTTTGTGGCTTATGCCAGCTATTACCACACGCTCAACGGGCAGTTGTTTGTGTTCTTTGTGATGACCGTGGCGGCGGCCGAGGTGGCCATTGGGCTGGCGTTGATGGTGGCGATTTTTCGCTCCAAACACAGCGTGGATGTCGATCAGATGAGCAGCTTGAAGGGGTGACGCCATGAGTCATGATCCTGTACTCAACCTTGTCCCCTGGGTGGTTTTCCTGCCGTTGATCGGTTTGCTGCTCAACCTGGTCTTTGGGCGGCGGCTGGCGGCGACCGGGCGGGGCGGCGAGACGGCGGTGGGGTTGATTGCCACCCTGGCGACCACGCTGGCCTTCGTCGTTTCGCTCTTGCTGGCAGGCGGTCTGCAAAAAGCGCCCGAAGCGGTGGTGGTGCCGTTTGCCGAATGGATCACTGCCGGCAGTTTCAGCCTGAACTGGAGTTTCCGGGTCGACACCCTGGCGGTGACGATGATGCTGGTGGTCAGTGGGGTGGGGGCGTTGATCCATTTGTACGCCACGGCTTATATGCAGAGCGACGTGCGTTTCAACGGCGATGCGGGGCGCTATACCCGTTTCTTTGTGTACTTCAATCTGTTCATCGTGGCGATGATGGTGCTGGTCAGCGCCAACAATTACCTGATGTTGTTTGTCGGTTGGGAGGGGGTGGGGCTGTGTTCTTATCTGTTGATCGGTTTCTGGTATGAAAAGGGGCTGGAGGGGGTGGGCAACGCCCGGGCGGCCAAAAAGGCGTTCATCGTCAACCGGGTGGGCGATTTTGGCCTGCTGATGGCCATGTTTGCCATCTTCTGGGCGTTTGGCACGCTGGAATTCGACGGCGTGTTTGCCCGGGCCGGGCAGGTGGCGCAGGCCACGCCGGGGCTGGCGCTGGCAATCACCCTGTTTTTGCTGCTGGGCGTGACCGGTAAATCGGCGCAGCTGCCGTTGTTTGTGTGGCTGCCGGATGCCATGGCCGGCCCGACGCCGGTTTCGGCGTTGATCCATGCCGCCACGATGGTGACGGCCGGTGTGTATCTGGTGGCGCGCTCCTCGGCGCTGTTTGTGCTCGAGCCGGTGGCGCAGGCCACGGTGGCCTGGGTGGGGGCCTTGACGGCGCTGTTTGCCGCCACCATCGCCGTGGCGCAGAACGACATCAAGAAGGTGCTGGCTTATTCGACCATCAGCCAGTTGGGTTTCATGGTGGCGGCGGTGGGCATGGGGGCGTTTGTGGCCGGGATGTTTCACCTGGTGACACACGCGTTCTTCAAGGCGTTGTTGTTCCTGGCGGCCGGTTCGCTCATCCTGGGGCTGGAACACGCCCACGAGCAGCACGCCGGTCACGGCGCGCCGTTCGACCCGCAAGACATGACCGGTATGGGCGGGCTGCGCAGCCGTATGCCGCTGACCTTCTGGGTGTACCTGGTGGGCGCCCTGGCGCTGGCCGGGGTGGCGCCGCTGGCGGGTTTCTTCTCCAAGGACGAAATCCTGGCCGAGGCGCTGCACACGATGCCGGCCATCTTTGTGGTGCTGCTGCTGGCGGCCTTCCTGACTGCTTTTTACATGGGGCGCCAGGTGCTGCTGGTCTTCTTTGGCGCGCCGCGCAGCCCGGCGGCGGCGCATGCCGGCGAGAGCCCGGCCCTGGTGACGTTACCGCTGGTGGTGCTGGCCGTGCTGGCGCTGCTGGGTGGGGCGTTAAACCTGCCGGGCGTGCACACCCTGGAAACCTGGCTGGAACATTCGCTGGCCGGGGTTCATCCGGGAACGTTTGTCCTGGGGGTGGCGTTGGGCTCGCTGGCGCTGGCGCTGGCAGGCATTGCCGCCGCCTGGTGGCTGTATGGGCGCGGGGCGGCGGTGCAGCCCGACCCGCTGGCCGGCCGGTTGGGCGGGTTGTTCAAGGGCATGCAGTCTAAGTGGTGGGTGGATGAGGCCTATCATGTGGCGTTTGTGCGCCCGTGGCAGGCGCTGTGCGCCGCACTGGCCGGGCCGGTTGACCTGGGCGTCATTGATGGCGTGGTCAATGGGCTCGCTCGTCTCTCGGCGCTGCTGGCCGGCAGCGTGCGCCGCCTGCAAAACGGTTTCGTGCGCAGCTACGCTCTGTCGATTTTCCTGGGTGTGGTGCTGCTGCTGACCTATCTGGCGATGCAATAAGGCGGGGTGAAGCTATGGAAATGGTGTTACATCCTCTCGTGGTTCTGGTCTTCCTGCCCCTGCTGGGCGTGCTGGCGTTGCTCGTGCTCACCCCCGGACAGAAGACCGCCGCCCGTTGGACGGCGCTGGTCACCTCGCTGCTGACGTTTGCGGCTTCGCTGGTGGTGTTGGGCTGGTTTGATCCGGCCAACCCGGAGGCGCTGACGCTCAACCTGCCCTGGCTGCAAAATGGCACGCGCATCGGCTTTATCCTGGGGGTGGACGGCCTGGGGCTGTTGATGGTGTTATTGACAACGTTCCTCACGCCTCTTGCCATCCTGTCGACCTGGTCGGCGGTGCAGGATCGCGTGCGCGGTTTCATGATCACCTTCCTGCTGCTGGAAACGGGCATGCTGGGCGTGTTTGTGGCGCTGGACCTGGTGCTGTTTTATATCTTCTGGGAGTTTACCCTCATCCCGATGTATTTCCTGATCGGCATCTGGGGCGGCGAGCGGCGCATCTATGCCGCGGTCAAGTTCTTTATCTTTACCATGACCGGTTCGGTGTTGATGCTGCTGGCCATCCTGTACGTCGGGCTGCGGGCCGGCACGTTCTCGCTGCCGGAACTGATCGCCCAGCGCGCCCTGTTTGCCGACGTGCAGCTCTGGTTGTTCCTGGCGTTTGCGGCGGCCTTTGCCATCAAGGTGCCGATGTGGCCGCTGCACACCTGGCTGCCGGATGCACACGTCGAGGCGCCTACGGCCGGCTCGGTCATCCTGGCGGGGGTGCTGCTGAAGATGGGCGGCTACGGTTTTTTGCGCTTCAACCTGCCGCTTTTCCCCCAGGCCAGCGTGCAGGCTGCGCCGTGGATGGCCGCCCTGGCGGTGATCGGCATCCTGTACGGCGCGGCGGTGGCGTATGCGCAGACGGACATGAAGAAACTGGTGGCTTATTCTTCGGTCAGCCACCTGGGGTTCGTGGTGCTGGGCATCTTTGCCCTCAACCCGGAGGGCATGGCCGGAGCGGTGTTGCAGATGGTCAATCATGGCTTGAGCACGGGCGCTTTGTTCCTGCTGGTGGGTATGCTCTACGAACGCCGCCACACGCGCGCCCTGGCTGCTTTTGGCGGTTTGTGGAAACGCATGCCCTGGCTGGGCGGGCTGGCGCTGGTGGTGTTTCTGTCTTCGATGGGGCTGCCCGGCCTGAACGGTTTTGTAGGCGAGTTCACCATCCTGCTGGGCGCCTATGGCTCTTCTGTGTTGGGCAGTGCGTGGTTCGCCGGCCTGGCGGCGCTGGGGGTCATCCTGGCGGCGGTGTATTTGCTGCATCTCTTCGAGCAGGTTTTCCTCGGGCCGTTGACGCACGAGGAGAACCAGAAGCTGCCCGAGATCAACGCCCGCGAGGTGCTGACGCTGGCGCCTATCCTGGTGTTGATGTTCTGGATCGGGTTGTATCCGCAATTCTTCCTGGCGCTGCTCAACCCCACGGT
Source organism: uncultured Anaerolineaceae bacterium (assembly GCA_964535315.1). Classification (GTDB taxonomy): domain Bacteria; phylum Chloroflexota; class Anaerolineae; order Anaerolineales; family Anaerolineaceae; genus CAZHTS01. The sequence continues at coordinate 46,273 of CAZHTS010000029.1, forward strand.
TGCGCGGCTGGCGGCGCTGGTGCAGACGGCGGCTGTGGCCATTCACTAACATAGAGAGGCGACCATGACGCAGACTGATTTCTCGGCAATCCTTCCCCTGATCGTGGTCCTCGGCGCAGCGACGCTGCTCCTGCTGCTGGACTTGTGGCTGCCCAGGGAGCGCAAGAGTGTGATCCCCCTGTTGGCGGCGGCGGCGCTGGCCGCGGCGTTGGGCATCGCCCTGCCGCAGAGCGGCCAGGCGACGCTGGCGTTCAATGGCATGGCGGTGTTGGATGGTTTTGCCAGCTATCTGATTGTAATTTTCTTGTTCAGCGGCCTGGTGGGCATTGCCCTGGCGTACGATTATCTCAAACGTATGGGCATCGCCCGCAGCGAGTATTATGTGCTGCTGCTGTTCTCGGTAGGGGGGATGATGTTGATGGCCTACGCCAACGACCTGATCGTGGTCTTTCTGGCGCTGGAACTGCTCTCCATCCCGTTGTACGTCCTGGCGGGTTTTGCGCACCCGCGGCTCGATTCGGAAGAGGCCTCGCTCAAGTATTTCCTGCTGGGGGCGTTTTCTTCGGGGTTTGTGCTCTACGGCGTGGCGCTGGTGTTTGGCGCCACCGGTCAGACCGGGCTGAACGGCATCGTGGCGGCCGTCACGGATGGCAGCGCCAACCCGGCCCTTTTGCTGGCGGGGGCGGCGTTGCTGCTGGTGGGGTTGGGTTTCAAAATGGCGGCGGCGCCTTTCCACATGTGGGCGCCGGACGTGTATCAGGGCGCGCCCACACCGGTGAGCGGCTTCATGTCGGTGGCGGTCAAGGCCGCGGCTGTGGCGGCGCTGCTGCGCGTGTTTGTGGTGGCCTTCCCCTCGCTGGCGGCCAGCCTGACGCCGGCGCTGTGGGTGCTCTCGGCGCTGACCATGATTGTGGGCAACCTGCTGGCGCTGGCGCAGGAAAACGTCAAGCGTCTGCTGGCCTATTCCAGCATCGCCAACGCCGGTTATCTGCTCTCGGCCTTTGTGGTTTACGGCGACGGTGAGGTGGTGGGCGAGGCGGTGGCGGCCATGCTGTTTTTCCTGATCGCGTATGCCCTGACCAGTTTTGGCGCCTGGGCGGTGGTGATCGATCTGGAGCGCGCCGAGGGCCGGGGCCTGGCGCTGCAAGATTACGCCGGCCTGGGCCGCCGTTACCCCGTCCTGGCGCTGGCGATGTTGTGCTTCATGCTGTCCTTTACCGGCATCCCGCCGACGCTGGGTTTTTGGGGAAAATTCTATCTGTTCCGGGCGGCGGTGGCGGGCGGGTATTCCGGGCTGGCCTTGATCGGCCTGCTGACCTCGCTGCTTTCGGCGTATTACTATTTGCGCCTGGTGGTGATCATGTATATGCAGCCGGGCGAGCCGCTGCGCCGTAACGACGCCTGGAGCAACCTGACGGCGGTGGTGATGGCGCTGGCGGTGGTGTTGTTAAGTTTTGCGCCGGGTACGTTGTTGAACCTTGCCATGCAGGCGGTCTTGCGTTTACAATAAGCGCCGTTGACCCGCTTGCGCTTTTCTTCGCGATCTTCGATCTGGGCCAGCACCCTTGTGGGGCTGGCCCTTTTTGGCTGGCTGCTGGTCAGCCGCGATCCGTGGCTGGTGCGGCCGCTGAGTGTGGCGCTGCGCTACAGTTTTACGCTGGTGGCGCCGGCGCTGCTGCTGGTCGTGTACCTGGTCTTGCGCCTGCCCGAACGGTGGGGGCGCTGGCTGCGCTTCCCGCTGTGTCTGGCGCCGTTTGCGCTGTGCCTGGCGGGGTTGTGGGCCAGCGGGCAGAGCGAACTGTACGTGATCAGCGGGCTGCTGCCCTGGACGGACGCCCGCAATTATTATCTGGACGCTCAGCGTCTGCTCAACGGGGCGTTGTTTTCGACTTTTTCGGCCCGCCGGCCGATGTTCGCCGGACTGCTGGCGACGCTGCTGGCGCTGACCGCCAATAATTTGCAGTGGGCCGTGGCGCTGCTGGTGCTGTTGACCGGGGCGGCCACGTATCTGCTGGCAAATGAGGTGCGGCGCAGTCACGGGGCGGGACCGGCGGCGCTGGTCTGGCTGCTGGTGTTTCTGTTTTACCGCCGTTTCAGCGGTACGACCATGACCGAGAACCTGGGGCTGGCGCTGGGGGCGGCGGGGCTGGCGCTCTTGTGGCGCGGCGCAGCGCTGCGCCGGCTGTGGCCGGTGGTGTTGGGCGCGCTGGTGCTGACGCTGGCGCTCAATGCCCGGGCGGGGACATTTTTTGTCCTGCCGGCGCTGGTGGTGTGGGCCGGCTGGCAGTGGCGCGGGCAACGGCGCTTTGGCTGGCGGGCGGCTGGCTGGGTGGCGGCGGCGGTGGCGTTGGGTTTTGCCTGCAATCTGCTGCTCTTTCGCCTGCTGGCGCCGGACGAGGGGGCGGTGTTTGGCAATTTTGCGCACTCGCTCTACGGGCTGGTGACCGGCGGCGAGGGCTGGGGCCAGATTCGCCGCGATCATCCCGAGGTGATGGATCTGCCCGAGGCGGAGCGTTCGTCGTGGATTTATTATTATGCCTGGCAGGAGGTGCGCCGCAACCCGCTGGGGCTGGCGCGCGGGGTGCTGCTCCAGTGGCAGTTGCTGTTCTCTGGCGGCGGGTACGGTCTGTATTCGTTTGTGGGCGGCGAAAACGAGGTGGCGCGCCTGGCGGCGGTGTGGGGTTGTTATCTGGCGGCGGCGGGCGGGGGCGTGTGGCTTGTCGGCCAGCGGCGCCAGGCGTGGGCGCAGTTGGCCGGGGCGCTGGCGTTGGGGCTGCTGGCCTCGGCGCCGTTTGTCCCGCCGGGCGACGCCTTGCAACTGCGCGCCTACGCCGCCACGGTTCCGGTGATTGCGCTGCTGCCGGGGTTGGGGCTGGCGGCGCTGCTGGCGGTGGCCGGACGTTTGCCGGGGGTGGCCTGGTTACGCGGTCGGGCGGCAGAGGATGAAGGTGATTTCGGCCCGGCTTTGTTTGGGGCAGGGCTGGCGCTGCTGGCGGTGCTCGGCCCGCTGGGGGTGCGCGCTCTGGCGCGCCCGGCGCAGACGGTGACGCTGGACTGCCCGGCGGGGATGCAGGCGGTGTATTTCTGGCTGCCCGAGGGGTCGGCGGTGCAGGTGATCAAAGAGGATGTGTTGCAACTGGACTGGCTGCCTGAGTTTCACCAGGGGCGTTTTCGCTTGCGGGTGCACAATATCACCGATGTGCGCGCCGCCGGCGAACTGGAACGGGTGGAAGCGCCGGCCACGGTCTTCCCGGCGCTTGAACTGCGCAGCAATCAGGATCTGTGGCTGGTGGTCGACCGCGATCTGCTGCCCGAGGGCGGCGGGCTGCGGGCGGCCTGCGGGCGTTTCAGCGACAATCCCGGGGTGCAGGCGTATGGGTTCTTTTATCCCGAACGGGTGCGGTAAAAACGCAAGCCTTGCCTGTCCCGCAAAAGCGTTAGCCCGCATTTCTGGACTTCAAGAAAGGCGTGTGAAAGCATATTGAAGCTGTTGGGGCTTCCGTAGAAGCAATGGGTGTAGGAAAAGCTGTTATGGAAATGGCCATCTTGGGCGACTCACAGCCTGCTTACCAATATGCGACTCTTAAAACGTGGGAAAAGGCGCTTGTTTTGGTCGCCAAGACTGAGCGTATTGCTCCGGGTTTGGGCGTTGTTGGTAATGTGGTGAGTTTGGCTGTAAACCTCAAACCTGAAATAAAAGCGGAGTACAGGTGACCTTATGATGCAACTCGATATATTTCTTCTGCTGTTTAATTTGTTCTTCGGCCTGGATTTTACTTTAAGCGCATACGAATTTTATAAGAAAGGCAAAGCGTCTTATGATAAACCCAACAAGGTGGGATTATGGGTGATTAAATTGTATAATTGGCCACATACTCGCCCCGGGCGAAAAGTAGGGCAGAGTTCGGCATTAACGTCGCCAAAGCATATGGCAGTCTATGCGTTGATCTGTGGAATACTGTGCTTGCTATCAGCGCTTCTGGCGGCAGCAAGTATCATTGAACGCCTTACAGAGTAGTCTATCAACCAATGATGCTACTATCGCAGCTCAATTTTAGAGGATTATTGTAGTGTGTGGTCATATGTGATGGTCGTATGAGGAAGACAGAGGGTAGAATAAGTGATTTTATATTACACAGTTCACCCAACCGGATAGTATTATACCGGATCCCTATAATCCGTTGGATTGGAATAGATACGCGTATGCGCGCTATAACCCAATTAAATATAACGATCCAACAGGGCATTGGGTTGATGCAGTTGTTGACGGGATTTTCATTGGTGCGGATATTTATGATATTCAACAAAATGGCCTAAATTGGGAGAATGGGTTAGCATTAACAGCCGATTTAGTTGGAGCAGCGATACCAGTAGCAACTGGGTTGAGACTAGGGGGTTAGAGCCCTTTTCAAGGCAGGCAAAGCTGTTGATACTGTTGCTGATACAGCAAGAGTTCTAGATAAAGCAGCAGATGCAGGTAAGATAATTGATGGTGTGTCTGAAGCGGTTCCGGCAGGGGCCAAATTGATAGGAGCAGGTGACAACCTTACCAAAGCCGCTAGCTGGATTAAACCTGAGGCAGGATTCTTCGATGTTGTCGTACATGGAATACGCCTGATTTCTTGTAGTTCAGGAGGTTCTCCAACAGGTGTTGCAAAGGATCTGGCTAATAAGCTTGGTGTCAAAGTAAAAGCGCTATCTGGATCCACCCCAATGGAAATCTAACCATTGGCCCGAGTAGTACTGTACACAGTGGAAGTTGGATTGATTTTGTTCCTGGAGTGAAATAAATATGGAAGCTAAAAAAGTTGGTTTCTATCAAGAATTTTCATATGATGGTCAAAGTGATCCTAGTATCAAGGATGCTGTTCGCCAAACTGCCGACTATGAGAAAGGACGTATCTTAAATTACTTGCGTTCAGCCCCATTGTTATCTGTTGCTCCTGGGCTTTCACGGGATGTGATTGATCCTTTACACCCAATTATAGGTACCATGAGCATTCGAACAGATGGCGTTTGGAAATGGCCTGAAGACTTAGCATACTACATTGAAAAGTATAACCTTTTCTTGCCGAAAGAATTTATTGAACATATGGTTTCTAAAGGATTTATACCACCAGATGAAAACGAAATCGACTATGATGGTTAGTCCTTCCTTTGCTGACATCTAAACAAGATGAGTTTATCGCTTTTTGGCCAAAGCCAGGGCAGAAGGCGAAGAGCAGAGGCGCAACAATCGGATGATGCAAGACCCTCTGCCCTGGCTTCGGCACCCACGCGGCGCTCGGGTCGCACTCCTGCGTTGCCCTATCCTCCGCCCAGGCGCTTTGATCTTACCACGCCCGCACTCTCTTTTCCTGTCAGGTGTGCTTCTCTCCAATGTTAAAGAATCTCAGCGGACACTGCCTCCGCGAAAAAGTGGACATTTTCAATCGCGATTCTACGGACATTTTCTTCCGCTATTGACATCCGTTTAATGTGTGCGACATAACCGAAATAGGCAATAGGTCACGCTCATTCGTTGAGTTTGACCTATTCTACCCATTTTGAGATGACTCCTTATAGTCAATCGTAACGGACGATTACCTATACTTATACGGTGTATGGAGTTTCGCTTGATAAAGGTCTCTGTATTGGTCAATAAAGTCGGACCCTTCCTCAAGAGTGTTACCATAAAAAGACACGCCTAACAATTCCTCAATTTGCTTGATATATCTCAACTGGTCCGCGGTAACAGGACGCTCACCATAATGCTTGACATTATTAGATGTAACATCATTGACGAAGCCGCACTTTGTACAAGTCCAAACCCCATTTGATGCTGTAAAACCAGGCTGACTGTTCATAAGGGTTTTACAACCGTCGCAATGCCAGTCATATCCAAAATCGTTTAATACGCTCATTTTTTCTGCCTCCGTTATTGAAAATTTTTCCCTTTATCTAGGGAGGCGCCGATTTATCAAAACCAATGCACCAATTCCTAATACAGCCACTACTCCACCTAATGCATATTGCCACCAAGGAATCTCATTGGAATTATTTATACTTTTTTGTTCTAAGCGTTCTCGACTTGCTTGTTCAGAGCGTCTTCGTTGCTCAGCCAACAGCTTTTCTCGCTCTTCGCGCTCAACCGCGATTCGAATTTGACGTTCTTCATATGTTTCGGTTGAACCATCTTCCTTTGAGAAAAACAGGAATTCGGTGTGTTCGTCTAAATAGTTGACAGAATCACACGCCACTGACAATTCTTGGGACATATCTTGTTCATACGCCCATAGTTCTACCGACCATTTATACTGTTTTGCTTTGTTAATCAACGGGAGGAAATCTTTATCACCTGAGAGAAATACCAAACGCCCAGGATTTGTGCTGCGTGCAATTAAGTCAACACCTTCGGCAACTATGCTCGTATCAACTTGTTTCTCGCCACGTCCGGACGGACGGTCGAATGCTGTCACTTCCCAACCGTGACATTTCATATTGTCCCAAAATGAATCTCTGCCCGGCGGGGTTGAGCCGAACACCCACTTTTTAGTCACTGTGTCGCTGCCGCGAACAGTTTTCACGAATTTTTCATACGAAAACCGTGCTTCCTTGCCGTGTTTATTTTTACCGCCAATGAAAATGTTTGAGTTGTCAACGAAGATAATAACATCCATTTGCCTTCTCCCGATTATTTTAATAGTTTCTTCTACCAACTGGTCGAACTTTCAATTATTGCACCGATGAAGCGAAGACCGCCCTTTCTACCTGTCGTCAAGAACTTATTAGATTTCGCGCAGTTGATCGGTCAGTGATGTATCTTGCAGTTTCTCGTTTCCTTCGGAGTAAAGATCAGCTCCAAAAGACGGTTGGCAACCTCTAGGCTGTTTGCATTTACCCGCTCTGATAAGTCAATTATACGATAGTATTAGGAATCCCATTGCTCGGTTTCCACTTGCCGATCCAAGCGACTATATCTTACATTATTTTGCCTGGGTTTTCCTGTTAAAAACGGAAGACCCCAAAAAAGCTAAGGTTTCCAGTTGACTTTAAGTACGATTTGATCAATAATTAGGTTAATTAACCTAAAGGTCATTTAACCTAAAATGAACTATTTTTACCCTTCCGACCAACAAGCTCTTTTCACCAACCGCCGTCAAGAACTGGCAACCCTGGAACATTATCATCACAGCCTGATCCATGGGCCGGTGGAACATGTTGCTCTATTTGGACTGCGCAGAATTGGAAAAACACTATTATTGAAAGAGTTCATGCGCCAACTGAGCACGTCTACTCCTGAAGAAAAGTCTGTATTTTTGGATTTTTCTGTGATTTGCAGCTCACCAGAAAATTTTACACTGGGTTTTATCGGCTCAATCTGTTACTGGTTGCTGGAAGAAGGTAAAAGCGATCCGGAGCCTTTTCTGAATCCAGCCACTCTCGGAACCGCTGTCCTGAAAGCAGGCGGCGATAAGCTCTATGAAGAAATACAACCCATCCTGCAAGAACTGCAGCGGGCTCGCCCGGATCGCCAGGCCTTGTTGC
>CAZHTS010000030.1:0-1611 GCA_964535315.1 uncultured Anaerolineaceae bacterium
GTTTGGCGCCGATATCCTCGCCGGCGCGCCAGTCCGTCTGATTAAAGGCAGCCTGTAACTCGATTTCCGGCTTGCGATACTCGGCCACATCAAAATAGAGCGAGAATTCCTTGACTTCTTCGATTAAAATCTGATATCCGCCCGGTCGGGCGCTGGAGGGCAGTTGTATCGAACCATTCAGCGTGCCGTACGAAGAAACCGGCACAGTGGTGTTAACCAGCACCGGCCGTTCCCAGGTCGGCGGCGCCGAAGCGCCCAACACTTTCACCGTTACCTGCTTGAGATCCGCCGGCAGGTAACGTCCGTTGTCATAACGATGGAGCGTACCGCGGAAATACACCGTCTGCCCCGGTCGATAGAGCGGCCGGTCCGTATATACGTACGCCGCCAGCCGGCCGGCCAGGTTTTGATAAGAAATACCAAAGCTCCATGGTGTGACACTGGCGTCGAATTCGGAGAGCGCCACCCCAAATGGCTCCTGCCCCGGCTGACCGACCACTGCCGTCAGTGGCGTCAACTTCCTGGCCGCTTCGCCGGTCGGCAGATCGACGCGCCCGATCCCATTTGCATCGGTCGTCACCGTCTTGAGCGCATTGCCTTTCGCATCATAAATCTGCACCGCTGCATTGGCCAGCGGCGTCTGACTATCCAGGTCGACCACCCATACAAAGGCCTCGCTGTTGCTGACCTTGAGGGTTACGTGGGCGCTCCCCACTGCCACCAGGAAAGGTCGCAGTTGGAAACTGCGTTCGTTGGTCAAATCCGGCGACAGCAGATGATAGTAATACACACCGGGCAAAAGCGCCTGACCGGTCTCGCTCAGGTTGACCCGCGTCCAGGAGGCACGGTTGGCAGACGTCGACACCGTCTGCGACCAGTTACTGGCCTGCGCCGGCATATACGCCTCCAGGGCATCCAGCTGCCCCGCCGCCAGACGTGCAAAATCATTCAACGGCAGGGCACCCATCTCCGTTTGCACACGAGAAATACCCACCGTCTGCACCGTCAGACCGGTTTCCTGGGGAGGAATGTATACCACCGACGTACCCATCTGCAAGAGGGGAATAGACAACAACGGCGTTGCCGGAGTGGTGCGCAGTTTACGCGTAATCGGTTTCCCCGCCGTCTGGCCCCACTGATCGCGCAAATCGGCGGACACGGTGACGGTGTACTCGCGGCCATTTTCAAAGAAGCCCGAAACAAAGATCCGCTCGCGCTCCTCCGACACATTGAGGCGCAGATCCTGAACCGCCGGGGTGATACGGATCAACTGGCTGAGATCCTGTTTGGCGCCCAACGGCATGTTAAAAACCATGCCAAACGAGCCCATCCCCCGATACAGTTCCAACGCATCACCCGAGGTCAGATCGGTAAACAGCAACGAAGAAACGGTGTGATATTCTCTGCGCAAATCGCTGCCCAGCGCCGCGCCGCCCAGTGAACGCGCCGCCTGGCCCAACGACAGGGTATAACGGCTGTTGCGCGCCAGCAAGTCCTTGGCCTGGAAAGTCAATTCATCTCCGGCCTCGTTCCAGTTGGCAACCCCCAGCACTCGCCGGCCCTGTTCATCGCTTAAAGACAGGTTTTCTTCCACACTGGCGGCGTCCATGG
>CAZHTS010000030.1:1711-53494 GCA_964535315.1 uncultured Anaerolineaceae bacterium
CGGCCCTGTTCATCGCTTAAAGACAGGTTTTCTTCCACACTGGCGGCGTCCATGGCCTGATTGAAGGACAGGACAAATTTTTCATCCAGGGCGATGTCCATCTCTTCCGAAGGAGAGACTTTATCCAGGCGCGGCATGGCGGTGGTAAACGACCATTCCATCCCCTCGCTGCTCACGGGAGCAAACGGGCTGCCGTTCGCGCTCACCAGTTGGGCGTTCAACACGGCGCGGTACTGCACCCCACCCCCCATCGCTGGATCGGGATAAAAAATGTACGTACTGCTGTTCAACCATTCGCCGCGGCCGTTGGCCTCCGGCTGCAAGGTAAAAGCCGCCGGCGAAGTTTTGACATCCGCATTCAGCGGCACCACCGGCTGGTTGAACGTCACCACCACCGCCGAAGAAGGATCGACATCCGCAGCCCCGGCTTTTGGCAGGCGTTCAACCGTACGCAAATAATCCGCACTGCGGAACGTCAGGCGCACCGGAGCGGGCAGCGCCAGGCCGTTTTTGCCGCGCGCCGCCGCATCCACCTGCACGGTCACGTTTTCGCCGGGCTGCAACGCTGCATCCGGAATAAAACTGACCGAAGCGTCATCCAGCCACTGATACTTGCCAGTAATGGCAGGTTCCAGGCGTAAGGCGCCTTCGACCGACGCCCGATCCATCGCCTGGTTAAAGTACAAAGTCAACGGGCCCAATAACGGCACTTCGCCCTGCGGCAGCGGCTGAGTCTCCACCAATACCGGCGGCGCCGGCGGCGGCGGTGTGGGCGCCTGCGGCGGCGTAGGCGGTTGGGTCACCTGGCCTGCCGCGCCCGGCGCGCCGACCGGCGCTTCCTGAGAACTCAATCCAGGGATGGCGCACGCCATACTGACCAGCAATAAAACCGTCCACACCAGCAACCAGCGACGACGAGAACCCGGACCCCAATTCTTCATACAACACCTCCACAATGAGCAAGCATCCGTTCATTGATTATAACATAGCCGGATTTGGCCGCCCTGCGGCGGTCGTTAAAAAAGCCGCCCCACACACAGTGGAGCGGCATGCTTCTACATTGCCAGTTACAAGACGTTCGCCTAACCGGCGCCCTTGCCACGCAGACGCGGGTCAAGCGCGTCGCGCAGCCCATCGCCAATCAGGTTGAACGACAACACCGTCAACATAATTGCCAGACCGGGGAAGAAAACCAGGTGCGGGGCGTTGAAAACGCTGTTGCGCTCCTCGCTCAACATCAACCCCCATTCCGGTTTGGGATGCTCGGCGCCCAACCCCAAGAAGCTCAGCGCCGCCCCGCTCAAAATGGCGGTGGCAATTCCCAACGTCCCCTGAACGATCAACGGCGTCAGGGCATTGGGCAGAATGCGAGTGAAAAGCAGGCGTGCGTTCGAGGCCCCCAGAGCGCGCGAGGCATACACAAAATCCAACTCTTTCACCGAGAGCACCCCGGCGCGCACCACGCGGGCGTACACCGGGATCTGAACGATGGCGATGGCGTACAGGGCGTTGATCAGGCCCGGCCCGAGGATGCTGACGATGGCAATCGCCAGCAACAACCCCGGAAAAGCCATCAACACATCCATGCTGCGCATGATCAGATTGTCCGCCCAGCCGCCCAGAAAACCGGCCAGGGCCCCAAACAGACCGCCGATCAAGATCGCCAGGCTGATGGTGGTAATGCCCATCTGCAAAGAAAGGCGCGAGCCATGTACGATACGCGAGAACATATCCCGGCTGTTGCCATCGATCCCCAATAGATGTTGCTCTTTCTCCGCCGGGCAGCCAAACAAATGCACGCAGGGGGTATCACGCCGTTTGACGTTCTTGAGCTGCTTTACCGGATCGTAAGGCGAAATTTGCTCGGCAAAAATGGCCGCCAGCAGCAGCACCCCCAGCAGAAACATGCCCAACTGCGCCGAACGATGCCGGAACAAACGGCGCATGGCAGCGTACCACGGGGATTCACGGTCAATCAGCGTAATATCACGCAAGGAAACGGTTTTGGTGCTCATCGATTACTCCAGACGGATGCGAGGATCCAGATAGGCGTACGAAACGTCCACGACCAGGTTGGTCATCACAAAGATCAACGCCACAACGATCGAGAATCCCTGCACAACCGGATAATCGCGCGACAGGATCGCCTCCACCATACGGGAGCCGACCCCCGGCAGCGAGAAGATCGTTTCGGTCAGCACTGCGCCGGATAGCAGCCCTCCCGTCTGGATGCCGACAATCGTCACAATCGGGATCAATGCGTTGCGCAACGCATGTTTATAAATGACCACTTGCTCACGCAGTCCTTTGGCGCGCGCCGTGCGGACGTAATCCTGGCCCAGCACATCCAGCAAACTGGAGCGGGTCATGCGGGCGATGACCGCCAACGAGATTGTCCCAACGGCTACCGACGGCAGGATCAGGTGCCAGAGGGCGTCGCGCACCAGCGTCCAGTTCCCGGTGAGGATGCCGTTGAGGATCGCCGAATTCGAGACCAGCGCCAGCAGGAAGCGCGGCAGGCCGCTCCAATCTTCCAGACCCCAGATCTTAGCCAGGGGGATCAGCGACACTCCGGCCGAAAGCCGGCTGGACGGCGGAATATAAAACGGCGTCCCTTTTAATAACAGCGCAAATACGTAGGCCAGCAGCAATCCCAGCCAGAAGACCGGCATACTCACCCCCATATTGGCGATGAGCATGGTAAAAACATCGATGATGCTGTTACGGTTAAGCGCTGAGACCAGGCCCATGATCACCCCAAAAATGGTGGCGAACAGCATGGCCAGGGCGGTCAGTTCCATCGTCATCGGCAGACGCTCGGCGACCACATCCATCACCTGCCGGCGATCACGGATCGTCTCGCCAAAATCACCCTGGACGATGTTACCCATATAGCGCACAAACTGCACCGGCAGGCTCTGATCCAGGCCAAAACGTCTTTTGAAATCATCGCATTTTTCTTTGGTGGCTTTTTCCCCCAACATAACAAAACACGGATCCCCGGGAATCAGGCGCACAATCGTAAACGTGACGAGCAAAATACCCATCAACACGGGGAAAAGCATCAGTAAACGGCGGGCAACGTATTGAAGCATTTTCTCTCAGGTTCTCCCTGGAAGTAAAAATCAGAATGGATGGGGCGCATACGCGCCCCATCCAGCATCCTCACACAAAGACTTACGGGGCAGGGGGCTCGTTGAGAGCCTTGGGGCCGAAGAAGTCCTTCCAGTACTGGTACACGCCCGTGTTACCCTTGCGGTTCGGGCTCTTGTAGTTCCACATGTTGACGAACGAAGCAACAACGTCGCCGGAATCCAGCGTGGCGCCGTTACTGAACTTCACACCCGAGCGCAGCTTGCAGGTCCACTCGGTGCCGTCTTTGTTGGCTTCGCATTTCTCGGCCAACGCCGGCTGCACATCCGCGGTGCCCCACTTGAAGTCGTACAGGGTGTTGTACAGTTGCAGACAGGCGGTGAAGGACGAACCGTCGGTTTCGTCGCCGCAGTACAGCGACACCGGCTCGCCATCCTGCGAGAAGACCAGCTTGTCATCCTTGTTGGTCATTTCGCTGTAGTTTTCGTTGTAGGGGCCGATCACCACATTGCCGACATTGGCGTTGAAGGCAAAGAAGGTGGCGCCGTTGGCGATGGTCGTCATCGGGACGTGCTGGGTGATCAACGTATTGGCCTTGTCGTAGGCAGCCTGGCGGACAGCCGGGTCGGCCGTGGTGGCGCCGATGTTCAACTGTTCCATGATATCATCGAACGGCTTGCCGAACTGCTTGTTCGAGCCGCGCAGGAACACATCGTACCAGTTGGTCGCATCCGGGTAGTCTTCGCTCCAGCCCAGGAAGTGCATGGGTTTCTTGCCGGCGCGGATGTCGGGCAGGAAGGTGGCCCATTCTTGCAGGTCAAGCTTGATCTTGACGCCGATCTCACTCAACTGCGCCTGGACGGCCTGGGCGATCTTGGTCGGCTGCGGGAAGTAAGGGCGAGTACGCTCGGCGTAGGAGAGGACGTACTCCTGGTTGAAGTCGAAACCGGCCTCTTCCAGCATCTTCTTGGCGGCATCGGGATCGTACTTGTTGCCGACGTAACCCTCGGTGAAGCCCGGCTTCACACCTGGGGGCAGGAACTGCGTGGCAGCCGAAGCGCCTTCGGGGTAGAAGTCCTTGACGATCTGTTCGCGGTCGATGGCCATGGTGAAGGCCTGGCGCACCTTCTCGTTGTCAAAGGGCGGGGTCTCGTTCTGGAAGCCCATGTACAGGAAGTTGTTGAACGTGCGCGGGTACAGCTTCAGTTCGCTGTTATCCTTGACCGTCTGCAGGTCATCGGTGCCAACGTTGACGATGCCGTCCACGTTACCGGATTGCAGATCCAGCAAGCGAGACGCAGCTTCTTTGTTCCACTTGAGGATGAAGGTCTTGATGGTCGGCGCCTTGCCCCAGTAGTTGGGGTTCGGTTCGAACGTCATGTGATCGCCGCGTACCCATTCTTTGAGCACGTAGGGGCCGGTACCAACCGGGGCTTCGTTGATCTTGGCGGCGTCGCCGGCGACCGAATCCAGGTAGTCCTTGTCCAGAATGTGGAAGGCCGGCACAGCGATCTTGGCCAGGAAGGCCGGATCGGGGGTGCACAGCGTGATCTTGACCGTCATGTCATCAACGGCTTCGACCTTCTTGACATTGCCGCCGTAATTGCAATCCGGGGCCTCATTCAACGGGCCTTCGGGAGCGGCAGCAGGAGCCTCGGTGGCCTTGGGGGCTTCGGTAGCCTTGGGCGCTTCGGTAGCCTTGGGGGCTTCAGTCGGCTTGGGGGGCTCGGGGGTGGCGGCAGGCTGGCAGGCGGCCAACAACATGCTCAACAACACAGCTACGGCCACGAGCGTATAAACGACACGGTGTTTCACTTTCTCCTCCTTCATGAAATTGTCAATTGATGGGAAACGAACAAAGGTATAGACGAACTGCAGGGGTATCGTCTCGAGGCATCACCTCCTCTATTGACCTATGCCGGAATGGGATACAAAAGCCATTATAAGATAAGTAACTGTCACTTGTCAACCGTTTGAATTACGCTCGGCCAATCACGAACAGGACAGAAACGCTCATAAAATAAGACAGCCCTGTCGTTCGCAAACAACAGGGCTGTTCAATGCAAGCTATGGCGCCACTAAGGTTGTGGTTTGTTGATAAAATCACCAAAGAACCCTGCAAAATACTCAAACTGCCCGGTATCGCCGACATGATTGACGTCGCCGGCATCCCAATACGACGAGAAGGTGGCCACCACATCGTTGGCATCCAGTTCATTGCCGTTACTGAATTTGACCCCGCTGCGCAAGTAAAAGGTCCATTCGGTCAGTTCTTCGTTCGATTCCCAGTATTCTGCCAGCGCCGGTTCCACTTCGGCCGTGCCAAATTTGTAACGCAGCAGCGAACTGTACATCAGGGCGCAGATGCGCGAATTCTCGCCGTCAGTCTCATCGCCGCACCACAGGCGGCGTGGTTCGGCGCCCTGCATGAAGATCAATGTATCGTTGGGCGTGCTCATATCCTCAAAATTCTCGTTGAGCGGCCCAACCACCACCCCCTGAACGTCGGCCCGGAAAGACATGGCGCTGATCCCGTAAGCCAGCGGCACCATCGGCACGTATTCCTTGATCAACTGATTGACCTGATCGTAATACAACTGGCGCTGACGGGCGTCGGCGATCTTACCGCCCAGTTCAATCGCTTCGGCCAGTTTGGGGTAAGGCTCGCCAAACCGTTTGCTGCTGTTAGAGAAATGAAAATTATAAAAATTGGTGGCGTCCGGATAATCTGCGCCCCACCCCAACAGGAAGAAGGCTTCCTGCCCCGCTGCTACCGGCGTCAACAAATCGGGGTTGACGTTGGTGCGCACGTTCAAGCCAAGGCCATACAGCTGGGTCTGGATCTCGGTCGCCACACAGGCTGGCTTAGGCATATACGAGCGCGAAACATCCCGGTACGACAGCACCAGTTCCTGGTTGAAATCAAAGCCCGCCTCGATTAAGAGTGATCTGGCCTTCTCCGGCAAATAAGTGTACCAGCGCAAATTATCCGTAAAACCAGGGCGGATCGACGGCGGGACGAACTGGTCGGCCACGCGCGAGCCCTCAGCAAAACAATGATCGATCACCCGCTGGCGGTTAATCATCATCCCGATCGCCTGCCGGACGCGGATATCGTTAAAAGGCGGGATGGTATTGTTCATTCCCATATACAACACGTTCATCGGCGGGCGATAATACAACTCCGGGTCATTACCATATAAAATGGAAGTGTAATAACTCGGGTCGACGTTATCGATCCCGTCCACCTGCTTATTCACCAACGCCGTGTAACGCTCTTCGGGGTTCCCCTTCCAGCGCACAATCAGGGTCTTGGATTTTGGCGGCGCGCCCCAGTAATTTGGGTTGGCTTCCAGCGTCAGATGATCCCCCTTGACCCACTCCTTCACCCGATAGGGCCCGCTGACGTTGGGTTCGACGCTCATCTTGACCGAACTGCCGCCGGTGGCGTTGAGGTAACGCTCATCCTGAATGGCAAACACCGGAAAAGCAAGCTTTGAAAGAAAGGCCGGATCCGGCGAACACAATGTGAACTTGACCGTCAATTGGTCCAGCGCTTCGACACTCTTGAACAAACCACCATAAGAGCAATCCGTGGCACCTACCTGCTTCGGCACAAAATCTGCCGCCGCCGCCGATACGATCGCCGGGGCAGTCTGGCAGGCGCTCAACCCCAGAGCGATCGTCAAAATACTGCTCAGCCAACAAAAAAATGTTCGCCTGTTCACCTTCAAACTCCTCACATCCCAGGCCACCGGGAATCTTCGCAAAGCCGCAGGCACACCCCATTGCCATCTCTGGATAGCATACCCTGATTTCATTATAAGGTACTTTTTACCGGAAAAAGCCCCGAATCCCGAAATTTAAACTTTACAGAACTGTTGGCTTCGGGGTATACTCTTGCTGTTTTACGCCACCCACACACGGAAACCAAACCATGGACTTAAAGCCCTTTCTCAATCTGGACAACCGCCTTTCGCATCGCATGCGCCTGCAAGAAAACCAGCCCGGCTGGAAAATTGTCGCCTTTCTGGCGCATTCAGGCGACTCCTGGTTCTGGCTGGCCGGTCTGGGTATCGTCTGGCTGTTCGGCAGCCAGGAATGGCACGAGAAATCCGCCCTGCTGGGCATCGGCATCGTCGGCCTGGCCGCCCTGGTGATGGCAATCAAGTTCATCGTGCGCCGCCAGCGCCCACCGGGTGAATGGGGCGCGATCTATCGCAATACCGATCCGCATTCCTTTCCTTCTGGACACGCCGCCCGGGCAGCCCTGCTGGCTGTGATGGCCTTGGGCCTTGGGCCAGGCTGGTTCGGGCTGCTGGTGTTGGCCTGGTCGCCGCTGGTCAGCCTGGCGCGGGTCATGACCGGCATGCACTACCTGTCCGACGTTTTGGCCGGGCTGTTCCTGGGCCTGTTAGCCGGCTGGTTCATGCTGGCTACCCGCTCGCTCTTCATCAGTTACTTTCCGTTTGTCTTTTAATTGCATACAGGCGCAACAACGAAAACGGCCGCCCTCAAGACAACGGGCGGCCGTTTATGTTCACGTGCGCTCTTATTGCGCCGGCCGATTGATAAAATCGCCAAAAAAGGCCTTGAAGTACTCAAACTGGCCGCTATCGCCGCTATGGTTGACATCGCTGGCGTCCCACATGGCCGCATACGTCGCCACCACATCGTTGGCGTCCAGATCGGCGCCATTGCCAAACTTGATCCCGCTGCGCAAATAGAAGGTCCATTCTGTCAAATCCTCATTGGCCTCCCAATATTCGGCCAATGCCGGTTGCACTTCGGCCGTGCCAAATTTAAATTTCAGCAATGGCGCGTATAACAGTGAGCAAATGCGCAACGTTTCACCGTCGGTCTCATCGCCGCACCACAGACGGCGCGGCTCGGTGCCCTGCGTAAATGTCAGACGGTCGGTGGGGGTGCTCATCTCTTCAAAGTTTTCGTTTAACGGCCCGACCACCACACCCTGTACATCCGCCCGGAAGGATAAAGCGCTGATGCCATACGCCAGGGGGATGACCGGGGCAAATTGTTGGATCAACTGATTGACACGATCGTAGTGCTGCTGGCGTTCGCGCTCACTGGCCGACCTGGCGCCCAGCAGGATTTCTTCTTCCAACTGGGGATAAGGGACGCCATAACGCTTGACCGCGCTGGTGAAATGGAAGTTATAGAAATTGGTGGCGTCTGGATAATCCGCATTCCAGCCCAACAGATAAAACGCCTGCTCGCCGGCCGAAACCGCCGTCAGCAGGTCATCTTTTCGCTCCAGGTGCACCTTCACGCCGACGCTGGTGGCCAGTTGCGCCTGAATTTCGGCCGCCACGCTGGACGGGTTGGGCAGGTAGGCACGCGGCACGTCCCGATAGGCCAACACCACCTCCTGGTTGAAATCAAACCCCGCCTCCAGCAATAACGAACGCGCTTTCTCGGGCAGATAGGTGTACCAGCGCAGGTTATCCGTATAACCAGGGCGGATGGCCGGTGGAACGAACTGATCGGCCACGCGCGAACCCTCAGGATAATATTTCTCAATGATGCGCTGTCGGTTGAGCGCCATGGCAAACGCCTGGCGCACACGAATGTCGTTAAACGGCGGTTTGGTATTGTTCATCCCCAGGTAAGCCACATTCAACGAGGGGCGATAGTACAGGCGCGGATCGTTGCCGCCTAACACCGAGGTAAAATACGCCGGATCCAGATTGTCGATCCCGTCCGTTTTCTTTTCCAACAACGCACTGTAACGCTCGGTGGCATTCCCCCCCCAACGAATAACAAGCTCTCTAGATTTGGGCGGCGCCCCCCAATAATTGGGGTTCGCCTCCAGGGTCAGATGATCGCCCTTGATCCATTCCTTCAACTGGTACGGCCCGCTGGCATTGGGGTACACGCTCATTTTAATCGAGTCGCCCTGGTTGGCGTCCAGATACACTTCATCCTGAATGCTGAACGCCTCAAAAGCGATTTTCGATAGAAACGCCGGGTCAGGGGCGCACAGGCTTATTTTGACGGTTAAAGCATCCAACGCCTCAATGCTCTTGAATTCCCCCCCGTACTTACAATCTGGAGCACTCAGGCGCGCCGGGACAAAATCACCTTTCGTTTCGGCAGAGGCTACAGCAGCGGCCTGACAACTGCTCAACACTAAACTGATAACCACCAATCCGACCACCAGGACAAACCAGCGATATCGTTTCACGGTTCCTCTCCCTATAAAGCTACCTTCATTATACAGGGATTCAATCGTTAGGGTATGATCGCCCCCCCTAACAAGTATGCAAAGAGGCTGCCCCAAAAGGCAGCCTCGATAAACCAACAGCAAAAGACGGATCGACTAGGCGACAGACGACACAACCGGCTTAAACACCGGGTATAGCATAGGAGCAGCCGTATGCGCCGGCAACAGACCGTAGCGCGAGGCCCCCAGGTACAGGATTTCCAGAATCAGTTCCCGGTAGCTAATGCCTTCGGCGCGAGCAATCACACACAGATCACTAAAGTCCGGGGTCAGTCCCGGCAACGAATTGATTTCCAACAGACGCAGTTGACCGGCTGCGTTCAGACGGATATCGACGCGCGAGACGTCCACCGCCCCGATCGCTTCATGAGCACGAATCGCCATGCAGTGCAGCCGGCGCGCCAGATCGGCATCCACATCCGCCGGGCACAGGAAACCGGGCACACCATCCTCACCGTTGTGCAACGTCTTGGCAAAGTGACCGTACACGCCGGGCGTCGCCGAAACCGAATTATCGATCTCCAGCGTCGGGAAGAAGTGATACCCATCCGCCGCATACCATTCTGGATGGCGGCTGTACAGGGCGGCGTCACGGCGCCCCAACACACCGATCGTAAACTCGCGCCCGGTAAGATATTCTTCCACCAGAGCCGGTTGGCGATAGTGTTGGGTCACCCAGCGGACACGCCTGCGCAATTCAGCCTCGTTGTGTACGATGGCGCCTTCGTCCATCCCCATACCCGTGCCCTCGCGCGCCGGTTTGACGAACATCGGGTAAGTCAGTTCGGGCAGGGTCGGTTCATTCCCGGTGACAAATTCCTGGAAAACAGCCGTGGGCAGTCCCAGATCACGCCAGACACGCTTGGTCATGGTCTTGTCCAGAGCCACCGCATTGGCCAGTACACGCGATGCCGTGTAAGGAATGCGCAACAACTCTAACAGGGCCGGCACCTGCGCCTCGCGCCCATCACCGCTGATCCCCTCGGCAATGTTGAAGCAGATGTCCGGGCGGACATCCCGCAGAACGTAAGGCAAATTGTCATCGGCTGGGAGAAAAACAGCGGTGTGACCGTCGGACGCAATTGCATCCTGGATTGCCTGGACGGTTTCCCGCTTGTCAAATTCCGCACCGGCATCGGCAGGTCCGTCGAGTGGCAGTAGCGTTTCCCCCTTGACGTTGGCTATCACGGCTACACGCCAGGCCCGCGCCGGTCGCGGCATGATACTGGGAGGCTTATCGCTCTCCGCTTCGAGTTCCATCAACTTCTTTTCGTCCATCTTTCTGTATTCCTTCGCATGCAAAGATTCTGGATTGGTTTTCAGCCAATTAGCGTTGTAGTATAAGTCATTCTTGCAAAAATACAAGAGGTGAAAAAATTGATTTTTTTCGTCTATCTGCCGGCTTCCAGACCCTCATAGCCGCCCCAAAAGAACGGAAAGCCGTGCCCCCGTCCGCCCCAAAGCGGATTGATGATACAATCGAATGAACTTGCCTTTACGATTCTCTGGAGGGTGTCCCATGTCGGCCTACGATCGCATGACTGTCTACCAAACCATGCTCGCCACGCGCCTCGTACCCTTGTTCTACCACCCCGATACAGAAGTGGCCCGGCAGTTGTTGTATACCTGTATACACGGCGGCTCACAGATGCTGGAGTTTACCAACCGCGGCGACCGGGCGTTGGCCGTCTACCAGGCGCTGGATGAGACCATCCGCCGGGAAAAACTGTCCATCATCCTCGGTGTTGGCTCCATTTATGACGCCCCAACGGCTGCCTTGTTCATCGCCCACGGCGCCAACTTTATCGTCAGCCCGGCTTTCAACGCCGAGATCGCCCGACTGTGCAACCGGCGCAAGATCGCCTACCTGCCTGGCTGCGCCACCCCGGCCGAAATTTCAACCGCCGAAGAATACGGCGCAGAGATCGTCAAGATTTTTCCCAGCGGCGCACTGGGCCCGGCCTTCCTTCAGGCGGTGCTCGGCCCATCGCCCTGGAGCCGCCTGATGCCCACCGGTGGAGTGGAGCCCCGCGAAGAAAGTATCCGTCTCTGGCGCAGCGCCGGCGCGGCCTGCATCGGCATGGGCGTTACCCTGTTTCGCCAGGAATGGCTCCAGGCCAGTAATTACGATGCCATCCGTCAGGCCATCGCCCACTCGCTGGCGGTGTTGCAAAGCACCTGAAAAAATCATTTCAGAGGGACGGCCCCATGTCTGCCACGATTAAAGATGTCGCCAGGTTGGCGGGATGTTCGATTAAAACGGTCTCGCGCGTCATCAATAACGAACCGCACGTCAGCGAGGATCTGCGCCATCGCGTCCAGAGCGCGGCTCGTTCGTTGGGCTATGCCCCCAACATCTCTGCCCGCCGGCTGGTGCAAAACAAGTCTTTTATGATTTGCATCCTGATGTATCCCGGCTTTTATCAGCCGGCCTCGGCGCTCTTCTCACACCTGATGGACATCGGCTACGACGAAGGCTACGACATTCTCATCCAGCCCTATTATCCCAACCGTTCGCGTTCCAAGAACAAACTGGTCAACCTGATTTCCGAGCGGCGCATCGACGGCTTTGTCAGTACCCCGCCGTGTGACGCCGACGATTTCGTCGCCGACCTGCTGGTCACCTACAAGGTGCCGCTGGTGCAGATTAACCCTTTCAACCGCAGCCCCAATATCCCCTTCGTCGCCGGCGACGACTACCACGGCGCTTACGCCACCTGTGAATACCTGCTCTCGCTCGGTCACCGCCGCATCGCCTTTCTGATGGGGCCGCGCAATATGCGTTCCACCTTCGACCGTATGTACGGTTACCGCGCCGCCCTGGACGCCCACCACATCGCCGTGCCCGAATCGCTGATCGAAAATTCAGAGTACACGTTCGACGGCGGTTACACCGCCGCCCGGCTGCTGTTACAACGAGCCGAAAGACCCAGCGCCATCTTCGCCAGCAACGACGAAGCCGCCTTCGGCGTCCTCTTTGCCGCCCAGGAGATGGGTCTGAGCGTCCCCGGTCAGCTTTCGGTGTGCGGCTTCGACGACCTGTCGTTCTCCAAGAACATCTGGCCCGGCCTGACCACCGTGCACCAGCCGGCCGAAGAAATTGTCGGCCTGGCCACCCAGTTGCTGATCAAACTGCTCAAAAACGAGCCCGTCGAAAGCACCCAGGTATTGGTGCCTTCACGTCTGGTGCTGCGCGGCTCCACTGCCCCACCCGCCTGAAACACAGCCGCATTTTCTCGCCCTGCAAGCCTGCGCATCTTTACGGTTGCGCGGGCTTTTGCCGCAACCGCACAAATAAACACACGTATATATCTTTTGACAGATGTCTTCACCCGCGCCCCAGGTTATACTGCATTTGAACATTCACGCCTGTCCACGGGCGTATTGAAAAGGAAAGTTGTCAAGAAATGGAACACCTCCCCTATAATTTACAGGCCGAGACCGGTAATTCGGATGAATATTACCGCACCATCGCCGCCTTCACCGACCGCTGGCTGGTCATCGCCCGCCGGCGGGTGGCGCACATTATCCCCGCCTATCAACATCATCAGGCCCGCAACGGGCAGACCGCCCGATCATTCGACGAGTGCGCCTTTGAATTTCTGGCGCTGGGTGTGCTCTTACGTCAGCACGTCGATCAGGCTGTCGGGCTGCCGCTCTGGATGGCCGGTTTATTGCAAAAACTGGTGATCTTCCAGGAGCGCCACAAAACCGCCGAACGCCCCGTCAAACTGCTGCGCGGCGTGCTGGGAGGGCTGGCCGGCGTCTTTGTCGACGGCGTCGGGCGTTATCGCGGCGTCCCTGCCGCCGCCCACTGGCAGCAAACCACCGCCGTACAGATGGTCGATCAACTCCTCGCCTGGCTGCGCGCCCAGGGCGAGTTTACCCAGGCAGAGCGTTTCGCCGCCTGGCGCGATTACCTGGCCCGCCTGCACCCGCACGCCGCCCGCCGCACGCTGCGCCAGGCCTATCACCTGGCCGAAGAGTTTGCCCACACCAGCGCCCAGACCTTACGCGACTACACGCATGGCGTCGAGCCCTATCTGGCCGAGACGGCTCCCGCCTGCCGCTGGCGTTACGATGCCGCCCTGGTGACGCGCGGCCCGCTCGAATATCACCTGGGAATGCTCGGCACCGAAATCCTCAACCGCGCCTATCGCACCCGCTTTCAGGCCACCACCCGCCGCATGATCATCGTGCCGCCCTGCCTGCGCGCCCTGCCTGCCCCGGCCTGCCAGGCCGTTCAAACGCCGCTGGGCCGTCTGTGCCAGGGCTGCACCCCCACCTGCCGCATCCACCAGATCACCCGCCTGGCCGCCAGAAACGGCGTCCCCGTCTATAGCATCCCCGACGACCAGCTCAGTAAACTGTGCGTCGCCACCGGGCAGGCCGGCAGCCAGGAATTGGGCGTCATCGGTCTGGCCTGCGCCCCGCGTAACTGGAGCGCCGGATGGGAAGCCGAGCGCCTGGGGCTGGCCGCTCAGGGCGTGCTGCTGGATTATGCCGGCTGCCAGAAGCATTGGCAGCCCGAGGATCTACCCACCGACACCAATCTGGCCATTTTGCAGGCCGAAATGGCCGGCGAGAACGCAGCGCTGACCTGCTGACGCCGCGCCCGGCGTTTTGAGGGGCGATTCGTCCATCAATCAGGGCTGCATCCTTGACAGTCCCTATCACTCCCCGTACACTAAACAGTGATTTTACGGGAATGGATTTCATGCGCCGACTCTACCGCTCTTATCTCACCCTGCTCGTCGTGTTGCTGGCTGGCTGCACCGCCTGGTCGGCCCGCCCTACCCCGGCGCCGACCCTGCCCTTCCCCACCCCCTATCACACGCCCACCTCGCCTCCCAGTCAGCCTCAAACGACGGGCGCCACCGCACAGCCTCTCCAACCTGCCCCGCCGACCCTGGCCCCCGGCGAACCAACGCCGGTGGCCACCGCCACGTCTCTGCCCGTGGCCACCTGGCCGGCCAATGGGCAGTTGCCCACCAGCTGCCTGCGCTACGATGATTATCTGCCGCTCGCCAACGCGTATCTCACCCGCTATCAGCACGATGATTTACGCGCCGCCTGGAACGTCTTCGTCGATCAGCACGGCGAACGGGTCAACACCTCGATCTACTCGATCTACGACGCCGGCAACACGTTTGCCCTGGTCAGCACCTATCGTTACATGCTGCTGCTGGGTGAATACCGCATCCGCATCGAACAAAAAGGCGCCATCGGGCACGGCTACTGTACCGTGGTGGCTTATTATGGCTTCGACCAGCCAGAAATCGGCGTCTTGCTCTCAGACGCCACCCTCAACGACACCTGGTCGGGCTTTTCCTACGGCCGCACCACCTCCGAGCAAGAAACGCGGCGCTTCATCAGCGAAAACATCGGCAAGGCGGTCGTGGTGCGCTACGTCGTCTCACAGGATCCACAAGACGAAAACCGCGTCCGCCCCGGCTTCTTCAGCCCAACCATGCGCCTGTTATGGGAAGACTCCTATTACACCATTTTCCGCCGCCACCCCGACGCCCTCAAGAACGGCGTGGTCAATTCCAAAACGCCCACCATCCAGGAGATGATGAGCCTGGCGGCTTCCTACAAAAACGTAGGCGTCTTCCTGGATTACATCGCCGACCCGCAGTAAACCGCGGCCCCAGCCGCCTCGGGCGATTACAGATCGTCAAGACCGGGTGCAGCCGCATCGCCGCCCAGGTCGGGCAGATGCTGCTCGATCTCCTCGGGCGATTGGCCCGCCTCCAGGCGCCCCACCACCTCGTTAAATTCCGGCCCCATCTCTTCGCCCATCTCCGAGCTCATCTGGCGCATCATGCGCCCCAGGGCGCGGGGGTCGTCTTCCAATCCCGCCAGGCTGTCCGGGGCGGCCATATTCTCCAGGCGACTCTCGTCCGAACGGGCGACCCGCACCCGCCCAATCCGTCGCTGCACCCTGTCGCTTTGGCAATAGGGACACTGTACCGTCTTCTGACCGTACTCGGTATAACGCATAAAAATCTCAAACTTCTTGCGACAATCCAGGCAGCGATATTCGTAAGCAGGCATATGCCATCCTCATCAGTGGTCTCGTTTAATCCATTATAATCAAGTCAGTATCAGAATTTCATTATTTCTTACAGGAACTGATCCATGACTCTGCCCCGGCTTTCTTTCGATCTGCTGCGCCCCAAACCCCTGCTGCTCGTCATCTCCGGCCCCTCCGGCGTAGGCAAAGACGCCGTGTTAAACGGCCTGAAAAAGCGCGATCTCGGCCTGCACTTCGTCGTTACGGCCACCAGCCGCCCGCCGCGCCCCAACGAGTGTGAGGGGGTCGATTACTTTTTCGTCAGCAAAGAAACCTTTGAGACCATGATCGCCGCCGATGCACTGATCGAATACGCCCTGGTCTACAACCAATACAAAGGCATCCCGCGCGCCCAGATCGATACGGCCCTGCAAAGCGGGCAGGACGTGGTCGTCCGTGTGGATGTACAGGGCGTTGAACGTATTCGCTCCCTCTTCCCCGACGCCGTCACCATTTTTTTGGTGCCAACCGACGCAGAAGAATGGTTCCAGCGCCTGCAAAACCGCGGCACCGAAACGCCCGAAAGCCTGCAATTGCGCCTGGAGACCGCCCGCCAGGAGCTCGGCCATCTGCCAAACTTCAAGTACCTGGTATGTAACGCCGAAAACCGCCTGGAACAGGCCGTTGATACCATTGTCGCCATCCTCCAGGCCGAACACCATCGTATCGAAGCCGATCGCCTGCAACTATGAGCGCCGCGCCATTCCACGATCCTTACCCGAACGAACCGCCTGCCGCACCCGCCGAAAATGAAGTGGAAGTCAAATGGCGCCTCCCGGCGCGCATCCCCTGGGTCACTTACCTGATCATCGCCCTGTGCGTTATCCTGTTCTTGCTGCAAATGTTGAGCGAGAAGGTTTTCGGCTACGACATCCCCTTTATCTATCTGGGCAAAATCAATCCCTTCATTCAAGATGGCGAGTTCTGGCGGCTGCTGACCCCTGCGCTGCTGCACGGTTCGGTCGAACACATCCTGTTTAACCTGTACGCCCTGTGGGTCGTCGGCCGCGACCTGGAACGGCAATACGGTCACGCTCGCTTCACCCTGCTCTTTCTGACCGGCGCCTACGCCGGCAACGCCCTGTCGTTTTTGTGCACCCCCAACCCGGCCCTGGGCGCTTCGACCGCCATCTTCGGCCTGGTGGCGGCGCAGGCCATCTTCGTCTACCACAACCGCCCCCTCTTCCGCAACGCCTGGGCCGCCCTGTTCCAGGTCGTCCTGATCATCGTTATCAACCTGGGGCTGGGCCTCAGCGGAACCAACATCGATAACTGGGGCCACCTCGGCGGGCTGATCGGCGGGTTGGCCTTTGCCTGGTTTGCCGGGCCGCGCTGGCGCCCCGCCGGCACCTATCCCAATCTGTACCTGGTCGACCAGCGCAGCCTCCGCCAGTCCTGGCCTGTTCTGGCCGGTGTGCTCGCCGTTTTCGGCGTTCTGGTCGCCATCGGCATGCTGATCTAGCATCCTCCCCGCTAAGGAGTGGACATGTCTTCGCGCAACCTGCACATCCTCGTCCTGCTGATGTTAGGGGTCGGCGCCTGTACGCCCACCCCCACCGCGCCGCCAACCGCCGTCCCGCCGCCGGTCAAAACCGTCACCGCCGCGCCGGCCATGCTGCCCACCGTCACCGCTGCCCCCGGCCACACCCCCGTGCCCACTGCCACCGCCGTGCCCACCCCATTGCCGGGCGTGGCCGTTGTAGCGCTGGATCAAATGCAGGCACAGAATCCCTGGCTGCCGCTGGACATGACCGCCCGGCCGACAGTATATTATTACGGTTTCAACCTCCGGGCGGCGCCCTTCGATCAATTGTTGGTACGCAAAGCCTTCGCCGCCGCCACCGACCGCAAGGCCCTCGCCGAGTTGGCCAGCCGCGCCGGCGCCAGGGCCGTACAACCCGCCATGACCTTTACACCAGCCGAAACGCTCGGGCGTGATCTGTACGGGCAGGTCGGCATTGCCTTCGACCCCACCCAGGCGCGCCAGTGGTTGAGCGCAGCCGGCTACCCCAACGGGCAGGATTTCCCCCAGGTAACCCTGATCACCGCCAAGGCCGGTGGGGTGACCTCGGTTGCCAACGTCGAGTTGGGCCGCGCCCTGGTGGACATGTGGCAGCAAAATCTGGAGATCACCGTGCGCCTGCAAATTGTAGACGGCGACTTCGACGCATTCCGCCGTACCCTGGCGCAGGGCGGTGCGTATGTCTACCGCCTGGGTAACGCCGCCGACAGCAACGACCCGCACGCCTTCCTGGCGCAGGTCTTCACCCGTTCTTCTGAGTGGAATTTTGGCGGATTTGAGAACGCCGCCTTCGACGATCTGGTGCAACGCGCCGCCGGGCTGCACGACCCACTGGCGCGCCAGGCGCTCTACATTCAGGCCGAACGCCTGCTCACCCAGCAGGAGGTGGCCGTTTTACCCGTCTTCCATTACCGCGTCAAGGGCAAATAAACGTCGCCCCCGCCGGGTCATATTGGCAACAGGCCGGCGAATATGACCCACGTCACTTGTCATTGCGTCTCCGGCAGTTATACTGATAGGGTACAGACCAGTAATCACCGGGAGGAATAGACCATGAGCGCTGTCCTGGCGACCCAGAGCGAGTTACCGCGCATCAACGACATTCAGAAACTGTTGTCACCCTACCAACGCGCCGACGACACCCGTTCGCGCCGCCAGCTGGCCGTCACCCTGGCGCTGTACCTGGCCGGCTGGGCGCTGATGTACCTGAGCCTGTCGGTTTCATACGCCCTCACCCTGCTGCTGGCCCTGCCCACCGCCGGGCTGATGGTACGCCTGTTCATCTTCTTTCACGATTGTGGGCACAATTCTTTCTTCCGCTCGACCCGCGCCAATCGCCTGGTCGGTTTCTGGCTGGGCATCCTGGTCTTCACCCCCAGTGAGCAATGGTGGCACGCGCACGCCATCCACCACGCCACCAGCGGCAACCTGGATAAACGCGGGGTGGGCGACGTGACCACGTTAACCGTGGCTGAGTACCGGGCACTGCCCACCTGGCGCAAGATCGGTTACCGTTTGTACCGCCACCCGCTGGTCATGTTCGGCCTGGGCCCGCTCTATATGTTCCTCATCAGCCATCGCCTGCCTCAGCCGCACTTCGGTCGCAAGGAAACGCTCAACGTGGTGTGGACTAACCTGGCCCTGCTCATTCTGATTACGCTGCTCAGCCTGCTGATGGGGCTGCGCGCCTATCTGCTCATTCAATTGCCCGTGTTATGGCTGGCGGGCTTCGCCGGCATCTGGCTGTTCTACATCCAGCACCAGTTCGATGGAACGTATTGGGCACGCTCGACGCAGTGGAACTACCTGGCCTCGGCTCTGCGCGGCGCCTCATATTACGAACTACCCAAAGCGCTGGAATGGTTCAGCGGCGCCATCGGCTACCATCAAATCCACCATCTCAACCCGCGCATCCCCAATTATTACCTGCACCTGTGCTACCAGCACAGCCCGCTGATCCAACAGTACAGCCAAAAAATCCGTCTTGGCGATGGAATCAAAACTCTCTGGCTGGCGCTATGGGACGAAGAACAGCAGCGCCTGGTGCGTTTCCGCGACCTCAAGCCATCCTGATGCACGATTTCGCTGGCCAGTAAACCAGCGCCGACCGCGCCCCTCCCGGCCAGAGATACTGGCCGTCTGGCTGTCTTTCGAGTCTCCTGACCAGCAGATCGCGCAAATAGGCGTCATGCGCAGAGTTATCCCGCAACCCCAGGCGCTTCTTGAGCTCGAGCAGCGCCTCATCGACACTGGCGCTGGTTTGGAAAAACCACTTCTCCGCATCTTCCAGTTGCACGTTGGCATAAATCCCCATCTGAAGCAAGATGTTATACGCCACCGTAAAATTGGGCGAGTCGTGCGGCTGGTTCCACACGTGCTGGAATGCCTCGGTGATCAATCCGTCCGCGGAGGGCGCCCGGATGAGCAGGAAACACATCTTTCTGGAGCGCGCCATCATCCGGCGCACGAACGCCGGAAAGTCGGCCACGCCATACATGGCATGCGAACAAAAAGCATAATCGTGTACTTCAGGATCGGCCTCGGGCCATTTTTCCGCCAGCACGGCGATGTCGGCCGCCTGATTCTGGGCGATATTCTCCTGTAAAATCTCACGCATCGCCTGTGAAGGCTCGATGGCGGTCACACGATGCCCGTGTTGTGCAAACAACAACGCCCACGAGCCGGTGCCCGCCCCAATATCCAGGATGGTGGCATGGGGCTCGAGGATGGTCAGAATAGTGCGGCGGGTCGAGTCGGGCTTTTCCCAACGTTTTTTCACGCGCTCGTTGAACTGGCGCGCTTTGGTTTGCCAGAAATCGTGATCGCCGGGCATTTCCATGCCCATATTGCGGCTGAGGGCCTTGAGTTCTACCAGTTCTTTCCAGAGCGCCGCCCAATCGGTTATCTGCTGCATACTTTCTCCGCTGCCAAAAGAAAATAAGGATCCAGGCCGAATACTCATTTATTGAGTATACAACAGGCAAGTATAAAATCTACTGCCGAGATCTCCCAGTGACATTCATCCGCACAGATGTAACCTTTTGCCTGCGGGCGGTCAATCCATGCCTCGTCCGGCTATCCGCCGCCAGGATATGACATTTGTTACTTGTGAAATACTTCGCAATAGCATATTATAACAACGTATAAAAACCTATTACATCCTCTTTGCTATGGACGATCTTCTTACCACACGACAGGTTCAAGAACTGCTCAAGGTAGACCGCATTACGGTTTACC
The DNA here is from genome assembly GCA_964535315.1 of uncultured Anaerolineaceae bacterium. GTDB lineage: Bacteria > Chloroflexota > Anaerolineae > Anaerolineales > Anaerolineaceae > CAZHTS01. The sequence goes on from CAZHTS010000030.1 coordinate 21,884, forward strand.
GCATGCTCAACGACGGGCGTCTGAAAGGCGTCAAGATCGGGCAGCAATGGCGCTTCCCCGCCAGAGAGGTTGAACGGCTGCTTTCTGGATGTGTGAACGAGCCGCCAGAAACCAGCCTGTCCGGCAGCGCCATGCCCCGCCATTGCCTGCAAATCATTCAGGACGTGTTTGCCGAAATGGGCCAGATGGGCGCCCTGATCGTCGATCTGAACGGTGCGCCCCTGACCGAGATGAGCGCCCCCTGCGCCCTGTGCACCGCATTGCAACACAGCCCCGGCGGGCAGGCTGCCTGCCGCACCAGCTGGCAGCATCTGGCGCAAAGCGCCAGCGCCGGCCGTGGCTGGAGCGCCTGTCACGCCGGGCTGCACTACAGTTGGATCGTTCTACATGAAGACAACCAGCCGGTGGCGCTGCTCCTCGCCGGGCAGGTGGATCTACGCCCGGAGGATGCCAGCGAGCGCCCCGCCGCCCTGGCGCAGCGCTACAACCTGAACCCCGCTCAGATGGAACAGGCCAACGCCCTGGTGCGCCTGCTTGCCTCCGAACAACGCCAGCAAACCGAACGCTGGCTGGAGAGGGTGGCTGCCGCCCTGGAAAGCATCCTCAAAGAACGCAGCAGCCTGATGAAACGTCTGCAACGCATCGCTGAAATCAGCGATTTAAACGTCTGAAAACCGTTCCCACCATTTTCCCTTCCCGAGGAACCTATGAATAGCGATTTACAACAGTCTCTCCAGCAGATTTCCACTCGAACCACGTTCGACCGGGTAGAGCGCAAACTCTACAGCCACGACATCGCAGCCATGCCGGGCCTGGTGGCGCCGCTCCTGGGCAACCCGCTGGCAGAAGCCGTCGTCCAACCACAAAGCGAACGCGAACTGGTGAAACTGGTGCAGTGGGCCGCCCAAAACCGGGTGCCGCTCACCCCGCGCGGCAAAGCGACTTCTGGTTATGGCGGTGTGCTGCCGGTCAAGAAAGGTGTGGTGGTTGACTTCTATTTCATGAAGTCCGTCCTGCACCTGGATCGGGAAGGATTGCACGTCACCGTCCAGCCGGGCATTACCTGGGAGCAGCTCGACCGCTACCTGAAAGGCCACGGGCTGACCCTGCGCCTCTACCCCAGCAGCTACCCCTCCTCCACCGTAGGCGGCTGGCTGGCCCAGGGCGGCGCCGGCTACGGCAGCTACGAATATGGCTACTTCCGCCAGAGCGTTGTCTGCGCCCGCGTCGTCCTGCCAACCGGCGAGGTGCGCGATTTCAGCGGCAGCGACCTGGATCTGATCGCCGACGTCGAGGGCATCACCGGCATGATCAGCCGGGTAACGCTGAACGTCATGCCCGACGAAGCGGTGACGGTCATCTCGCTTGGCTGCAAGCAGCCCGACGACTTCCAACATCTGGTGGAAGACATGGTGCAGGCCGGCCTGCCCATCTGGTCGATGATGTTCATCAACCCTAAAATGGCCGAATTGAAAAACCGGGCGCCGCGCATGGAACACCACGGTGAAGAAGTACACGACGAGGTCGTCCTGCCCGCCGCCTATATTCTGACTTTCACCGTACGCAGCCGCGACCTGCAAACGGTCGAAGCCGCCCTGCCGGCCCTGATGGCCGCCCGCCACGCCGAACGGCTCAGCCAGACCATCGCCGACCACGAATGGGAAAATCGCTTCAAGCTGATGACCGTCAAGCGCCTCGGCCCCTCGCTGGTGCCGGCCGAAGTGACCATCCCGCTCAAGAACCTGAGCGCCGCCATCACCGAGATCAGCCAGAAAGTCGGCCAGCCGCTGGTCAAAGAAGGCGTCGTCCTGCGCCAGGGGCGCGATGGCCAGCCTGAGGTCGTCATCCTCGGCTTCATCCCCAGCGATCAGCGCAAACTCAGCTACAATTTCGTCTTTGCCCTCTCGCTAACCATCATCAAAATCGCCGAAAAATACGGCGGGCGCGCCTACAGCACCGGGCTGTATTTCTCCAGCAAGGCCAAACAGGTGCTGGGCGCCGAACGCATGCAGCGCCTGAGCGCCTTCAAGGCCGAGGTCGACCCGCACGGTCTTGCCAACCCCGGCAAAGTATTGGGCGGCGGGCTGCTGTCCACCTTCATGCAGGTGGCGCAGTTCTTCGAGCCGGTCGCCCGCTTCATCGGCAACGCCGTCAAGGTCGACGTAGGCGAACGCCCCAAAGCGCCCGTACGCAACATTCCCCGCGACGTGGTCTGGTTCTCGTACGCCTGTTCGCAGTGCGGCTACTGCATCGACGAGTGCGACCAGTATTACGGCCGCGGCTGGGAAAGCCAGAGCCCGCGCGGCAAGTGGTACTGGCTGCGCGAATACATCGAAGGCCGCGAAAACTGGGATCAAAAGATGGCCGACACCTTCCTGGTCTGCACCACCTGTGAACTGTGCAACCTGCGCTGCTCGGCCAACCTGCCCATCGAGCAATCCTGGATGAAGCTGCGCGGCCAGTTAATCATGGAAGACAAACGCATGACCTTCCCGCCCTTCGAGATGATGGCCGCCGCCTTACAGGCCGAGGGCGACATCTGGGCCGGCTACCGTAAGGATCGCGCCGCCTGGTTCCCTGAGGACATGCAGGCCAAACACGGCCCCGGCCACAAGGCCAGCAATGTCTATTTTGCCGGCTGCACGGCCAGCTACGTGGAAAACGACATCGGCATCGCCAGCGTGCACCTGTTAGACGCCGCCGGGGTGGACTTCACCAGCCTGGGCAGCGAAGAAAGCTGCTGCGGCACCCCCATGCTGGTCGCCGGCAAATGGGATGTGTTCGCCGAGGTGATGAAGCGCAACATCGCCGCCGTCAAGGCTTCCGGCGCCGACACGGTCATTTCCTCCTGCCCGGCCTGCGACATGATGTGGCGCCATGTCTACCCGGTATGGGCCAAACGCCTGGGGGTGGAATTCGGCATCACCGCCCGGCATTACTCCGAGGTGGTGGCCGAAAAGATCCAGAGCGGCGAATTCCAGTTCCCGGCCGGCCAGATGCCGCCGCAGACCGTCACCTGGCACGACTCGTGCCACATGGGCCGCGTCTCGGGCGTGTACGAACCGCCGCGCCAGTTGATCCAGGCCGTGCCCAACGTCCAATTCGTCGAGATGGCGCACAATCGCGAGGAAGCCCACTGCTGCGGTTCGGTGCTGACCCTCATTAAGGAGCCGCCGGTGGCGGCCGAGATCGGCAAGAGCCGCCTGGATCAGGCCGTTGAAGCCGGGGCGCAAAAGGTGCTGGCGCTTTGCCCGTGCTGCGAATTCCAGTTGCGCGTCAGCGCCGAAAAGAAACAGGTGCCGGTCGAGGTCGTCGACCTGGCGGCCTTCGCCGCTCAGGCGCTCGGCCATAAACTGCCCGACCCGCATCCCGAGGTGCGCGCCCAGTGGGCCGTCTTCGAGGCCATGATCGCCCTGATGACCCCGCAGGGTTTCGCCGATCTGATGGGCACAATGTGGCCTGAAATGATCGACGCCATGCCGCTGGGCATGGGCGGCATGATGCGCTGGATGGGCAAATCGGCTCCCGCCACACTCGACGCCATGAAGCCGCTCTTCCCCACCCTCTTCCCCATATTGCTGCCGGGAATGATGCCCAAGGTCATGCCCACCATGCTGGCGCGCGTCGCCCAGCGCGTGCCCATGCCCGATTACATGGCCGAGCAAATGCCCACCCTGATGCCCAAGGTAATGGACAACCTCATGCCGCACATGCTCGGCGACCTGGTGCCGCTGGTGGTCGATCCAATGGTCGACCACCTCAAGAACGGCCATCATCCTCATTAACCCCCTGCACTCTCGTTCAGAGGCGCCCGTGCGGCGCCTCTTTTTTTATCTTTGCCCGATAACAGCCTGTGTCGCTTTGCGCCTTTACATTAAGCTTTTTGCGGTGCCCACAGTTCAATTCGCAAACTGGTCGTAAGGCGCCAGATAATATTCCTTGCCCAACCCTTCCATCATCCAACCGGTCAAACTGTCGCCGCCCTCGGCATACGGCGCAAGCCTGACCGGCCAGAAAATTGCCGTTTCGGCGCACACCGGGCCGCCGGTGATCGCAATTTCATACGGCGCAAAACGCGGGAAGGAGCGGATGCGCGTCTCGGCCGCCACGCGCGGCTCGGAACGCAGGATCAACGCGTCGGTGACGATCAACGCCCGGTCGCCGGAGCGCAGCCGCGGGAGCGGCGCCCCCGAGCAGTCAAACCCGCTCAACGCCGGGCGGGGTGTGATGGTGGCAAACGGCGTTGCCGTCGGCCCGCCGGCCCACTCGGCGCCGGAGCGAATCCCCGCCAGAACGGCGCGCTGAGCCGCCAGGCATTGTGCATCCCTAAAGCCCAACAAATCCAGCACCCGATCCAGCCCCCAATAATAGGCCTCTTTCTGATATTCGGTCACAAACCAGCGCCGGCCAGCGATGACCTGGGGATAGGCGGATAAGGGCATCGGCGGCCCCATTGGCGGCACCAACTCCAACCGGCAGCCCGGCAGGCTGCGATGCACCAAAAAAGCGTCCGGACGGGCGGAGTCGAACACGATTTCCCAGGCCGTTTCGTCCACCTGGAAAATTACCCCAGGCAGCCCGGGGTGCTCAACCGCCCGCTGCCCCGCCGGCAGCGCAGAGGCGACCAGGGCCGTAAGGCTCGGCCAGGGCGTCGGGCTGAAGGTAACCTCCGGCGTGGCGGTTACCGGCGAAGCCGATATGGGCACACTTGCCGTGCCTGTCAGGGCGGCTGAAGCAGTGCTGGCTACCGCGCTGGCCGTCGCCAGCGTCGCCGAAGAAGCCTCTTTTCCCGACCCAAACGGCAGCCTGCAGGCGCACAGCAGCCCCAGTACACAAACCAGGAACACCCAGCGTTTTGACATGGCCATCCCTCCCGGCATAAACTATACTCACAGTTTACATCAAATCGCGCATCACCGCTCCCAGGCGTTGAATGCCAGCCTCGATCTGATCGGGGGGGGTGGTGGTAAAGTTCAGACGCAGGTGACCGCGCTGGTCGCGCAGCGGGTAAGAAAGGCTGCCGGGGGCCACCAACACCCCGCGCCGCCGGGCCTCCTGGCTGAGCAGGTCGCCGTCCATCCCTTCTGGCAGACACAGCCAGGCGTATAAACCGCCCTGCGGAGGCGTCAGATGCACTCCCGGCGGCAGATGATGTCGCACCGCCGCCAGCAAAGCGTTGCGCCGCTGGCGATACACCTGGCAGGCGCGGTGCAGGTGCGCCTGATAACGACCAACGGTGATGTACATTTGCAACGTACGCTGAATGATATTGGAAGTCGCCAGCTCCTGCACGCGCTTAAGTCGCGCCAGGGCGGCAAACACCGGCCCTTCGGCCACCAGATAGCCCACCCGCAGCCCGGGCATGAGCATCTTGGAAAAGGTGTTGACGTAAATCACCCGGCCGCCGGCGTCCATACCTTTCAGCGCCGGCAGGACGCGCCCTTCGTAACGCAGATCGCCGACGAAATCGTCTTCCAGGATGGGCAGATCGAAACGTTCGGCGATATCCAACAAGCGCCGGCGGCGCGGCCCGCTCATACACACCCCGGTCGGGTTCTGGAAATTGGGCACGGTGTAGACCAGGCGCGGCCGGTGTTCGGCGATCAATTCTGGCAGGCGCTCAACCTGCATGCCCTTCTCGTCGACCGGAACGCCGATCAAACGCAGGTCGAGCTGACGAAACAGGTCGATGGCGCCGCTGTAGGTAGGCGCCTCAACCAGAATGCAGTCGCCCGGCCGGGTGAGCAGGCGCACGACCAGCGCCAGCGCCTGCTGCGAACCGCTGGTAATCAACAGATGGTCGGGGTGGGTCGGCACCCCCTGGCTGCCGAGAATGTGGGCAATGGTGCTGCGCAGCGGCGGATAGCCAATCGGGTCGCCGTAGCCCAACGCCGCATCCCCGTCGCGACGCAGCACGGCCTGCATCGAACGGCCAAAATCGGCCACCGGGAACAGCCCCGGATCACTGCCGCCTTCGGCAAACGAAATTGTCCCCGCCGGCGCCTGGCAGCGCAGTTCGTCCATCCATTGCTGCCCGGTCTGCCAGCCCTCCGCCAACAATTCTCGCTGCCAGGCCGGCCAGCCCTGCGGTTCGCCCGGCGCGTGCGTCTTGCGCCCCAGCAGGAATGAAGAACATACATACGTCCCGCTGCCCAGCCGGGTGTAAATCAGGCCATCGGCCTCCAGTTCGGCGTAAGCCGTCTCAATCGTCAGGCGGTTGACGCCCAGATCGGCGGCCAGCCGGCGGCTGGCAGGCAGGCGCGTGTCCGGCGAAAGGCTGCCGCTGGTAATTTCCTGGCGCAAAAAGCCCTCAATTTGCCGGTATAACGGGACGTTATTTTCACGATCGATAGGGATACGCATGCTGGCCCTCCACAAAAGAAGCTGGTATGCTCGGAATGCCCCAACTATACCAGACCACCGGCCTGTTTGTCAGGGCCAATTTCACCGGAAAAATACCACGCCACTTTTAAAACAACAGGTAGGCCGCCAGACCCGCGGCCCACCTGTTTCCCGATTTCGACTGAATTTATTCGGCTGGCAGGCAGGCGGCTGCCGCCTCCGCAGCGCCGAGCGGTTTGCCTGCACGTTCGTCCTCGATAGCGGTGATGGCCGGCACGCCAAACGCCGCCACGCCCATCAACATGCACACCCCGCCCGCCAACCAGTACCACAGCCGCACCCCCAAGGCGTCCGCCAGCGGCCCGGCCACCAGCATGCTCAACGGCATCATCGCCATCGCCGCACTGTTCAACAGGGTGAACACCCGCCCCTGCATTTCGGGCGCAACGCGCGCCTGGACAATCGCCATCAGCGGGCCGTTGGCGATGGGGTTCATCACCCCGCTCAACGCCATGCCGGCCACCGCCAGGGAGAAATACCGGCCGGGCGCCAGGCCCACCAGCAGGACGCCGGCGCTCAAACCGATCAGGCCGGCCAGCGTGGTGTAAATCCGCTTGCGGAAACCGCCCCACGCCCCCAGCAGCAGCCCACCGGCGACGATGCCCACCCCAAAAACTGACTGGATCAACCCCAACTGCCACACCCCGCCGTTGAACTCGCCGGTAACCAGCAGGGGCAGCAGCGTATCGGTCGGCGCAAAGAAGAAGTTCAACAGTGCAGCCATGATCATGATGCCCATCAGCCCCGGCCAGGCGCTCACATAGCGCAGCCCACTGCGCACGTCTGCCAGCACTGTGGCAGGGGTCACCTGGCTTGCCGGCCCGGCGTGCACCGGCTGCGGGATGCTCAAGAACAACAACGGCACGACCGCCAGCAGGGCGGTGAGGATGTCGATGGCCAGCACCTGAAACATGGGCAACACCCCCAGGAGGAAGGCGCCCATTGCCGGGGCCGCAATGCTGATTGCGCCGCGCAGCGCCTGGTTGATCCCCGCCAGACGGGAGAGAAAGTCCGGCGGCACCATCAGCGAGGTGGAAGCCTGCATCGCCGACCATTGCGAGGCGCCGCACAGGGCGCGTATGAAAATGAAAATGTACATGTGCCAGACCTGGATCGTCCCGCTCCAGAACAGATAGACCAGCGCCAGGCTGCACAAGGCCGTGATCGTATCCGACAGGATCATCACCCAGCGACGGTTCCAGCGATCCACCAGGGCGCCCACAAACGGGCCAACCAACACCTCGGGCAGAATGGCCGCCAGCATGCTCATCGCCAGCACGGTGGCCGAACCGGTGGTCTGCGTTACCCACCACACCAGGCTGAACTGGATCAGGGCGCTGCCCAACAGCGAGAACGCCTGGCCGATCCAAATCGTAAAGAATACCCGCTTCCAATGCATGGAAGGGAGCGACATTGTCTCCGTCATAAAAACCTCACTCTTGATTTATTTATTCGATGAAAACTTCGACGTGCTCGCCGTCCTCGTCGTCGTAGATATCGACCAGTTTGCCCACCTCGCCCGCCTGCAAGAAAGTTTGCAGGGCATCCATATCCAGCCCCTGCACTTCAGGCGAGAAACGCATCCCCATCTTCATCCCGGCGTTGACCATACTGACCGGCATATGGATGTTGACCCGCGTCTTGCCGCTGTCCGTATCCGTCACCCGCACCCGGAAAGAACGCCCGGGGCGAGAAGCCGCTCCCGGTCCCACCGGCTTGACCGGCGGGCGCGCCGGCGCCGCTTCGTCGGCGCTGCTTTCATCCAGCGCCTGCAACAGCAGGGCGGCCTCTTCGGCAGTGAGTTTGTTCTCCTGCACCATCTTCAACACTTTGAGACGTTCATCGTCGTAAACCATCGCAAATGATCCTTTCATTCCCTCAAGCAGGTTCATCCTTTTTATTACCGCGCAGCTGGCGCTGCGCCTCGGCCCACGTGATCCGCCCCTGATCCAGGTCCTCGAGGATACGGCGGCGGTCTTCGGCCGACAGGCGCACCGGCGCCTCTTCTCGCCCAGGCTCGTAGCCCAGAGCGCGAATGATCTCGTACAGGCGGTTACGGATGGTGGGATAAGACAGGTTCAGTTCGTCCTCCATGCGATTAAAACGGCCTTCGCAGCGCACAAAGGTAAGAATAAACTGCACCTGCTCGGGGGTGAGCTGCGCAAACGGCCCGCTCATCGGGCTGAACATCCCCTCGATGGTCGTATCGCAGGCATGGCAGTGCAAACGGGTGACATTCAATTCGGCGCCACACACCGGGCACTTGCTTAAAATTGGGTTCATCCTGTCTCCTTATTCACAAAAACTTCTCGCATGGCGGCAACCTCCCCGAACCCCCTGCGGCGTAACGCCGTAGGCGAATCGAAAATATTTAATCGAAATTTATTTTTCTAAAGCTATTTTAGCAAAATATTAAATTTTGTCAATAGAAAATTAAATTTATTTACAAAACCCGCTATTCCCCCATACTCGCGCCGGCGCCAAAGCGGCCATAGCGCGCCGCCAACAACCGGCGCCAGGCGCCGGGCGATAAAGTACAAGAACGGCTAGCTGTCTGGCGACAGGCTGCGCTCGCTACGCTCGCAATGCAAAAACCAGTGACCCTTGCGATCGCCGGCGTCTACCGGGGCGCGGTCGTAATACAGATCAAAGATCCGGCCGCCCTCAACCTGGATGCGAAAGAAATAGCGCCCCACCCCCCACGAGCCGCGCACCTGCGCGGCGGCGGCGTGTTCCGGGCACATGTTGCGCGCCATGCGCCCCCGCCGGCGAAAATCCTGCCATTCGCTCAACAGCGTCACAATACGCCAGGTCTGGCCGCGCCAGGCAAACGCCGACGGGCAATCTGGCTTTTTCTCCAACAGCGGTGGGTGATCGAAAAACACATCCACCGGCTCATCGATAAACCGACTCGGAACCGTTTCCATGCCGTTATTTTACCAGAGAGCGAGTTGCTGCGCCGGGCGATGACCGTCCAACAAGATAAACGGCGCCGCCCGTCCGGCGCGCACGCCCAGGGCGCTGAGATCCGCCAGGCTGCGCAGCCGCCCCTGGCGGCGCGCCCGCAGGATGGCCTCGGCCCCCAGCCGCCCGATGCCCGGCACATGCAGCAGATCGTTCCGCCCGGCGCGGTTGACCTCGACCGGCGCCTGGCTCAGGTTGAGCCGCGCCCAGGCCAGCTTGGGATCGGTCTCGACCGGCAGATTGCCCGAAGACTCAAACGGCAGGTCTTCCAACGCAAAGCCGTAATCGCGCAGCAGGAAAGAAGCCTGATACAGGCGGTGCTCGCGCCACGGGTTAAGCGGCGCCTGGCCCTCCAGCGGCGTTCCCGCCACCGGATGAAAGCCCGAATAGTAGGCACGCGCCAGTTTGAGCTGGCGATACAGATACTCCGTGGCGCGCATCAATTCCAGGTCGCTCTCGCCCACACCGCCCACCACAAACTGCGTGGTGCTGGACGGCCAGCGCCCCTTCCAGGCCTGTCGCGGCGCCTGACGCTGGCGGATTTCCTCCACCCAGCGCAGCGGCTGCAACAACTCATCCAGGAAGCGCTTCATCGGCGCAAGCTGGTTCAATCGTTCGGTATTGGGCGCCTCCAGGTTGATCGACACCCGGTCGGCAAGCTGCATGGCGCGCTCAACCTGCGCCCGTTCCGAGCCGGGCATCACCTTGAGGTGCAGATAATCGCCATAACCCAGCTTGAAACGCAGAATCTCAGCCGTATCCAGCAAACGGTCCTGGGTGTGTATCCCACCGCCCGCCACCCCCGAACTGAGGAAGATGCCCTTGACCACCCCTTTGCGCCACAAATCCATGTAGGTATGCGCCAGTTCGTCCGGGGTAAACGTCAGGCGCGGAAAATCGTGCCCGGCGCGAAACGTACAATAATAACAGTTGCGCTCGCACACCGAAGATAGCAGCGTCTTGAGCATCGGCACACGCTGCCCGTTCGGCAGAACGGCCATGTGGATCGGCAGACGCGACGGGTCTATCGCCGCCGCGGCGTTTGTCGGGCAGTCCTGCGGCGGCCGGCGAATTTCCTCGCCCACCTCATCTTCGCTCTCGCGGCTGAGGCGCATCAATTTGTTGAGCACATCCATAGTACCATTTTAGAACTTTTATTCTAAAATGTCAAGGGGCTCCGGCGGCTACCCGTCTCAATTGAAACGCGGCGCGCGCCACCACCTCCGCCTCCTGCCCGGCCGCCAGCGGGATGGCGACATCCAGCGCATCGATAAAGTTCTTGTAGACCTGTTGGATCTCCCAGATGATGCGCTCGCCCCCCAGGCTCCACCATTCGCGCGGGGTGAAATAGGCCGAGACTTCAGCCTCGCTGCCACTGCGCCCATACCATTGGATTAAATGTAAATTATCGGACTGCGCCAGCCAGAGGGCCAGGTCGATCAACGCCGGATCGCCGGTCAGCTTTGCCTTGTTACAGGCGTGCAGCATCAGTTGGAAGACCGCCTGCTGAGCCACATTGCCCAGGAAGAAATCCATCCCGCCGCTGCCCGCCCAGGTGCTGGGGAAGGCCGGCAGGGCCAGGTCACAGGCCGTATCGCCGTGGCGTTCGATCACCTCACTGGCGGTACAAAAACGCAGGCCACGCTCCTGCGCCGCCGGCACCAGACGCTCCATAAACTCAAAGATACCCGCATCGCGGTGATGGTGCTCGCCAAACGTCTCGTAATCCCAGCCCAACACGACCGCCTCGCCTGTACAGCCTGCCAGCCAGCCGGCATAATCATCCGCCAGCAGCGGCCAGCCCGCCCAGTTGCGATCCGAGAAGCGATACCCGACGTCGTCGCTAAGCTGATAGTGGCGCGCCAGCAACGTCAGCGGGCGGCGGTTGTGACGGTATAGATACGTGGGCTGCCGCCAATCAAGCACCCAGGGGCGCCCGTCCAGGAAGGCCCCCTTGAACCCCACCTCATCCAGGGTATGATAAATTGGATCCGACATCATCAACTCGGTCGTATCGGCCACCTGCGGGCGCTCCCCCAACAAACGCTCCAGGCGATCCACGGCATACTGCATGCGCCGGGCAAAACACGGCAGATCCCACAACAACACAAAATTGTGATAGGGCTCGACTGCCGCCAGTTCCACGTTGGGATGCGCCACCAGCTGGCGATACAACGCAAACAATTCGGGGGCCCAACGCTGTACCTGCTCCAAATAAGAGAGCGAGAAACCAATGGTCAGTTTGAAACCGCGCTCAACCAGTTGCAAGAACTGTTGCGTGGCAGGAAAATAACAACGCTCGGCGGCGCGCAAGAAATACCCACGGTCGAGGTTCTCATCGAACAGGCAGGCGGCCATCTGTTCCGGGGTGGCGTTATCTGGGATCGGCCGGGCCGGCAGACGCAAACGGCGCGGCTGGTGTACCACAGTATAAACCACCACGTCCTGCACCGGGCGGTTAACCGGCAGCCTGTTCAACACCCCGGCCCGCACTCCCTGACGCCGGGCCGCCAGCGGCATACGTTCCAGCCACATGTCCAGGATCGTGTCCCAGGTAAAACGCGCCGCCACCCGCGGCGCCACCCAACGGATGCGCTCGGCGCGCTCGGGGTGAGCGCGCAAATTCTGAACGTGCAACACGATTTCGTCCGCATCCTCGGTCTCAGCCGTCAGGACACACTGCCCGTCCGAATAGGCCTCGCCGGTGCAGCCCGTTAATACCACCCCTCCCGCCGCCATTGCCTCCAGCCCTACCAGACCAAACGGTTCGTGTTTGCTGTTGGCCAGCACCAGATCGGCAGCCGCATAAAACGGCCGCAGCATCGCCTGCGACATGTGAAAACGCAGGTTGTACACATCCGCCGGCGGCGCAGACTGGATCAAACCCAGCGCATCCTGCCAGGTGCCCGCCTCGCCGTTGACTTCATGCACCTGCAATCCCTGCGACCGGGCACGCCCCAGCACTTCCGAGCCGTGCGGTTCGATGCCGCCGCGCCCGACCAACGCCACACGATACCCGTTGGCCTTGAGACGGGCAACCGCATCAATCGCCATCAGCCAGCATTTGGCCGGGTCGAAACGCCCGACCTTAAACAACAACAGCCGCCCTTCTCCGGTTAGCGCCTGGCGAATGGCGCCCACCGCCTGAGCATCCACCGGTTTGAGCAATTCCGGCAGAATGCCGTTGGGCACCACCAATGGATCGACGCCGTACACGCGCATGATCTGCTTCATATAGCGGCTGACCGTCATCAGGCTGGCGACAAAACTCAATCGCCGCCAATCGATACGATGAAAGCCCATGGTGTTATTGGCGTTCCAGAACAACACCGCATCCTGGCGCAGCCCGGCGGCGTGCAGTTGATCGCTCAGGCGGATCAACGTACTGGCCGTATGCCATTCTTCGGCCAGCACCACCAGCCGCTTGCCGCTGGCGCGGGCCGGCGCGGCAATCTGCTCCACGATGAAATCCGGCACCGTGTCATAAAAATTGGCCAGCTTGAACTCTTCACCATCGTACACCCCCTGCAAATGATACTGGCTGATCCACTGGCACCAACGGTGCAAAATCAGACGACCCGCGCAGCATTCTTCGTATCCGGGACGATGCGGGTCGCCGATGAAAAAAAGATGAACGCAAAAGCCGCGCTCCGCCAGCGACTGGCTTAATTGCGCAACCCGTATTCCCAATCCCCCAGCGGTTGCATACACATCCGGTCCTTCAAACGACAGGACCACAAATACCGTATTCTCGGGCAGGAAACGGATAGAATTCATCGGCGCACCTCATCAGAAAACTCAATACCCGATGGGGGCGATGCGAATGGTAATGAACGAGCAAATGGTGTGTTTATTAGTATAGCACGTCACGGCGTAAAAACGCCCTTTCGTTTCAAATTCGTTTCAAAACACCCTTTTGGCCTTGCAATTTCTCAACAATTCTGTCCCTGCGGGGCAAATTCAGACCGGCAAACTTGAACGCTGAGATATAATTAAACTGTTGGGTGTGTCGCCAGTTGGCCCAACAACACTTTTTATCCCACCGGGCTAAAGATCACACGCCATGACTAATCCGTACGTATTCATCCTGGTCCTGACCGCCCTGCTATCGGCCGGCGTGGCGGTATTCGTCTGGCAGCGCCGGGCAGCGCCGGGCGCCATCCCCATCCTGGCCCTGTTGATCGGCGTTTCGGTCTGGTCGATGGGCTATGCGCTTGAATTGCGCAGCCGTTTCATGGAGCTGGCCATCTTCTGGGCGCAGCTCGAGTATCTGGGCATCGTCACCGTGCCGGTAAGCTGGTTTTTCTTCTCGCTGCGGTACACCGGGCGCGAACGGCTGATCATCCCGCGCAACATCTTCCTCCTGGCGCTCGAACCCGCCGCCGTCTTACTCCTGGTGTGGAGCAATCCGCTGCACCACCTGATCTGGGAATCCATCAGTTTTGTCGATGCCGGCGGCATGTGGGTGTTACAGGTCTCTTACGGCCCCGTCTTCTGGGTGCACACGCTGTATTCATACGCCCTGATTCTGACCGGCACGGTGCTGGTGTTGCGCCGGGTCATCCATCTGCCGCAAATCTACCGCGGGCAGACCGCGCTGATCATGCTGGCCACCCTGGCCCCCTGGCTGAGCAATCTGATCTGGATCACCAAGCTGACCCCCATCGATCCTACCGCCATCGCCTTTGCCATCACCGCCCTGATGCTCAGTATCGATTTATTCGGCTTCCAGCTGCTCGATATCGTCCCCGTGGCGCGCGAGGCCATCATCGAGAGCATGCAAGACGCCGTCATCGTGGTGGACATGCACAACCGCGTCATGGACGTCAACCCGGCCGCCGCTCTCATCCTCAGCATGCCGGCTCAACGCGTCATCGGCAAAGCGGTGCGGGAGGCGTTTTCGGGCTACAGTGTCATCGATCGTTATCGCGACGCCATCGAGGCCAAGGCCGAGGTGGCCATCAACCGTAACGGACAGGAAAGCTGGTACGACCTGCGTATTTCACCGCTGTACGGCCGCACCAACCGCCTGATGAAAAGCGAAAACCGTCTCACCGGGCGCGTCATCGTCCTGCGCGATATCACCATGCGCAAACGCGCCGAAGAAATGATGGCCGAAGCGCGCGACCAGGCGCTGCAGGCCAGCCTGCTCAAGAGCCAGATCATCGCCAACGTCAGCCACGAGCTGCGCACCCCGCTCAATTCCATCCTCGGTTACGCCGAGATGCTGCGCGCCGATTTCTACGGCCCATTACAAGAAGGTCAATACGAAATCGTCGACCGCATTTTGCAAAGCACCCACCAGATGCAATTCTTTGTCAACGACCTGCTGGATCAATCGCTGATCGAGAAGGGCAAACTGGCGCTCAACCTCATTCCTTTCCCTCCCTCACAATTGATCAGCGAAATGCTCGCCATCATCGGCGATTCCGCCCGCATGAAAGGGCTGAGCCTGAACTGGTCGTTGAGCAACGAGTTGCCCACCACCATCCACGGCGACCCCAAGCGCCTGCAACAGGTGCTGGTCAACATGGTACACAACGCCATCAAATTCACCGAAAAAGGCCGCATCGATGTCCACATTTACACCCCGGGCAAAGACCTGTGGGCCATCGATGTCATCGACACCGGCTGCGGCATCACCGCAGAAGCCCAGGCCTACATCTTTGAACCCTTCCGCCAGGCGGCCGGCGCTACACAACGCAAACACAGCGGCGCCGGGCTGGGGCTGGCGATCGTCAAACATCTTGTCACCATGATGGGTGGCACCATCACCGTCAAAAGCGAGGTCGGACACGGCAGCACCTTTACCGTAACATTGCCGGTCACACCGCCCCAGGAGAAACATTTGTGAGCGGGGAACTGGTGTACGTCATCGAAGACGATCCCAATCTGGCCAACATCTTTGCAGGCGCCATGCAGCAGGCCGGCTATCGTCCCGAGGTCATCCTCTCTGGAGACGTAGCGCTGGAACGGCTGAGCGCCGAGAAACCGCGCCTGATATTGCTGGATTTGCACCTGCCAAAAGTCAGCGGGCCAGAAATCCTGCACCACATCCGCAAGAACGGAGATTTCGATAACGTTCAGGTCATCATCGCCACCGCCGACCCGCTGTTGGCAGATATTTATCGCGACATGGCCGATTTCATCCTGATTAAGCCCATCAGCTTCAACCAGTTGCGCGATCTGGCCATGCGCTTGTAATACCAGTTCACCTTAACGGAGCCTACCATGACCGTATTTGATACCATCGAAAAACCGACCTTATTACTGGACGAAGAACGCACCCGCGCCAACATCCAACGCATGGCCGACAAGGCCCGCCAGCAGGGAATACACTTCCGCCCGCACTTCAAGACGCACCAATCGACGGTCATCGGCGAATGGTTTCGCCCGTACGGCGTCAACCGTATCACCGTCTCATCGTTGGAGATGGCCGCTTATTTTGCCGCCGCCGGCTGGCAGGATATCACCATCGCCTTCCCGGTCAACCTGCGCCAGGCAACCGCTATCCAGCAGCTGGCAGAGCGCATCAACCTGGGCATCCTGGTTGAATCGCTTGACGCCGTCCATTATCTCGGCAACTATCTGACGGCAGGTGTAGACGTCTGGTTCAAGATTGATACCGGGGCACGCCGTACCGGCCTGGCCTGGGACAACACCCCGGCCGCCGCCAGCCTGGTGCGCGCCGCTCAAACGTATGCCACATTGCGGCCGCGCGGCCTGCTGACCCACGCCGGCAACACCTACGCCGCCGGAGATGCCGCCGAAGTGTGCCGCCGCTACCAACAAAGCGTCGCCAATCTCAACGCCCTGCGCGACGAGTTACACGCCAGCGGCCTGGGGCCGCTCGAAATCTCGGTCGGCGACACGCCGGGCTGCACGCTGTGCCCCGAACTGGGCCCCGTCGACGAGATTCGCCCCGGCAACTTCGTCTTTTACGACGCCGAACAATTCTATTTTGGCACCTGCTCGGCCGCTGAGGTGTCTGTGGCTGTGGCCTGCCCGCTGGTTGCACTCCACCCCGAACGACAGCAGGCGGTCATCTACGGCGGCGCCATCCACCTTTCCAAAGATTTCTTCATGCAGGGCGACCTGCGCAATTACGGCTACGTTGCCCTGCCGCACAATCACGGCTGGAGCGATCCGCTGCCTGGGGCGTACGTGGCGGGCATGTCGCAGGAACACGGCATTTTGCACCTGGAACCCGAGCAGTTTGAACACCTGCACACCGGCGATCTGGTCTGCATCCTGCCGGCGCACTCCTGCCTGACGGTCAGCGCCATGCGCCAGTACCGCACGCTGAGCGGCGAGATCATCCCGGCCATGAACGTGCTCTGAACGGATCGGGGCCAGACAGGCTCAAACCATCAACTGCAACGGCACCGGGATAAAGGTCAGGATAAACACCACCAGGGTCAGGATCGCCAGGAATCTGCGCCGCCCATCCAGCGGCGTGATCTGATCCAGCGGCTCGGCGTAATAGCGGCCGAGGAAAAAGATCAGCGCCGCCCACAACCACCAGCCGCTCCAGAAAATGCCCAGCCCGGCCAGCACCACCAGGATGACCGGGCGCAGGCGTTCGGCGCGCTGGCGGCCAAAAAGGACGTTAATCACGTGCCCGCCGTCCAACTGCCCGGCCGGGATCAGGTTGAGCGCCGTCACCAGCAGCCCGCCCCAGCCCGCCCAGGCCACCGGGCCCAACATCACGTCCGCCCCGCCCAACGGCAGCGGCCGGCCCGAGATGAAATACCCCACCCAGTACAAAAAAGGCGCCACGCCATGATAGGTCTGGGGAGCAGGCAAGAGCTGGCCAAAGACCAGATACTTGGCCAGCAGATAGAGCAGCGAGTTGCCCTCCAACTGTAGTGGCGCATCGGCAGACACTACCGCCGGCAGCGGCTGGATGGAGGACATGGACAGGCCGATGAGCAGCACCGGGACGGCCACCACCAGCCCGGCCAGCGGCCCGGCCACACCGATATCCAACAGATGGTTGCGATTCTTGGGCGTACCTTTCATATTGATAAAAGCGCCCATCGTCCCAAAAGCCCCGAACGGGAAGGGGATGAAATACGGCAGGGTAACGTGCACGCCATGATGCCGCCCGACGAGGTAATGGCCGAACTCGTGCGCCCCGAGGATGGCAAACATGCTGACCGCAAACGGCCAGCCGTTGACCAGCAGCATCGTGATCAGGCCCCAGGCATCCGCCGGCGGTTCGCCTTGCGTGCCGTACAAACCGCCCACCAGCAGCACCGACAGCAAAGAGAGCACAAACATCAACACGTTGATGCGGATATTGGAATTCTTGGGCGGCGGGGCGCTGGCGGTGACCAACACGGCGTGACGGTCGCCGTCCCAACGGAACAGCGGCGTCAGATTGAGCGGCGCCAGCAGCGCCGCCAGTTGATCGTAAGCGGCAGCGCTGTCTTCGCTGCGCAGCCGGCCGCGATAGCGGATCCAATAAGGATCCTTTTGGCCGCCCAGCGTGATGTCTTCAATCAAAAAGATGCGCCCGACGAGCGCATCGACCTGCTGCAAATTTTGCTCGCTTTCCATGCTCGCTCCTGCCTGCCTCGATCAATAAAAGAAGGCGGGAATGGATGGGAGTCGAACCCACCGCGGCCCGCAACGCGACCCGCCACCGGTTTTGAAGACCGGGAAGCCCACCGGGACCTTACCACTCCCGCCATTAAGCATACCTTACAGCGGTTGGCCTGTCAACCTGAAAACAGCGCCTTGCCGCAGCGCCCCCTGACAGCGTTATCAGGCTGCTTCGCCCGATTCCTTGCCGCCAGAAGCGGCAAAAACATCCAAAACCCTTTTTCTCCGCCCTTCTATGGAAGAGCACCCGGCAGAAACCGCTGCTATCCGGCTTACAGCAGCCCTACAGATGCGTTTACCCTCACTCCTTTATTGACAACGTTGTCAAAGAAGGCTATAATTAAAATAAATCCCAACCCGTTCCCCCAGTCACAAAGGAGATCACCCCATGGACGATCGCTTACAGCCCTTATATACCGCTATTCTTGAAGGTGAACACAAAACCGTCGCCGCCCTGACCCAGCAGGCCATCGACGCCGGCATCGCCCCGGCCGCCATCCTGACCGAAGGCATGGTCTCGGCCATGAACGAGGTCGGCCGCCTCTTTGAAGAGGGCGAATACTTCGTCCCCGAAATGCTCGTCGCTGCCCGTTCGATGCAGTCCGGGCTGGGCGTGCTCAAGCCCTACCTCGCCCAGGCCGACGTCCAGCCGCTGGGCAAAATCATCGCCGGCACGGTCAAAGGCGACCTGCACGACATCGGCAAAAACCTGGTGTGTATGATGCTCGAAGGCGCCGCCTTTGAGATCGTCGACCTGGGCAGCGACGTTTCCCCCGAGAAGTTCGTCGAGGCCGTCCAGACCAGCGGCGCAAAGATCGTCGCCATGTCGGCCCTGCTGACCACTACCATGCCCAATATGAAGGCCACCATCCAGGCCCTCGAGGCCGCCGGCGTGCGCCAGAGCGTCAAGGTCATGGTCGGCGGCGCTCCCGTCACCGAAGCCTACGCCCGCGAGATCGGCGCCGATGGTTACGCTCCCGACGCCAGCAAGGCCGTCAGCGTGGCCAAGTCGCTCCTGTAAGTCACCCGTCGTCATGAACACCCATTTCTCCCGTTTCGTACTCGATTATCCCGGCCGGCTGGCCATGCCCATCGGCGTTTACGCCGGGCTGGAGATCACCCACGCCAGCGTGCAGGACGCCGTCACCGGCGCCCAGGCGCAAAGCGAGGCCGTTCTGGCCCTGCACGAACGTTTCCAGACCGCCGTCATGCTCACGGCCATGGATCTCAGCGCCGAAGCCGAGACCTTCGGCTGCGAAATTCGCATGGCGCTGGACGAGATCCCCACCGTCATCGGGCGGCGCGCTGCCTCTCAGGCCGCCATCGACGCTCTGCCGGCCCCGCAACCCGGCGACTTGCGCACCCGCGTCCACCTCGACACCGCTCAAAAACTGGCCGCCGCCCGGCTCACCCCGGTTTTGGGCGGTTTGATTGGCCCCTTCTCGCTCGCCGGGCGCATCTTCGGCGTCAGCGAGGCGCTCGAGGCCACCGCCTCCGACCCCGACCTGATCCTCTCCTTGCTCGAAAAAGTCACCACCTTCCTCAGCGCCTACGCCCTGGCCTTCCGCCAGGCCGGCGCCAACGGCATCATCATGGCCGAGCCGGCTGCCGGTTTGCTCTCGCCGCGCGGCCTGGGACGCTTCTCGGCGCCCTTCGTCCACCGTATCATCCAGGCCGTCCAAAATGAAGATTTCACCGTCATCCTGCACAACTGCGGCGCCAAAATCGTCCACCTGCCCAAAGTGCTCGAGTCCGGGGCCGAAATCTATCACTTCGGCGCCCCAATGGACCTGGCCGCCGCCCTCTCGCAGGTGAACGGCGAGGTCATCCTGGCCGGCAACCTGGACCCTACCGCCGTGTTCCATAGCGGCACCCCCGAACAGGTGCGCCAGCAAACCGGCGACCTGCTGGCAATCGCCGCCGGGCAGCGCAACTTCATCCTGTCTTCCGGCTGTGACCTGCCCCCCGGCGTCCCCGTGCAAAATCTGGATGCATTTTACGAAACCGCCCGCAGCTGGCGTTAATTCGACTCCTTTCATCCTTTTTCTCCGTCGGGGGCGCTCGAATATAGATCGGGCGCCCCCTAAATTTTCCCTGCTATAATAAAAAAAGAAAATAGCCCCTCTGAGCGAGGTACAGGATGTCTCCTACCCCCTTTGTCCTCGGTGTCAATTACTGGCCGCGGCGTAAAGCCATGTACTGGTGGCCGCACTTCGATCCTGCTGAGGTGCGCGACGACTTTACCCTGATCCGTGAACTCAACCTGCGCCTGGTGCGCATCTTCCTGCTGTGGGAAGATTGGCAGCCCGAGCCGGACGGCGTCAGCAAAACTGCCCTGGCCGATCTGTGCACAGTATGTGACCTGGCCGCCGAACTGGATCTGCAACTCAACGTCACCTTTTTCACCGGCCATATGAGCGGCCCCTCCTGGGCGCCGGGCTGGTTATTACGCCCGGAAAGCCCCATGCCGCCGCGCCTGCGCCAGGTGGTCAGCCGCGGCCGGATAGTGAATTGCGATTACGCCAACCCTTTCAGCGACCCGCTGGCGTTGCAGGCCGCCGTCCGGCTGCTCGAAGCCGTGGTGGGCCGCCTGCACGATCACCCTGCCATCGGCTTGTGGAACCTGGGCAACGAACCCGACTTGTTTGCCTGGCCGCCCGACGCCGCCGCCGGGCGTGCCTGGATACGGCGCATGGTAGACACCATCCGCCGCCTCGACCCCGTCCATCCCATCACCTGCGGGTTGCACACCAACAACCTGATCGAAGACAACGGCCTGCGCGTCCACGAGGTCTTTTCCGAGGTGGACGTAGCCGTGATGCACGGCTATCCGATGTATTGCGATTGGGCCGCCGGGCCGCTCGATCCCGATTTTGCTCCCTACCTGTGCGCCCTGACCAGCGCCCTGTGCGGCAAACCCACGCTGATGGAAGAATTTGGCGGCTGCACCACCCCGCCCGGCCGGCCCTCGGCCGTGTGGGAATGGCAGGCCTACGGCCGGCCCCGCCGCCAATTCATGGCCAGCGAGGAAGACCTGGCCGGCTATCTGGAACAAACCCTGCCACGTCTGGTCAACGCCGGGGCGTTGGGCGCTCTGGTATGGTGCTTTGCCGACTACATCCCCGAACTATACGACCGCCCGCCGTGTGAGCAATCTCATCACGAACGCTTCTTCGGCCTGCTGCGCCCGGATGGATCGCTCAAACCACACGCCGAGGTTTTGCGCCGCTTTGCCGCCGCTGCCCCAGACGTACAGCCCGGCCAGCGCCCGTTGCTCCTGCCCATCTCACCCGAGGAATACTACCACGCCCCGCTTGAGAACGCCCGCCAGTTTTACCGCGTCTGGAAAGAGCGCCTGTAACCCCCGGCGCAAGGCTCACGCCTGCACAACCTGCACCCCTCGTCCGCCAAGCGCAGCGACGAATTCGGCCGGGGTTTCGCCGTCGGTCACCAACGTGTGCACCGCCGTGACCGGGGCCACATAGGCCGTCGAAACGCGTCCGCATTTGGTATGGTCGGCCACCACCACCACCCGTTTGCCCATCTGCAAAATACGGCGGTCGGTCATCGTCTCGGGTAGATAGTGATTGGTCAACCCCTGTTCGGCGTCAATACCGTGGATGCCGATGATGACCGTATCGGCGCGCAGTTCGGCCAGCGCCTGCTCGGTAATATGGCCGATCAAAGATTGCTCGCTGCGGCGCAACATCCCGCCCAGGCCAATCAGGCTGATAGTATCGTATGCCGCCAACTGGTTCAACACCAGCAGCGAATTGGTAATGACGGTCAGATTCTTGCGTCCGCTCAGATGGCGCGCCACCTCCAGAACGGTCGTGCCGCTGCCCAGGAAAATGGTCTCATCGTCCCCCACCAGCTGCGCCGCCGCCTGTCCGATGCGCTGCTTGGCGTCCGCCGTCTCGCTCATCCGCTGGTAGACCGGCAGTTCGGGCGGCGCCTGGCGCAGCGAGGTGGCGCCGCCGTGCACCCGGCGCACCTTGCCCTGCTCGGCCAGCGCCTCCAGGTCGCGCCGCGCCGTCGCCTCGCTCACCTGAAAATTCTCGCAAATCGCCGTGATCGACGCCCGCTGCGCCGCCTCGACGAAGCGCAATATTTGCTCTTGCCGTTCCAGATTGGACAAAGAACGATTCGATCCCATGAATACCTCGATAACTGCCGGCGCACAAGCTGTTGGTTGAATTCTACCATATGGGACGAAGCGCGTTCTAAAATAGGGGGATCGTAGAACTCAACCGGCCTCAGGCGGCGGGCAAGGGAGCGTCTCCCTGGTCGCGGCAAAGGTGCGCAATGCCCACACCGAATACACAAAAGCAATCAGTTGGATGACCGCCCCGCTCCAAAAAGACAGCGTCCAATAAACGTCGTAGGCGTACCCGCCCCACAACGGGCCCAGGCCGCGTCCCAACGACTGGAAAGAATTGTTCAACCCCATCGCCTCGCCCTGCCCTGAGGTGGCCCGCCGCGAGACCAGCGCCGTCACACTGGGCTGCAACAGCACATTGCCCACGGTAAAGACCAGCACGCTGACCACCATCAACCCCTGCAGCGGGGCCAGCGCCAGGCCAAACAGACCGATCATGCTCACCACCAGCCCGCCCTGCAATACCCGCTCTTCGCCAAAACGGCGCGTCAGGGGACCGATCAACAGTCCCTGCTGGATGACCGAAAGCACTCCCATCCCCCCCATCAACAGGCCGATCTGCGAGGGCCCCATGCCAAAACGACTCTGGCCGTACAGCCCCAGGGCGCTTTCCATATTCGCCAGCGCAAACGCCAGCAGAAAGGCCATTGCATACAAAAAGCCCATCGGGCCGCGCAGCCCGGCCGCCAGTTGCACCCAACGCGCCCCCGCCGGACCGGCTGCCACACCGCGCTTCTCGACCGGCAACGACTCGGGCAGCCAGACCGCCACCAGCGGCGCAGCCAACAGCGCCAGCAAGGCGCTGGCCAGAAACGGCAGCGACAGGTTCAGCTGCGCCCCGCTGGCATCCGTGGTCACCTGCAGCAAACGCGCCAGCCCTTCAGGCAGCGGCAGTTGCAGACGGGTCAACACCCCACCCAGCACCGGCCCAAAGATCATCCCCAGTCCCATGGCCGCCCCCATCAACCCCGCTCCCTGCGAACGTTTCTCGGGCGGGGTGGTGTCGGCAATAAACGCCATGGCCGTTGGCAGGGTGGCCGAAGAAAGGATACCCGCCAGTGAACGCATCACGGTGAACTGCACGAAATCCTGGGCCAGCGCCTGGAGGACAAACGAGATCATATACCCGCCAATCCCGATCAACAGTACCGGCTTGCGCCCGATGCGATCCGAGAGCCGCCCCCACACCGGCGCAAACAAGAACTGCATAAACGAATAGAGCGAGATCATCAGCCCCACCGCGCTGCCCGAAGCGTTGAAATGTGTGGCGTAAAACGGCATTAGCGGGATGGCGATGCCAAAACCGAGCATGATGATCACCAGCGACATAAACAGGATGGTGATCGGGGCGCGACCATTTTTTGTCATTTTGCACAAACCTTTCTGATAATCAACCTGCAAAACAGGTGTATAATCAATACGACTAAATAATTCACTTATGTTAACTATATCCGTTTCACAGCAAACTGTCAAGGATAACCCACACCCATGAGCGACACCCCCGATTTGCCCCAGACCCTGCTCGAGTGGTCGGCCGTTTTTATGCGGCGCTCGATGCACGATTTTATGTACTACACCCGTTCCTCGGGCCTGTCGCTGGCGCTGATGAACGTACTGATGCGCCTGCACTATCACGGCCCGTGTGAGGTGACCGAACTGGTCGGCACCATGCAGGTCAGCCGGGCTGCCGCCAGTCAGATGGTCGAGCGTATGGTACAGCAGGATCTGGTGCTGCGCGTCGAGTCGCCCGATGACCGGCGCGTACGCCTGGTACACCTGACCCACAAAGGGCGCCAGGTGGTAGAAGAGAGCATCGCCGCCCGCCAGAAATGGATGGAGGCATTGATGGACACCCTCTCCCCGGAGCAGCAGACCACCATCGCCAGCGCCCTGCAAACCCTGACCGCCGCGGCGCGGAGTTTGGACAAGGAATAGAACCCGGATCCACAGGCTTCGCGGTAATCTTCACCAGATCCGCAGGCAATCTTGCCAACCCCCTCCAGATTTGCTATGATGAAAGAGAGCATTTTCTGTTCTTCGCGCGTCATGCGAAAGGAGGTTGCCATGATTCACCTGGATCTGACCGCCGAAGAGATCACCATCCTGCTGGATATGCTGGATACCTGCATCTCAGACCTGCGCACAGAGATTGCCGACACCGACAACCGTGACTACAAGCAGATGCTCAAGAACCGCGAGGCAATTCTGAAAAAGATGCTGGTAGAAGTACAACAGGCCAGCCAGGCAGCATAATCGCTTCCGGCTGCTTCTGTACTGCGCTAATCCACACGGCGAATACGCCGCAGCGTGCTGTCCAGATTGCCGAGTTCAATATGCAGCCCGGCCTGCATCCAGGCTGCGCCCGAACGCGGCTGGGCCACGCCATCCACCTGGTACAGGGCCTCCGGCGCTAGCCCGCGTAAATAAAGCGGCGGCAACTGCGCCGGTTCGGGCAGCCAGGTGCGAAAGACAAACAAGGCCGCCTCGCTTCGATCTTTGCTGACGTACTGGACGGCGGAAAAACTGCCCGCCTGCAAACGATACTGGTCGCCCCACTGCACCAGCGGACGAATTTCCTTATACGCGGCAATACACGCCGCCGCCAGTTGGCGCTCCGCGTCGCTCCACTGCAACAGGTTGCCGCCCACCCCCAGGCTGCCGCACATGGCAACGTGGAAACGAAACGCCAGCGGCACGCGCT
The DNA here is from genome assembly GCA_964535315.1 of uncultured Anaerolineaceae bacterium. GTDB lineage: Bacteria > Chloroflexota > Anaerolineae > Anaerolineales > Anaerolineaceae > CAZHTS01. The sequence goes on from CAZHTS010000030.1 coordinate 46,717, forward strand.
CGCGCCCGGCATCGGTCACCCACGCCTCCATCACATTGGCGGGGAAGATGCGGCTGAAACCATCCTGAATGCGCAGGCGCGCCGTGGCCTCGGTGTTATCGCTGACCCAGATCTGGTCGGCCAGGCGCAGCATGCCCAGATCGGCGCGCCCGCCGCCGCCCGAACAGCTCTGCCAGATGACCTGTGGATGCCGCCGGCGCAGCGTTTCCCACACGTGATACAGCCCCTGCACGTAGCGCACCCACACCGCCGGGGCGTCATTGCCCGCTTCCGGCCAACCCGCTTCGCTGGCGTTGCGGTTCATGTCCCACTTGATAAAGGCGATGTTATTCTCGCTCAGCAGGCGATCGATACACTCGATCAGATAAGCCTGCACGTCCGGGCGCGCCAGGTTGAGGATCAACTGATTGCGCATCAGGTTACGCTCCCGGCCGGGGAAGTGCAGCACCCAATCGGGGTGCGCCCGGTACAGGTCACTGTCGGGGTTGACCATTTCGGGTTCGATCCACAGCCCGAAGTCCATGCCCAATTCGTTCACCCGCCTCACCAGCCCCCCCAACCCGCGCGGGAACTTGATCTCATCCGGCCACCAGTCTCCCAACCCGGCGGCGTCGCTGTTACGCCGGTGGAACCAGCCGTCGTCCAGGACGAACAACTCCACCCCCATGTCCGCCGCCAGTTCGGCCAGGCGCACCTGAGATTCCTCGTCCACGTCAAACAGGGTCGCTTCCCACGAGTTATACAACACCTTGTGCAGCGTCTTGCCGTGCGGCAGCAGGTCGTCGCGAATATAGTCGTGCAAGGCGCGGCTGGCCGCCCCAAAACCGCCGGCGCTATACCCACCCAGGCAAGCCGGGGTGACAAAACGCTCACCGCCCGCCAGCTGGATGCGGCAGTCCCACTCATTGATCCCCAGGCTGAGGCGCGTCGTCAGGAAATCGGTCGTCTCCGCCACCAGCTTCCAGTTGCCGCTCCAGGCCAGCGCCCCAAACCAGACCCGGCCCCACGTCTCGCCCGCCTCGCCATCATCCACGGCAAACCACGGGTTGGCATGATGGCTGCTGGTCAGCCGGCGGCTTTCCAACACCTTCTTGCCCGGCGCCAGCGCTTCGCGGTGCAGGTGCATCTCGTCCAGCCAGCGCCCCGAGACGTGCGTCAGCCGGTACGCTCCCCCTGCCGGCAGGTGCCATTGGGCGCTGTAGACCTGTTCGAGCGTCACCGCTTGCGCCCCACCATTCTCGATCTCGGCCCAACGCTCGATCAGATCGTACTTGGTGTGCACCCGGTAGTGCAGCGCCACCCGCAGCGGGTAGAGTGTATCTTCCACAATCAGCAGCAGTTCTTCATCGCCGGCCTGTTGCGCCTCCACAAAACGCCAGACGCAATCGCGCACCCCGCTGGCAAACGTCGCCTTGAGGCACGGCTCGACGTATTTCGTCCCACCGTAAGCCGGGTATTCCTCGGGCAAGATTTGCCCCGGCCCGTTGAACGAGGCCCAACCGGGCGTCTCTGCCGGAGCGGGATAATCTTCCAGGCGCGGCAGGCGCGCCCCCCAATAACAATGCAGCAGCCAGCCATCTCCATTCAAACCAAGGACATAGGCGCTGCGTTTCGTTTCCAGAATCCACATTCGCTCAGACAGACAGCGGATCATACAGGTTCAGACCTCTCTTTCATGAGACATACGGCCCCACGCCCGCAAAACACGACTTCAATTTTCTACCAGGTGCGGTTTTCTTAAAGGGGAGAGCCGCACTACTTTTTCACTGATGACGGGAGTTCCATACATGCCTATACTTCAAGTAAAGTCAATCGTTTCTATTCTACCCGAGCCTTTTTCTCTTAGAAAATGTATCTGCTGAGGACCGATCCGGACAAGGGCATACCATTCGCAATCTGGTTCATCTAAAATACCCAGGTGAAGATCAACAGGCATTTCTGTAAGAATCTGAGCCTGTCCTTTTAATTCCCAGACAGCTGTTACCAACGAGACGGAGGGGTCATTTTCCAGGTTGAACAGATGATCCGAATCCCTGGGCACGAGTAGATAAAGACTCAGCCCGACCGATTCACAAGAAAATTCACTGGCTAATATTCCTGCTGGACCGTTAGTCGCCAATACCGCCCGACGGGGTATTTTCAAGGCCTCCATGGCACATTTCATTGCGTAGTTAAGCATGAAGCAAGCATACACGCAAAGTTAAAGGCGGTCATCCACCTAAAGATAGAGACCGGGTTATATCTCCAACAGACCCACCTGACGGGCTTTTGCTACTGCCTCTGTCCGGTTATGGGAATCCAGTTTTGTGAGGATGTGGTTAATATGACTTTTCACCGTTCCTACAGTGACCACAAGTTGTTCTGCGATTTCCTGGTTAGTGGCTCCACGGGCAATCATGAATAACACTTCCATCTCCCTATCACTTAACGTTTGCCCAAAGTATATCTTATTTACTTGCCCCTGATCTCCTGGGGTGGGTGAGGCAATAGCGGTTAATATTCGATTGACATATTCCTTATAAGTTTTTTGTAACGCCATTTTCTCCAGGATGGGGTTCAGCGCAGGGAACTGGTCAAAGATGCGGATGTATCCCTCTTTCTGTGCGAGCCCAAGTGCCTGTTCCATGGAAATCTGGGCACTGATAGAATCCCCTTGTGATTCACTAACTAGCGCGTTGAGCAGGGAAATTTCAATCACCCGTTGGGACAGGCCATGATTTTGTGACTGCTCAAGCTGCTTTTGCAGATATGGCTTTACGTCTGCTGCTTTCCCAATCGCAATTTGTGCTTTGATCCATAGCAGCCGTGCCAGATAGTAGATTTCAGCCCCTCCAAAAGGCCCTAATCCGGGGACAACATTGGCATCGGCGAGCAAAGTAGACCGATCTTCACACCAGAGCCTGACTCTTTCCCGCGCCACAGACGATTTCGGATTGGCGCGCAATTGTCTCATGATGCGCAGACCGGCAGTATAAAAAGAAAAGTCAGGGAACACAGCATCCAGCTCGGCAAGATATTTCAATGCTTCCACTGCCCGCGATTGAATTTCATACAGGCGGAACAAAGCCAGGTACGCGGTCATCAGGTAATAGGGAATCATACCTGCCCCCATAAGTTCCAACCCTCGATGAAGACATTGCTCCGCGCTTTCCAATTCATTTTTCTCCAGGTGCATACAGCCCAGGACGATGTCAAGGCAGCCAATCGCTGGAAGTCCCTTCTCAGACTGAGGTAATAGAGAAGTGATAGCTGTCTTGCTTTGAAGACAGATCTCTGCAACCTGTTTCAATTGCCCCTTGCCTTGAGCCATGCAAGCTAAATGGAAGGACGCTTCGACGATGCCAAAATATAATTGTTCGCGCAATGCGATTTGCCTTGCGGTTTCGATGGTTTGACTGGCGCCTGTCGTGTCCTGTAAAGCCATTTGTGCATAGCCGCGCAAGAGTAACCCACTGAACTGTCCCGCGTCTTCTTCAGGGTTATTGTCTATCATCGCCTGCGAAAGCGCTAATAATTCCTGAGGATTGGCATGGGGATCGGGCGCGAACGCAATAAATGTTCGTACCACCGCAGACAAATCATTTAAGGTGTGGATCAATTGCTTATCATTGCTGATTGCAACCATTTGGTCAGCTTGAAGCAAACGCATTTCGATCTTGTACTGGTTTTTCCGGTGAAGGCTATAAGCCAGGGTTAATGCCTGTTGCAGACAAAGTATAGGGTGTTTTTGCATCACCTCTTCGGGAAACTTTGAACACCATTCGTGAATGGTAGAGAGATCACTATGCGTGATGAGTGTGAAGCTAAAATTTTCCACAAAAGATGCCGCATATTCCCAATCACCAGTCTGAAAGGCATACCCAGAGGCTTCGCGGATAAAGGACCGTTTTGCAAACCATTCACAGGCCAACTTATGCAACGTTGATATTCGTACCGGTTGGGTCTTTTTAAGTCGAGCAAGTAGAAATTCACGAAAGAGGTGATGATAGCGATACCAGGTCCGGTCCTCATCCAATGGCACCAAAAACAGGTTGACTTTTTCAAGGAATTCCAAAATTTCCTGTGATTTGCAGGAAGAAAACGAACTATCAGCGCCCGTGTCTTCATCCTCTACTCGATCGCTATGAAGAACATGATCGCATAAAGGCGCACAGAGCCGATCAAGCATGGAGGTGGAGGTCATGAACGTTTGAATTTCGGCAGGCTGCTGGTCCACCACTTCTTCCATCAAATATTCCACCAGATATCGGTGACCGCCTGAGAAGGAGGCTACCAGATCCGTCTTGTCAATACGATCAGACAGAGAAAGCGCGGCAAGCTGCAAACCAGTTATCCATCCCTCAGTACGATCCTCCAATAATTGTATGTCCTGCAGGGATAGGTTGAGTTGCATAAGGTCTCTCAGAAAATGACCGGTTTCTTCTTCGGTGAATCGCAAATCGTTGCTCCTGATCTCCCGAAGTTGACCGCGGGCACGTAACCGTGCCAGGGGCAGGGGCGGGTCCGCCCGACTGCTAACTGTGATTCGCAAATTCTCAGGCAGGTGCTCGATAAGAAATGACAACGCTCCATGGATAGCAGGCGAACCAATCAGATGGTAATCGTCAAGGATAAGCACACATTTACGACCGCAAGATTGAATTACATTGATAATCGTGGTCAGGATGAATTTCATCTCGATCTCAGGCGTGGTCCGCAGGAGTTGAGAGAGTTTAACCAATTCCGGTAAGGGGCCAAGCGCCTGGAGGAGACTGGCAACCAGATAGGCCTTGAAGGGAATGGGATCATCGTCTTCGTTGTCTAATCCGTACCAAATTACTGCTATTCCCTCCCTGGCAAACAAATGTGCCCAGTCAACCAGTAGCGTGGTCTTACCATATCCCGCGGGTGCACAGATTAGCAGTAGACGGTTGCCGCCCAGATCATCAAGCAAATTGCACAAACGGTCGCGGTAGATCAGGTGTTCACGCAGGACCGGAACGCGAAATTTGGTAAGAATGAGAGGCGAAGAGGGAATTTCCATAAACCCTATTTTAAACCAACAGCGGGGTAAAAGATATAACTCGTGTATCTACCAAATGATAGATGCAATATGAGGGGATCGTTGCTATCATGCATCCATCAACGCCCAAAGAGGTACATCCAGTGCCTGTATTTTCAGCGGCGGTGAGAAAGGAGAAGAATATGGAGGTAAAATTTTTAGTCTCGTTTGCTACGGTACACGGTTCAACGCAGGAAGTATCTGAGGTTATCGCTGCAACAATCCGTGAACAGGGAATCACGGTTGATCTGGTTCCCGCCGGTAGTGTCAAAATGCTCAAAGGGTATCAGGCGATCATCCTGGGTACAGCGCTTTATATTGGCCATATTCATAAAGATGCAAAAGGTTTCCTGACGAGGTTCCAAAGGGAAATTTCTGAGGGCATACCGATTGCCATTTTTGCGGGGGGACCTCTGAAACCTGAAGATAACCGCGAGGAAATCCGCGGGATGCTCGATCAGCAACTGGCAAAATACCCCTGGTTAAAACCAATCTCAATTGAGTTGATCGGCGGCAAATATGACCCGGCTAAGGGTGTGAAATTCCCCTGGAACCTGCTCCCGGCAATGAAAAACGTGCCACCTGCTGACATGCGCGACTGGGCGGCGATTCGAAACTGGGCAATTGATGTGACCAAACAGTTCCAAACCGCCTGATAATCACAGGTGAGGAAAATAATGAAAAACGCAACAAGAATTTTTACTTCAACTTTTGGCGCTTTCATGGCGCTGGCTGGGATCGAACACGGCATTGGTGAACTATTACAAGGAAATACTGCTCCTGCAGGGCTGATGATTCTTTCCTGGCCCGATTCAGTTTTCTTTAGCCCGGTGGGCGGTGAACCCGCAATGACCCTGATTCCCAATCTTCTCATCAGTGGGATCCTGACCATTTTCGTATCTGTAGGATTACTCGCCTGGGTTTTATTTTTTGTTCAGCGAAAACATGGCGCTCTGATCATGGTCCTGATCTCATTGGCCTTGCTATTGGTAGGTGGTGGGATCTTCCCCCCGATATTTTCCATGTTGATCGCTATAGCAGGGGCAAGGATTAATGCGCCTTTGACCTGGTGGCGTAGCCATCCTTCAATACATAGCCGGCGTTTCATGGCAAAGCTTTGGCCGTGGTTTTATGGTGCAGGCATCCTATCAATCCTGATCATGTTGCCAGGTTTGGAGATTTTGGACTATTTTTGGGACGTAAGCGATCCGATCATCCTGATCGTTCTATACTGCATGCCGATATTCCTCTCACAGGCTATGATCACTGGTTTTGCCCATGATTCTTTAATCGAAAAGGCAGAAAAATAGCCAGCCACAATATACGACTCCTTTCGTCTTGTATATAAATTCGAGTTTAGACAAACGTCAGCAGCCTGACTTTTCAGTCAGGCTGAAGCAACGCCTTACCTGTTGAGTCTTACTATACGCTCTGAGGGGCCATCTGCGGCTACGGTTTCTGCCAGGGCAACGGCGCATCCTGGACAATTGGCCGAGCGAGAAAAATCATCCAGGTGGCCAACACCGCAATCCAGTTCCAACGGTCTCCGGCTTCCCTGCTTTGAAAGCGAGTCCGGGTTCAGCCAGGCGTTTCTTTGCGAAAATGCCACCAGGGTTCAATGGACCGGCGGCTATCGTATACGCGCCAGAGCATTTCTGCAGTGATACGAAATTATTATGAATCCTGAGTTTATGCTATGATGATAAGAGATCGTGAGCCCGGTCTTATTCGCATCAT
>CAZHTS010000031.1:0-41900 GCA_964535315.1 uncultured Anaerolineaceae bacterium
CGAATAGATAGAAATCTGACGCGGTGAAAGCCGGTGTTCCCCTGGCGGACGGATGCCGCATCCCGTACCCGATAGGGACGTTCTGGCCTGGATTACACCAGCAGGTGCCCCAACAGGATGCGCAGGCCGATGCCGTTGAGGATCACTCCGCCGACGATCTCCATGCGTTTGCCGAAGTGCTCGCCCAGCTTTTGCCCCACCAGCAAACCAAACAGCGACAACCCCAACGTAACGACGCCGATGGTCAGGCTGGCAGACAGAATATCCACCTGGAGCATTGCCAGCCCCAAACCAACCGCCATGGCGTCCAGGCTGGTGGCCACGCACAACACCATCAATGTGCCGCCGCGGGTGGGGTCGCCGCTACGGCAATCCTGTTCGGGGTTGAGCCCCGAGCGGATCATACGCACGCCGACGAAGGCCAGCAGCGCCATGGCGATCCAATGATCGATGCTGGCAATCAATGAGACGATAGTGCTGCCCGCCAACCAACCGATAAAGGTCATCAATCCCTGGAAAAGGCCAAAATGAAAAGCTATGCGGAAAATTGGGCGTGGAGAGCGGGCGTTTTGTCCGGCGCCGACGCCCAGCGAGACGGCAAATGCATCCATGGCCAGACCGACGGCGATAAACAGTGTTGTAAGAAAGTCCATTAACGTTTTACCTCAGGTCGAAATCAGTCGTCCAATTATAAGCGCGTTTATACGACAGCCGGGGGCCTTTGGTGAACAAAATCATCTATAAGCGATGACTTTGTACTATGTCCAACCCTTTAGCTTTCAGGTATGATAACAAATGGAGACGGAAACAGGACACCTCTGTAGAAATTCATCGCTGTCTCCTCCTTTGGCGAAGGCCCCCCCCAGGTTCCTCCTCACCGCCCCTGGTGGGGGCTCGCATTTAAGCGCTGGCAGGTTGTTCCTGGGGCAACGGCAGGACGACGGTAAACGTGGAGCCTGCACCGCTGGCCGATTCGACCCACACCCGTCCGGAGTGGCTCTCGACAATGGAGCGCACGATGGCCAATCCCAGGCCGCTGCCGCTGATTTCGGTATTGCAGTTGCTCGCCCGGTAGAATTTGTCGAAGACGTAGGGCAGGTCTCGGGAAGGGATGCCAATACCGGTATCGATTACCTGCAGAATGATCTGATTGTGCTCCACGCGGCTGCGCAGCGTAATCTTGCCGCCGTTGGGGGTGTACTTGATGGCGTTATCCAGCAGGTTTTCGAGCATCTGGCGCAACTGCACCGGGTTGCCGTACACGGCCGGCATCATCTGCGGCATGTCGATCTCCAGGCGTTGCTTTTTCATATCGATTTGCGAACGATAGTTCTCAACGATCAGCTGCGCCACTCGCTCGATCTGTACGTTTTCTTTGCGGGCGTCGAAGCCGGCCTCGATGCGGCCCAGATTGAGCAGGTCGTCGACCAGTACGGTGATATTGTGCACGCTGACCTGCACGCGCTGGACGAAGTCGCGTTGTAGATCGTTGATCGGGCCGGCGCGCTCGATCAACTCGGCGTAGCCCAGGATGGCGGTCAGCGGCGAGCGCAGGTCGTGCGACACGGTGTTGACGAAATCGCTCTTGATCTGATCGAGTTTCTTGAGATAAGTGATGTCGTGCAATGTCACCGCCAGGCCCACTTCGGGTACCGGGGTGAGCAAGGCGCTAAAGGTGCGCCCGTCCTCCAGCGCAATCTCGGTGCGGTTGCTCTGGCCGTCGTTTGTGGCGGCGATCCACTGCACCAGATCACGGTTCTGAAAGACCTCGGCGACGGGCTTACCGCTGATTTCGCCTTCTGCTATCCCAAATGTCTGGCGTACCTCGGCGTTGGCCAGCAAGATGTGCCGCTCCTGATCGAGGACGATGACGCCATCGTGAATGTGGGTCAGGATTGTCTCCAGCTTATTGCGCTCGCTGATTGTGTCGGTGTACATGCGGGCGTTTTCGATGGCGACCACGGTATACTCGGCCAGGGTGCTCAATAATTTGACGTGATGGTCGGTGAACGAAACGTGGCTGTGGCGGTTATCCACCCCGAGCACGCCGAACACCCGGCCTTTGAGCTGCAAGGGGACGTAGATCAGGCTATGTACCAGATAAAAGGTTTTGATCTTTTGCGGGGCGCTGTCGTCCAGCAGGATGGGCTGCCCGCTGCGCAGCACCGAGCCGGCCAGGGTATCTTTGATCGGCAGGCGGAAGGTGCGCACGAACTCTTCTTTGAAGTTGCGCGCGGCGCGCATGTATAATTCGCCGTTGGCTTCGTCGAGCAGCAGCAGGCTGCCCTCTTCTGAGTCGGTCAGTTCTACCGCGGCTTCGACCACGGCTGTCAGCACGCTGTCCAGGTCGAGCGAACTGGTGATGGCGCGCCCCAGGCGTGAGAGCGTCTCGGTTTCGTCCATACGCCGCTGCAAACTGGATGTGTGCCGGCGAGTTTCGAGCAACACGCTCTCGCGATGGCGCTGGGCTCGTTCGAGCGAGATTTGCACCGATTTAAGGATATCTTCGGCGCGCAGCGGCAGACACATATAATCGTTGATCCCCACCCGCATGGCTTTCTTCAGCAGTTCCGAACTATCGACGTGGACAAACAACAGGATGGGCATCGAGGGAAAGCGGGTGCGCAGTTGGGCGGCGTACTCCAGTCCGTCGCCATCATTGAGCCGCTCGCTGATGATCACCATTGTCGGGGGGATGGCCGACTCCATGGCTTTCTGCCCGCTGGCCTTGTCCTGACACAGGACGACGGTATACCCCACAGATTTGAGCACACGGTCGAGGAGATAATTGACCTGCGGATCAGAAATGATTACGAGGATACGTTCTTTTGGATTTGGGATCATGGTTGTGACCTGCTAAAGTGGGGTAACGTACCTTAACGGGACAGGGGCAGTTCAAGATGCAGGCAGACGTTTTGGCCCGACTTACCCTCCGCCCATAATTTGCCATTTTGTTTCTGGACTAATTCCAGGGCCAGGCTGAGGCCGATGGTCAGGCCGGCAAACACCGGCGGGGCGGACGGCGGGCGGTAACCCGGCTCAAAAAGCTGCACGGCTCGCCTGGAATCCAACGCCGGGCCGGGCCCCTGCACCGCTATCTCGGCCATATCGCCTTTGCGCTCGATGCGTACACTCACCTGATTGCCGGCGCTGCTATACCGGACACACAGACTGATCATTGCATCCAGCACCAGCCCCAGCAGCACGGTTTCGCCCTGCGCCTGGAAGGGGAAGGGCGGGAATTCTGGCGACAGAATGACATTGTTTTGTTGCGCAATGGGTTGCAGGCGCTCGATGCTTTTACGCACCAGATCGATTACATCGAGCGGGGCGGGCGTTAACATCGATTGCGTCAGGCTGGGTGGAGCGATCGATTCGCCGATGCGCCCGATGATCTGTAACTGATCCTGCAATGCGGTTAACGCCTGGCGCTGCTCCTTACTCCAACGGGTGGTCGGGTCTTTGGCCAGCCGTTCCAACGCGGCGCGGCTGATTTCGAGCGGCGAGCGTACCTCGCGTTTGACCGTGTCCAGAATCTCGTGATTGATTTTTTCACCCACCTGGGCGACGTCTGCCAGGGTCTGTAACGAATGGGCCCGTTCTTCCACGGTGCGGAACAAACGGGCATTGACCAGCGAGATTCCGGCGTAATCGGCCACCGCTTCCAGCAAGTTTTGCTCGCTGGCGCTGAACGGTTGCGGTTGTTTGCGCAGCATGACCAGCAGGCCGATGACCTGCTTTTGGAGTTTCACCGGGGCGATCAGGGCCGACTGTCCCAGCGTGTTGATCTTAAAACGTTTTAGCGGTTCGCCGTGGATCGACAACGACTCGCCCGACATGGCGACCAGCGAACTGATGCCGTCGTCCCACGGCTGGTTGAGAAATACCACCAGCGAAGGCGGCAGATTGCGCTGGCCCACCAGGGTGAAGGTCTTTACGTTGCTGTCCTCGCGCAGCAAGAACCAGGCCATATCGGCCTGGGTGACGCTGGCGGCGCCTTCAATGATTTTTTCGAACAACACCGCCTGCTCGGTGATAGAGGTAACCGCCTTGCCGAGCGAGAAGATGGTGGTGAGTTCCCGCACGCGGGCCTGCAATTCTTGATTGGTCTGCTGCAGCTGGCGCGACAGCCGTTCGCGTTCTTGCCGCTCGTGCACCTGTTTGAGCACGCGCTCCACGGCGTTTAAGACCTCGGGCTCGCGCAGCGGCCAGAGCAGATAATCGGCGGCGCCCAGGCGCAAGGTCTGGATCAACTCCGCCTCCATGCCTTTGATCGCCATGACGATCACCGGTGTGTTGATGCCCTGCGAATTGAGCGCCACCATCAGGTCTTTGCCGCGCAGGTCAGGCATGTTGATGTTGACCAGGATCAAATCGGGCGCCATCTGGATCGAACGCGAAATAGCCGAGGTGACATCGTTTACCACCACGGGCTGATATCCGGCGGCCTGTAACGTTTGCCGGGCGATAAAATCGCTGATAACAGGATCGTTTTCGACGATCAGAATACGGTCACGCGCGCTGGTCACGATAATTATGATAGCACGGAAGATAGAAATTGGCGAGTCAAACGGTTTACAGTCTTGTTGGGTGGTTGATTTACCCGCTTCGCACCCGATTTTCCAGGTGCTCTTCGCCGGTCTGGATGCGCACCACATCGCCGTCGCGCAGGCTGAAACTATCGGGCGGGACGATGCCGGTGCCGGTCAACAGAAAGACACCGCGCGGGAAATCCAGTTCGCGAAACAGGTAGGCGACCAGCTCGACCAGCGGGCGTTTCATGTTGGCGGTGGTGGTTGTTCCGCTAAAGGCCAGGCGGCCGCCCCGTTCGATCTCCAGCGTCACCGGCAGGTCGCGTAATGCGTCGGGCGTGCACAGGCGAATACCGGAGCCAAGCGCCAGCGAGCCGTTGTAGATTTTGGCCTGCGGCAGATAGAGCGGGTTTTCGGCCTCGATCGAACGCGAGGAGACGTCGTTGCCGGCGCAATAGCCCACGATCTCACCAAAACGGTTGATGACCAGGGTGACTTCGGGTTCGGGCACGTTCCAGATGCTATCGCGGCGCACGCGGATGGGCTGGCCCGGCCCGGCGCTGCGCCAGCCGGCAGATTTGAAGAACAGTTCGGGCCGGTCGGCGCGATAGACTTTCTCGTACACGTCGCTGCTCTGCGACTCGGCCACGCGCGCGTCCCGGCTGCGCAGATAGGTCACCCCGCTGGCCCACACTTCCTGTTCCTCCTCGATCGGCGCCAGCAGGCTGCCGTTGGCCAGGCCGTTGGCAGATTGGGTCGCCAGTGTGCGCATCAGGGCGTCGGCCGGCAGTTGCAGCAGCCAATCCAGGCGGAAGGTGGGGGGGAGCAGGCTGCCGTTCAGCGCCCAGCGGGCGCCGCTGATCGTTTGATGTTGGGTGAGGCGCATCTTCATTCTCCTATCACTGCCGGCCGGTAGGCGGCCAGCCCATCTTGTTCGACCTCTACCAGTTTACCCCGCCCGACCAGGTCGTTCAGGTGCCCGGCCAGACCGTTGGCCAGTTCCAGGGCCATGTTTTTGGGCCAATCGCCCAGCCGGTCGTTCAGGACGGTGATGATCTGGCGCAGGGTCAACGCCTGGCTGCTGGTCTGTAACAGGGTGAGCAAGAGCTCCTCGGTCTGGCGACAATAGCTCAGGCTTTGCGCCACAAAGGCGCCGATATCTTTGCCGCGCTGCACCGGCCAGTGGGCCGGTGCGTAGACCGCCAGATCCATCGCCAGCAGACGTTCCAGGGTGGCCTGATAGGTGGCGATGTAGCCGTAAGTGGGCGGCAGCGCCGGGCGGCCGTCTAACCCCAGGATGGCCTTGTGCAGTGCGGCCTCGCCGGCGATCAACGTGCGGCTGTTCTCGTCCAGCACGGCGGTGTGCCCCCAGGTGTGCCCGGGGGTGTGCACAAACGATACGTAGCGCCCAGGCCCGAGGCGGTAACGTTCGCCGCCGGACAGATGAACGTCCAGCGGCACGTGGCTCTGGCAATCGCGCAGCATGGCGGCCTTTTCGGCGGCGCTGTAGCCAATGGCGTGCCGGCGCTCGAACTGGCTGTAACGTCCGGCGACCAGCGCTTCGCTGCTTTCGATCCACTCGGCGTCCAGCCGGTGGGCGACGAACAACGCGCGCCGCGCCACGCGGCGCACGGCATCGTTGCCGCCCTGATGGTCGCCGTCCGAATGGGTGATCAGTACCATGTCCAGCGTTTCGGGGTCGCAGCCGATCCGGCGCATATAGGGGAAGATGTCCTGTTCGGGGGAAAAGGCCATGCCGGTATCGACCAGCAGGGTGTGCTCTGCCCCGACCAACAGGTGACAGTACACCACCCGTTCGGCAAACGGGCAGGCAATACGATGAATGCCAGGGCTGATTTCCATCACACCGCGCTCCTATACAATCGAGTCTGTCTTAATTTTAATGGCTTTAGCCCACCTTGCAAGTATGTTAGAGTTCTCTTAGATGTTACATATCCGCTTGACTCTGAAGGCAGGCTGAGCATACAATGAGAGCATGGAATACAAGGATTACTACAAGATTTTAGGTGTAGATCGAACAGCAAAAGAACAAGAGATTAAACGGGCCTATCGCGACCTGGCAAAAAAATATCATCCGGATCATAATCCGGGCAACAAACAGGCTGAGGAGAAATTTAAAGAGGTTAACGAAGCATACGAAGTATTGGGCGACCCAAAGAAACGCGCCCGTTACGATCAAATGGGCGAATCGTACAGCCGCTGGCAGCAGGCCGGCGGTAATCCGGGGAATTTCAACTGGACGGACTGGTATACGCAGGCGCCCGGCGGGCGTGTCCAGGTGGATAATCTCGGCGATCTGTTTGGCGGTGGTTTCTCTGACTTCTTCAGCACCTTCTTTGGCGGCGTTAGCCAGCGCGGGGCGCGTTCACCTGCCCGCTCATCGGTTCCGCACTACGAACAGCCGGTGACGGTATCTTTGTTGGAGGCCTATCAGGGCTGCCAACGCCGTTTGCAAATGGGCGAGACCCGTCTGGATGTTACCATTCCACCCGGCGTCCGCACGGGGTCGAAGGTGCGCGTCAAGGCCCCCTTGGGCGAGAATGGCCAGGTCAACGAAATTTATTTGTTGGTCACGGTGACGCCCGACGAGCGTTTTGAGCGGGATGGTGATGACCTGCGCAGCGAAGTGAGCATTGATCTGTTTACCGCAGTGCTGGGCGGTGAGGCGCTGGCCACTACCCTGACCGGGAACGTGCTGTTGACCATTCCACCTGGCACCCAGCCCGGGCAGACCTTCCGCCTGGGTGGGCGGGGGATGCCGCGCTTGCGCCAGCCGCAAACCTACGGCGACCTCTACGTCCGGGTGCGCGTGCAGCTTCCGCGCCAGTTGAACGCCAAACAACGCCAGTTGTTTGAGCAGTTGCGTAACGCCTGACCCTACCGGGCGTTTGCCGTCTCTTCGATTTTTTTTGGGAAGGTTTAACATGAAGAAATATATTCCCTGGTTGGCCGCTTTGTTGGTATTGTTTAGTGGTGTGGCCTGCCGTTTTACTTCGATCAACAATACCGCTGCCGCGCCGACGCCGTTTTACAAGACTCCTGTGCCGCTGATTACCCAGGCGCCCCTGCCGCCGGCCGGTGATTTGCAGCAAACCGAAACGTTGCTGGTGGATCTTTACCGGCGCGTCGATCCAGGTGTGGTCGCCATTCAGGTGCTCAGCGAAGAGGGCGGCGGCCTGGGTTCCGGCTTTGTCTTCGATCAAGAGGGCCATATTGTGACCAATTATCACGTGGTCGAAGGCGCCACCGATCTGGAGGTGGACTTCCCCTCCGGGATGAAGGTGCGCGGCAAGGTGGTCGGCAGCGATCTCGATTCCGACCTGGCGGTGGTCAAGGTAGATGTCCCTGCCGGGCAGCTCACCCCATTGACGATGGGCGATTCGGATCAGTTGAGCGTCGGGCAGATGGTGGTGGCGATTGGCAACCCCTTTGGATTGAACGGCACCATGACCACCGGTATCGTGTCGGCCAAGGGTCGCACTCTTGATTCGCTGCGCCAATCGCCCAGCGGCGGCACGTTTACTGCCGGCGACATCATTCAGACCGATGCGGCCATCAACCCCGGCAATTCGGGCGGGCCGCTGCTGAACCTCAATGGCGAGGTGGTTGGCGTCAATCGCGCCATCCGCACCAACGGCACCATGCCCGGCGCCGAGCCGCAGAACAGCGGCGTTGGCTTTGCCGTTTCGGCGAACATTGTCAAACGCGTGGTGCCGGTGTTGATTGAAAAGGGCGCCTACGATTATCCCTACCTGGGCATGACCAGCCGTTCGAACATAACCCTGATCGAACAGGAAGAGTTGGGGCTGCCTCAGACGTGGGGGGCGTATGTGTTGGCGGTCGTTCCGGGCGGGCCGGCCGATAAGGCCGGGCTGCGCGGTGGAACGCGCGACACCAAGATCTCCGGGCTTAAGGCTGGCGGCGATCTGTTGATCGCCGTCGATGGGCGGCCTGTTATGGTCTTTGACGACATGCTGGGCTATCTGATGACCAGCAAGAGCCCTGGCGATACGATCGTTTTAACCATTATTCGCGATAACGAGCAAAAGGAGGTGACAGTAACCTTAGGCAAACGCCCATAAGTGCATGCGTCCGTCTGGTCACATCTCTTACCATAAAGGAGGTTGACATGTTGTCAGAAACTGACCTGCGGGAACTGCTGAGTTTTTCCACGTCTCACCTGGTGCTGAGCGTTTACCTCAATACAGAGCCGTCCGAGGGGAATGCCGATGCGCATAAGCTGCGGTTACGCAATATGCTCAAGGACATTTATCTACCCCAGGATGTGAGCGCTATCGAACAATACTTCAACCTGGAATACCCCTGGACGGGGCGCGCCGTGGCGCTGTTTTCTTGCGCGGCGGACAACTTCTTCCGGGCCTATCCTCTGGCAGTTCCGGTGCACAGCCTGGTACATGTCGGCGACCGGCCATCGGTCAAACCGCTGGCAGCTTTGCTGGATAATTATGGCGGCTACGGCGTGGTGCTGGTCGATAAACAAGGGGCGCGGCTGTTCTTCTTCCACCTGGGAGAACTGCGCGAGCAAGAAGGAATCATGGGGGAGGCCGTCAAGCGTACCAAATACGGCGGCGCTTCGGCCGTGCCCGGCCGGCGGGGAGGCACGGCTGGTCAGACCCATTATGTCGACGAGGTGGTCGACCGCAATCTAAAAGAGGCGGCCGAGTTTGCGATTCGCTTTTTTGAAGAGAATCGCGTCCGCCGTATTTTGATCGGCGGCACGGAGGATACCGTGGCGGCCTTTCGCGCCTGTCTGCCCAAGGCCTGGCAGAGCCTGGTGATGGGCGCTTTTGCCATGAGCATGACCGCCAGTCATACTGAGGTGCTCAACCGCGCCTTGCAAATCGGCATGGAGGCCGAGACGTTACGCGAGGCGCACCTGGTGCAAGATCTGATGACGGCCGCTGCCAAGGGGGCGGGCGGGGTGACCGGCCTGGCCGGTACACTCGAGGCGGTCAACCAGCGTAACGTACAGACGCTCTTGATCCTGGAGGGCTATCGCGCCGCGGCTTTTCGCTGCAAGGCCTGCGGGTTGTTGAACGCCAACCGCAACCAACCCTGCCCGGTGTGCGGCGGCGAGACCGAGCATCTCTGGGATGGCGTCGATACTGCGGTTAATGCCGTCCTGCGTTCGGGCGGCGAAGTCGAGGTGTTGCGTTCTAACCCGCAGTTGGAGCAGGCCGGTAAGATTGGGGCGTTGTTGCGCTATCAGGCCTGATCCCGGTTCGGGAAGGATTTGGATGACCACAGGAGGGCGGCGGGAAGCCGCCCTCTTTTTGATCGCTCATTCCACCAGCCGTTTGCTCAACTGCTGGATGTTGTCGGCCATGATCGCCAGATCGCTGAGGGCGGTCTTGGGATCGCGGCTAATTTCATTGCGCACCAGTTCCAGACGAGACAGCAGTGAGGCGTTCAACTCTTTATCGTCGGCCTCGATGACCGGAGCCAGCGCTTTGAGCTGCGCCTCGGCGTCCTTGAGCGCCGAACGGGCGGCGGCGCCGTCCTGGGCGGTCAACGCCAGCCGGGCGCGGGTGATGTCGTTGATCAGCGTCAGCAGCGCCACGTGCGTGTTGGCTTTTTTCAGCGCGGTGACGGATTGGCCGGCTTCCTGACGGGCGGCGTCGCGTTCCTGCTGCGCCTCGGCCAGCGCCGCCTGCGCTTCGCTTAGCTGCTGGTGGGTCTGCTGCCACTGTTGTTGGGTTTCCTCCAACCGCTGCCAGGTGGGCAGATAGAGCAGCAGGTAGGCGGTCAACAACCCCAGGGCGAAGATGCCGACCACAAATCCGCTCCAGCGCACGACAGGTCGCAGCGTGCGTCCCAGGCGCGTTTCGGGGCTGAAGAGACGATAGACCAGCGAACGGGCCGGGGCGGCGGCAGCCGCGGCTGGAGCTGGAGCCGGGCCGGCTTCTGGCTCTACGGCTGCGGCAGGCGCTTCAACCCGCTCGGGCGCGGGGGCGGCGGGTTCGGCCGCGCCTGTTTCAGGGGGAATGGGAGGTTGTGGGGTTTGTTCCATGTCTCGGCTCCTGCGAATCAAGGGGTGGGCGTGCGTGAGGGTATGGGGGTCGCCCAGGCCGGGGTGACGCTGGTGGTTGGGATGGCGGTGGCGCTGGCGCTGGGAAGAATGGTTACGCTGGGCGAGGCCGTCGGGCTGGGGGTGGGTGTGTCCTGCGGCGTTTCGGTTGGGGTGGGCGTGGTGGTGTGCTCGGGGGGCAGACCCATGCGCATCAATTGCCAGGCGATTTCCAGGTCGTCGGCGGCCAGCACGGGATATTCGGGCAGGTTGCCCAGCGCCAGGTCGATGCGCTGCAACCAGCTTTTCACTGCGGCCTGCTGGTAGGCGGGCGCCGTATCGCCCAGTCCCAGCAGGATCTGGCGGGCGGTGAGGATGTCCTCGCGCGCCAGCCCGAAGTTGCTCTGCGTCAGATAGACCCGGCTGCGGGTGAGCAGTTCCATCACCTGCACTACCGCCAGGTCATTTTTGAGCGTGGTCAACGGCTTTTCCTGCGCCGCCAGCGTTTTTTGTACTGCGGCCAGCCGTCTCTGGCTTTCTTTGTCGCCCGCCTCCAGGGTGGAGAGCGCCGGCTTCATCTGGCTCAGGGCGGTGGCCTGAGCGCCGATCACCTTTTGCTGGCTTTTCTGGTTTTCTTGCAGGGTCAGGATCGTACGGTTGGCCTGCATGGCCGCGCTTTCGGCGGTCAGCAGGCGTTGGGCCATCTGGGCGGCGGCCTCTTCATCGATGCTTAACTGGCCCTGTACCTGGGCCAGCGCAGCGCGGTTCTGGTGCATGGGTTCCAGCGCCTGCTGGTAGGCCAGTGTCAACCCGGCGTAGCCAAGCAAACCGACGAAACCGCCGATCATCAATACCAGCACCAGGCGGAGAAAAGCGCGCAGGATGGGGAATGCGTTTCGCCGCGGTGGGGTAGGGGAAGGGGGTGCTTGTGTTTCGCTCATTAAGAAGCCTCCAGGAGCAATCCTTCAATTAGTATAGCCGAGACGGGGGAAAAAGGGTAGCGAGCGCCGTTGGCGATTGCCCGATTCCCTCTTGACAAACGCCCCCTTATTACTATAATACTAGTTAACTAGTACGCTATATTCGAGTGCGTACACCATTTTGCTCAATCAGGAGTTTCCCAATGAAAATCTGGCGCAAGAGGCTTACGGTGCTGTTGATCCTGGTGCTTTTGCTGGCGTCCTTCCCCGCCGGTGCGGTCCGTGGGGCGGCGCCCGAACTGGCAGTGATCCGCGCACAAAACGTGGCCGGTCTGCAACTGCTATCTCGCATGGGGCAGGGGATGCTCAGCGGCGATTTTGCCCTGCAGCCTGGCGGTACGCTGCTGGCGGCCATTGCCGGTTCGGGGGTGACCCTGTACGATCTGGCCGGCGGGCGGCAGACCGGACGCATCGAAACCGATTCTGTGCCCACTGCGCTGGCGATTTCGCCGGACGGCAAGACGCTGGCGGTCGTCTACAATGTCCCCACCGGCCAGGGGTATGACCTGAGCGCCGGGCAGCTTTTTACCGGCCCCGAATTCCTGACGCAAATCCGGCTGTATTCACTGCCCGGCGGCGCGCCGCTGAGCGCTCCGGTTCAGGATTTGCAGGCGTGCGACCGTTCGTACGTGTGGTCGCTGACCTTTTCGCCGCAGGGCGACGCCCTGCTCTTCGAGCGCAAATACAACCCGGCCGACGAGCAGCGCCGTTTTTGCCGGCTGCCGTTGCAACCTGGCGGGGCGCTCCGCACCCTGGAGATCCCTGCCGGGACGCAATCGGCCATTACACCGGGCGGCGACTATCTGATGATGTGGCCGCAAGCCACCGACGGAATCTTCAGTACGGCCACCCTCTACGACGTCCGGACTTTCCAACCGGCCGGCGAACTGAACTTTGCGCCGGTCAACTGGCCTGAGGTGATCTTTGCCCGGCGGCCGGGTTATCTGGCGCTCTCCTATGCAGTGGATGGGGCCAACCCGGCCGCATATGTCCTCCGGGTGTATTCCTTACCGGACGGTAAGCTCCTGGCCAGCCTCCAGGAAGGCGACGCCGCCGACCCAATCACCGCCTTTGATGTCTCGCCGGATGGAAAATGGATCGCCAGCGGTTCGCAAAACGGCCGGATCAGGGTCTGGGATGCGCACAGCGGCAGATTCGAGCGTGAACTGGCGGCGCTGACCTGGGAGAGTCTCGCTTTGACGACCAATCATAACGGGGCGCTGTCCGAGCAGGCGCCATCGCCGGTGCGCCAGCTGGCTTTCAGCGCCGATGGAAGCGCACTGGTGGCGTCTGAATCCCGTACGGTTACCGGCCAGGTCGGGCAGATTCACGTCTATCGCCTGTCCGACGGCCAGGAAGCGGCTGTCTTCCAGGGTGCCCAGGGTTCGGAGATCGGTGCATTTGCGGCTGACCTGGCTTTTTCGCCGGATAGCAGCCGGGTGGCGTTCGGCGGATTCCCCGATGGGCGGATGGAACTGCACCGGACGGCGGATGGCACATTGGAGCGGCAGTTCAGCGGTCACACCCAGGTCGTCAATCAGGTGCGTTTTTCTGCCGACGGCCGCCTGCTGGCCAGCGCCTCGAACGACCGGACGGTGCGCTTGTGGGATGCCGCTACCGGCCAGTTACTGCACACCCTGGCAGGGCACAGTGGGCGTGTCAACCAGCTGGCCTTCTCTGCGGATGGCCGCTGGCTGGTCTCGGCCGCCGATGACCAGACCCTGCGCCGCTGGCAGGTGGCGGATGGCAGCCTGCTGGAGACGCTGGCGTTGGGCCCCGGCGACTGGCGAGTTGAGGAACTGGCCGTGCTGCCGGACGCCAGAACGGTCTTCTACTTTGCCCAGCGTTATCCTTCACCGCACACGGGGCTGGTGACGCGCCAGGTGTTGTGGGATACTGCCAATGGCAAACAGACGCCGGTTGGAGACGGCAACACGTTCATTTCGTCCCTGGCGGCGGATGGCCAGACCTTTGCCGGCTATACATCTGGCGAAACCGGGCGAATACTCGGTAAATTGCAGGCAGATGGCCGCATGCTCAAGCTGGCGTCTGCCATCCGTTCCCCTTACGGCAACGGCGCCCTTTCTTTCCCTGTCCTCACCCCAGACGCCAGCCTGTTGATTGCGGGCAATTTTGCCGGGCTTCAGGCTTACGATGCCGCCAGTCCCGGCGCGCCATTCCTGGGGGTGGTGGCCCGCGGCCAACCCGTGCCGTTCTACGGGCAGCAGCACGTCATTTCGCCGGATGGCAAGATGCTGGCGGTGGCGTGCGATGGTATCATTTACCTGTTGGGGGTGCCCGTGCAATGAGGGCGTTGGCGATTTCCGGTACAGGTTGGAGGAGGAGTGTGGTATGGAGATCATTTTTGACGAGACCCGGCCGATTTATTTACAGATCAAACAGCGCATCTGCACGCTGGTGCTGCGCGGCGAATACAAAGCGGGCGATAAACTGCCCGGCGTGATCGAGGCTGCCATGCAGTACAAGGTCAACCACAACACCATCCAGCGTGTCTACCAGGATTTAATCCGCGAGGGCGTTGCCGTCTCCCGGAGGGGTGAAGGCACCTTTGTAACCACAGACGCCGAGATCCTGGGGCGGCTGCGCGGCGAGTTGCAAGATTCTTTTGTGGAAAATTTTGTCCGGCAAATGCGCCAGTTTGGTTACGACGACGCCCACATTCTTCAGATCGTTCGGGATTATGTCTGTCGTAACCAAAACCAGTAAAAAGCGAGGAGATCATGACGGGTATTTTGGGCGAAGAGTTCTCGCGGGCTTTTGTCAATAAACGTTTCTGGATGGTAGGCGTCCTGGCCGTCTTGAGTTTTGCCTACGGTCTCGGGCATACCCTCCAGTTTCAGGAAGACTTCCCAGGCGATGCGTTGAGCCTGTGGCAGGCGATCCTGGTACGGGGTTGTTACGGCTTCTTTGCCGCCCTGATGGCCGGCCTGCCCTACGCCGATGCGCTGCTGGCCGACCGCCGCCATCACTATCTTGCCCAGATTTTGCTGCGCTGTCGTTATCACAGCTACGTCTGGGCCAGGATTCTGGCGAACCTGTGCGCCGGTGCGGTGGCTGTGGCCGTCCCAATGCTGCTCCTGCTGCTGGGTTGTCTCCTGGTGCTGCCCCTCGACGTTGCTTTCTTGCAAGAGATTCCCTACGGCGTCTCGGCGGCGCTGGGATCAGATGTAATCGAGCCGGGCGCTTTTCTCTTGCCGTCTCTGAGCGGTTATGTGGCGCTCAGCCTGGGGCTGGGGCTGGCGTTCGGGGCGGGTTATGCCTCGTTGGGCCTGGCGGCCTCTTTGCTGGTGCGCAGCCCGTTTGCAGCGCTTGGTGCGCCGTTTGTCGTCTATAGCGCCGGCTACTACATCATCCCCACTTCGGCGCACCTGCGTTGGGCGCTGGTTTCCACCGAGGCGGCGCTGCTGCCTGAGAGTGGACTGTTTTCTCCGTTGGCGCAATACCTGGGGTTGGCCCTGGTGGTGTGGGTCTGCTGGGCTGCGTTCGGCCGGCGGCAAACCCTGTTGCAGGATTGAGGAGGACGGTATGCGTACCCTGGCTTTTGTCGGTTTTCAGTGCCGCCAGTATCTGCTGCGTTGGCGCTGGCTGCTGCCCATCCCGGCCGGTCTGCTCTTGGGCTATTGGGCCGGGCAGGTGGTCGCGTTCCTGAGCGCCCAATCCCCGGCCGCCGGCGGGCAGGCGGGCAACGCCCTCGAGGCGTTTATCTGGGCCTTTGGCAAGCCGGAGATCGTTTATTTCGTCGCCAGCGCGCTGCTGGTTTACCTGGTCTCCGATTTGCTGCCCGATACACCCTACGGACAGTGGGCCTTGCTGCGCCTGCAATCGCGCCGTGCGTGGTGGGGCGTCAAGGTGGGGTTGGTATTCTTTGCCACGTTGATGTATGCCGCCCTGCTCTTTGCCGGTTTCTTTCTGATGGCGGCGCTGCGTCACCCGTTTTCCAACACCTGGAGCCCGGCCGGGTTGGTCAACGGTGGGATGAGCATCGGTTTTGCGGTGCACGGCGGCAGCCCACTCCAGGCCAGCCTGTGGATCGCCGTACTGCTGCTGGTGGGCTGGTTTGCCATTGGCCTGCTGGTGCTGACGGTTAATCAGTTGACCCAACGCAACGGCTGCGGCTTTCTGGCCGGCGGGCTGGTGGTTGTCACCGCTTACCTGGGCTCGATCCTGGGTGGGGCGATTAACCAGGATGGCTGGAGCGCTTATCTGCTCGTCTACAACCATCTCGAGTACACCCCGTTGTGGGCGCCGGTGCGCGAGATGCCCGTGGTCATTTCTCTGGGTTTCTGGCTGGTGTGGATCGCCATCTGCTTTGCTCTGGGTTTGTTGTCGAGCAAACGCCAGGATTTTCTTTCCGTGCAGCAATAGGAGGAAGTCATGACTGCCAATACTCACGCCATCTGGTTGAGAGGTGTGTACAAAACCTTTGCCCGTACGACCATTTTCGAGGATATCCACCTGGAAGTTCCCCCAGGCTGTATCTGCGGTCTCAGCGGCCCCAACGGCGCCGGCAAAAGCGTTTTACTGCGCATCATTTGCGGGTTGGTGCGGCCCAGCGCCGGTGAAGTATACGTGTTGGGGGAACGGATTGGGGCGGGGCGCGAATTTCCGGCGCGCACCGGCGCACTGATCGACGCCCCGGCTTACCTGGAACAGCACAGCGCCCGTAGAAACCTGGAATTTCTGGCGAAAATCAGCGGACAGGTTGAACCCGGGCGCATTGCCGAGGCGTTGGATATCGTCGGGCTCGACCCGCGCGACGAGCGACCGGTGCGGGTTTATTCCAACGGGATGCGCAAACGGCTGGGGATCGCCCAGGCCATTCTGGAACGACCTCAGGTGTTGATCCTGGACGAGCCCACCGACGCCGTCGATCAGGCCGGATGGAAGGCCATCTACGAATACCTGCTGGCTTTGAAGGAGGAAGGAACGACCATCCTGTTTTCCAGCAACAACCTGGATGAAATCACCATTTTGTGCGACCAGGCCTACGTTTTGGAGCGAGGGCGTATCCGTCCGTGGGTCTATAATTCGCCGTCCGAGACGTGATACAATCGAATTGCATCGCAGGATAGGTGCATACTCTCTGGAGGTGCAGTGTGATGGATATCTTCCCGGAGCCGGTTTTGCGTCTACCGCAGGCGGACATCCCCCTGGCGGGTGTCAGCGCCTATCTGGCGCAGAGCGAACATTGCCAGGTGATCTTCATGCAGTTCAGCCAGGACGTGCAACTGCCCGAACACGCCCATGCCGGGCAATGGGGCGTGGTGCTGGAAGGGCAGATCGACCTGGTGATCGGCGGCGTGGCGGCTTCGTACCGCAAGGGCGAGCGCTACTATATTCCCGCCGGTACACCGCATTCGGGCAGGATCCATGCCGGCTACGCCGACGTGACCTTTTTCGATCAGGTCGACCGCTACGCGAGCAAACCTGCCGGCTGAAGGCGAAGATGGGCGAGTTCGATCCGGCCGACTTTTGTGAAGCCAGGCGAGTTCAACGGAGCTTCCGCCCACCGCCTCTCGGTCAGTTCTTGCGTAAGAACGCTTTGTTGCTCGGCCCGTTGATCTTCGCGCAACTGCTGCTCGTCTGCGCGCAGGTCTTTGTGGCGCTGGCCCTGGGCGCGCAGCAGCGCTCCTCGTCCGTCCTCCTCCTGCTGGCGGGCATGGTCGTGCTGGTCTTTCTGATGCTGGCGGCGGGCCTGGGCTGGATTTACCTCGCCGGGCGGAACGCCTCTATCACCCTGGAAGCGGATCGCCTGGTGGAGTGCGACCCGCTCGGCCGGCGGCGTGTATTTCTCTATCGCCAGATTTGTTCGGTGGGGTATGCGCGCCGGGGGCTGATGATTGGTTACCACCCGTATGTTCCTGGCCTGGGGTTGGACGAGCAGCGCATCCGCCGCGCCACCCTGGTGCCGGTTGAGAATCTGGTGCAGTTATCCGACGAATTGCAGGCCCGCAAACGGGCAGCCGGCGAGGTGTGGTTCCCCCTATCCACGATCTCACTGAGCGCCGTGTTGTATCGCCTGGGGGGGCTGGCGCTGGCGCTTGTGCTGTTGACCGTCGTGACGCGCTGGTCGAACGCTGCGCCGGTCAGGCTGGGCATGGGGGCGCTGCTGCTGCTGGCGCTGGTGGGCTGGGGAGTTCGTTCGTTCTTTTTCCGCGATCCGGGCTGGCCGGTGGATCAGGATTGAGCGTCGCGGTGCTGATCGAGGATCTCTAAGAAAGCCTGCGCCACCTGTGGGTCGAAGTGTTTGCCGGCCTGTTCGCGGATGCAGGCGCGCGCTGCATCGGCTGTCCAGCCGGGCCGGTACGGCCGGTCGGTGGTCAGGGCGTCCCACACGTCCACCACGGCAAAGATGCGCGCCGCCAGCGGAATTTCTTCCCCTTTGAGACCGCGCGGATAGCCGCTGCCGTCCCATTTTTCGTGGTGGCAATAAGGGACATCCAGCGCCGGGCGCAGATAGGGGATACCGGCCAACATCTGGTGGGCGTACTGCGGGTGCTGGCGCATGATGACCCACTCGTCGGGGCTCAACGGCCCGGGTTTGAGCAAGATGTTGTCAGGGATGACCATCTTGCCGATGTCGTGCAGAAAGACGCCGCGGCGCAGGTGGATCAGTTCTTCGGCGCTCAGGCCCATTTTCTGCGCCAGTTCCAGCGTCAGCGCCGTCACCCGGTCGGAATGGCCTCTGGTTTCTTTGTCGCGCAGTTCCAGCGCCTGAGCCCAACCTTCAATCGTGGCCTCGTACGCCTCGCTCAGTTCGGCGTGCGAGCGTTGCAGCCCTTCGACCAGGGCGGCGTTGTCAATGGCGATGGCAGTCTGGTTGGCCAGGTTCTCGAGAAAATCCAGCCATTCGCCGTCGGGGGTGAAAGATGAGCGGCTGAAGATTTCCAGCACGCCCTTGACCTCGCCTTTGACGATCAACGGTGCGCCGCAATAAAAGCGAAAATGTTCCTGGCTGATCATTACGCCCAATTCATCATCGTCGTACAGGTGGATATCTGGAATGACCAGGCGCTGGCGCTGCCGGACGGCCTGCCAGGCCAGCCCTTGCGCAAAGGGCAGCGCCACATCGTTTATTCCTGCGCTCAAGAAACCCTGGCCGCTGGCAAAGACCAGGGTTCGCTTGTGCGGGTCCTTATCAGGTTTGAGCAACAGGATGCTGGCCGCTTCCATTTCCAGATGGAAGAGCGCCTGTTCGAGCACCATATTGAAGGTGTGTGCGAGCGTCATTCCGCTGGCGATAGCGGTATCGATGGCGCGCAGCACCTGCATGCGCTGCAACTGGCGCTGCAAGGCCAGTTCGGCCTGACGGCGGGCGGTGATATCGTGGGCGTTGATCACGATGGCCTGTACGGTTGCTTCGTGCATCAGGTTGGTGGCGACCACCTCCAGCCAGCGATACTGGTGGTCTTTGGTGAACGAACGCACGCTAAAGGCCCGGCTGTTGCCCGGCGCGGCCAGCACTTCGGCATACATCTCACGCGCCATCGCCTGGTCGTCGGGGTGGATCAAATCGAATGGATTGCGGTTGTGGCGTTCGGCGTTGCTGTAATGGGTGATACGTTCATAGGCCGGGCTGAGGTAGACCAGCCGCCCGCTGGTATCCACCAGCGCCAGGGCATCGGACGATTTTTCGATCAGGGCGCGCAGGCGTTTCTCGCTGTTGACCAGCAATTCTTCTGCCTTCTTGCGCTCGTTGATGTCGCGCCCGACGCACAAAAAACCGCGCGGCGCTCCGTTGGCGTCGCGCAGCATCTGGATGGTGGTGTCGCCCCAGAACACGCCGCCGCCTTTGCATGTATATTCCAATTCGCTGCTGAAATGGATCTCTACCTGTGGGTCGGCCAGATTCTCGGGGGTGAGCAATTCCTGAATGGCGGCCCGGATTTTTTCCCACGAGCGGGGCGTCAGGTGCTGGTCCAGGGTCATCGTGCCCAACTCCGGGAGGGTGAAGCCGCGGGTCTGTTCCACCGATGGGTTGATCCAGGTGATGTTCAGCTTCATATCCATCAGCCAGACGGTATCGCGAATGTTTTCAACGATCAGGCGAAAAAGTCGTTCGCTTTCACTCAGCTTTTCTTGCAGCGCCCGGTTTTTGCTGGCGTCGTGCATGAAGTTGAAGCGATACAGCAGGGCGCCGCGGGCATCGCAAATGGCCCCGGCCCGTGTCCACAGCGGAAAGCGCCGGCCGCGGGCGTCGCAGGCATCCAGTTCGCCCTCCCAACTGCCGCCCAGCGCCAGCAGTGGGGCAATTTCGTTTTCGACTTTTTGCCGCGCTTCGGGCGAGTAATTGTCGCTGTCGCTTCGGGCGAGCGCTTCTTCTGGAGAATATCCAAACAGGCGCACGTGGGCGGGGTTGATATAGACCAGCCTGCCGTTGCGATCGGTGATGGTGACGGCTTCCTGCGATTCTTCGATGATGGCCTTGAAGAGTTGCAAGGATTTTTGCGACTCTTTCAGTTCTGTCACCAGTTGATCGATCCGTTCTCCAATTTTTCCGGCCAGTATGCCGACCAGGCCGGCGATGCACAACAGGAAAATCATGCTGATCCCGGCTGCGGTGAGCGCCGGGTTGGCGTGCAGGGTGCCGATCAGCAGGTAGTTTGTCCACGTGCTCAGGATCAGGGCGGTCAGAATGGTGGGGACAAAGACGCGCAATAATTGCGCCCGCATTGATTCGCCGGCAAAAGGCTGCATGATCCATGTCTGTGGGCCGGAGCGGGCCAGTAAGGCGCTCCCCAGGAAGAAGGAGGCTATGGCCGAGGGCAGCGATTGGGGCAACAGCGGGTCGTTGGTGTAGAGAAAGGGAGCGCCGTAACTGTACCCAAGCATGGAGAGCAGGCCCAGGGCGGTGACCAGTAAGGCCAGCAGTCCGCCGACCTGGCGCGCCAGCCGGGAGGGCCTGGCCGGCAGGGTTAACAGATGGGCGTGCGCCGCCAGGATCAACACGGCGGCTGTCACCGGCGATATGCGAAAATCGCGGTATTCCAGCGGCGTGGCGGGCAGGGGCATCAGATACTGTTCAAAGCCCAGGTCGATGTTGGCGAAGAACTGGAGCAATACCAGCAAACAGACCAATGATAGCAGTCCGGCGACGACGCGCCCGTAGAAATGCGCGTAGCGTGAGGTGGGGCGCAGGCAGCGGATGAGGATGGCGCTGCTGAACAATGCGTAGCCCAGGGCTGAACCGAGGGCCATGGGGGCATAACTCTGTCCAAAACTGGTCAGAGTCCAGGTTCTTGTCGCCCAGCCGCTCAAAACGAGCATCGCCGTGACTGCCGCTAGACCGGCGCTTAAGAGGGTCATGGCCCGCAAATTGGATAAAGTCTTGTCCATTTATTACTCTATGCACGGTAAAAATAAATGATAGCGGGCACCGGCGGGCCTCGAGGAGCGTCGCGACTATTCCATTATTACATTTTCCGGGGCGCTGTCAATCCTGTACGATTGCGGATTTTTCCGGTGATAAAGCCGGGATACGGCCCCATTTTCTCTGGATGAGTTCCCCTGGATATATTGACTATTTAGTCAGTCGGTTGTATAATCTTATTATTGATTGAAAAGTCAGTCATAGAAAGGGTTGCGATGCCGCGGAATAAAGAACAAACGGAACAAATTCGTAGCGAGAGCCGGGAAAAGATCCTCACCACCGCCCGGCGGCTGTTTGCCGAAAAAGGTTACGACGGATGTAATGTCTCAGACATCGCTCGCGCCGCCGGGATGAGCCAGGGAAACATCTACTGGTATTTCCCTTCCAAGAAGGACATCTACGCCGCGGTGCTTGCGACCGGGTTTGAGGCGCTGGGAGTGGTGATGGCCGGGGCGGCTTCGGGCCCGGCGCCGGCGGCCGAGAAATTTCAGGCGTTTTTGAGCCATTTCTTCATCCTGATGAAAGAGCCGGCCGGGGAAGAATTCTTCTCCATTCTCATGGCGCTGGTCAACCAGGGCGGACAACTGCATCTGGAAGAGTTCGGCCTTTCCAGCGGGCAGATTGGGGCCGGTTACCACCAGTCGTTGAACGCCATTTTTGCCCAGGGGCAGGCGGAAGGTGTGTTCCCGATGGAGATCGAGCCCAATCTGTTGTCGACCTTCCTGTTCGCCTTTATCAACGGGTTGATGCTCATGTACCCAGGCGAATGGCACGATATCCCGGACGAGGTGGTGCGCCGGGCCATTTATCGTTTGCTGGGGATGCGCGCCGCCTGACGCACCCTGTCGTTCAAAAGAATAGTTTTTCCAGATGGGCCTGCCAGGCGCCATGGGTATTCGTTCGCCTTAAATCAAGTTCGATCTTTGCCCGCTCGACAAAGATCAAGGAGTTTGAAATGTCTCAGCCAGCCACCATCCCGCCTTTCGTCAATCGTGCCATGAAATTCCTCTTATGCTCGCCGGCGCACGGCATGATCAGTAAAACCATTTTGCTGATCACCTTCACCGGGCGCAAGAGCGGCAAGACATACACCACCCCGGTCAGTTATTCTCAATCCGGCGATCAGGTGTTCATCTTCACCCACGCCGCCTGGTGGAAGAACCTGAGCGGCGGGGCGCCGGTCACCCTGCGCATCCGCGGTCGTGAATTCCAGGGCCTGGCGCAGCCGGTCGTTGAAGATAAACAGGCCATCGCCGCCGGGCTGGCGGCGCATCTGCGCCAGGTGCCGGCAGACGCCCGGTTTTATGCTGTGACCCTGGATGACCAGAAAAAACCGCGCGCCGAGGAAGTGGCGCGGGCCGTGCAAACGGTGGTGATGGTTCGCATCCAGGTGCGCGGCGTCGATCGTAAAGGAGACCCTGATGTCTCCTAGCAAGACCCGTTTGCTGGCCGTCCTGGGCGGCGTTCTCTGCATTGGCGGCGCGCTGGGCGTGGGGCGTTACCGGCGCGAAATCGGCGCCGCGCGTGCAGCGCTTGACCGGCGAGGCAGCCGGGTGGCAGCCACGGCATGTGGGCCGGTCGAGTACGCCGTGGCGGGAACGGGCGATCCGGTGCTGGTGGTGCACGGCGCCATGGGCGGGTTCGACCAGGGGTTGATGTTGGCCGATGCGTTTGTCGCCAGCGGGTATCAGGCGATTGCCGTCTCGCGTTTTGGCTATCTGCGTTCGCCTTTGCCGGAAAACGCCACGCTGGATATGCAGGCGGATGCGTATGCCTGTCTGCTCGACACGCTGGGTATCCGGCGGGCAGCCATTTTTGCCACCTCGGGTGGGGCGACCTCGGCCATTCGTTTTGCCGTGCGTCACCCGCAGCGCACGGCGGCGCTTGTCCTACTCTCGCCGGCCGCTCCGGGGGCCGTCAAAGCCGCCACACCGCCGCGTATGCTGTTTGACGTCTTGCTGCGCAGCGATTTTGTCTATTGGGCGCTGCTGGCCGTTTTTCGCCCGGCGATGCGGGGCATGGTGGGGGTGCCCCAGGGTTTTGCGCTCACCCCACCGCAGCAGACCGAGGTCGACGAAACGCTTGCCACAACGTTGCCGGTCAGCGGGCGGATGGACGGGATGGTCTTTGATATGTACGCCATCAGCCCCGATTTCTATGCGGAAATAGACGACGAGAGCCCCTATGCGGCGCGGCGCGTCATGGCTCCGGTGCTGGTGCTTCACGCCCTGGATGATCCGCTGGCGCTTGCCGGGAACGTACGCGGCCTGGCGGAGAAATTCCCGGACGTGCGCCTGTTCAGCGTGCCGGACGGCGGCCATTTGCTGCTGGGCCACCGCGCCAGGGTAAACGCGGCGATCGTGCAATTTTTAAACGACGTGATGGCTGTGCCACGTGACAATGCAACCACGCAAGATTCTGGATGAACTGAAAAGGAGAAATGAACATGACTGTACAAACGAACGAAAAGGGGAGGAAGGGATTGCCGACCTGTGTGAAGGCGATAATTGTGATCCTGATTTTGCTGGCTGCGGTCGGTGGGTTCCTCTGCTGGTTGTTGTAACAGGAAGCCCTGAATTTTCTGTTGGATGCCGCCGGAAACGGCGGCGTCATTGTTTCTGGGGTAAAATCATCCCTGTGCCCGATTTGGATTTGCCGTTAAACGAACTGGTGCGCTGTGCGGCCGCTCACCCGGAGATACGCGCCGTGGGAATGAGCGGCGGCGACCGCCCTTACCCTGAACCAGGGGAAGGGGATATCGATCTCTTTATCTACTGTGAACGGATCCCGGCCGCGGCGCAGCGCGCCGCCATCCTGGCCTCTCCCGGGGGCAGCGCGGCGCAAATCGAGGTCGGGTGCATCGAAGACAGCCATTGGGGGGTGGGCGACCGTTGTTTTTTGTGCGGCATTGAGACCTGGGCCCTGTATTTTACACTGGAAGAAACCCGGGCCGAATTGGACGCCATCCTGGCGGGAAAATTCCTGGGCCGGGTGGACGGCGAGTATTATCCGTTGGGGCGCTGCGCCATGTGGAAAACGATGCGGGCGTTGTATGATCCGGATGGCTTTTTGCAGACCCTGCGTTCCCGCCTGGAAGTATATCCGCCCGGGCTGGCCGCGGCGGTGGCGGCGCATCACCTGGCCGGATTGCAAGACGTGGAAGATTTGGAACGCGCCGTGCAGCGCGGCGACGTGTTCTTTTACCACTTTGCCCTGGAACTGGCATTGGATCATTTCTTGCAGGCGCTGTTTGCGTTGAACGGCACCTTTTTCCCCAGCCGGAAGCGCAGCGAAGAATATCTGCGCGGGTTTCAACTCCGGCCGGTGGAGTGCGAGCGGCGATTGCGCCAGGTGATTGCCTGGGGCGCCGGGGCGGACACGCTCTCGGCTTCGTATGCGTTGTGGCAGGAATTGGTTGGCGAACTGCGTACGCTGGCGCGCACTTCGTAGGAGCCCGGCTTTCTCGCCCGTTCGGCTGGAGGTGGGGTTCTTGTGCCAGTGGGCGCGTGGAGCGCATCCCGGCTACGAGCAGCGGCCGTAGACGCGCTGGACGCGTTGGCGATAATCGTCGTAGCAGGCGTCAAAACGTTGGTGTGAGGCTTCTTCGCCGATGAAATAACTGCTGGTCAGCACGACGGGCGGCTGGCCCAGGGCGGTCAGGCGTTGGGCCACGGCGCATTTGAGCGCGTTGGTGACCGCCGCCGCACCGATGGTCGAGCCGGGGCCGACCGGGTCGTCCAGCCCGGCGATGGTCACCAGGGCGTCGCCGGCCGGGGTGCAGTTGTCGATGACCACGTCGGCGATGTCGCTGAGCTTCTTGCCCGAAGTGTGCAGCGCCCTGGCTGCCAGGCAGTGTTCCAGCGAGACCACCGCAATCAACGGCAGGTTCATGCGCCGGGCCTCGAGGCCTACCTCGACCACCACCTGGTTGACGCCGCTGTTGGAGAAGATGAGAAAACAATCCGGGGTCTCGAAGACAAAATTGCGCAGGATGGTTTTGCCCAGGCCCTCGACGTGTTCGAGGAACATGGCCTGGCGCTGGCCGTTGGCCCCCACCACCGGGTTGTGATAGGTAAGCGACAGCTCGACGATGGGGTGAAAGCCCGGAAAGCTGCCGTGGCGCGGGAACATTTCTTCGACAAAGATGCGTGAGTGACCGGTGCCGAACAGGTGCACCAGGCCGCGGTTGGCGATGGCGCCGGCGCAGAGGTCGGCGGCGCGTTGGATGGCTTCTTGCTGGGTGGCTGCGATGCGTTCTAGAATCTGTTGGGCGGCCTTCAGGTATTGCGCACAGGCGTCGGCTGGCATTGCGGTTCTCCTGACGATGTCAATCGCATTCTTTGTATTGGTGGCGGGTCATGAATTCGTATTTGTCGGCGCGGTAATAGCTGATGGTGGCCTCGATCGGTTCGCCGTTTTCCAGGTAGGCGGCGGTCTTGACCAGCAGCAGCGGCGTGCCGGGCTGGGTCTGCAGCATGCGGGCGTGGATCTCGCTGGCGGCCACGGCGCTGACCACGTGGCTGATTTCGACGATCGGCAGGCGGTAGACGGTCGAGAGGATGTTGTAGAGCGATTCCTGGTTGAAATCGTATTGTTCCAAACCGGGGCATTGCGTGGTAAGGATGGTGGTGGTCTGGAAGCCGATGGGCTGCTGGTCGCCGTAGCGCAGGCGGGTGAGGTGCAGGCAGGGGGCGCCGTTCTTGCGTTGCAGGGCGGCCGGGGCGGTCTCGTCGATCACGCCGCCGGTGAGCTTGAGGATCTTGGAGTGCGCCTGGATGCCCATCTCGGCCATTTGCTGGGTGAAACTGCGATCCAGGTAGAACTTCATCCGGTCGGACGGTTCGCGCACAAAGGTGCCGCGCCCGGCGAAGCGCTCCAACAGGCCCTCATCCACCAGGCGGGCGATGGCCTGGCGCACGGTCTGGCGGCCGACGCCGTAGGCGCGGCATAGTTCGATCTCGGCCGGGAGCATCTCGCCTGCCTTGATCTGCCCCGAGCGCAGCCGCTCGCGCAGCTGGGTGTAAACCTGATGGTAGAGCGGCACCGGCGAGTGCGGGTCGACCGGGGCGACGCCGAAATGAGTAAAGCGATCGTCTTCCACGTGGGCTCCTTCAGCTGAGGTTGATCGGGTAGACGCCGAGTTGCTGCGCCGTTTGATAGAGGGTGAGGATGTTTTCGGCCGGGACGTCGGCCTGGATGTGGTTGGCGGGGGCCAGGATGTAGCCGCCGCCGGGGGCAAGCTGGGCGATACGGCGGCGTGTCTCGGCGATCACATCGGCGGCGCTGCCGGGCAGGGCGTGTGAGATGTCGATCCCGCCCAGAAAGGCCACCTGCCGGCCGTACGTGGCTTTGATGGCGGCCAGGTCGTTGGCGGGCAGTGGTTCGAGCGGGTGGAGCACGTCGATGCCGGTGGCAATCAGGTCGGGGATGAGTTTTTGAATGGCGCCGTCGCTGTGCAGCATGACCTTGATCCCCGGGCGGCAGGTCTTGATGGTCTGCACCAGGCGGGCGACCGCCGGCTGGATGAACTGGCGGAACATGCGCGGCGAGAGGATCAGGTTGGTATTGCCGGCGTAATCGTCGCCGGGCAGTTCGATCATGTCGACGTTGTCGCCGCACGCCTCGAGATAGCGGATGGACAGGGCGCAAAAGGTAGCGGTGATGCGCTCGATCAGGGTGTGGGCCAGCTCGGGATTGTCGGTCATGTCGAAGATGAATTTCTCTGTGCCGCGCAGATCGCAGGCGGTTTGGAACGGGCCGTGTGAGACGACCATGCGCGCCACGACGTAGGCGGAGGTGGCGGCGCGCAGGTGTTCGGCGCGGGCGCGCACACCGGCAAACCATTTGGGATCGTCCGGGTCGGGCCAGTGAACGCGTTCGTCGATCTGAGCGGCGTGGGTGATGTCGGTCAACAGCCCTGCGGCGGTGTAGTAATACGGGTAAGCGCGTTTCCAGGTCTGGCCGAAGGCGTCCAGAAAGGTGTCGGGGTCGGCGGTGGCCTGGCTGGGGCTGGTGGGTGAGAGGGTGGGGTATACGTAGCGCAGGTCCGTGCCGAGGCGGTCGAGGACGCGGTCGTCGATATAAGAGATGGTGTGGCCGCTGCGGAAGGGCGGCACCGGCTGGCCGAGGTCAAAGCGTTCGAGCAACCTGAAATAGACCTCGTCGACGATCCCGTAAGGGCCGCCCCATAGGGCGGTGGGGAGCCGGTCGGGTTCCTCAAAGTTGAGGGCTGTTTGCACACGTTGGCGCGACGTCATGGTTGCGGGCATTGTTCTTCACCTGTTGTTAAAATCCGATTGATCGTACATTTATTATACCGCCAAACCTTTTTAGCGGTCAACGGCAAGATTTTTGGGTTACAAAAGCTGATTTTGGGGGTGAGATGCGATTATTGACAAGTTTCGCCGCCTTCTGTATAATCAAATGTGCGAACATTCGCAATTATTCCATCCCCCTTTCCAAAATCCATCCAAGGAGAAGCGTATGCGCAAGATTAGTATGCTGGGCACCGGTCTGATCGGCTCGTTTTATACGGGCACGCTGCTGGGAATGCGCAGCCGGGACGAGATTAAGATGGTGTGCGCCGCCACCCAGGCCGAGGCCGAGACGTTCGCCGCCCAATGGGGTATCCCGCGCTGGACGACCAGCATCGCCGAGGCGATCAACGACGCCGAGACCGATCTGGTGGTCGTCGGGCTGCCCAATTATCTGCACAAGGAGGCGATTCTGGCGGCGGCGGCGGCGGGTAAGGCGGTGTTGTGCACCAAACCGCTGGGCCGCAATGCCGCCGAGGCGCTCGAGATGCTGGCGGCGGTCGAGAAGGCGGGCGTCTTTGCCGGCTATCTGGAAGACCTGGTTTACACTCCCAAGACGCTCAAGGCGCTGGCCTCGGTGCGCAACGGGGCGCTGGGGCGGGTGCTGTGGGCTCGTTCGCGCGAGACGCACCCCGGCCCGCACAGCGACTGGTTCTGGAATAAGAAGCTTTCGGGCGGCGGGGCGATCGTCGATATGGGCTGTCATTGCATCGAGATCAATCGCAACTTCATCGGCAAGGACGTGCGCCCGGTGGAGGCGATGTGTTGGGCGGATACCCAGGTGCACCCCATCGAGGCCGAAGACAGCGCCGTCGGGCTGGTGCGCTATGAAAATGGCGCCGTGGGGCAGTTCGAAGTGAGCTGGACGTTCCGCGGCGGCATGGATTTGCGCGACGAGGTTTCGGGCACCGAGGGCACCATCTGGCTCAATCACTGGCTGCGCACCGGCTTTGAGATGTTCACCGCGGTGGGCGAGGGCGGTTACGTAGCCGAAAAGGCGGAAAGCGATAAGGGCTGGCTCTTCCCGGTCGGCGACGAGGTGCACGCTCTGGGTTACGCCCACATGTTCAAGGACATGCTGGACGCCCTGGACGGCGGCGCTCAACCGATGGAGACCTTCTACGATGGTTACGTGGTCAACGCCATTATGGACGCCTGCTATCGCTCGGCCGAGAGCAAGAAGTGGGAGGCGATCAACCTGGAAGTGTGGCGCGGCGCGGCCGCCGGCGGCGAAGAAAAGCACGCCCGCGAATACAATCAGGATTTCCTGTTGATCAAAGAAGAAAAAATGCCGGACGGCAAGACCAAACTGATCCTCAAGCACAAGCAGACCGGCGAGATTTTGCAGCAGATCAAAGAGTAGTCGCAAACGGGTGTTTTTGGTACCTTAAGAACTGCATAGCTGCGAATACGATGGGATGGCCTTACGCCGTTCAGTCTGCGATGCGCACGTCCAGGCCGCGCTGGCGCAATGCGGCGACCAGCCCGGCCGGGGCGGCGCTGTCGGTGACCAGGATGTCGACTTCTTCCAACGGCAGGGCCTGCATCAACGAGCGCACGCCAAATTTGCTCGAGTCAAGCATCAGGATGGTCGTCTCGGCCATGCGTTTCATGGCTGCCTTCAGGTTGAGGTACAGCGGGCTGGGGTCGGTGAAGCCGTCTTCGAGGGTCACGCCCTGGGCGCCGAGGAAAGCCTTCTTGACCCGGAATTTGGCGAAGAATTCTTCGGCCTGCGGGCCGGTGAATGCCCCCGCTTCGATCAGGATTCCGCCGCTGCAAATCAGGGTGATGTTGTGCAGGGCGGCGAAGGCCATCCCGGTCGTAAACAGGCCGTTGGTCAGTACGGTCAGGTTGGCCTGCGTCAGGAAAGGCACCATGCTGCTGGCGGTTGTGCCGGCTTCGATGGTCAGGTAATCGCCGTCTTCCACCAGGTGCTGGGCGGCGTAGCGCCCGATCTTGCCTTTGACCTCATCGATTGGGCGCAGGATGGGCTGAATGCCCGCCGGGGCGCCGGCGGCGCCGGGGGGGGGCAGGGTTGCCCCACCGCGCACGCGCTGCACCAGCCCCTGCGTTTCCAGCGCCTCGAGGTCGCGCCAGATGGTCATGTACGAGGTGTCCAGACGCTGGCTGAGGTCGGCGATAGTGGCCAGTTTTTCTTGAAGCAGGATATCCAGAATTTGAGCGTGCCGCTTTTCTCTGTGCATGGCGATTACCTCGTGAGTGTAGATAGGGTTTATCTTATCAAACTTAACATATTATAACATTTTTGTGTTGTAAAAAGTTGTATTATGTTGAATTTGGCTTGACTCTGATCAGGAAATGTTTTATACTGAACAAACAACACCTCTTGCGTTTGCTTTCGGGCCGGTCTGACCGGTAATTGTACCCCCGTTGACGTGGCGCTGGCTGGCGGCGCGCCCCGAATTCTTGCTGCGCATTATGGCGAACTTATTTTATAAAATAAAATAAGTTCTAATCAAAAAAGCGGAATTACGTCATTGACTTTACTAATCTGGCGTGCTACAGTGATACCATACTCCCTGTCTCGGATGTGAACCTTTATGCCCGCTAAACCGGTTGACCCAACCTCTGTAAAGACGCAGGCCCCGTTCGTAATCCGCTATCCGGAGGCGCAAATCATTCGTGCTTTGCGCAAACACGGCCAGATTTCGCGCACGGACATCGCTCAGGTGACCGGCTGGTCGCGCGCCAAGATTGGCGCCGAGGTGGATGAATTGATCCGCAAAGGCTTCTTGAAAGAGGTCGGGGTGGGCAATTCGGAAGGCGGGCGCCGGCCGCGTTTGTTGAGCATCAACGATCGCCTCGGCTACATCCTGGGTGTAGACATCGGCGCCACCAGCGTCGATGTGGCCCTGACGGACGCCTGCGGGCAGGTGCTGCAACGCGCCGCCGAACCCGCCGACGTGCGCAACTCGCCCGAGCAGGTACTGGGGCGCTGTGTGGCCCTGGCGCTGGGGCTGCTCGACCGGCAGAAGGCGCAGGCCGGGCAGGTGTTGGGCATTGGCGTGGGGGTCCCCGGCCCGGTGGATTTTGCACATGGTGTGCTGGTGGCCCCGCCGTTGATGCCTGAATGGGAAGGTTACCCGATCGGCGAGTTCTTTGCCGGTACGTTTCCGACGGCTTTCGTTCTGGTGGATAACGACGTCAACATCATGGCCCTGGGTGAACTGCGCGCCGGGCGCGGCATCGGTCTGGATCATTTCATCTTTGTCAAAATCGGCACCGGGATCGGCGCCGGGATCGTCTCGGGCGGGCGGGTGCACCGCGGTTTCAACGGCTGCGCCGGCGATATCGGCCACATTTGCGTCGATAAGCAGGGCCCGGTCTGCCGTTGCAGCAACCGCGGCTGCCTGGAAGCGATGGCCGCCGGGCCGGCCATCGCCGCACGGGCGACGGAAGCCGCGCAGCACAACACCAGCCCCGTGCTTGCCCGGCGCTACGAGGCCAACGGCGGCTGGCTCTCGCCGGAGGATGTCGGGGCGGCGCTGCGCGAGGGCGACCCGGTGGCGCTCGAGATCATTCAAAACAGCGGTCGCCTGATCGGCGAGGTGCTCGCCAGCCTGATCAATTTCTTTAACCCCAGCCACATCTTCATCGGCGGCGGGGTGACCTCACTGGGCAACCAACTGCTTGCCTCGATGCGCCAGACGGTGTTGGGCCGTTCCACCCCGCTGGCCACCCGTCACCTGATGATCGATTATTCGGTGATGGGCGCCGAAGCAGGGATCACCGGGGCGGTTTGCCTGGCTCTGGATCATCTGTTTATTTGGGAAGATGCCTGTATCGAGCTTTCCGTTTAGCTCTATCCCGTCTGTCTCTGGCCTGGTCGGGTAGACGACCGGCAGCATGTGAAAGGAGGTGAGAGTAGAGAGAGGAGCGCTTGTGTTCTTTTGGGATGTCTGCACGCCCATGCGTTCAGATGTTAAATTCTTTTCAACCAATTTCTGGAGGAAAAAGGAATGTCCACGAAGCATAGTTATTCCCGGCCCTTGATGGTGGTGCTGGCATTGGTCATGATCGCCGCCATGCTGGCTGCCTGCGCCGCGCCGGCCACGCCCGCACCCGCCGAGCCGACCAAGGCCCCGGCCGCCCCGGTTGAACCCACCAAGGCCCCGGTGGTTGAACCCACCAAGGCCCCTGAGGCGCCCGCCGCGACCCAAGCCCCGGCTGCCCCGGCCGAACCGGCCAAGAAAACCTTTACCATCGGTATTTCCAACCCCTTCATCAGCAGCGAATACCGCACGCAGATGATCGCCGAGTTGAAGGAAATCAACGACGAGTATAAGAAACTTGGGCTCACCAACGACCTGGTGATCGAGAGCGCCGACACGGACGTGGCCGGCCAGATCCAGCAGTTGCAGAACCTGATCAACAAGAAGGTGGACGCCATCCTGGTCAACCCGGGCGACGTGAACGGGTTGAACGCCACGCTGGAAGAAGCGGTCGCCAAGGGCATCATCGTCATCTCCGTTGACCAGGAGATTGGCGCCAAGGGTGTCTACAACGTCGGCATCGACCAGAAGGAATGGGCCAAGACGAGCGCCAAATGGCTGGCCGAGAAGATGGGCGGCAAGGGTAACATCGTCCTGATCGAAGGCTTCCCCGGTCACCCGGCCAACGTGGCCCGCATGAACGGTGTGGAAGAAGTGCTCAAGGGCTACCCGGATATCAAGGTGGTGGGCCGCGACACGGGCAAGTGGGACGAAGCGACCGGCCAACAGGTGATGTCGAACTTCCTGGCGTCGTTCCCGACCCTGGACGGTTACTGGACGCAGGATGGTATGGCGATTGGCGCCCTGCAGGCGTTGATGGCTGCCAACCCGCAGAAGTGGCCGGTGGTGGTAGGTGAGGGCCGCTGCCAGTTCCTCAAGCTGTGGGAGCAGGCGCTCAAGGATCAGCCCGACTTCGAGACCATCGCCGTCGCCAACCCGCCGGGCGTTTCGCCGACCGGTCTGCGCATCGCCGTCAACATGTTGATGGGCAAGAAGCTGGACGAGAGCAAGCTGACGGGCGAGTTCAAGCGCATGTTCACCATTCCCGTGCCGGTTGTCATCACCAAAGAGAACTTCCAGAAGGGTCTGGACATCTGCAAGGACAAGCCGGATGCCTACCTGCTGGACGGCATCATGACCGACGAGGAAGTGCAGCAGTTCTTTGTCAGCGACAAGCCCGCTGCGGCGGCCGAGACGACGCTGAAGAAGGGGCCCTTCACCATCGGTATTTCCAACCCCTTCATCAGCAGCGAATACCGCACGCAGATGATCGCCGAGTTGAAGGAAATCAACGACGAGTATAAGAAACTTGGGCTCACCAACGACCTGGTGATCGAGAGCGCCGACACGGACGTGGCCGGCCAGATCCAGCAGTTGCAGAACCTGATCAACAAGAAGGTGGACGCCATCCTGGTCAACCCGGGCGACGTGAACGGGTTGAACGCCACGCTGGAAGAAGCGGTCGCCAAGGGCATCATCGTCATCTCCGTTGACCAGGAGATTGGCGCCAAGGGTGTCTACAACGTCGGCATCGACCAGAAGGAATGGGCCAAGACGAGCGCCAAATGGCTGGCCGAGAAGATGGGCGGCAAGGGTAACATCGTCCTGATCGAAGGCTTCCCCGGTCACCCGGCCAACGTGGCCCGCATGAACGGTGTGGAAGAAGTGCTCAAGGGCTACCCGGATATCAAGGTGGTGGGCCGCGACACGGGCAAGTGGGACGAAGCGACCGGCCAACAGGTGATGTCGAACTTCCTGGCGTCGTTCCCGACCCTGGACGGTTACTGGACGCAGGATGGTATGGCGATTGGCGCCCTGCAGGCGTTGATGGCTGCCAACCCGCAGAAGTGGCCGGTGGTGGTAGGTGAGGGCCGCTGCCAGTTCCTCAAGCTGTGGGAGCAGGCGCTCAAGGATCAGCCCGACTTCGAGACCATCGCCGTCGCCAACCCGCCGGGCGTTTCGCCGACCGGTCTGCGCATCGCCGTCAACATGTTGATGGGCAAGAAGCTGGACGAGAGCAAGCTGACGGGCGAGTTCAAGCGCATGTTCACCATTCCCGTGCCGGTTGTCATCACCAAAGAGAACTTCCAGAAGGGTCTGGACATCTGCAAGGACAAGCCGGATGCCTACCTGCTGGACGGCATCATGACCGACGAGGAAGTTCAACAGTTCTTTGTGAAATAAGCCGATGACCGTATCCATTTCTGCCCAAAACATCGTAAAGCGGTATGGGGGCGTGGTCGCCCTCTCCGACGGTAACCTGGATGTACATGCAGGTGAGGTCGTGGCGCTTGTTGGGGCGAATGGAAGCGGCAAAAGCACGATGAGTAAGGTCATCAATGGAGTAGTTGTCCTCGATGGAGGGCAACTACTCCTGGATGGCAGGCCCGTGCATTTCTCTTCCCCTCAGGCAGCCAAAGACCTGGGTATTTCCACCGTCTTCCAGGAGCTCAGCCTGATCCCCCAGATGACCGTAGCCGAGAATATCTGGCTTGCCCGCGAACCCCGCCGCTGGGGATTGATCGTCAACCAGCGTGAAATCCGGGCCCGTACCGA
This sequence comes from uncultured Anaerolineaceae bacterium, assembly GCA_964535315.1. Lineage (GTDB taxonomy): Bacteria > Chloroflexota > Anaerolineae > Anaerolineales > Anaerolineaceae > CAZHTS01. The sequence continues at coordinate 33,836 of CAZHTS010000031.1, forward strand.
GGCCCTTTTAGGGTTATTCGAGGGCACTTATAAGGAAAAACTGACCCCGGATACCCCGGTCGCTTTGTTGCCGCCCGATGAGGCGCAAATCATCGAAATTCTGAAGGCCGTCAGTTTCGACCCGCGCCTGCTCATCCTGGACGAGGCCACCGCCAGCCTGGATAACCGTCAGGTGCAGCGTCTGTTTGACCTGGTGGCGAAGTGGAAGCTGGAGGGGAAAGCGATCGTTTTTGTGTCTCACCGCATGGAAGAAATCTTCCGTATTGCCGACCGTTATTCAGTGCTGCGCAACGGCAAGACGGTGGGCGCCGGTATGATAAAAGAAGTCAGTGAAAAAGACCTGGTGGCGCTGATGATCGAGAAGGCCTCGGCGTTCAATTACGCCCGGCAGAGCAGCCAGCAGGAAAAACTGGCCGAGAACGAAGTCAGCCTGGCGGTAGAAAACATCCAGACCGACGTGCTTAAAGGTGTATCGTTTCGTGTGCGCAAGGGCGAGTTGTTGGGGCTGGGCGGGCTCAAGGGCCAGGGACAGCGCGATTTGCTGCTGGCGCTGTTCGGCGACATCCCCTATCGCGGCCAGGTAACGATCTCCGGTTCACCGGAGCGCTTCACCCACCCGCGCCAGGCGATCCAGAAGGGCGTGGCGCTCGTGCCGGGCGACCGCGCCCGCGAAGGGCTCCTGTTCATCCGTTCCATCCTGGAAAATATGATGCTGCCTTCCTGGCGCAGTTATGGCCTGCCGCTGCGCGTGCGCAAGGCGCGCCAGGACAGCCAGGAAGTGGGCGACAGCCTGAATTTGAAAATGGCCGGGCTGGATGCACCGGTCAGCAGCCTTTCGGGCGGCAACGCCCAGAAGGTGGTGATCGGCAAGTGGCTCAAACGCAAACCCCACCTGCTCTTGTTGGACGACCCCACCAAGGGGGTGGACGTGGGCACCAAGGCCGAGTTTTATAAATTGCTTTCGCAGTTGTGCGCGGAGGGAACCACCATTTTGTTTTACAGCAGCGACGATGAAGAATTGATTGGGCTGTGCGACCGGGTGCTGGTGATGCACGATGGCGCCATCCGCCTGGAACTGAGCGGCGACGCCCTGACCCGCACCAACCTGGTGGCGGCCAGCCTGGGCGTTTCCAACGGAGGTGAGGCATGAAGCGCTCCCGCTGGCAGCAAATTTCCTCGCGTTATCCGTTCCTCTTTTCGTTGATCGTGTTTGTGGTCGCCATCCTGATCAACCTGTTCTTCCAGCCCGACATGTTTGCCCGCGAGACGTTGAACGGCAACATGCGCGTGTTCCTGCCGCTCATCCTGGTAGCGGTCGGACAGGCGGTGGTGATCATCGCCGGGGGGATCGATATCTCGGTCGGCGCCATCGTATCGATTGTCAACGCCCTGCTGGCGACGCGCGTCGGGCTGGATGCGCCCTCCGACCAGGTTGCCCTGTATATCGGCGCGGCCTTGCTGGTGGGCGTGCTGGCCGGCGCCATTAACGGCTTCTTCATCGCCTATCTGCGTTTGCAGCCGATCATTACCACCTACGCCACCAGCTTTTTGTTCGCCGGGGTGGCGCTGTGGATCCTGCCCCAGCCGGGCGGGGGCATTCCGGCCGGTGTGTCGAGTTTTTACCGCACCACCACGCCGCTGGGTTTGCCGTTGGCATTTTACATCTTCCCCGTCCTGATCCTGGCCTGGGTCTTCCTGCGCTCCACGCGTTACGGCCGCTACCTGTTTGCCGTGGGCGGCAAGGCGCAGGCGGCTTATGAAACCGCCGTGCCGGTCGATCTGGTGCGCTTCAGCACCTACGTCATCTCGGGCTTTATGGCGGCGCTGGGTGGCATTGCCATCACCATGCTGGCCGGGTCGGGCAACGCCCGCATCGGCGACCCGCTCACCCTGTCTTCGGTCACGGCCGTGGTCATCGGCGGCACGTCGATGAGCGGCGGTGTGGGTGGGGTGACGGGGGCAATCATCGGCTCCATCACCCTGGGTGTGATCCAGAACATCATCTCGTTTGCGAACATCGATACCTGGTGGCGCACGTTTGTCAACGCCTTCATTATCGTCATGGCGCTGGCCATGCCGGGTATCCTCAATCTATTGCGGGGGAGGCGATCATGAAACGGATCAGCATTTCTCCACCGCTTGCGGCGCTCATCCTGGCGGTGGTGTTGTTCTTGCTCAGCGGTTTCCTGCCCAACGGCTTTGGCAGCGATCTGTCCATCGCCGCGGCGCAGGGCACCAACATTCTGCGCCTGGCGGTTTTCCTGGGGGTGATCGCCGCCGGTCAGACGCTGGTGATCATCAGCGGCGGCGAGGGCATCGATCTTTCGTCCGGCTCGGTGGTGACGCTGACCGCCATCCTGACCTACGTGATCGTCAACGGCGCCGACGAGCGCGTCCTGCCGGCGCTGCTGGTCAGCCTGCTGGTCGGGGCGTTGATCGGGTTGATTAACGGTGTGGGGGTGACCTTCCTCAAGATTTCGCCCTTCGTGATGACGCTGGGCATGTCGGGCGTCATCACCGGGTTGATCATCATCGTCAATCACGGCAACGTGAGCGGCAAGGTGGCCCCAATCATGACCCGCCTCATCGCCCGGCCGTGGTTCGCCGGTATCCCCGGCGCCATCCTGCTGTGGCTGATCTTTGGGGCGCTGATGTGGTTGCTGCTGGAACGTACCACCTTTGGCAAGAACCTGTTTGCCATCGGCGTCAACCGTACCACCGCCCGCCTCTCGGGCGTCAACGTGACCGGCATGGTGCTGGCGACCTATGCGCTGGCCGGGCTGCTGGCCGGTTTCGGCGGTTTTTTGGTGGTGGGCAATACCGGGGTGGTCTTCATCGCCCTGGGTAATCCCTTCCTCTTCCCCTCGATTGCGGCGGTGGCCGTGGGCGGCACGCTGCTCTCGGGCGGCAAGGGCAGTTATTTTGGCAGCATGGCGGGCGCCATCGTCCTGACCCTGATTACCAGCCTGTTAACCACCATGCAAATGCCCGAATCGATCCGTCAGATGGTATTGGGCGGCACGTTGCTGCTGCTCATCTCGATCTACGGCCGCCAGCGCGGTCTGCGCCAGTAAGTTCTCAAGGAGGAGTTGCGATGAGCAAGACTGTCAAGATTGGGTTGATCGGCTCGGGCTTCGTGTCCGATATCCATGCCTACGCTATCCAGCGCTTTGTGCCCAACGCCGAGGTGGTGGCGGTGGCTTCTCCGAACCATGCCGCACACTTTGCCAAAGAGAAGGGCATTCCCTACGCCTTCAGCGATTACCGCGAGATGCTCACGATGCCCGACCTGGACGTGGTCTCGATCGGTATTCCTAACTACCTGCACTGCGAGGTCACCCTGGCGGCGGCCCGCGCCGGCAAGCACGTCATCATCGAAAAGCCGTTGTGTAAGACGTTGGAAGAAGCCGACGAGATGATCGCCACCTGTAAGCAGTGCGGCGTTTTGCTGCTGTACGCCGAGGAACTGCTCTTTGCGCCCAAATACGTGCGCGTCAAGCAGTTGATCCAGGAAGGGGCCATCGGCGTGCCGCTGTTGGTGAAGCAGTCGGAGGAACACGATGGCCCGCACATGCCCTGGTTCTGGGATGTCAACCTGTCCGGCGGGGGGGTGCTGCTGGATATGGGCTGTCACTCGGTGGAATACGGGCGCTGGCTGCTGGGCAAGCCGCAGGTGAAAAGCGTGACGGCCTACATGGATACCTTGCTGCACAAGGGGCGCACGCGTGGCGAGGATCACTCGATCTGCATCGTGGAATACGATGGCGGGTTGTTGAACATTGCCGAAGACTCGTGGATCAAGGGTGGCGGCGTGGACGACCGCTGCGAGGTCTACGGCACCCAGGGCAACACCCGCGCCGATCTGTTGAAGGGCAGCGCCTTGTGGACTTACAGCGCCGAGGGCTACGGCTATGCCGTCGAAAAGGCCGGCAGCACCCAGGGCTGGACCTTTACCATGTTTGAGGAAGTCTGGAATTACGGTTTCCCGCAGGAAATACAGCATTTTGTCAATTGTGTGTTGGGCAAGGAAGAGCCGCTCGAGACCGGCGAAGACGGGCGCGAAGTGCTCAAGATTCTGTACGCAGCTTACCAATCTGCGGGTGAGGGGCGCAAGATTACCTTCCCCTATACGCCACCGCAGGTTGAAAAACCAATCGATCTCTGGAAGAAGGATGTATAGTGAAATGTCGACTTTGAATAGCAAAACCATTACCCTGGAACAGTTAGCCAAGACCATCGATCATTCTTTGCTCAAGCCCGAACTGACCGAGGCGGACGTCGTCGCCGGCTGCGAACTGGCGGCCCGCTATCATGTGGCTTCGGTGTGCGTCAAACCCTGTCATGTGACGCTGGCGGCAGCGCAGCTGCAGGGCAGCGACGTGGCGGTCGGGACGGTGGTGGGCTTCCCGCACGGTAATTCGACCGTGGCGACCAAAGTGTTTGAGACCCGCGACGCGGTTGCCAACGGCGCCACCGAGATTGACATGGTGATCAACATCGGCGCCCTGCGCTCGGGTCAGTACGATTACGTGCGTGAAGAGATACGCGCCGTGGTGACGGCGGCCCAGGGTAACCTGGTCAAGGTGATCCTGGAAAATGCTTACCTGACCAAAGATGAGATTACAGCCGCCTCGCGGCTGGTGGAAGAAGCCGGGGCGCACTTTGTCAAGACCTCGACCGGCTTTGCCCCCAGCGGCGCCACGGTTGAAGACATCCGTCTGATGCGCGCCACGGTTGGCCCGCAGGTGCAGGTCAAGGCGGCGCACGGTGTGCGCACCCTCGAGGCCGTCTTGCAGATGATCGACGCCGGCGCCACGCGGGTGGGAGCCACGGCCACGGTCACCATTCTGGAGGACTTCAAAAAAGGCACGCTAACCCAAATGGAGGACACGCATGGTTACTGATTCGATCAAAGTCGGCATCGCCGGCACCGGGTTTATCGGTCCGGCGCATCTGGAAGGGCTGCGGCGCATCAACGTGAAGGTCGTCGGGTTGGCCGAATCCAGCGCCGCCCTGGCCGAACAAAAGGCCGCCGAACTGGGCATCGAGCGCGCCTACGCCTCGTTTGAAGCGATGTTGGCCGATCCGGAAATTACGGTGGTGCACCTGGCAACGCCCAATCTGCTGCACTTCCCGCAGGCCAAAGCCGCCCTGCTGGCCGGTAAACATGTGGTGTGCGAGAAGCCGCTGGCGATGAACACGACCGAATCGGCCGAACTGGTGCGCCTGGCGGCCGAAACCGGGCGGGTCAACGCCATCAATTTCAACCTGCGCTTTTACCCCATCTCGCAGCAGGCGCGCGCCATGGTACAGAGCGGCGACCTGGGGGCGGTTTACAGCATGCACGGTTCCTATTTACAGGACTGGCTGCTGCTGCCCACCGACTGGAACTGGCGCCTGGAACCCGGGTTGGGCGGTTCGCTGCGCGCCGTGGCCGACATCGGTTCGCACTGGCTGGATCTGATTACCTTCATCACCGGGCTGCGCGTCGAAGCGGTCATGGCCGATTTCAAGACCTTCCTGCCGGTGCGCAAGAAGCCATCCAAGCCGGTTGAGACCTACACCGGCAAGCTGCTCACCCCGGAAGATTACATCGACCAGTCGATCTACACCGAAGATTACGCCTCGATTCTGCTGCGCTACCAGAACGGGGCGCACGGGGTGTTGACCGTTTCGCAGGTCAGCGCCGGGCGCAAGAACCGCCTGTATTATGAAATCGACTGCGCCCGGGCGGCGATTGCCTTTGAGTCGGAGCGGCCCAACGAACTGTGGATCGGGCACCGCGACCGACCGAACGAGCTGCTGCTCAAGGATCCCTCGCTGCTGGCGCCCGAGGCGCGCGCCGTGGTGTCGTACCCCGGCGGGCACAACGAGGGCTTTCCCGATACCTTTAAACAAATGGCGGCCAAAGTGTATGCCTATATCCGCCAGGGCGATTTTTCTGCCACACCCGACTTCCCAACCTTTGCCGACGGGCATTACGAATTGCAGTTGTGCGAGGCCGTCGAGAAGAGCGCCCGGGAAGATTGCTGGGTCACAATCGAATGAGGTGGAGGTAAAACATGAAACTGGGTTTGTTTACGGCTGCTTTCCCCGCCCGACCGCTCGAACAGGTGGCGGCGTGGGCTTCGTCCAACGGTTTTGAGACGCTCGAGATCGCCTGCTGGCCGTTGGGCAAAGCCGAGCGGCGCTACGCCGGGGTGACGCACATCGACGTGGCGGAACTGACCCCCGCCAAAGCCAGAGAGATCCGCAGCATGCTGGCCGGGTATCACCTGGGTATTTCCTCGTTGGGCTATTACCCCAACCCGCTGCACCCCGACGCCGCCCATCGTGAACTGGTCATCGACCATCTCAAGAAGGTGATCGCCGCGGCCGAGATGTTGGAAGTGCCCATCGTGGGTACCTTTGTCGGCAAGGATAAGAACAAGACCGTGCCGGACAACCTGGTGGAATTCGAGAAGGTCTGGCCGCCAATCGTGCGTTTTGCCGCGGCGCACGGGGTCAAGATTGCCATCGAAAACTGCCCGATGATCTTCTCGTACGACGAATGGCCGGGCGGCAACAACCTGGCGAACACGCCCTATATCTGGCGCAAGATGTATGAGATCATCCCCGACGCCAATTTCGGGTTAAACCTCGACCCCTCGCACCTGGTTTACCAGATGATCGACTACGAACGGGTGGTGAGCGAGTTCAAGGAGCGCATCTTCCACGTGCACGCCAAGGACTTGATGATCGACCGCGAAGGGCTGTACCAGCATGGCATTCTGTCGCAGGGCATGGGCTGGCAGGTCCCGCGCCTGCCCGGATTGGGCGACATGAACTGGGCGAAGTTCATCGCTGCCCTTTATCGCAGCGGCTATGATTACGTGGTCAGCGTGGAGCACGAGGATCGCGCCTTCGAGAAGACCGAGGAGCTGGTCGAGCGCGGTTTCCTGATCGCCCGCGACGCCCTGCGCCCCTACGTCCATTAGTAAATGTTTCGACCTGCGGGAGCATTCGTATTCTGGATGCTCCCGCCTTTTTGTGTGACGGTGGATGTGAGGTAAAACATGGCAAAGTATATCGGTTGTGACCTGGGGGGGACGAATCTGCGCGCTGGCGTGGTGGACACCCGGACGGGGGCGGTTTCCCATTTGACCTCCGTCCCGACCCTGGCGCGCGAGGGCCACGATGCGGTGATGGCTCGTATGGGCCAGTTGTTTCTGGACGTAATTGCGGCCAGCGGGCTGCACAGTGAAGATTTTGGCGGCATCGGCATCGGCGTGCCGGGGGTGGTGGATCTGCAAAAGGGTGAGGTGCTTTTCCTGCCCAATCTGCCGGGCACCTGGCCCCACGTGCCCCTGCAGGAGCGCATCACTGCCCTGACCGGACTGCCGGTGCGCATCCTCAACGATGTGCGTTCGATCACCTTTGGCGAATGGCGCTTTGGCGCCGGGCGCGGGGCGGATACGATGGCCTGCTTTGCGGTGGGTACCGGCGTTGGCGGCGGGCTGGTGATCAACCAGCGGCTGTACCTGGGCATGGGCGGTACGGCGGGTGAATTGGGGCACCAGACGATCGACTTCAACGGCCCGCGCTGCGGCTGCGGCAATCGCGGCTGCCTGGAAGCCTACGCCTCCGGCCCGGCGCTGGCGGCGTTGGGCGCGCGGGCGGTGATGCAGGGCCTGACCACTTCGATCGGCGAGCTGGTGGAGTACGACCTCAACCGCATCACGCCCGAGGTGATCGCCCAGGCGGCGCGCCAGGGCGACGAGATTGCGCGCTCGATTTACGACCAGGTGGGTATGTACCTGGGGGTGGCGGTTGCCAACGTGATCGTCATGCTCACCCCCGAGCGGGTGGTGATTGGCGGCGGCGTGGCCCGCGCCGGCGATCTGCTGCTCGATCCCATCCGGCGCACGGCCTTTGACCGCGCCGCCATGATGGGGCCGCAAGAACGGGTGGCGATCGTCCCGGCCGAACTGGGCAACAACGCCGGGGTGATCGGCGTGGCGCTGTGGGCCGAGGAGAAAATCGCCCCTCTTTGACGGTTAGCAAAGGAATGTTGTTATTCGTCGCG
>CAZHTS010000031.1:42000-52886 GCA_964535315.1 uncultured Anaerolineaceae bacterium
AGGAGAAAATCGCCCCTCTTTGACGGTTAGCAAAGGAATGTTGTTATTCGTCGCGGGTGGGTAGTTTTAGCGCGGCTGGCAAGCGTGCCGCTGATTGGCGAGGGCGTAACTGCTCGATTTTTCGTACGACTTCAAATCGAAACGGGCCGACATTTCGCAACGATTGAAACAATTTGGGTAAAAACAAAGATTCCCCTTTGCCTGTTACAAATAAGCCAAATGTCAGCCCGGCTTCGTTCATTTTGCTTCACTGCGGTGGCTCTGGGGTGCAAGCACTTCGGCCATATAGAGCGAACCGGTCGCATAATTTGCAAGCAAATCTTGTACGTTTTCAATCTCACTGACCCGTCGCAATGAAGTTCGTCCTTCATCGTCCATTTCGCCGGCCAAAATGTCGGAAGCTGAAAACTGGCTGAGTAAAACGGGTGAATGTGTAGCAATCATAACCTGTTTGTTCCACTCGCTGCTGGCTTGTTTCACAGCTTCTGCAAACACAGAAATGGCGTGTGGATGTAAAGATGTCTCAGGTTCGTCAAACAGGATGATTGAATCGCGATTTTGGCCTTCGGAAAACAAGCAAGTCAGGTGGATCAGCAATTGCAAATGACCATCCGAAACGCCGGATGCTTTGATAGGGTGTCTACGGTTTTTCTCGATGAAACTTCCATACACATAATTTGTCGATGTGGGTTCCAATAATACGTCATCAAAGTTCGGGAAACTACGGCGCATATGTTCCATGATGGTATCGTAGCGATCATCCAGACCACGCCTGTCTTTTAAATTACGTAGCACGGACCATAGGTTTTGGGCCCGGTCACGCAACCAGGTTTCTGTGCCCGCCTCAGAACCTTTCTTTTTCAATCCATAAATATCGGTCGCACGGGTCTGGTATGAATGAACGAAGCGGAATAAACGATCTGCATCCGTAGCCTCTTGGGATGTGTCTTGAAAATAAAGATACTGAGTTAATGCAAGTTTTTCGGGCTGGCGCAATGTTACGAGCGCCATATCATTCATGTTGCTATGGAAAAAATTGGCTTTATCGCTGCCGGTTTTTCTTTCAATCAGTACAGTTTTCCGTTCTTTGGAAAAGAGCCTTTCGCCAACGAACGGTTCGATACGCCCGCTTGAAAAACCAAATTCGATGGTATATTCAAAAGTGTGGGCTTCAAGGTGGATGACAATATGGGCGTTAGGCGGGGCGCTGTTCCAGACAATTCCAATTCCATGATCGCGATCAGATGAGGCGCTATCAACACCGCGAATAGCGCAATCGCGTACAAACCAAACAGTGTCTAGAAAAGTAGATTTCCCAACACCATTTGGGCCAAACAAGATGTTCAATGGGGCAAGGTCCAGTGTAACGTTTTCCAAAGAGCGGAAATTTTCGATATGGATGCGGAGAATAGGATTTGACATGCGAGATGCTCCCAAAAGGGTCCGTGTGAGTTGGGCTCCTTTCTTAAGATTGAGTATAGCATAGCTTGATCCTGGGCAGCGTCCATAGGCGCTATCACGAAGCGCGAAAGCCAATCGGCGACTGCCATCCGACACCCCCGATGGCCAAACTTTACGCTTCTTTGCGCAAGCGCCTTTTTGAGAAAGCTGTGCCGGGCTGTGGCTGACCCTATCTTAACTCCATGCTTTTTGTTAAAATCAAGCCCGCGGCGCAGGCCGCGGTTAACGAAAAAGGTGGTCGTCTGGATATGACTGTTCAATTAAATAATCCGCTGGTGGTTCAGTCGGATCGTACAGTGTTGTTGGAAGTGCAGAACCCGCTGTATGAAGAGGCGCGGGATCTGTTGGCGCGTTTTGCCGAACTGGAAAAGAGCCCCGAGTATTTGCACACCTACCGCATCACGCCGCTTTCGCTGTGGAATGCGGCTTCGGCCGGTTTGAGCGCCGCCGAGATCATCGCTGCGTTGGAGACGTACAGCAAGTACGATCTGCCGGGCAACATTCGCGTCGAGGTGGCCGACCAGGTGTCGCGTTACGGACGCATCCGCCTGGTGCGCCAGGGCGACGACCTGGCGCTGTTGTCCGACGACCGGGCGTTGATCGCCGAGGTCAGCCGGCACAAGCTGCTGGCGCCGCTGCTCATTGGGCGCAGCGGGGACGGCGCCCTGTTGGCCGAAATTGGGGCGCGCGGTAAGGTCAAGCAGGCGTTGCTCGCCATCGGCTACCCGGCCCAGGACGAGGCGGGGTATATGGACGGCCGGGCGCTGCCGCTGGCGATGCGGGCGCACACGCTGGAGGGCCGGCGATTTGGACTGCGCCCTTACCAGCGCGCCGCCGTGGACGTTTACCACGCCGGCGGCGCCGCCAGCGGCGGCAGCGGGGTGATCGTCTTGCCCTGCGGCGCCGGTAAGACGGTGGTCGGCATCGGCGCCATGGCCGCCCTGCAAACCGCCACCCTGATCCTGACCCCTTCGACCGTGGCCGTGCGCCAGTGGATCGCCGAACTGCTGGATAAGACCACCCTGACCGAAGACCAGATCGGCGAGTACACCGGGCTGCAAAAGCAGGTGCGCCCGGTGACGATCACCACCTACCAGATGTTGACCTACCGCCCGCGCCGCAGCGCGGCGTACCCCCATTTTGCCCTCTTCGACCAGGAAGACTGGGGCCTGATCATTTACGACGAGGTGCACCTGCTGCCGGCCCCGGTCTTTCGCATCACCGCCGATCTACAGGCCCGCCGCCGCCTGGGGCTGACCGCCACCCTGGTGCGCGAGGACGGACACGAGACGGACGTGTTCTCGTTGATCGGCCCCAAGAAGGTGGATGTGCCCTGGAAGGTGTTGGAAAAGCAGGGCTGGATCGCCACCGCCGAGTGCCACGAAATCCGTATGTATCTGCCGGACGAGCAGCGCATGGAATACGCCCTGACCGACGAGCGCGAGAAGTATCGTTTTTCGGCCGAGAACCCGGTCAAATATCGTGTGCTGGAGCAGCTGCTGCACAAACACCGCGAGGACAACGTGCTGGTCATCGGGCAGTACATCAGCCAGCTCGAAGCCATTGCCGAACGTTTGCAGGCGCCGTTGATCACCGGCAGTACGCCGGTGCCCGAGCGCGAGCGGCTCTTTGAATGTTTGCGCCGCGGCGAAGTGCGCACGTTGGTGGTCTCCAAGGTGGCCAACTTTGCCATCGATCTGCCCGACGCCAACGTGCTCATCCAGGTTTCGGGTACGTTTGGTTCGCGCCAGGAGGAAGCTCAGCGCCTGGGACGCATCCTGCGCCCCAAGCAAAACGGTCTGCTGGCGCATTTCTATACCCTGGTGACCCGCGATACCCGCGACCAGGAGTTCGCCGCCAACCGCCAGTTGTTCCTGACCGAGCAGGGCTACCATTACGACATTCTTTACGAACACGAGGTGGACAGTTTTCATCCGGCCTTGCTGGCCGGTCATGCGGCTAACGCCGCCGTGTTCGAATTGCCGGGAGGAGCAAAATGAGCGTCAATGGGCTGGATGCGCTGTATCTATTGGATCGATTGGAGGATTTGGCGCCGGTCGGGTTACGCGCCGAGGCGAACCGGGCGTTGGAACAGGGACTTTTGCAGCGGCGCTTACATGCTCAGGATGTTTTGTTTGCGTCCTGGCGGGATACGCCAAATCTCGCGCTGGGCATTCAGGTGCAGGGGAATGGGTTTGCGCTGTTGTGTTCTTGCGAGCGCAAACCTGAACAACCGTTTTGTGTTCACCTGACCGCCCTGGCGTTGGCCTGGATTTACGACCGCGCCTCCTTTGCTGAGATTAACAGCGACGTTTTTGAACGGTATGGGTTGAAGGTCGCTGCGCCGCAAGAGGAGACGCAAGACCTGAAGAGCGAGTATGTCACCCTGTTGGCCTGGCTGCGGATTACCGATATCCGCGATATGGCGCGCCGGATGGATATTCGCCTTAAAACCGGGCTCACCAAAGATGAACTGGTGCGTACCCTGGCCGCGGCGCTGACCGAAGCGGAGATGTTACGGCGTCTTTACGAGCGGCTGTCAGAACGGGCGCAGCGGCTGCTGGATTTGATGACGTTATCGTTTCCGGACGGCAGAATCTTATTGGAAGAACGTTTTTTGAAACAGGCAGCGCGTTTATTGGGATGCAAAGCGGAGGACTGCCATAACGCCTACCAGGAACTGGCCGATAATTGCTTCGTTTTTCAGGAGAATCTCACCTGGTCACCGGAGTGGTGTTTTGCTTCCCGGCTGCGTCTTACTTTGCCGCAAGGAGCAACCTGGGTTCCGGTTTATAACCAGAGGCATTCGTTGCACGTGGAAGCGATTGCTCCGCAGCAGGCGGATGCGACGGTTCTGCAGTTGTTGCTCCTGGTGCAGGCCAACCCGCAGGCATACCGTCTGCGGGAAATGCAGTCGTTGGCTGCCACGGGGGGAGGCCTGGCAGATTTGAACAGTTTTTCGTTTAGCGCCGACAGCGTCGCCAGGTTACAGGCGGCCTTGAAACCCGGCGTCGGGCTGCGCACAGATTTGCAACTGTCTCTGGCAGCTCCGGCGACGATGCTGGTGGCCGATAGTTTGAAGCGGCTGGCGGGTGAATTGGGCGTGGCAGGCGAGTACGTCGATTTCTTGGTGCGGCTTCTCTTGCAGGATGACCTGCTCTTTGCCGATGGCGGCTACCTGCAAACCCATCCTTCCGACAGTCTGCTTGCTTACATCCGGCAGCCCCAGGAGCAGCGGATTGTGCGCCTGGCGTGGGCTTACATGAACCTGGAATGGAGCGATTTTTACCGCGCGCTTCAAGGGCAGGGCGACCTGGGCCTCAGTCTGGGTCTACAACGTTTTCTCCAACGGCATCACGGAGAGATAGTGGAACAGTTTTTTACCACTCCGCGCTCCTTTCTCTGGCATCTGCTCGGCCGGGCGCCGTCTGGGCAATGGCTGGATATCCAGGCGCTGGTAGAGCAGATCGGCGCCGTCGCGCCCGCCCAGGCGCTGGGGTTGGATGGGCAGGTGTTTTCCTTTGATTGGGCCCGGAAAAAACTTGAACCGGGGCGTAAAGAGGATTGGTTGCAAATTTATCTCCCCTTGCTGACGGCCCTGTTGGAGGGTCCGGCGCGCTGGTTGGGGTTGGTGGAAACCGGCTACGTTGAAAAAAAGCTGGTGGCCTTCCGCCTGACCGGCGCGGGCGAGGCGCTGTTGGAACGTCCGTTTACGCTGCCGCCGGCGGCTGCAAAACCGGGCAAACCGGCGATCCGTTTTACCGCCGAGGGGGGGATTCTGGCGGATCTGTCTGTCTGTAACGAGCAGATTTTGCGTTTGTTGGCGTTGTTGCCGGCGAAGAGCGAAGGGGGGGGCGTGGTTTATCAATTTGTTCCCGCCATGTTGCCGATCTATCTGGATGCGGAAGGCTGGACGATAGAGCAGATTTTTGCGGTGTTGGAACAGGCTGCCGGCGGGCCGCTGCCGCCGGTGCTGCGCCAGAAGCTGGAACTCTGGCAGCAGAATTTGGATCGGGCGCAGTTTTACTCGACTGTGGCGCTGATTGAACTGGGCGACGATTATGCTTTGCCAGAACTGCTGGCCACCACCGACCTGGCCCGTTATCTGTTTTATCAGTTTGGGCCGCGTCTGGTGGCGGTGGATCCCACCGGCGTCCCGCTTTTGCAGCGCCAGATGATTGCCAATGGACACACCCCGCGGGTGGTGCAGAAATGAAAGTGGAAATTTCCTCCCTCCTGGAAAATGTGGACGCCGGCAGTCTTGGAATGATGATGAGCTTTCATAAACTGGGCAAGCCGCAGAAGAAGGCCAGCATGGTGAACGCCCTGGCGAAAACGCTGAGTGAAGCGGCAACGGTGGCAAAGAATCTGGCCGAACTGCTGCCCGTGGAGCGCACCTTATTGGATCTGATTTTGATGCAGGAGGGCCTGGCCCTGGTGCAGGCCTTGCAGGATGCGCTGGATAGCCGCGGGTTGATTGATGCTGCCCTCCCGGTGTCGTATTCCGTCTATCGAGATGATCACCCAGACCCGTTGAAACGTCCCTCACGCCGTTTTGCCGATGTGCTGGCGCATTTAATGCTGCGGGGGCTGGTCTTCAGCGCCGATCACATGGGAATGCGGGACGTAACGATGCGGTCGTTTTACGATGAGAATCACCGCGTGGTCGTTCCTGATGAGGTGCGCACTCTACTGCCCGCGCCGCAGTTCCCCACGCCGCAGCCGCTGGCGCAGCCGCCGGAGCGGATTGTGGAGGCTTCGGCCCGTACTTTCCAGCGCGATCTGTTTCTGTATCGGGCGCAGCTGGAGAAGCGCCCGGTGAGCCTGACGCAAAAAGGCGAGGTAACCAAGGCCGATTTGCGGGCGATCAACGCCAACCTGCTGACCCGCGAAACGTTGGCCAAAGGAGAAGGCGAGATAGAGCACCCCCGCCTGCGTTTTCTGCGTTCGCTTCTGGTGGTCAATCAACTGGCCGGGGCCGATTTGCGCCGGGCGGGATTGGCGCCGTTAAACGCCCGACCGTTTTTCTCACAGCCGCCGCAGCAGCGCATCCGGCTTTCTTTTGACAACTGGTTGAAAGCTGGAGATTTCAACGAGGGCCTGCTGTTGCTGCCGTTTCTGGAGATTGGACCGGCTGCTAATTTGTTGTCCGGCACCGCTATGGGGGCGCGGGCGCGCGAACGGGTGATCCGCCACCTCAAGACCTGCACACAGGAAGGCTGGCTCCATTTTAAAGACCTGTGTGATTTGATCGCGGCGCGCGATTACGAATTTCTTATTCCGCGCGAAATGCAGCCCTCCTGGTCCAGTATGAGCCCGTACGAGCCGGTTGAGGCGTTTGGGGCCAGTGTTACGCTCCCTTCCATGCAAGGTGGTTGGTCGTTGGTGGAGGGAGGTTTTATCCGCGCCGTATTATCCGGCCCGCTGCATTGGTTAGGCCTGCTGGATCTGGGGTGGAGCGACGCCAGCCTGGAACAACCGGACGTTTTCCGTTTGACGGCGTTGGGGCGTTGGGTGCTCGAGATGGGCCCTGAGCCGGAAATCAAGGTCGAGGGCGGTAAAGTAATCGTGCAGCCCAATCTGCACATCATGGCCCTGGATCCGATCGGCGAAGACGTACTGCTGGAGATCGAGCAGTTTGCCGAGCGCCTGAGCGCCGAGCGGGCGGTGGAGTACCGCCTGACGCGCGAGTCGGTGTATGCCGGCCAGCAAAACGGTTGGAGCGTTGAGCGCATTGGCGACTATCTGCGCCGCGTGGGGGGGCAGGAACTGCCCGGCAACGTGGCGCGCACCTTGCAGGAGTGGCAGGTGCAGCACGAGCGCATCACCATCTATCCGTTGGAGACGATCTTGTACGGTGAAGCCGGTGTGTTGGACGAAATGGTGTCTGACCCGAAGCTTGCCGGGCGCCTGGCGGCCCGGCTGCACGCCAACGTGATCTGTCTTGCGTCGCGGTCGGACATGGGCATGCTGGCCCGGCGTCTGTCGGAAAAGGGCATCCCACCGCGCCATGTGCCCGCCAGCAGGCCGCCTGCCGATGCGGTGACGGTCAGCGAGGATGGGCGCATCCATTTTCTGGTCTCGCCGAACCTGTATCTGCTGGGACACCTGGCAGTGTTTGCGGATGCGGAGGAGGGCGGCTATCGCATCAACGCCGCCTCGCTCAAGCGGGCGCTGCGCGCCAGGCTGGACGTGCCCGAGGTGATCCGGCGGTTGGAACAGGTTCATCGCGGCCCGCTGCCGGCCGGGCTGACGCGTAACATCCAGATTTGGGCCGGGCATTTTGGCGACGCTCGCCTGGAAACGGTGCGCCTGTTGCAGTTCGAGCGCCCCGAGGTGTTGGAAGAACTGCGCAAAGACGGGCGCCTGTCGCGCCTGTTGAAGCCCTTTGCGCTGCCCGCGGCCGGCGTCCTGGCAGTGCTCAAAGGCGACGATTTGGAAAAATTGCGCGTTCTGCTGGCCGAATACGGTATCGATCTGGTGGAATGAGCCGCCATTTTACGAAGTGAGGAGGCAGGATGACCCACACCATTGCCATTTACCTGTTCGATCAGGTGGAAGTGTTGGATTTTGCCGGTCCGTTTGAGGTCTTTTGCACCGCGGCGCGCATGTACGAGCGTACCCAAGCGGTGGGCGCCCCCGGGTTGTTCACGGTCTTCACCGTGGCGCAGGACAACCGGCCGCGGTTGGGGCGCGGCGGTTTGCAGGTTCAGCCCCAATTTCACTTCGGCAACCATCCGGCGATCGACGTGCTGATCGTGCCGGGCGGGGTGGTGACGGCCGAACTGGATAACCCGGCGGTGATCGAATGGATTGGGCGCACGGCGCAGCGCGCCGGCCTGACCGCCTCGGTCTGCACCGGCGCTTTTGTGCTGGCGAAGGCCGGGCTGCTGGACGGCAAGCCGGTCACCACGCATTGGGAAGATATTGCCGACCTGGCGGCGGCGTTCCCGGCTTTGCAGGTCAAAAGCGGGGTGCGCTGGGTGGATGCGGGCGCCACGGTCACTTCGGCGGGCATTTCGGCCGGGATCGATATGAGCCTGTATCTGGTGGCGCGCCTGGCCGGGCGCGAGTTGGCGATCCGCACGGCGCGCCAGATGGAGTTCGATTGGACTTGCCCGGAGGGTGTATGAAGAAAGGGCTGATCATCGTCAATACCGGCGACGGCAAGGGCAAGACTACCGCCGCACTGGGGATGGTGCTGCGCGCCTGGGGCCACGGTCTGCAGGTCGCTGTGTTGCAGTTTATCAAGCGCGAGAGTGAGCGCTTGGGCGAGGCGCGGGCTGCCCGGCAGCTGGGCATCGAATGGATCGCGACCGGCGATGGGTTCACCTGGAATGCAAAAGATGTAGACGAGACGGTGGCGCGCGCACGCTACGGTTGGGAGCTGGCTCAGGAAAAGATTACCAGCGGCCGTTATGACCTGCTGGTATTGGACGAGTTCACCTATCCGCTGCAGTTTGGCTGGCTGGATTGCGCAGCTGTGATCGACTGGCTGCGCCAGAACAAGCCGGCAGAGATGCACCTGGTCATCACCGGGCGCAACGCCCCGGCGGAGCTGGTGGCGTTTGCCGATCTGGTGACCGAGATGCGCTCGATCAAGCACCCGCACGACCAGGGCGTGGCGGCTCAGCGCGGCGTGGAATTTTAGCGCAGCGCCGGGGGTAGAGCGCCCGGTAGGCGATGAGCGCCACGCCGATGTAGGCGCAGGTCTTGGGGATCATCAGCATGCCCAGCAGCGGTACCTGCGCCGACCACAGGATGACCGGGGCGTAGAAGGTGTACGACAGGGCAATCATGACGCCAATCCAGGTGAAGGCGCGGTCACCGCTGCGCCTGGCATCGCGCAGGAGCAGGTACATGACGCCCAGTCCCTGGACGACGAGAAAGGCGTTGCGGAACAGGCTCCAGTCGTAGGGTGGAATGATCTGCTGCCACTGGTTTTGCGGGAAGGCCAGGACGACCAGACGCACGGCGCCGGCTGCCAGCAGGGCCAGGCCGAACCAGCCGAGCGGTTTGTTGAAACGTCTGCGCCAGATATCCAGCATCAGCACGTAGAACAGCGTCACGGTGTAGGCGGTGGAGAGCGCCCCCAGGCCCACCAGGGTGGGGTTGGCTTCCAGGCCGCCCAGGGCGTAGGCCACCACGCGGAAACCGACGTGGCCGCTGTCGCCCAGCGCCAGCAGGGCAAAGGCGACGATCACGCGCCGGGCGATGGGGCGGTCGCCGGCGGCGACGGCCTCGCGGCGCAGGATCATAACGATTACCAGGCCCCAGACCACCAGCAAATAGCTGATGTTGAAGACGATCTCGACGGCAACACGGGCATTTTCGGGCATGATGGGTGCTCCTTCTCGATCTATTCCTGGGTGGGCGGGATGGTCTTGAGGCGGATGTCCAGGGCTGGGGCGGGTTGTTTGCGCAGTTTGCGCAGCGCCTCGCCCAGCGAGCCGGCCAGCATGCGCCAGGGAGAGAAGAAGTTGACCAGCAGGCCGGTCTTGCCGTCTGTGGCGGTCGACGCCAGCCAGACCGCCTTTTGCGCCGGGACTTCGGCCGGTTTGGCCCACATGCGCACTACAGCCGGAAACTTGCGCAGGCGATCTTCCGAACCGGCGATGACCTCCACGTCGGTGAGCAGATCGGTCAGCACCATGCCGGGGTTGAAGGCGTAGACGCCGATGCCGCTGTCTTTATTTTCTTCGGCCAGGGTGGCGGTAAACGAACGCACCCAGGCCTTGCTGGCGGCGTAGGCGTTTTGCCAGGTGACCGGGCCGTTGTAGCCGTGGCCGAGCATGTTAATCAGTTTGCCCGATCCTTGCGCCCGGAAGACGCGCATGGCTGCCAGCGAACCGTGGTACACGCCCAGGATGTTGGTTTGCACCACGCGCTGGAACATGACCGGATCCATGCCCAGGGTGGGGCCGTAGGGGCCGGTTACGCCGGCGTTGTTGACCCAGATGTCGATGCGCCCGAAGGTCTGCACGGCGTGGGCGGCCAGGGCGCGCATCTGTTCCAGGTCGCCGACGTCTACGGCCAGCCCGCTGGCGCGGTAACCGGCGGTCTGGAGGTCTTGCACGGCGGTCGTCACCGCCTGCGCCGAACGCGAGGCCACCACCACGGCGGCGCCCTCGGCGGCGTAGGCCCTGGCGATGGCCAGCCCGAGCCCGCGCGTTCCGCCGGTGATGACGGCGACTTTGTTTTGAAGGAGGTTCATGGGTAAGCTCCCGGAAAATAGTTTATTAAAGTGAATATTTAATCTGTGTTAAATAATAATTGTTTCCGGGGTATTTGTCAAGCCGGGTTGGGCGGCGGTTTCACCGGGCAGGGTTTGCGGGGGAGTTTTAACAGGGATGGGCAGGATAGACAGGATTGGGATAGAGCCCAACCTTTTGCGACAGCCCTCGAATTCTTGGCTGGTGTGCCCC
>CAZHTS010000032.1:0-23501 GCA_964535315.1 uncultured Anaerolineaceae bacterium
GATGTTGCGCCCGGTGGTGGTGGTGATCGCTTTGACCTTCTTGCCGGCGCCGCGGTCGTGGCGGGCAAACAGGGGTTGGGCGCTGAGCGCCCGTCCGGCGGCGCCATCCAGTGGGGCGCGGGCGCTCAGATAGGTCTTCAACGCCTCCAGGCTGCGCTGGGAGAAACGCACCAGCGCCTGTTTGTTGCCCTTGCCGATGATGATGGCGCGGCCTTCGTTCCAATCCACGTCGCCGCGGCGCAGGGCGCAGGCCTCGTGGACGCGCAGCCCGGTATCCGCCAGGGTGAGCAGGAAGGCGCGGTCGCGCAGGTTGCGCAGGCGCTCTTCTTCGTCTGCCACGGCGGCGGCGGTCAGGCCGTCCAATTGTTCGAGGATCTGGTCGATGGCGTCGCGCGGAAATTGCGGCAGGCGCAGCCCGGGGCGGCGGGCGCGCTGGCGGATGAGCAGGCGCACGCGCGGCAGGTTGACCTCGGCCAGGCGCCCGGCGGCGAGATACTCGTAGAAATTGGCGGCGGCGGTGATGTATAACCGTTCGGTGGTGGGAGCGTAGCCCTTTAAATCGGCTGCCAGCCAGGAAATGGCGTCTTCGCATAGGGCGCTCACCGGGGTGGTTTCAATGTCAATATTGTTAGCATTCAATGTATCACGAAAGACCGCCAGGCCGTTCTGATAGGTGCGCGCCGTGTTCTCGCTGCGCGACAGCCGCACGCTGTCCAGGTAGGCGGCCAGTGCGGCGGCGATGCTGGGAGACGGTGGGGGAAGCGTAGGGTTCATAGAACATATTTCCTGTGTTGATAAAAAGAGAGGGCAGGGGCGTAGGCGGATATGAGACCGGCTCTCTCATCCAAAAAAACTTTTCCGCCGTTCTTCTGCGCGGCCGGGAGGGCTGCAAGGCTGCTGCCGGTTTGCGGTGGGGGAAGTTCCCGGTAGGGGCCCCTGTCTTGATCCCGGCGCCGTATGGAGCCTTTGCCGCCGGTTTCACCTGTGGCGCAAGGACGCCGCGCGAGCGCTCAACGATAACTTCATTTTATCATAATGTTTGCGATAATGATAGTTATCGAAAGCATAAACAAGAAAGATACAAAAAAACTCTCTTGAAAGCAGTTTCCTGCGGCCACCGCACAGCCCGCGAGACAAATTGATCCAGTCATCCTGCGCCAGTGGGCCGAGATTGGGCGCCCTGCCCTTTTACAAAGCCATACGCGGTACGAACATAATACAGCAGCCAGAAGACAACAGCGGCGAACTTGAAACTATCCTCGACAAAGGTGATCGATTCGGCGAATAAATCGTCGATAAAAATCGAAAATGCGAAAGCAGCAAGCGCCGCTAACAAAATTTCGTAGTCAGTTTGCAGCAGCGACGAGCGATATTTGTATAAATACATCAATACAAATAATATATATAGCCCGTATGTTAAATGCTCCGGCGCGCCGGTCAGTTCGGGAATCACCACCTCATGAAATTGGAACAGGTCGTCCAGGCCAAGAAAAAGACTGATCCCTCCACCGATGCATAAAAAGCCCCGTTGTTCCTGTTTCGTCTCCAGTAAAGCGCCGGCAAATACACTGATCGCGCCGGTAGACAGCCAGATCATCACTCCCAGGTTCGATAAAATTCCTATGTAAACCGGCAAACCAGCCACAGCCAAAGGATCGCGCGTCAACCGGGAAACGGGCGTAGATGTCAGCGCTCCCAGTAAAACAACCAACAAGCTTGCTCCCAAGGCCAGAAGCCCTCCCATCAGGATGACTTCTCGGCTCTTCCAAAAGCGTTGAAATAAATGGGACGTTGTCGTTTTTATTCTCATCGCCTTTCTCCTCTAATGGGGTAAATTTCCTCTAATAGGTTAAGTTTATCAATTTTCGGGCAAATCGCCAAATCAACGCAAGACGTTTTGATCTTGATCGTGATACAATCAGGCATCATTTTATTACGAGGTCATGAAGAAGTATATGCAAAGACCCGATCTTACCCATGTAGATGCAGCCGTGATTGCTTACATCGAACACCTGGAAGGATTGCTCAAAATAAAAGCCCGGCAATCCGAGATTATCGTTGAAAGGCCAGTCGACACCACACCGCTTCCCGCCGAGCCCCCTACTACCCAGGGCATCATTACAATTAGTCGTCAGGGAATGGCAAAAAGAACCTATCGCCACCTGTACAGCCGGCAACATCGCGGCGGCATGGGTGTCTTTGATCTGGACGTCAATGAACCCGATTACCCCAGCCTGCTGGTTTGCGCAGAGGAAGGCCAGAATTTGCTGCTCTTTACCAATCGTGCCCGGGCGTTTCGCATCAGCACGGGGCGGCTGGAAGCGCAGGCGGTGCGCAGTAAGGGCGAATATTTATTGGAGCGTTTACCAATTGAAAATGAGGAAACGCTAGCCGCAGTCTTGCCCGAACGCGCCAACGGCTACATCACGCTGGTCAGCCGCAGCGGCCGGATTCGCTGTCTGCGCCACCATCTGTTTGGCGAGCACATGAAACCGGGCACCGCCATGTATCGCTACGAAGACTTTGGCCCTCTGGCTGCTGTTGCCTGGACGCCGGGTGACGCAGATTTGTTTATTGCCACTCGCAAAGGCATGGCCATTCGCTTCAGCGAAAAACTGGTACCGCCCCAGGGCGATTGGGGAATTCGTCTGAACAGCGGAGATGAGGTTGTGACGGTGACTGCTGTTTATCCGGACGGCGACGTCTTCCTGTTGGGCAGCGATGGTAAAGGCACCATTCGGCAGATGAGCGGATTTGCCGCCAACAAATCAATGGGCGGCAGCGGCAAGATTGCCATCAAAACCGATCATCTGGTGGGAGCGACCGCGGTTGAAGCAAACGAGGACATCTTTGTAATCACACGATTGGGCAAGATGATCCGTTTCATGAGCGACGAGGTGCCCCCCACCGAAGGCACAATTCAGGGCGTCAATTGCCTGGCGTTGCGCGCCGACGAGCCTGTAGCTTTAATCAAGAGCCCCTGTTGATACAGGGGCTCTTTGTGATTAGACCGAACGCATTGCAAATCGTTTCATAGCAGCGTAAAATAAGCAGCATGCCCCCCATCCAACAACAAATCACCTTTCTGTACACGGCGGATCTGCAGGCTACGGACGAGTTTTATCAAAAGATCATGGGGTTGCCGCTGGCTGTCGATCAGGGTGCCTGCCGGATTTACCGCGTAACCCCCCAAAGCTATTGGGGCTTCTGTGCACATCTGCAAGAAATGGCGCACCCAGAAAACATCATTCTGACTCTGGTCACCCCCGCCGTAGATGAGTGGTACCAGCATTTGATGAGCAAAGGGGTGCATTTTGAAAGTCCACCCCATACAAACCCCAAATTCAATATTTATCACTGTTTTCTGCGTGATCCCAACAACTATCGCATTGAAATCCAATATTTTCTGCATCCTTTTGGGGAAATCCATTAACTGTCGAGGAGCGTATGGTTTCTTATCGTGTGCCTTACGGACGTGGTGAAGTGTCATTTGATCTTCCGGATGGTTGTCTGGCCGACTGGATTGCCCCAGAGGATGTTCCGGCAGCCAGCGATCAGGAAGCAGTGGTTTGTGCGGCGTTGGAGAACCCGGTCGGAGGGGTTTCCTTCGAACAATTTCGCGGTGTTCGCTCGGCTGTCATTGCAGTCAACGATAAGACCCGTCCTGTACCTCACCAGTTCTTACTGCCGCCCTTGTTGCGGCAGTTGGAAAGATGGGGGTTACCGCCAGAAAAAATTCTGCTCATCATTGCGACTGGCACCCACACCCCCACCCCACCCGAAGAATTTGCCAGTATTCTACCGCAGGAAATTCTGGAGCGTTATCCGGTGATATCACACGATAGCGATGATGAACGCAATCTTGTGAGCCTGGGTAGCACTTCACGGGGAACACCGGTATGGGTTAACAGGCGCTATTATGAGGCGGATTTACGCATTGTAGTCGGCAATATTGAACCCCACCATTTTATGGGGTTCTCCGGAGGCGTCAAGAGCGCTTCGATTGGCCTGACCGGAAGAAACACAATCAATCAAAACCATATCATGTTGATGGATGCGCAATCGCGTGTGGCCGCCTACCACAGCCCGATACGTCAGGATGTCGAGGAGATCGGGCAAAAAATCGGCGTCCATCTGGCGCTCAACGCCGTTTTGAATGGCAAGAAGCAAATCGTTCAGGCCTTTTTTGGCGAGCCCGTGGCGGTGATGCTGGCGGGTATCCCTGTGGCGCGCAAAATTTGCCAGACGCCCGTTCAGGGACTGTACGATCTGGTGATTGCATCGGTGGGCGGACACCCCAAGGACATTAACCTGTATCAATCACAAAAGGCGTTGACCCACGCGTCCATGTTGACCCGCGACGGCGGTGTTGCCATCCTGGTGGCAGATTGCCCGGAAGGCAGCGGTAGCGCCGCGTACGAGCAATTTGTCAACCAGGTGAGCTCTCATCAGGAAGCTATCACCCGGTTTAAAGAGATGGGCTTTCGGGTGGGGCCCCACAAGGCCTACCAAATCGCCCGTGACGCCATCCGCATCCAGGTTATTCTGGTGTCCAGTATGGATGTGGGGCGCGTGCGCAAACTTTTGCTTGCGCCGGCTGCCGATATCCAATCCGCCATCCAACAGGCCTTTGCACTTTTGCCACCCAATCCACGTATCGCCATTCTGCCTCGTGCCACCAATACAATCCCGGTTGATCCTGAACAGATTGAGCCTATTGCATGAGACGAGGCCTGCCTTGGTATGATTATCTGACCTTCAACATTTATTGGGTCGGCCTGACCAGTCTATCGCAAACGCTCACCCCGGTTGTGCTGCCGCTGTTGGTGCAGCAGTTTGTCGGCGAAGCGCAAAAGGGCCGTTATTATGGCATGCTGCGCCTGGGGACTTTGATGACCGCATTGTTGGTCCAGGCGCTGGCAGGGATGCTCTCCGACCGGAGCGCATCGCGCTTTGGCCGGCGCCGCCCGTTTATCGTCATCGGCACCCTGGCCGATCTGGTTTTTATCAGCCTGATCGGGTTTTCAGCCGGGCTCAGCGGCATTAACGGTTACTGGTTTTTGTTTGCGGTGATGATCCTGTTGATGTTTGCCACCAATACGGCACATGCAGCCTTACAGGGGATCATCCCCGACCTGGTTCCCGATGAATTAAGGGGGCGATTTTCGGGGGTGAAAGCCGTTCTGGAAATCCCCCTACCGTTAATCCTGATCTCCTTCACCCTGGCGCGCTGGATTGGAAACGGAAACTTGTGGGGCGGGTTGATCGGGCTGATGGTCATTTTGTTCGTCGTCATGTGTGTGGCGCTCTTGATCCCGGAACGGCCATTATCTGAGCCGCCTCCCCCGCTGGAATGGGCGCCGTTTGTACGCTTTGCCGGCATGACAG
Source organism: uncultured Anaerolineaceae bacterium (assembly GCA_964535315.1). Lineage (GTDB taxonomy): Bacteria > Chloroflexota > Anaerolineae > Anaerolineales > Anaerolineaceae > CAZHTS01. The sequence continues at coordinate 5,389 of CAZHTS010000032.1, forward strand.
TGGCTTTTACCGGGGTCATTCTTGGAACGGGATATCTGGCGCGCTTATTGACACAGGCTGTCGTGCTTCCAACGGCGCCGGTTAAGTCGGTCTTGTTGTCCGGCGTCATTGGTTTGGCGGCAATGCTTCTATCGGTTGGTTTTGGCGTATGGAGCAGTCTGCGCATCGGGTTGGGGGATGAGTTCAAACGGCAGCCGGCCTTTGGCTGGTGGGTGGTCAACCGGCTGACATTTTTGATTGGGGCGAACAACCTGGGAAGCTTCATGATTTACTTTTTCCAAGCGCGGTTGGGGTTGGTGCGCGAAGAAGCTGCCAGGCCGGCAGCGACCTTATCCATGCTTGTGGGAATTTTTATCTTGCTCTCTGCCCTACCCAGCGGCTGGCTGGCGGATCGCTTTGGGCGTAAAAAGCTGGTGGGTATCGCAGGCTGGCTGGCAACCACGGGCACCCTGATTGCCCTGGCAACCCCTGAGCTTACGGTGATCTATTTGGGCAGTTGTATTTTGGGGACAGGATTGGGGTTATTCTACTCGGCCAACTGGGCGTTGGGCACTCAGGTCGTTCCCTCGGCCAGGGCAGGTGGGTTTCTGGGGATCGCCAACCTGGCGGGAGCCGGCGCCGGGGCAATCGGCGCCTATATTGGCGGCCCGATTGCCGATATCCTCAGCACACAGATCGCTTTTATTCCGGGCATCGGGTATCTCTTGATCTTTGCTGTGTATGGTGTTCTCTTTGTCCTCTCTACCCTGGCGCTGAAAGGGGTATCGCCTGGCGCCCCAGACTAAGACAGTCCTATTTGCAACGTTCTGGGACTTTTTGGGTTATAATTAGCGCAGTGTTGTATTATTGCCGAGGAGATGCTATGTCGGAACAACAGATCCGCCCCCCTGGAAAAACTACCATCGCTCCCGATGTATTAATTACGATTGCCCGTCTGACCACCCTGAGTGTAGCCGGTGTAAATCGGATGGCTACGGCTCCTACCGATGTGAATCGTTGGTTCTCGCGTACTCCATCGGATGGGGTTCACATCGCGGTGGAAAATAATACCGTGTATGCTGATATTTATGTCGTTTTGAATCGCGACACCAACGTGCGTGAAGTTAGCCGGAGCATTCAAAGCCAGATTGCCCGCGCCGTTTCGGAAATGGTCGGCATGGAGGTCGGCAAAATTAACGTTCACGTTGAAGACATTGATTATAGTTTAGAGGGCGCCGGTCGAACCGTATGAAATCGCGAACCAAGGCACGAAGCATTGCCTTGCAGGTACTTTACGAAATTGATCTGACCGGGCATCTTCCGGCTGTTTCTCTTCAACAAAGGTTGGATGAAGAAGCGCTCGATGCGGGTCTGGTTGAATTTACCCGGCAGATCGTTTTTGGCGTTTTGCCATTGACCCAAAAGCTGGATGAATTAATCGCACAACATGCCCCCGAATGGCCGCTCGATCAGGTGGCCGTTATTGATCGGAATATTTTGCGGATTGCCCTATGGGAATTTGCCGTTGAAGCATGCACTCCTATTAAAGTGGCGATCAATGAAGCAATCGAGCTGGCAAAAATATATGGTTCGGATAGTACGCCGCGCTTTGTGAACGGTGTCCTGGGCAGTCTGGCAGCCCGTCAGACTGAAATCAGGCAATCCTTTGTTTCAAACACTTAGCACGAACTGCTGTTTACAAACTACACAGACTCGGAGGCTTAACATGCAAAATGTTGGAGATCCCGGCAGCTACGGCCTGGGAAATCATGGCTTATCCAACCTGAAAACCGTGTATTGGAATTTATCTCCAGCGGTTCTGGTGGAAGAAGTCATCCGGCGCAGTGAAGGTAATCTCTCCAATCAAGGTGCTGTGGTCGTTACTACTGGCCAACACACCGGTCGCTCGCCCAACGACAAGTATGTTGTCCGTCGCGATTCGTCCGATGATCGCGATGTCTGGTGGGGAAAAGTTAACCAACCCTTTCCGGCAGAAAAATTCGATCAGTTGTATCATAAGATGACCGCCTACTTGCAGGGCCGGGATATATTTATTCAGGATTTGCAGGTGGGGGCGCATTTTAACCACCATCTACCCATCCGGGTGATCAGCGAAAAGGCGTGGGCCAGTCTGTTTGCCCGCGACCTGTTCATTCGCCTGCCACGGCAGAAACTGGTTGGGCATGTCCCCGAATTCACCGTCTTGCATTGCCCCGATTTCCAGGCAGTACCCGAAATTGATGGCACTCGCTCGGGCACGTTTATCATCCTGGATTTTGGCCGCCGGGTGGTATTAATTGGCGGCACCTGTTACGCCGGGGAAATTAAAAAGTCGATTTTCTCGGTTATGAATTATTACATGCCGCGAGAAAATATCCTCTCGATGCATTGTTCTGCAAATGTGGGCGCCAATGGAGATGTGGCGCTCTTTTTTGGCCTGTCGGGGACGGGTAAAACCACGCTTTCCTCTGATCCCGACCGTCGCCTGATCGGTGACGATGAACACGGCTGGTGCGATGATGGCGTTTTTAATTTTGAAGGGGGCTGTTACGCCAAGACCATTAATTTACGTCCAAACCTGGAACCCCTCATCTGGGAAGCTTCTCGCCGGTTTGGCACCGTATTAGAAAATGTTATTTACGAACCGGTGACTCGTGAATTGAACTTTGACGATGCGCGCCTCACCGAGAATACCCGCGCCGCCTATCCACTGGATTATGTCCCCAATCACGTCGAAGAGGGATATGCGGGACAGCCGGAGAATATTTTCTTCCTGACCGCGGATGCCTTTGGCGTAATGCCGCCCATCGCGCGCCTTACCCCGCAAGAGGCCATGTATTACTTCCTGGCAGGGTATACTTCCAAATTGGCCGGAACCGAAAAGGGTCTGGGCAAAGAACCTCAGGCTACTTTTTCAACCTGCTTTGGCTCTCCCTTCTTGACATTGCAGCCCTCTGTCTATGCCAATCTGTTGGGCGAAAAGATCGACCGGCACAATGCGCGCGTCTGGTTGATTAATACTGGCTGGACAGGCGGCCCCTACGGCAGCGGCGAACGCATTCGTCTGCCCTATACGCGCTCGATGGTGCGTGCAGCGCTAACGGGCCAGCTAGATGATGTCCCCATGCGGCAGGATCCTTATTTCGGTTTTCATGTGCCCGAAACCTGCCCGGGTGTGCCCCCGTTGGTGTTGGATCCGCAAAAAACCTGGAAAAAGCCGGTGGATTACGAAAACCAGGTGCGCAGCCTGATCGCTCGGTTTGAAAACAACTGCCTGGAATGCTTTGGTGAGGTGACAGGCGAGGTCGTTGCTGCCGGCCCACATAATTAGAGCGCATCGGAGGCTGGCTTACCCCAGCCTCAATTTTTCAACTAATACAAAACCGAAGGCAGGTAGAGAAAACCCACTACGCCCAGGATTAGAAATGGCGCATATGGGATTGCTGTAAAGGGTGTATACCGCCCGCTGATTTTCATCGCCAGCAGATACAGACCGCTGAACACCCCTCCCAGCAAAATGGCCACGATCAAACTGGCAGCAATTACCGGCCAACCAGCAGCCAGACCGAGGATGCCGCTCAGATTTACATCACCAAAACCCAGCGCATCCTCATCGATCTCCTCACCACGGCGACGCGCCATCATGCGATTAAACCAGACGCCCAGCATATACAATAACCACATACTACCAAAACCAAAAGCCCCCCCAACAATGGTGGATAGAACATCTCCACTCCGATAAACCCCGATGACGGCGCCCAGAATCACACCCACCCGCACCATTTCAGTTAACACTACACGATACTCCAGATCCATGACGGCAATCATCCCCAAATATGCCAGCAGGACGATGCCCGGCCAGAACCCCAACGGCCCTGGGGGGAAATCCCACAAGAAAGCAGTGAGCAGCAAAAAGGAAGTCTGCACAATCAGTGCGCGCAGCGAACGGCGGCGCCCACATTGCCGGCATGGAGAAAAGGTCAGATAACTCCACCAGGAAAAATCATGTTCGCAATAGACGCACAAAGGAGTAACCAATTTCCGCCGAAAGGGCATGACGTCTGCCACATAGTTCACTGCTGCCCCTACCAGCCAGCCCAACAGGATGATACCTATCGAAGTCACCATTTGCATCGCCATGCCGTTTTTCCTCTAATCTTTTCAGCAATTCAATCCACTTATTTTACCAGCCCTTGTAACCTGTGATACTTCAGCCCGCTTATCAATTTGGCAAACTCTATCTTGCCCAAAGTCGTGAGGTGGTGTAAAACAGAGGAACAATTTGTTAGAGGTAACCTGTGATTAATCAAAGATTTCCCGCCCTCAGGTATCGCAACTTCCGCATCTTTTGGATAGGCCAGTTTGTATCCTTGATTGGCACCTGGATGCAAAGCACCGTTTTACCTTATCTGGCATACCGGTTGACCGATCAGCCCATTTATCTCGGCGCCATTGGTTTTGCGACCTCTTTGCCGACCCTGTTGTTGACGCTGCCAGGGGGAGTGCTAGTTGAGCGCTACGATAAGCGCAAGATGGTGATTGTTTTCCAGAGTATTTTGATGATCCAGGCGTTTACACTGGCTTACCTGGCCATCACGGCTCAAATTACCATCTGGCATATCCTGGCGCTGGCATTGGTACAGGGGAGCGCCTATGCGCTGGAGATCTCGGCCCGGCAGGCAATGCTCATCGAGTTGGTGGGGCGCGAGGCGTTGCCCAACGCCATTGCTTTGAATTCGACCATTTTCAACGCCGCTCGCGTTTTGGGCCCGGCGTTTGCCGCCCCTTTTCTCGTCTTACTCAAAGATGCCGGCGAAGGATGGGCGTTTTTCGCCAACGGCATCAGTTTTCTGTTTGTCATTGTCGGGCTGCTGATGATCCGCACGTCTCCCCAGGTGCGTGAAGCGCGGAGGCCGGTCGGCTTACAAGACTTTGCCGAAGGCCAGAAATATATTCGCCAGACGCCTTTGGTGGCTTCACTGATTTTGCTGGCTGCCATTCCCGGTTTTTGGGGTTTCACCTTTGTGCAGCAAATACCTGTTTTTGCACGCGACGTCTTGCATGTCGCCGGCGATACCGCCGATATCGTTGCCACCCGCAACAGCTTGATGATCACTTTTCAAGGGATTGGCGCCCTGGTGGCGGCTGTGTACCTGGCAAGCTTCAGCGGTTTCCGGCGAAAGGCGTTCATTTTGATGATCGGCCAATTTGTCTTTGCTCTTGCTCTGATTGCCATCAGCCAGACCCAGTGGATACCACTGGCAATGCTCTTAATGGCCGTCATTGGTTGGGGGATGGTTACCCAGCTCACCCTGACCAACACCTTGATCCAGTTATTGGTGCCGGATCATTTGCGTGGGCGTGTAATCAGCACCTACCTATGGGCGCTGCAAGGGGTGGCGCCTTTTGGCAGCCTGGTGATTGGCTGGCTGGCTCAAAATTTTGGCGCCCCTGTTGCAGTGTTGACCGGCGGCAGTGTATGCTTGCTTGGGTATCTGATCGTCCATCTCCGCCGCCCATTTATCCGGCATTTGCTGATGTGAGGCGCGCATGACCCCTGCATTGGATCATTTGCTTGCTCGCTGGCGGCACGACCAATCAATAGCCGAAAATGTGGTCATCTGGCGCGAAATTCCTGCCAGACCCGCACACATGGTTGATTTTCCGTCGGGAATGGATCCCCATTTGCTCGATGCACTGAACCAACAGGGGATTGCCCGGCTATACAGCCATCAACTGCACAGCTGGCAGGCCATACAGACGGGGCGCAACGTGGTAATTACGACCGGCACAGCCAGTGGCAAGACATTGTGTTACAACCTGCCCGTACTCGACGGGATTCTAAAGCACCCTGCCAGTTGCGCATTGTATCTCTTCCCCACCAAGGCATTAACGCAGGACCAATTAGAAAACATTGGCCGTTTGAATCTTGCTTTGCAAAACAGTGGCGCGAATCGCGTCCCGGCGGCCGTGTATGATGGCGATACTCCGGCAGGGCAGCGGGCCACGATTCGTTCACAGACTCGTATTCTCCTGACCAACCCCGACATGTTACACGTTGGCATTTTGCCCCATCACACGTTGTGGGCCGATTTTCTATCCAATCTGCGATATATCGTCATTGACGAATTGCACACCTATCGCGGTGTGTTCGGCTCGCATGTGGCCAACGTCTTACGGCGTCTGCGCCGCGTGGCTGCATTCTATGGCGCCTGCCCGCAATTCTTGCTGACCTCGGCTACCATTGCCAACCCCCAAGAACTTGCGGAAAATATCATTGAGGCCCCCGTTACCGTCATCGACGAAGATGGATCGCCGCTGGGCGAAAAACATTTTTTGCTATACAACCCTCCGATCATTAATCCTGAACTTGGCCTGCGACGGAGTGCTATGTCAGAAGCTATCCGGCTGATCGGTGATTTGCTGGATTATGGCATCCAAACCATTGTCTTCGGACGCTCCCGGCGCAGTGTTGAGTTAATCTTGCGCTATTTACAAGAAAAACGGCCCGGAGGGGTAAATGAATATGCTGCTTATCGCAGTGGCTACCTGCCCTCAGAGCGCCGGGCCATCGAACAAAAATTGCGCAACGGCGATCTTAAGGCTGTAGCTGCCACCACCGCGCTTGAATTGGGAATTGATATTGGCAGCCTGAATGCGGCCGTACTGGTCGGCTACCCCGGCACCATTGCCGGCACACGTCAGCAGAGCGGACGCGCCGGCCGGCGCGAGGAGACATCTATTGCATTGCTGGTGGCGTCAAGCAGTCCGCTAGATCAGTTTCTGGCGCACCACCCTGAATACCTGCTCGAACGAGCCCCTGAAAGCGCCCGGATCAATGCGGATAACACCCTCATCCTGCTGCAGCACCTGCGTTGTGCCGCTTTTGAGCTACCATTTCATTCCAATGATCGTTTTGGGAATGTGCCTGCCGAACTGCTTCAGGCCTATTTGGATTATCTGCAACAGACTGGCGTCATTCATTTTTCACGCCAAGAATATTATTGGATGTCGGAGCAGTACCCGTCCAACAACATTTCGCTACGCAGCGCTTCCGCTCAGCCGGTCGTATTGCAGACCCGGCAGGGTGAGCGCTGGAAAACAATCGGAGAGATAGACCAGAATAGCGCTTACTGGATGGTACATCCTCAAGCCATCTATCTGCATGCTGGCCAGAGTTACCTGGTGGAGAAACTGGATATTGAACACAATATTGCCTATCTGAAAGAAGGCGAACCGGATTATTATACCGAGCCCCGCCAGGAAATCAGTATCACCCGCCTATCGACTCAGATGCAAACCCCCATCCAGGGCGGGTTGAAGTCCTGTGGTGAAATTATGGTAACGGCCCAGGTAAACGGGTTTCGCAAAATTGCCTGGAACGGTCAGGAGAATTTGGGAGAGAGCGAGCTGGATCTACCCGCCACCCAATTACGGACAGTGGCGTATTGGATCACTATCGACGCCCAAACGGTGGAAACCTTACGCTCAGAGGGGCTGTGGAGCAGTGACGCCAACGATTATGGCCCCAATTGGAATACCCAACGCAATCGCGCCCGTCAGCGTGATCAATATCTTTGCCAGATGTGTTACACACCGGAAGAGGGGCGCGCACATCACGTGCATCATAAAACCCCATTCCGATTTTTTGATAGTTATCTGAAAGCGAATGAACTGGATAATCTCATCACCCTGTGCCCGGCCTGTCATCAAAAGGCCGAGTTGTCCGTGAGGATACGGAGCGGCCTTGCCGGCCTGTGTTACACATTAAGCCAGCTTGCGCCATTGTTTGTAATGTGTGACAGCACAGATCTTGGGGCGCATTCAGATCCACAGTCTCCAGTGACAGACGGCCAACCCACCATCATTTTGTATGATCAGATTCCGGCCGGCATTGGTTTGAGCGAGAACCTGTACCAACAGCACGATGAGTTGATCCAACGCGCCTACGAACAGGTGGCCACCTGCGCCTGCCAGGATGGCTGCCCTGCCTGCGTTGGCCCAACCAGTACAGGGGGTAAAGGTGGCAAGGCCGAAACGCTGGCGCTGTTATCGCTGCTAAAAAATGGTACAATAGTTCTACCAGGGTAGCTGAATAGATGGAATCGTTATCGGATCGTTTGAAATCATTGGGGGTGCAGGTGGGTACGGCAAACCTGCCGTCGCCTGTTGAGAAGCGCGCGCAAAGTCGACCCACGGATTATTCCATCGAGCAGGTAGCGGATGGCACCTTGCTGTCAACTGCATTTGGGGAAACTTATTTGATCGAGCAGTTGTATCCATGCGATCATGTGCAGGGACATACACCGTTGTCGATGGCAATTGATCTTGAGGTATTGGCGCAATGGGGCCAAGCGCCTCATCTTACCAATCTCGAGTTACAAAAATTTGTTTTTCTGGACACCGAAACGAGCGGGTTGGCGGGCGGCACCGGCACGTTTGCTTTCCTGGTAGGGTTGGGTTATCATACGACGCGGGGGTTTTGTCTGCAACAATTCTTTCTGAGAGAGCCCGGCGAAGAAACCGCCCTGCTGGCCGCGATTGGGCAGGCGCTGTCCGATTTTGATGCAGTGGTTACTTTTAACGGCAAATCGTTTGATATCCCATTACTGACCAGCCGGCACATTCTCCACGGATTCACTCCCCCATTTAAAGAATTTGCGCATCTTGACCTGCTGCCACTGGCTCGCCGTCTCTGGCGCAACCGGCTTCCCAGCCGCGCTTTAGGCGATCTCGAGGTCGAAATTCTCGGCATGGAACGTGACCGGAACGAAGTACCCGGGTGGATGATTCCACAAATGTATTTCGATTATTTGCGCAGCGGAGATGCTCGTCCTCTGGCGGGTGTTTTATATCATAATGCGATGGACATCGTTTCTCTGGCTGCGTTGTTTAATCACATGGCTAACCTGTTGAACAACCCGTTGGCCGATCAGATTCCCGACAGCCTGGATCTAATTGCCATTGCACGACTATACGAAGATATCGGCAAAACGGAGAACGCCGTGTCTCTGTATGAATTCAGTCTGCAACAAGGACTGCCCGAACCATTTCTGTTAGATACACTCATGCGTTTTGCCGATCTCTACCGGCGCAGGGGAGAATGGACACAGACCCTGCGTCTCTGGCAGACAGCCGCCAGCTACCAACATCTACCGGCTTATATAGAACTGGCTAAATACTACGAACATCGCCAACGCGACTGCTCTCAGGCTTTACATTGGGTGGAAGATGCCCGGCAAACCGTCGAGCGCTCTGCTATGGGGTTGGTAGCTCGACAGACATACTCACTGGAACTGGAGCATCGTCGCAATCGCTTGATCGCCAAACAGGCGCGCAAGACGTGTTAGAATGAGAGCATCAAACGGCGTGATGATTAATGCGCGCCGGGCACACATGTTTTCAGGCTCGCATTCTATGCTGGCAGGTGAGAAATGAGTACAAATCCTGAAGAATACCTATCTGTCTACCAGGCGTATGGATTACTCAATGCTGAAAGTATCCGCGCTTTTCTTGAGTCTTTTGGCATCACTGCCCAAATTCGTCAAGAGGGTGCAGGCGCGGCCATCGGCCTGACCGTTGGCCCACTGGGGGTGGCCGAGGTGTTTGTGGCTGCTGCCGACGCTCCCCGGGCCACAGAACTGCTGAGCGAACTGGAGCAGGGCAAATATGCTCTGTCAGACGATCAGGCAGAATTGCCCGATCTGTCAGCTGACGCCGATCTTTAAATCGGCTCGACTTCCCGATCGATCCGCTCGCGATAGTGTTTCAGCAAACGCAAGGTTAGAATACCGGGTTGTCCACCACCTACAACCTGCTGGTCGATCTGGACAACGGGCAGTACGGCGCGGCTTGCGCTGGTAATGAAGGCTTCATCCACCCGACTCAAATCTGCTTTTGCAACAGACCGGTAGTGAATTGGCAACCCCATTCTATCGGCCTCTTCCAAAACCAATGATCGCGTGATCCCGGAGAGCACCCCCTCTTCGGCCGTCCATAGTTTTCCCTGCCAGATCGCAAAGAAATTGCTGCTGAGACCTTCCAAAACACATCCGTTTTCGTCTAGCATAAGCGTCTCATTAACGTCTTCCGGCATTTCATGCCGGATGCGGTCTGCCGTTTGAATAAAGGTTGTTAGTTTGGCTTTTGGGTTGGTACGCTGCATACAACGGGTGATGACTTTGACGCCCTGAATATAATCTGCTTCAGAAGGGAGATGCAAAGGTTCAACAGAGATATAGACGTCACCACCACCTGTTCCCAGGGCCAGGGTGATGCGCACGCGCACATCGCCGTTCACTGTCCAGGCAATGGCCTGCCGGAGAGCAAGGCGAATCAGGTTCTCGTCTAACACCTGCGGGTATCCAGCCAGGCGAGCTGTTTCTTCTAAGCGCCGAAAATGACGCTGCAAATGCAGCACCGACCGGCGATCAAACGTGCGAAATGTCGTATAAGCGCCATCCGGCAAATGGCTGGACACTTCATCCAATGAACGCATCTGAGATGCAAAATTAACAGCCTCTAGCAATGTGCTTGCTTTTGACTCAACTTTCCATGTGGAAACAAAAGACATTGGGGCTTTCCCTTTCATCGATCGTAATGCAGCGATTATACCCCGCTCACGAGTTCCTGTTACAATAATCCCTATGAACTCAAAACGAACCTGGTTATTGGTTACATTCTTGCAGGCCGTACTGTTTGGCCTGTCATTTGCCGGCGGGTGGATTACCCATCAACGCTTCTTTGCATACGAAGGAATGTCGTATCCGGTTTTCGAGGAAGCCTATCAGCTCTTGAGCGAGAACGGCCTCAAAGAAGTTCCACAAAGTAAAGATCGGGAATACGCCATGATACGTGGCGTTTTACAGGCGTATAACGATCCGTACACCATTCTTGTCGAGCCTGCTGCCCATGAATTACAACTCAACCAGTTAGAAGGGAAATACGGTGGCATAGGCGTACGTATCGAACAAGATGAGGGTAAGAACTTTCTCCTGTATCCTTTCCCGGACTCTCCGGCGGCGAAAGCCGGTATACACGACGGGGATCGCTTACTTTCTATCGGTGAGCTTACCGTTACCCCCGCAACCAGCCTGGATATCATTCGCTCTGCCATTCGTGGGCCGGTCGGCGAAAGTATCCTGGTTACCGTGGGACGCCCCCCCAGTTTTACGCCGGAGTCATTTAACATCGAACGTGCTGAGATCGCCTCACCTTCCACCAGCTGGAATCTGGCGACCACCAACCAGCGGGTGGGGATCATTCATAACACGGTTATTGCCCAGACCACACCGCTCGAGATCCAGAAAGCCATTCAGGAATTACAAAATCAGGGCGCACAATATTTCGTCCTCGACCTGCGCTCAAATGGCGGCGGGCTGGTCGAAGCCGGCATCGATGTCGCCCGTCTATTTTTGACGCAAGGGCCCATCGTCCAACAACAATTTGGCACAAAGCCTGTGGAGACCTATACTGTGAAAACGGACGGCGAATTTTCAAAACTTCCACTCGCCGTTCTGGTAAACCACCAGACCGCCAGTGCGGCCGAAATCATTGCCGGAGCGCTACAGACGCAAAAACGGGCCCACCTGATCGGCACAAACACTTATGGCAAGAACACTATCCAGCTTATCTTCAACCTTCAAGATGGTTCCAGCTTACACGTGACTTCGGCCTACTGGTGGTTTGCCGGTCAAACCCCGCCAACACCCGACAAACCGCTGCAACTGGCCCCAGACATCCTTTTACCGGATGATGCCAGCGATAATGATTACTTGCAGGCTGCCATCACCGAGCTGGCTCATTGATTGACCGGTCTCTGGCGGGCGTAATCCTCAGGAGTATCCAGGTCGGCCAGAATGCTGGGCGTATCGACCAGGTGGTAGCAGATTTCATCGACGTGCGCTTTGAGGAAATCACGCATGGTCATCTGATAGGCTGGATCCAACAATTCTTGCCACAAAGATCTGGCGATAATCCAGGGGTGCCCACGCTGCATTTGATAACTGGGCACCACCAGGCGCGCCTGGGTCGTGCGATATACCGCCATCACATCCTGAACCGTACGCGCCTCAATCTGCGGTTGGTCGCCCAGCACAATCAAAGCCGCCTCGACTTCATCCGAAATGCAACGCAGCCCGGTGCGCAATGAGGTTAGCATCTGGCCGTCGTTATATTCTGCATTGAAGGCGATACAAACCGGCATGTTTTGAAGAACTTCCTCAACCTGGCAATGGGCGCCACCAGTAACAACAGCCACTTCGGCTACCTGCGCCGCCAGTAACGTGGAGATCACCTGGCCAATCACCGTTGTTTTTCCCCAGGGTAATATCATTTTGGGCTGTCCCATGCGTTGTGACAGGCCAGCCGCCAGTACCACTGCGCCGACTTTATTTGCACTCATCATTCTATCTCCATCAAACGCTGATAATCCTCGGGGGTATCCACATCTAGCAACAGGTTTGCATCGTTCCACGGCAACCAGGTGACCGGGTAATGCGAAAAAATTGCCCGCCCCCCCACATCGCCTTGCAATTGTACCAGATCCTTAAAAGCGACGCGATCAAACAGTACCGGATTTGCCCGCCGGCCATCGATAAGCGGGGCGATTAAAGGCGCCAGACTTTGCCGGTGCATAGTGATCTGGCTGGATAGGAGTGTGGCGGGGATTTGAGGCTGGTCTGCCAGCAAAAAAACAGCCGCACCACAATTTTCCGGCAAATGTTGTAAGCCAACCTGGATTGAGCGGCTTTGCCCAGCCTGCCATTCAGCATTATGGGCAAATTGCACCGGCAGTCCTTGCAACGCAGTTCTGATAGCTGCGTCCTCTTTGCCGGTAACCACTACCACCGGCCACAGACCGCCTTGTAAGGCGGTTTCGGCAACCTGCCGCACCAGTGGTTTGCCTCGCCACGTCAGCAACATTTTAGCCTCACCGTACCGGCTGGCAGCCCCCGCCGCCAGCACAACTCCCCCGATGGGCTCATACACGGCATGCACGGCGTGCTCAGGGTCGCACAAAGTCGTGATCAAAATAGAATCATAGGCGGAAAGCAATCCCCGGGCCAGTTCACCGGCCTGGCTCAACAGATCTGTCGTATCTGCCTGATTAAAAATAAGCACCCGGCGCGCCTGGGGCGGGATATTTTTTAGGCCGCCCAGGGGGTGTTCCAGATAGCGTTTCAGTACATCCGGGGTGATCGTTTCTCCCATTTGCACACCCGCCAGAGCGCTAAAACGCTCCGGGCGGTGGACATGCTCACTGCTCAATGCACGGTTCAGGCCAGAAAGGCCAACAAGTACGGCAACTTCCTCTACCCATTCCGGAATTGGGGGCTCGTGCTCTGCCGGGGCTTTAAGCGCCAGCTGGCGCGAGCCGTCCGCCTCAATCAATACCGGCAAAGAAAGCCGGCTGGCAAGGCGTTGTAGCGCGTTCAAAACGACAAAATCCAGGCTTTCGGTACGCTCGTTGGCTCCAATGGGACCAGTCAAAACACTGACCCCTGGCGGCGCACCTGATTCAAGGGCCTCGATATCCTCAACGCCATTGACAACGATATGCCGGTCTGCTGCGCGCAACTGCCTGACGCCCAAGTGCGAACTGGCCGTAACCAGTACAGGGGATGGTAACTGGCGCGCCAACTGAAACATGGCCGTCGTTTTGCCGCCCGAACCAACCAACGCCATGCGGATCGTAGCAGAAGCGCGCAGCCCTTGTGCCAGGTTCATAGGGGGTTAAAACGCCTCTTTGATCGCCGGCCGCAGCGGCGCAAAACTAAAAATAGCCTCTACGACACCGCCGCCAATAGCAAGCGCCTTGTCAGAAACCAGCGTACATAGCCGGGCATCCATGCGCGGATCCAAATCGCCGATTTTCATCCCTTCATACACCGGCAAGCCATCTTGCAGCAGGCCGCGCAAAAAACCGTCAAAAGCAGCAATGATCGGCTTGCCGTTGACGTCAGCGATGATTTGCCCTGCCCGAACCTGTGCGCCGATATCTACATGGTTGGCCAGTACGCCCGCTGCCGGCGCACGCAGTACACGATCTGACTGATGGTTGGACACTGCTTCGGGTAGACCGGTATCGCTCTCGGCAGAGCCGTTCCAGATAACCCGGCCCAGAGTGGGCCCACGCTTCGTTTCGATAACCGCGTGGCAGTTTTCGCCCGCGACAAAGCCAGGGCCAAGGCCGATCATCAATGGCGCCGCGCGGCAATCCAAATCGGGTGTCTTTTTGGTCATACGTGCATCAATAATAACCTGAGGCGCAAGCACGTGTCGTATTTCAGCCGGCGGATCGATCAATACCGGGATATTGTTGTCCGATAATACCCGCTCAACTTCCTGTGCATTTTGAACCAGGCTGGCGTTCACGCCTTCGATACAGATATTCTGGCTGTACACTGCCTGACCAAACGAAACCAGACGACGAACTGCTAACGGTTGCTGTAATTCGCTGACGACCACTTTCAAGCCAATCCGATACAAACGTAGCGCAACACCACTGGCGAGATCCCCGCCACCTCTCAATAAGACAGTAAACGACATACGGACTCCTACTCGAGCTTCCCCAGGCCAGATAGCACTCGTTCCGGGATGAGGGGAAATTGATCGTACCACACATTGGTGGCCGTGTGAACCGCATTAATAATTGCTCCGGCCAACGGCAGGTAGGGCATTTCGCCCATGCCGCGAGCTCCCCACGGGCCAATTGGATCAGGGTATTCCAATATCACAGATTCCACTTTCTCGGGGATATCCAGTACAGTTGGGATCAGATAAGTGGATAACGTTGGGGTAAGCACCCGCCCATCTTTCTGGACAAAATTTTCCAGGATCACGTAGCCGGCTGCCTGGACGACGGCGCCCTCCACCTGTCCTTGCACCTGTTGAGGATTGACCGCCCGGCCAACGTCATCAGCGCAAATGACACGCACCAGCCGCACCTGCCCGGTTTCGGTATCTACCTCTACCTCAACCGCTTCAGCCACGTAGCCATAAGCAAAATTGGGTTCGGACTTACCGGTTTCTGCATCGTATGGCGTGGTGCGCGGCGGACGATACTGATATTTGCCTATCGCCGGGCGTTCCTCGGCGCGCCATTTCTCCAGGGCGACCTGTGCTGCGCCGCGAATCGAATTGCCCGCCATAAAGGTCATGCGTGACGCCGATACGCTGCCCGAGTTATCGGTATAGGCTGTATCCGATGCTACCAGCCTTACACGCTCAATAGGCAGTTCGAGGGCCTCGGCGGCCATTTGTATAAAAGCGGTATGGGCGCCCTGACCGACTTCGGCGCCAGCATGATGCAACACCGCTTCTTTGATCTCTGTGTCGCCGAACAATTCGATTGTTGCAGTGCATTGCTCCGGCGCCCCAAATGAAAAGCCAACGTTTTTGAACGCACATCCAAATCCCAACGCCCGGCGCAAATGCGGCTTTTCCGGCACTTCCCAGGACAGCGCGCCGGGATATTTCCACCCCTCCGGTGTATTTTGCCAGCCGGCAGCCAGGGCGCACTGTTCTACCACCTGGGTGATACTGACACCTTTGGGCAACGGCGTGCCCACAGACAATAAAGCGCCCTCCGTCAGCAAATTGCGCATCCGAATTTCTACCGGATCCATCCCTAACGCTTCGGCCAACCTGTTCATCTGCGTCTCGGCCTCGAAAGCGCCCTGTGGGCCGCCAAAACCGCGAAAGGCGCCGTTGGGCAGGTTGTTGGTGTATACCGCATAGGCATCTACAGACACGTTGGGAATCTGGTATGGCCCAGTACACATCAAGGTTGCATTGCCCAGCACCTTGGTTGAGGTATATGCATACGCGCCGCCATCTGCAATTACTTCAACGCGAGCAGCAACCAGTTTGCCTTCCTTGGTTGCTCCCCAGCGCGCTCGTAACAGATAGGGGTGTCTTTTATGATGTCCAATGATCGACTCTTCGCGGCTCCAAATGATTTTGACCGGTCGCCGAATGCCACGTTGATTGAGGCGATAGGCGGCCAACGCCAGCACAATTTGCACCGACATGTCTTCTCGACCGCCAAAAGCGCCACCGATTGCCGGATAAATAACCCGCACCTGTTCTTCTGGCAGATTGAGCGCATGTGCGATTTGCTCACGGTCCTCGTGCGTCCATTGCCCTGCCACAATCACGGTAACGCGGTCTTCTTCATCCATGTAACCCAGCCCGGCTTCGGGCTGCAAATAGGCATGCTCTTGAGCCGGTGTGTGATATTCTCCTTCAACCACGACATCGGCCTGAGCAAACGCCTGATCCACGTCGCCTTTACGAATGCGATAGTGGCAAAACACGTTCGAGCCCCGGTCTGGATGTAACAGGGTGTCGACCGACATGGCCGCCACCGGATCGGTCACCAGCGGTAAATCTTCGTATATAACAACGATTTTCTCACATGCTTTTGCAGCAATTTTTTCGGTTTCTGCAACAACCACTGCCACTTGATCGCCAACAAAACGTACGCGGTCGGCGTAGGGTTTGTTGGAACCCGGGCCACATAACACCGGTTGGTCCGGCATGATCAGGCCATATTCATTTACGGGAACATCTTTCGCCGTTAGCACGCACAGCACCCCAGGCATACTCTCTGCCTGGCTGATATCAATACTGCGAATGACGGCGTGCGGTCGTTGGGCAAACAGGATTTTCATGTATGCCTGATCGGGCAAATTGATATCGCCCGGGTATAGCGCTTCGCCTTTAACCTTGGCAACAGCGTCTACTCTGGGAACCGATTGACCGACGTAGGTCATTGTAGCCTCCTTGATAAAAACAGAGAACCGTCGACGTAAATCAGCGTGCCTTCTTCACCTTTCTGGCGCGGATAGGGGGAGCATCCATAGGGCCATAGCGAGGGGGTGCAAAAATGCTGTACACGATGAAAGCTATTAACATAAAGACGGCGTAAAGCGCCAATGCAATAGCAACCGTCCCCAGAATGTCGATATACAATAGCGGATATCGTCCTGGGGCGATTAAATCAGACGGAATGGGAAACCAGTGCTTGAGTTTATTCTGCTCAAGGATGACCTGCGTGGCGGCGTAAGAAATGATCGGGATCAAGATGATAAAGGCAAACCCGACCCCGCGCCAGATAGGATGGATTTCTCTCCCTCCACTTTTTTGGGCCTGTTGATCACGATAAGAATACTTGCTCATGTCCTACCTCCTGATGCACGCTCGATTGCCTGCACAATTTTGTAATACCCGGTGCAACGGCATAAGTTGCCGGTGATGGCCTGTTTAATTTCCTCCTGCGAAGGCGTCGGGCGCTCCTCCAGCAGTTTGGTTGCCGACATGACAAACCCAGGGGTGCAGTACCCACACTGCACAGCGCCTTCTTCAACAAACGCTTGTTGAACAGGGTGTAACTGGCCATCTTGCGCCAGACCTTCTACTGTAAAAATCTCTGCCCCATGGGCGCGCGGTGCAGGCACCATACAACTCATCACCGCCACCCCATCCAGGTAAGCAGTACAGGCGCCGCATTCACCCTCGGCGCAGCCCTCTTTTGTACCTGTCAGACCGGCCTCTTCACGCAGCAAACGCAAGAGGGTTTTATCATGCCCGCTCGAAAAACGATACTCCTTGCCGTTGATGTGCGTGACAATATCACTTTGCCCGGCGCCGTGTTGTTCACTGGTCGAAAGAGTGCTCGGGGTGTTGGTCTCCTTCCCCCATAATAGCACCGGGTGTTCGGGGAAGCCTGCTCGCTCGCTGCCGGTCGCCAGCGCCTGTAAACCACGGCGTGTAACGACCCGCACCATATTGCGGCGATAAACGGCGGAACTGCGCACATCGCTGATGGGGCGAACAGCCAGCACCGCCAGGTCTGCCGCTTTTTGGATCGTTTCGGGGGTCAAACGTTGGCCCAACAGAAATTCTTCTGCCTCACAGGCATGTACGATTGTCGGCGCAACTGCACCGTAAGTCAGCGCCGCCGAGCGGACAATGTCATCCTCAAACGTTAGCACGATGCTGACATTCAGCAACGAAATTGCCTGAGCGCGGCGCAAAGCGAATTTTGTAAATGTACCGCGTTGATCTGAACGCATTGCCGGGAAAGTAATTTCAACCAACATTTCATCCGGGCTCATCACCGTACGTCG
>CAZHTS010000032.1:23601-25601 GCA_964535315.1 uncultured Anaerolineaceae bacterium
CGTGATTTCATCCAACCCCGGAATGCGAGAAACATCGATTAGTGTTTCAATCCCCTTACGGACACCGCGTTCCATTTCCAGGATCAGATCGGTGGCGCCGGCAACGATGCGCGCCCGTTCACCCTGCGCCGCCAGCACAGCCAATACCTCGTCGATATCGGTAGCATTGATGTAGTTATGCCACATTGGAACTCTCCTTCGGCGTATATTTCATACTCTGACCATTGCCCCCATTGCGGATCATGATGATTTCAGCCAGGATGCTGATAGCGATTTCTTCTGGGGTCTCTGCCCGAATCTCCAGACCGATCGGAGAATGAACTCGATCGATTTTCTCGGGCGCAACCCCGGCTTCTAAAATACCTTTCCGCGATGTGATCCAGCGCCGTTTTGAACCAATGACACCGATATAGGCAGCCGGCGATTCCAATAATGCCGGCAAACCAGGAATATCCACAGTAACCCCACGCGTGGCCAAAACGACGTAACAATTGGGGCCGATTGTAAAATGTTTGGGCAAATCTTGCATTGCCACCGGGTAAAACTCGTGGGCATCCGGCACCGACTCCGGGGTACAAAACTCAGGACGGTCGTCAGACACCACCACACGGAAACCCATCCAGCGCCCCAGGTGGGCCACTGTCCTACCAACATGCCCCCCTCCAATAATCAACAAAACCGGTTTGGGTAAAAGGGGTTCTACAACCACATCCACCTGCCCGCCGCACAACCCGACATCGCCTCGTTCGGGGCTGATCATGTTGTAGTGCAGTAACCGCGAACGTCCATCTTCCAATGCGCTCAACGCCTCTTTAATCACCGCATCCTCAATGCCCCCTCCGCCGACGGTGCCGGTGATTTGCCCATCTGGATATACCAGCATTTTACTGCCCTCGTGGCGAGGTGTAGAACCCTGCGTTTGCACCACGGTGCAAATGGCGACAGATTTACCCTCTTCCTCCAACCTGGCAAGCTCTTTGAAGAAAGACATACTTTAACCTCCTGTGGGTTAGCGCCGGCTTGAGCCGGCGCTAACTAAAAACCATATCCCGAAGACCGCAGCGCGCCTATCCAGAAGCCCGTATGGCTTTCCAGATTCGCTCCGGCGTTGCCGGGTTCTCATCCACCTGAGCGCCACAGGCATCCAGAATGGCATTCCCAACCGCCGGGGCCACACCGTCCAGGGGAATTTCTGCAACGGCTTTTACCCCAAAGGGATGTGAAGGTTCAAAGGTCTCGACGAACAGCGCCTCCATTGCCGGCATTTCTTTGGCGCGGAAGATATGATAATCCTGAAAGTCAACTTCCCGCGCCTTACCAGTCTCATCATACCGCATTTCTTCGCAGACTGCATATCCTAATGACTGTGACATGCCGCCCTCAATTTGGCCTGCCGCTGTGATGGGGTTGACAATGATCCCGGAATCTACCGCCATCACCAGGTTATCGACTGTCACCTGGCCTGTCTGAGTATCAACCGTCACCTCAGCAAATTGTGCAGCAAAAGGCGGCGGCGAAACAGGCGAGTAGTACGAGTCCACGGCCATAATTTGTTCCTGGTTGTTATGATGCAGTGAATCCAAAGCCACTTCTGCCAGGGTAACAAACCGTCCGTCGGGAGCGTGCGCTTTGCGATCTGCCAACCGTATTTGTTCTGCCTGCACATTCCCGCCCTTACGGTTGAGCATGTCTGCTGCTCGGGCGCGAATGCGCCCGGCCACCTTTTCGGCCGCACGGGTCGCGGCTGCCCCCGAGATATAGGTCGTGCTCGAAGCGTATGCACCCTTATCAAATGGTGTGAAATCGGTGTCCGAAGAATATACCAGTATGTCTTCCAGCGGCACGCCCAGAATCTCAGCTGCCATCTGTCCTAATACCGTATCAGAACCGGTGCCAAGATCGGTGGCGCCAATCATCATATTGAATGACCCATCATCATTCATTTTGATGCTTGCTCCGCCCATATCCAGATAGGGAATGGCTGTGCCTTGCATGGCCGC
>CAZHTS010000032.1:25701-52121 GCA_964535315.1 uncultured Anaerolineaceae bacterium
GGGTGATTGGTATAGACGATGTCTGCATAGAAACGGATGTTGGGCGATTGGCGATACACGCCGTCCCCTACATACAAAGCCATTGACTTGTGCCCGGTGTTCCCTGTCACCGTCAAAGCATGGCAGCCATATGCGCCAGTATCACTGAGACAATACATCTCATTGGCAGTGATCGTTCCATCTTTTTTCACGCCGGTTTTCATGCGAATCCGCATCGGGTGGCGCGAGCGCGCCGCAATGAACTCTTCTTCCCGGTCATATTCATAACGCACCGGGCGTCCGGTTGCAATTGTCAGATGAGCGGCCACGTCCTCGATCAAGATTTCCTGTTTGCCGCCAAAACCACCGCCGATGCGCGGCTTAATCACGCGGATACGTTTAACCGGCAACCCCAGCACCGGGGCAAGCACACGCCGCACGTGGAAAGGCACCTGTGTGCTGGTGCGAATGACCAGGCGATCATCCTCGTCCCAGTAACTGACCGCCACGTGTGGCTCGATGTGCGCCTGCTGCACTTTAGGCACCTCGTATACCGCTTCATAAATTTTGTCGGCCTCAGCAAACCCCTTCTCTACGTTCCCGATATCGATGCGGATTTCAGCCGCCAGATTTTTAGCGGGGTTCGAGTCGGCAAAATTAACAAACTCGAGTTCATCATGAATGCGAATCGCTCCATCCTTCATCGAATCGGCGGAGTCCAGGATGACCGGTAATTCCTCATACACCACATCGATCAATTTGAGCGCCTGGGTTGCGACCTCTTCACTCTCGGCTGCCACAAAGGCCACGCGATCCCCCACAAAGCGCACCTTATTATCCAGCGAAAAAGCGTCTAACGGCCCGGGGATGGGATCCGACTGTCCGGCAGTAGAATAGATCACCCGGGGGATGTCCTGCCAGGTTAGCACAGCTGCAACCCCCGGAAGTTCTCGCGCCTTAGAAACATCAATGTGCTTGATGCGCGCATGCGCTACCGGGCTATGCAACACTTTCGCTACCAGCATGCCGCGCATTTCAATGTCGGCCGTAAAAGCCGGCTTTCCCTGTACCAGTTTGACCGCATCGACCTTACGCTCAGGTTTCCCGACCCTTTCCCAGGACTGCGTGCGCGGTGTGGTCCAGATGCGCGGTGTTACCCTGGTTTGAGTTGCAGTCGCCCCCGGCTCAACCGGCCCGCCCTCTGGTGGCGTTTGCTCGCCGCCGAAATCGACCGGGATGGGTGACACATTTTCAATCGGGGGAACTTCCTCGCCACGCAAGATGGCCGCAGCGCGCAAAACCGCCTGTACAGGTTTCACATATCCTGTGCAACGGCATAAAACGCTATCCAATGCCTCACGCACCTGTGCCTCGCTGGGATCAGGCTCACGCTCCAATAGGGCTTTGGCTTCCAGCACCATGGCCGGCGTACAATAGCCGCACTGAATGGCTCCACTTTCTACAAACGCCTGCTGGATGGGATGTAAACCGCCTGTTTTCTTCCAGCCCTGTTCGGGATGCTCGCCCACTGCCTCAATTGTCTCGACGCTGTGACCATCGGCTTGCGCCGCCAGCATACCACAAGAATTGACCGCTTCGCCGTCGAGCAAAATGGTGCATGCGCCACACTCGCCATTGCGGCAACCGCCAAACTTGGCGCCAAAGTATCCTTCTCGACGTAACACAGTCAACAACGTATCAGACGCTGCTACTTCCAGGTTTTTGAGTGTGCCGTTGATTTGTACTGAGATGTTCATCGCTCGCCTCCTTATGCCAACAAGCGCCTGATCAGGGTGGCAGCCACTTCCTGGCGATATTCAGCGCTTGCCCAGGCATCCCCTGCCTGACTGTATGCATCGCGAACGGCCATCTCGACGCCACCATCTGCCTGGGGCCCATCAAAAACCAGGACAGGCGCTTTCCCATATCCACCCAGTGCGACGCGCGTCCGGCCCACCGGCCAGCGTGCCACCGCAGTGCACACAATGGGGCGATCGGCGGGCGAACGCGCCACCACTTCAAAGTTCAAACTGGCCTGAAGTGGGATCATGATCGCGGTGATCAACTGCCCGGGTTTTTGCCCGGCACGCAAAGGCAGCCAGTCGCCCAGAGCAATTTCTTTGGCCTCGGGCATCCATACCAGATGTGCATCCAACGCCAGCAAAGCTGTTAGCAACACTGAACGGCCATCAGCCGCCGCCACTGTTCCAGCAACAGTCGCCACCCTGCGAATATTGCCGTGGGTTTCCCGTTGAATGGCTGCCGCCAATACAGGCGGCAGTCCTTCCCACCGGGCAAGCGCTTCCAATGTTGTCGTTGCGCCAATTCTGAGGTTGTTTCCAACGGCTTCCAGACCGTTTAATCCCAGTGCCTGTAAATCGACCACAGCAAATGCTTCTTCAACAGGCTGGCTCAACACCGTTCCACCGCCCAAAGGCACCGTGGGTGGAGTGGTACGTGCCAGCAACAATAACGCCTCTTCCAACGTCTTGGGACGATGGTACTCAAGAATCATGGCATGCGCTCCTTGCTGGATATAACCAGCGCTTTTTATGCCTGCGCAAAAGTGTCGACCAGCAATTTAACGTCACCACCCACCGGGTACAGGATCGGACAGGTGCAACCGTACTTGCGATATTCAGCCACCTTGGCACGCGCCTCATCCGGTGTACCGGACGCAGTGATGCGATGGATCAGTTCTTCGGGTACCAGATGTTTGGCTTTCTGAATTTGCTCGTGGGTAGCGGGCCAACCGAGAATGGATTGGATTTCCTTAACCACGTCATCCGACACTCCGGAGGCCTTGGCAATATGTGGTTGCTGGGCCAGATATTGCGTCAACAAACCGCGGGTGGTGTCGATCGCCTTGTCGTGATCCAGGTCAACAGAACATACCACCAGTTGCGGGCGATCAATGGCGTCCAGCGTGCGCCCCGATTTGGCTGCGCCTTTGGCCAGCAATTCCAGTGCCTTGACGTTATACTCGGGCGCCACGCAATAATTCAACACGGCGCCATCGGCGATTTCACCGGTCAGTTCCATCATCTGATCCCCGGTGGCGCCAATGTACAACGGCACATAACGCGGCTCGCGCCGGCCGTGCACCACATCCAGTTCGATGCCATCGACATGAACAAATTCGCCATGGAAAGTCACCCGCTCCATATTCAACAGTCTGCGCAAGACGACGATAGTCTCACGCATGGCCGTTAATGGCTTTTTGCGTTCAATGCCGACATTGCGCGCCAGCGGATCCCACCAGGCGCCAATCCCGCAAATGATGCGGTCGCGCGCCAGGTCATCTAACGTCAAAAAGGTCGCCGCCAGCAAACCGATGTTGCGGGTCCAGTTATTGATGACCCCCGACCCAATCTTAAGTTTTTCGGTGACCGCAGCATAAGCGGCCATAGGCACAATGGCGTCTCGCACCAGGCGACTCTCGGCCTGCCAGACGGCTTCAAAACCGCGCTTTTCAGCATAGCGGACGTAATCCAACCCATCGCGCAAATCATGGGCGTCTTGTAAGTACAAAGCGACTCGTTCAGACATAGGGCCTCCAGACAAAATTTAGATGAGATGGTGTTACAAATTGACCGGCGAAACTTCCATTTTCTTAAGCAATTCAAGGTCCTCAGGAAGATCCAGATCCAGGCCTAACATCTGCGATCTGTAAACCTCTACCTGCATACCCTTTTCTTGTGCCAGCGCCAGGTGCTTTTGAAAAGAACCCGGGCCAAAACAATAAGTTACGGCCCCCAGGGGCGAAACGAGCAGCCCATTTGTGCCGTCTTCTCGACGATCTGGGGCAATGACCATCATTGGGGGGCGGCTTGCACGACTAATAAAATCCTGTATCTCTTTTCCACTGAGCAAAGGTAAATCGGAGGGAATGATTAACACACCTTGTGCCGTATACAGTTGGGCGACAACCGTTGCGCGTTCCAGCGCCATATTTAATCCCGGAGCGCCATCTTCCTGTACGGTGCGTGCCTTATATTCACGTGCCAGCACCAAGGCTGCCGGATCACGGCTGACGACCAACGTCTGGGTAATCTCTGGAACGGTTGCCAGAGTCTGCAAGGTGTTTTTCAGCATGTTAAAGTTCAACGTAAAACGTTCGTCTTCAGATAATACCGGAGCCAGACGCGATTTGCCACGTCGCAAAGGTTTGGCCGGTACAATGGCCCATAAGTTCATTCCATGTCTTTCCTTTCAAATTTCGCTTTGCAGAAATGTTTCAGGATATCGCCTGCCAATCGTTTGCGATCTTGTGGCGTAAGCATCCAGGTATTGGTTACCAGAGTCATTATACCCCACGGCGAAATCGAATTCACCTGTGCCTCATCCACCTGGTCGAGCACAAAACCGCTGAGTAATCCGCGATAATGATTGGCTACTGCTACCGCCGATGGCTCAATCCCCATTTCCCGGTACATTTTGGCTGCGGGTCCCTTAACCGCTTGTCCGCCGATCAGGGGGGATACAGCTACCACAGGTTTGCCGGCCAGGGCAACGCGTATCCCTGGAATACTGAGAATTGGATCGATACTGACCCAGGGATTCGATGGGCATAGGATGACCAGATCGGCCTGTGCAATCCGCTCCAACACACCCGGCGCCGGGCGGACCTCCTCAATACCGCTGAAGATAAAGCCGCGAACCGTTGGCCGGCATTGATGTTTTACAAAATATTCCTGAAAGGGGAGGTCGCCGTATTCGTCGGTACACACAATGGTGGGGACAGGATCATCACTCATCGGTAACACAACATCTTTGATACCCCAGGACTGGCAAAACGAACAGACAATCTCGCTGAGCCGTTCACCGGAAAGAATGCGCCGGGTTCGCTCGAGATGGGTTCCCAGGTCTCTGTCACCCAGATTGAACCATGCCGGCCCGCCCAATTGCTGGACAGACTCCAACGCATGCCACGTATCTGCTGCACGCCCCCAACCCGTTTCAGGATTGGATATTCCTGCCAACATATAGCAAACCGTATCCAGGTCAGGGCAAACGAGCAAGCCGCTATAATTGAAATCATCGCCAGTATTGACGATAACGGTCAATTCACCTGCTCGTAGGTGTCTGGACAGACCATCAACCAGTTTTGCCCCACCGACTCCGCCGGCCAATGCAACTATTTTCATATACCCACCTCCCCCAGTCGAAAAGCTGTCTTGATCTCGACATCCGTCTCCGCGATCAATGCCAACTGATCCACGCGGACAGTGGCATTCAGTGGAAAAAACGCCAGATCTTCAATCGCACAAACCAGGCGGGCCTGGGTGACGTCACGATGGGCCAGCGTGATATGCGGCACCCAGTGTTCGGGCGTGTAATACCGGTTCAGCCCGTTTGCGAATTGCAGAACCGCCGTCCAGATTCTTTGATGCAAAGATAACAAAACCTGCGTTTTGACGACAGGAAGATACAATACCGGTATATCGCCCGTAAAAATTCCTAAACCGCAAATCCGGACTTCAAATGGCGCAGTGTCTGCGGCGATTTGACGCAGCGTGGCTTTGACCGGCTCTAATGCATACGCTTCCGCTCCCTGATAAGAGAAGTGAGGAATGGGTGTAAATTTAATCCCCGATAAGCCACAATGGTTTTCCAACAGACTCCATAACATTTGAGTCTGTTGGTCAACACATGGGTCTGGCAACGAGGCGATGTACATACCGTTTATCGAAACATATCAAGGTCTTTTGGCCGCAGCAACTCCCCCAGGCTGCCCTCTCGCAGTGGATAGGGGAAACCGCGCACATGCACCACAGGTAATTTTTCCGCCGCCTGACCCATCATCAGTGAAGCAGCCGCCGCGAGTTCGTCCGCCGCGGCCACCTGGGTGATCCGTAATTGAAAGCCAAACAGATCCGGCGTGCCACGCAGATCGACCAGGCCAGGTAAACCGGCCAAACCAATCGTCGTTCCAGTTGTTCCTGTTCGCCAGGCCCGTCCATGTGAATCAATGATTAAGACGCCCAGACGTGCCGCGCTGGCAGACTCCAGGCGCTGGCGGACGGCCTGAGCAGAGGCGTCCGGGTTTTCTGGTAACAGCAACACCCAATCTTCCGCCGCCCCCCATGGCGATTGAACATTGGAGTGATCAATGCCGGCGTTAGCGCAGACAAAGCCGCATTTGTGTTCGACGATTACGGTTCCTGGTCGAGCGCGCAACACCGTGTTACTCTCCCGCAACACCAGCTCGATAAAGCGCGGGTCTTTTTCCACCTGCATGGCCAGTTCGGCGGCGCGCGCTGAAGGGATTACCTGGCTAAGGTTCACCAACCGGCCTTCGGCCTTCGATACAATTTTTTGCGCCAGTACCAGGATATCTCCATCTTCCAGGGCGACATGGTTCTGCTCTAGCGCCTGAAGCAGAATGGCAGATAGGTCGTCTCCCGGCTGAATAATGGGAATACCACGCAGTGGGGTTAGAACAAGGGACATGGCTAATCGTTGCGATGAATGCCTGTGATGCGAATGCCGGCCGATTGGACGCCATATTGTTTATTTAACCCGATCAAAATAGACGTCATTCCTTCGGCCACAACCGAATTCTCGATCGGCCCGGCATCCCAACCGATCAAACCGGCCGCCTTAACCAGTTCAATCACCTGGGCGCGCGCCGCTTTGCTGGTGCCGCACACCAATACATCACATTCGACGCTCTCGTCACCATGCAACAAGTTCTCATACGAAATATTCTGGAAGGCCGCCACAACCTGAACGCCTTCCCCGACGATTTCTAATGCTTCCTGCGCTGCGCTGCCGGCCGGTGGCATCTGTACTTTCGTCACCTTGGGCGGCACCAAGGGTACGGTAACATCCACCAATATCTTGCCCTGTAGTTCTGCCTTGATCGCCGTTAGCATGTCTTTGTGCGCCGCATACGGCACAGTTAATACCACCAGATCGGCCTGCCGGGCGGCTTCCGGGTTGGTCATCCCGCATACATTAACGAGCTTCCCTTCCAGCAATCCCAGAATCTCATTCGCTGCCGCCTGCGCCTTTTCGGCCATGCGCGACCCAATGATAATAGCATACCCAGCCTGGGACCAACGATACGCCAACCCCTTGCCTTCTTTGCCTGTGCCGCCAATAATTGCGATGGTGTGAATGGCCGGTCCGGCCTGCGTGGAAACCTGAGTATCGCTCACAATTCCTCCGATGAACTTATTGAAATTTTTGTCCGTAGCGTTTCCAGGTCTCTGGCACCAATTTCTCGCGCGCATACGCCGTGATCGCTTCTTCGTCCAGAGTCAATAATTCGCCACGATGCATCAATACCTTCCCGGCCACAATCGTTGTGGTAACCATACTTTCATGAAAACCGAAAACGATATGCCACGGGAGATTGCCGGCAGTTAACGGTGTATAGGGATGATAATCCACAAAGATTAAATCGGCATAAGCGCCGGCCTGTAAAACGCCCAGTGGAGCCGCCGGGAAGAACATTCGAGACAAAGCCGCGTTATTATAGACAGCGATACGAGCCAGTTCATCTCCGGGCATCCAGCGCGGATCGCGTTTCCATAACTTATGCGCCAGATAGGCAGCCTTCCACTCTTCCCACATCGCATTAGAAAAGCCATCGTTCCCCAGGCACACCCGGATACCGGAACGCAGCATGCCGGCTACTTCAGCGATCCCCACCGCATTGTTCATATTTGAGCGGGGCTGGTGGGTTACCCAGGTGTCCGTTTCTGCCAGTATGGCGATTTCACGCGCATCTACATGAACAGCATGCACCACAATGGTGTGTTTGCCTAACATACCGTGCTTTTGCAAACGGTCGACGACCCGTAAACCACACCTGGCCAGGCTATCATATTCATCGACTGAATGCTCGGCTACATGAATGTGAAAGCCAACATCTTCGGGCGCGGCCTTGCGACAGGCCGCCATTGTTTCTTCAGAAAGGGTCAAGCTGGCGTGCAGCCCGAATGTGGCCGCCAGCCTGCCGTTCAAATTATTGCCGGCTCGCACCGCACGAATGAAGCGCATATTTTCCGCAATTCCCGCCTGAGCCCGTTCTGCCCCATCTCGATCCGTCACTTCATAACATAGCGCAGCTCGCACACCAGCCTGGTCCACCGCCTCGGCAATTTTATCCAATGAACCATCGATAGCGCCTTGAGAGGCGTGATGATCGAGCAGAGTCGTGGTGCCGTGCCGGATTGCGTCGATGATACACACCAGAGCCGAATACTTCACGTCTTCCAGGCTGAGCGAACGATCCAATGGCCACCACAATTTGTCCAGGATTTCAGGAAAGTCCTTTGGCGCGGCGCCCGGAATGGCCATGCCTCGCGCAAACGCCCCGTAGAAATGGGTATGCGCACAAATATTGCCCGGCATCACATATTGCCCCCCGGCATCCAGCCGCTCTACCTGCGGATACTTTTCCAGCAACGCACTTTCGGGCCCAATTTCAACAATGCGGTCATCTTCTATATACAGGGCATGCTTTTCCAGAATCTGGTTGGGCTCGTCCCAGGTAATCAATCTGGCATTGGTGATTAGCATAGCGATTACTCCTTGGCGCTGGCCAGTATACTCATAACGATTTTTTCCTGATCGACCGGCAATGTGTCCACGCGAACACCAACGGCATGATAAACCGCGTTGGTTATCGCCGGCGTCGTGGGGATACTCACAATCTCTCCAACCCCCTTGGCCCCATAGGGGCCGTCTGCCGTGGGGTGCTCAACGATAAAAGAAACTATTTCTGGCGTGTGCGTAATTGACGGGATACGATACTTGGCCATGCGGTCGGTCACGACCTGCCCTTCCTGAACGACAAAATTTTCGGTCAGTGCATTGCCTAACCCCATCATGATCCCGCCCTCGACCTGGCCCTTGAGTCCCAGGGGGTTAATAGCCATGCCGACATCGTTGGCCGTTACAATCCGCAAGACTTTTACCTCGCCGGTATGGATATTGATCTCTACTTCGGCAGCCTGAGCGGCAAACGAGAACGCAAAATGCATGTCGCCGCCCTGACCCAACGGTTGTGTCTTCGGCGCCCAATATTCGTAGGTGGTAAGCGCGGCGTGCCCTTCCTTGCGCATTTCGGCCACGACGTCGCCCACAGGGATCGAATGGTCATTAAACTGGGCCAGCCCTTCGACAAACCGGATTTGCTCAGGTGGGCAATCGTATTTTTCCGCCAGAGTCGTCGCCAACGCCTGGCGCATGGCCTGGGCAGCGCCGCGCGCCGCATTGCCGGTCACATAGGTCTGGCGCGAAGCGGTTGTCGGTCCGCCGTCAGGCGTCAAATCCGTATCTGAGAGCAAAACCCGAACCCGCTCTGGCGGCAAACCTAATTCTTCAGCCGTGATCAGGCGCAAAACGGTCACCAACCCCTGGCCAATCTCAGCCGAAGAGGTGCGCACTTCGGCAGTACCATCTTCGTATAACTCAACTTCTGCGCCGGCCTTATCAGGCGCCCCCCCGCCCAACCCGGTATTTTTGTAGGCCACCGAGAAACCCCACGCCCGGCGCAGGTGCGGCGTCTCAGCCTCGCTGTATGGTGCAAAAGGATTGCGACCATCACACATACGTCGCACCTCAGCCTCGACTTTTTCAATGCACTCCAGCAGACCAACGCTTTCACGCAGCGTTTGCCCGGTGTTTGTCACACTGCCCACATGCAGGGCATTTATTTTGCGCAGCTCAACCGGGTCAATCCCCAGCTTCTCGGCCAGCATATCCATTGTGCTTTCGACGGCAAACGCCGACTGAGTAACTCCGAAACCGCGAAAGGCTCCAGCCGGCGGGTTGTTTGTATACATGGCATAGCAATCGGCCTTGACGTTTGCGATTTCATAGGGCCCAGAAGAATGGGTGGTGGCTCGCGTCATCACTTTCTCACCGAGTGATGCATACGCTCCTGTATCGCCGTACAATTCGGTCTCTACGGATACCAGGCGGCCATCCTTGCGCGCCCCCATCTTGACCCGAATCTGAGTGGCATGTCGCTTGGGATGCACGATCAGGCTTTCTTGCCGGTCATACAATACTTTGACCGCCTTCCCGGTTGCCTGGGCCAATAAGGCCGCGTGGATCTGGCCGGTAATATCTTCCTTTCCGCCAAACCCGCCGCCGATTAACATCCCCATAATGCGAACCCGGTCTGCCGGCAAACCAAGGCAACGCGCCACCTGTTCGCGGTCGGAATAAGGAATTTGCGAGCCCACCCGGATTTCCATCCGGCCATCTGGCGTCATCCGGGCAACGCTGCACTCAGGCTCCATAAATGCGTGGTCGGTGATTTGCGTGTGGAAAACGTGCTCGAGTACAATGTCCGCCTGTTCAAAACCGTGTTCGACGTCGCCTTTACGCACCTTGATGTGCTTGAGTAGATTTCCTTTCGTGTGCAGAAGTTGTGCGCCCGGGGCGTGAGCGCTGACTGGATCGCAGATAGGGGGCAAGATCTCATACTCGGCCTCTATCAAATCCAGAGCTTCAGTCGCAATTTGCCGTGTATCTGCTGCCACCACAGCGACCGCGTCGCCCACATACCGCACTCGTTCACCAATTCCAACCAGGGCAGGCCAATCATAGATCACCAGACCGTGGTCGTGTTCGCCAGGGATATCCGCCGCAGTCAGGACAGTTCGCACCCCTGGTAAGGCGCGCGCCTTTTCAACGTCAAGTTTTTTCAGGATTGCATGCGGCACCCCCGCCCGCTTGGCCCGTCCGTGCAACATATCCGTAAACTGCACGTCATCCGTGAAAATGGCAGCACCGGTTACCTTCTCCACTGCTTCGGGGCGTGTCTGGATCGTGCCTACCACTCGCTGCGCCAGCGGCGAGGCGGACACCTCAGGCGGCTCAACCGGCTGACCGGTTTTCATAGCCCTGGCCGCCGCCAGGATTGCACCTTCTATAGTTGGGTAACCGGCGCAACGACACAACGTGTCCTTAAAGGCATGCCGGATCGTTTTGCTATCCGGATCAGGGTTATTCAATAACAGGCCGTAGGCGGTCATCAGCTGGCCGGGGATGCAAAAACCACACTGCACGGCGCCGTGCACCACAAAAGCCTCTTGCAAGGGGTGCAACGCCTCGCCAATTCGTGCCAGGGCCGCCAGGCCTTCCACAGTGATAACCCGGTGCCCGTGGGCCCTGATCGCCGGGTAAGAACAGGATAAAACCGGTTGGCCGTCCAGAAGAACAGTACAGGCACCGCACTCGGCCTCATTACAACCGATTTTGGTGCCTGTCAGTCCCAAGCGCTCACGCAACAAGTCTGCCAACATTTCACCGGGTTTTACCGCGATCACTACCGGCTTTCCGTTGACTTCAAATCGGATTTCCGAAAGTTCAAGCTCGTTCATTTTTGGCCTTTCTGCCACGAATGGTCACGTTACAGCCCGGCCCGTTGCCAGGCCTTTTGTAATACTTCTCGCAAGAGCACGCCGCTCAAGTGTTTGCGGTAATCTGCTGTGGCGCGCTGAGGGCTGGTGCGAAAACGAGCGCTCTCCAGAATGGCCGCCGCCGCCGTTTCGATAGCCTCGGGGCAATAGACTTGCCCCTTGAGGGCCCGCTCGGCCGCCTGGTTACGGTGCGGGACCGGGCCGGCAGGGCCAATTGCAATTCGAACGTCCAGGATACGGTCTCCACCTCGTTCCAGCCAGATCGACATATTCAGAACCGGCAGGGCAACCCCTTGCGGTCGCATAACGCGACTGAAGGCTGAGGACTGTCCTGAATGGCGCAAAGGGGTATGAAAACCAACCAGCAGATCTTGTTGCGGGTGGAGCGCCGACTTACCGGGCCCCACAAAGAGATCGGCCAGTTGAACGAAACGTCTACCCGATGGTGATGCCACTTCCGCCTGAACGTTCAGGGCGCTGAGTGCAATGGCGCCATCTGCGGCCGGCAAGGCGTGTGAAACATTTCCGCCCAATGTCGCTGTATTGCGCACCTGAGGGCCGCCAACCAGTCCGGCCGCCTCAACCAATGCTTCGGCGTGTTCTTTTACAAGCGGCGAAGAGGCTATTTTTGTAAGTGGAACCGCTGCCCCAATGAATAGTTGTTCTTGTCGGGTTTCCAGGGTCTGCAATTCGGGGATATGATTGACATCAACCAACGTATCGACACGTTCATGATGTCCCTGCTGGATCTCTAACAGCAAGTCCGTTCCGCCTGCAACCAGACGGGCCATCCCGGGCGCTTCAGAAAGAGCCCTTACCGCATCTTGTACCGTTTGGGGGGTGAGATAATGATTCCAGAGGTTCATAGGACTGGTGGGCTAGACTGATGTCCGATGGTACTTTTCGACGGGTTCGATGACCCGACGCCGGGCAAGCACACGCTTGGAGCCGACCACCAGATCCTGGTGAGATTATTTTAGCATGAATCGGATCAGTTTGTGAAGCGTCAAAAGTCATTGTCTGACAATTGATTTTATCCGCCGCAAAGATTCGCCCCGCGGGTGAAGATGATATAATAACGACATCTTTGAAACGGAGAGAAGAAAACATGTCTGCATCTCGCCATACCGCTCTGGATTATGCTCATGCTCAAACTGACCGCTTTTTACAGGAACTCAATGAGTTACTGCGCATCCCTTCCATTTCCACCTCCCCCGATCATGCATCCCATATGCAGGAAGCCGCGCAATGGTTGGCTGCTCATTTATTGGCAAGCGGCCTGGAAAAAGCCGAAATCTTTCAGACCGCCGGCCATCCGGTTGTGTACGGGGAGTGGCTAAAGGCTGGCGCCGGCGCTCCTACGGTGTTGATTTACGGGCATTACGATGTTCAGCCCGTTGATCCATTGGATCTCTGGAAAACAGGCCCTTTTGAACCTCAGGTGCGCGGCGATAACCTGCATGCCCGTGGCGCTTCTGATATGAAGGGACAGATTATCGCTACGCTTAAAGCCGTTGAAGCGGTTATAAAACAAACCGACAACCCCGGTGTAAATATTAAGTACTTACTCGAAGGCGAAGAAGAAATTGGCTCGCCCCACCTGGCCGGCTTCATGGCGGAACACAAGCAACTCCTGACCTGCGATTTCGCTCTTAACCCTGACGCCGGCATGATCTCCGCTGATATCCCGACCATTGTATATGGACTGCGCGGTCTGGCTTATTTCGAGGTGTATATTTACGGCCCAGATCACGATTTGCATTCAGGTAGTTTCGGTGGCGTGATTCATAACCCGGCTGTGGCGTTGTGTGAACTGATTGCCGGCATGCACGATGCCCAAGGTCGCGTTCAATTACCCGGTTTCTATGACCGGGTTCGCACTGTATCCACCGAGGAGCGCGAGCAGCTTGCCCGCCTGCCAATCGAAGATGAGACCTACCGCCGCCTGACCGGAGCGCCGGCTTTGTGGGGTGAGCCGGATTACTCCTCCGTGGAGCGGGTCAGTATCCGCCCTACGTTGGAGGTCAATGGGATGTTATCGGGCTTTACCGGCGCTGGCTCCAAAACAATCATCCCCGCCTGGGCCATGGCAAAAATTTCTACCCGGTTAGTTGCCGATCAACAAATCGAAGAAGTACATCAGCAGTTAATCGAGTATTTCAAACGAAACGCGCCAAAGACTGTTCGTTGGGAAATACGGAATCTAGGCGGTGGCCCTGCCTGTCGAACTGATCCCAAACTTCCGGCCGCGCAGGCTCTCGTACGCGCCCAGCAAACCGTATGGGGTGTGGCGCCCGTGTACAAATGTGAAGGCGGCAGCATCCCCATTGTGACGGACATGCAGAATATCCTGGGCGTCGATTCGGTTCTGACTGGCCTCAGCCTGCCAGATGACGCCGTTCACTCGCCAAACGAAAAACTGCATTTGCCCACCTGGCGGCGCGGCATCGATGCCTATATTCACTTCTTTTATAACCTGGCAGGAATCTTATGACTGAAAAACTGCCCTCTTACGGCGGCCAGGCATTGATTGAAGGTGTATTAATGCGCG
Organism: uncultured Anaerolineaceae bacterium; assembly: GCA_964535315.1. Lineage (GTDB taxonomy): Bacteria > Chloroflexota > Anaerolineae > Anaerolineales > Anaerolineaceae > CAZHTS01. Next base: position 39,619 of record CAZHTS010000032.1, read on the forward strand.
GTTCACACGCCCTGGCCGCAGCTATGCGCGCTCCTGATGGGAAAATAGTTATCCAGACCGAACGTTTAGGTGGAATTTACAAGAGTTCGCTGGCGCGCATCCCTCTGTTGCGTGGCCTGGTGTTGTTATGGGATTCGCTCGGGTTAGGCACTCGCTATTTGACCATCGCCGCCAACCTGCAAACCGGTGAAGACGAAAAATTGGAAGGCCCCATGCTCTATCTGACGCTTGCCGGCTCGTTGGCCATTGGGATTCTTCTATTCTTTGAAGTGCCGGTGCTGATTGGTGAGGGGATTGGATATTGGCTGGGTTTGGGGGCGTGGTGGGTCAATCTGATTGAGATGGTCTTGCGTTTTGTCATTGCCATTGGTTACATCTGGGGGATCGGCAAGATGCCCGAGATCGCACGTGTCTTTGCTTATCACGGCGCCGAGCACAAAACCATTAATGCCTTTGAAGCGGGTGAAGAATTAACCCCTGAAAACGTTGCCCGCTATTCTCTGGAACACCCTCGCTGCGGCACGGCCTTTTTGCTCACCGTCCTGATTTTTTCAATGATTGTCTTTTTGGCTCTTGGCCCGTTGCCCACGATCTGGAAGATCGTCAGTCGCCTGGTTTTCATTCCGGTGATTGCCATGTTCGCGTACGAATTTATCCGCTGGACGGCCAATCATCTGAACTCGCCTGTTGTGCGTTGGCTGGTGCGTCCTAACCTGGCCCTCCAAAGCCTGACCACACGCCAACCGACCCTGGAAATGCTGGAAGTATCCATTGCTGCTTTCAACGCCATGTTGGCCGAAGAAGAAGCATGTAAAGCCGGAATCGAGATTGCGCCCTCAAATCAGCCCGCCGTTCAAGCGGTAGATTGACCTATACAGCTTGCTTGACAGCCCATTCACTGGGGCTATACTGTATTCAAGCAAAACAGATGTGGGCTGGTACCGATGAAACCCTGGCAACATATTCTCCTCGGCGTGTTTCTGGGATTGATTGCTTCCGCCGTGATTTACTGGATTGCAGTCCCTCCCCGTGGGGTGCCTCTTGAACTGCTACCCCTACCCACACCAGCCCCGCTGGTTGTTCAGGTAAGTGGAGCGGTGGTGCACCCAGGTGTTTACTTGCTGCCGCCTGGTAGTAGAATTGAAGCCGCCATTTTTACCGCCGGTGGATTCAGCCAAAACGCCGACGTAGAAAAAGTCAACCAGGCCGCCCTGGTAAAAGATGGTGAAAAGATCAGCGTCCCCGTCGTTCGCCCTACCCCTGATGTCTCTTCTGGCGCCCTGACCGGCCCGGCTACGACGCTCCCGCCGCCCACAAGCGCGATTTCTGCGGAAAACCCACTCAACATTAACACTGCCACGGTAGAAGAACTGGACGCCCTACCAGGGATTGGCCCTACCAAAGCAAAGGATATCGTCAACTACCGCGAGCAACACGGCCCGTTTGAACGTATTGAGGATATCCAGAAAGTCCCCAACATTGGGCCGGCTATGTTCGAAAAGATTAAACTCTTGATCACCGTATAAAACCACCTTCTGGAAAGGAAGAAGAAGATATGCCCGTCAAACAACAACTCGAAACCGCACTGCACGAAGCCATGAGATCTGGCAACGATTTGCACAAACGTACCATTCGCATGGCACTGGCGGCCATCAAACTGACCGAGGTCGAACAACGCGGCGCCCTGGACGATGCAGTCGTTATCACTCTGCTGCAAAAAGAGATCAAAAGCCGGCGAGAAGCCATTCAAGATGCCGAGAAAGCACAACGTCCCGATTTGATAGCTGCCTCTCAACAGGAAATTGGCGTGCTGGAAACCTTTCTCCCTCAGGCTATGCCGGAAGAGGAATTGAAAGCACTCATCCAGGCTGCCATTCAGGAAGTGGGCGCCAGCGCTCCTGGAGATATGGGTAAAGTGATGAAAGCCATATTGCCACGGGTACAGGGGCGCGCCGCAAACGACCAGGTCAGCAAACTGGTCAAAACTCTCCTACAGGGGTAAGGCACATCGTGGCTGTTTCTTCGCTTCGGGATCGCACCCGGCGACTGACCCACCCCACTTTGCTACGAATCATGCTCCTGGTTGTGGCCAGCGCTTTGGCGCTGGCCATGTTGGCTTTTCCCATTGCCATCCGCCCCTCATCTTATCCGCTACAGGTAGGGGACGTGGCCGTTCAAGATATTCAGGCGCCCTATTCGCTTAACTACGCCAGCGACGTCTTGACTGAGCAGAGCCGTAAAGACGCCGAAAAAACCGTTCCACGCATTTATTTACCGTCTGACCCTGGCATCACCCGCCGGCAGATCGAGCGTTTGCGCGTGACGCTCGACTATATCACCATTGTTCGTCTGGACAGTTACGCCACCCCTCAACAAAAGTGGCTGGATCTGGCTGCGCTTTCAGATGTCAAAATTAACGAAGAGATGTCCAAACGGATCCTCGCATTGAGCGGCCCGCGCTGGGATGCGCTACAGGTAGAGGCGCTCAACGTGTTGGAGCAGATCATGCGTAATACCATCCGCGATGACCAGCTCGGTGATGCACAACGGAACATTCCAACACTGATCAGTTTTTCGTTATCTCAGGAACAGGCAGCCATCGTGGCCGATCTGGTCACACCATTCGTGACCGCTAACAGTCTGTATAGTGAGGAGCAAACTCAGGCTGCTCGCCAACAGGCGCGTCAGGCAGTACAACCGATGATGCGTTCGTTTATCGCTGGCGAAACCATCGTGCGCCGTGGTCAGGTGATTACCCCTACCATTCTGGAGGCACTACAGAAATTCGGCCTGATCAAATCGCAGAACAACGCCGAAGGATTGATCGCTGCCGCGGCGCTGGTCGTATTACAAAGTACGTTTATTGCGCTTTATTTTGTCCGCCGTCACATCGCCCCATTAAATGATTTCAAAAGTCTGGTCATGATTGCAATCATGTTCCTGCTTTTTCTATATGGGGCACGTCTGATCATCCCTAATCGTGCGGTGGTGCCCTACTTCTACCCGTTGCCCGCCTTTGGCCTGACCATTGCCGGATTGTTCTCACTTGAAATCAGCCTGGTATTATCTCTAGTGCTCAGTATACTGGCCGCGCAAGGCTTGCCAAACGCCCTGGATCTGACGCTTTTCTATGTCCTTTCCAGTCTGTGCGGCATTCTGGTGATGGGCAAAGGGCGGCGTATCTCCAATTTCCTTTGGGCTGGCGTGGCCATTGGGGGGGCCGGCAGTGTGGTGATTTTGTCCTATCGTCTGCCCGATACTATTACCGACTGGATTGGGCTCATTACGCTGATGGGAACTGCTTTCCTGAACGGGATTGCCTCCGCCAGCCTGACGCTGTTGCTCCAATACCTGCTATCACAGGTGTTGGGGTTGACAACTGCTTTGCAGTTATTGGAAATCGCCCGCCCAGATAACCCCTTGCTGCAATTCATCCTGCGCAACAGCCCGGGCACCTACCAGCATAGCCTACAGGTCGCCAACCTTGCCGAACAGGCCGCCGAAGCCATTGGCGCTGATGCACTCCTTATCCGCGTGGGCGCAATCTATCATGACGCCGGCAAAGCGATGAACCCATCCTTTTTCATCGAAAACCAGATGCTCGGCAAGATCAATTCACACGACGACCTCGACCCGGCTGCCAGCGCGGCCATCATAATCCGCCATGTGTCCGATGGGGTGACGTTGGCGCGCAAATATCGCCTGCCGCCGCGCATCCAGGATTTTATGCGCGAACACCACGGCACCTTGATGACCCGTTATCAGTACGCCCAGGCGGTGCGTAAAGCCGGCCAACCCGAGTTGGTCAACTCGGAATTATTTCGCTATCCGGGTCCACGGCCACGCTCACGTGAAACTGCTTTGTTGATGTTGGCCGATGGCTGCGAGGCGCGCGTGCGCGCCGAATCGCCACAGGACGAAGAAGCTTTGCGCACCTTAATTAAAAAGGTGTTTGACTTTTGCCAACGCGAAGGGCAGTTGGACGACACCACGTTGACATTGCGCGATCTCAATCGTGCTGCTGAGGCCTTTGTGAACGCCCTTAAAAATGTTTATCACCCGCGCATCCAATATCCGGAACTCAAACCCGCTGCTCAACCAGTTGCAGAAGGTGAGCCCGTTTCCACTTCGGGCGCAACCACATCAGGAGAAATGCCATGATCTACCTAATGATCGCTGAAGAATGGATAGATTTGATCGATGAAGCTACCTTGCAACAGGCCGCCACGGCTACCCTGGCGCATCAGGGGCGTTCAGCCGACGAGGTTGATCTGTCGATCGCCATTGAGGACGATGTTGCCCTCCACCAGTTGAATCATGAATTTCTTGGGATTGATGCCCCAACCGATGTCCTTTCTTTTGGTAGTGAAGAGATCGATCCCGATAGCGGCCGTTTATATTTGGGCGATATCATCATATCGCTTCCGCGCGCTCGTGTTCAGGCCGAAACAGCCGGGCACACTCTGGCAGCCGAATTGCAGCTACTGGTCACCCATGGCACCCTGCATTTGCTCGGGCACGATCATGCCGAGACCGATGAGAAAGATCGCATGTGGAATGCCCAACGCCAGATACTCACCCAATTGGGCTGTCATCTGGCAAAATTCCCGGACTAGTGTGTTATGGTGGCTTTCTTGCGCTCACGGTTGCAATCTTTTCGACACGCTTTCGCCGGTTGGTATTATGTGATTCGCACCCAAAAAAACGCCTGGATTCATGCAATAGCCACGTTATGTGTGGTTTTGATGGCCAGTTGGCTTGAATTATCTACCCGAGACTGGGCCGTGCTGATTCTGACGATCGGCATGGTCTGGATGGCAGAATTCTTGAATACGGCCCTTGAAGCAGTGGTCGATCTGGCCAGCCCACAAAAGCATCCGCTTGCGAAAGTGGGCAAGGATGTTGGGGCGGCGGCTGTGTTGATTGCTGCGATGGCCGCTGTGCCTATCGGTTTATTGATTATGGGCCCCCCTCTGCTGAACCGCCTGGCATTTTTATTATGGGGACAACCATAGACATCACATGGAGAGAGAGATGAATTCGTTTCGCTTTGGAACGGTTGGGTCGCCTATCTCAACGCCCAAAAAGCCGGGTGGGAGTGTTGGCGCAGTTCAACATATCCGTTCGTTAGGATTGGATGCCCTGGAACTGGGTTGGGTGCAGTCGGTACGCGTCACAGAAGCGACCTGCCAGGCCATACGATCTGCTGCCTGTGAACAGAACGTGGCGATCAGCGTTCATGCCCCTTATTTCATTAACCTCAATGCCGATGAAGACGAATGGCCAAAATCAAGGCAACGCCTGATGGATGCCGCTCATTACGGTAACCTCGCCGGCGCCACCGACATCATTTTTCATCCTGGCTCGTATTTTGGCAAATCACCGGCTGAGGTACTGGAAACAGCTATCCCCCGCTTAAAGGGCTGTGTGGAAGAATTGCGTTCCGGCGGGAATCCGGTCATCCTTCGCCCGGAAACGATGGGGAAAACGGCCATGCTTGGATCGTTGGAGGATACATTGGCAATGAGCCGGGAGGTGCCAGGGGTTGCTCCTTGCCTGGATTTTGCGCATTTACATGCCCGGCCAGGAGACGGCTCGGTGAATTCTTTTGAGGAGTGGTCTATGATGTTAATTGGCTATGCGCAATCCGTGGGCACACAAGCCATGCGAAACCTGCATATCCACCTGTCTGGCATTGAATATGGCCCAAAAGGCGAGCGCAATCATCTGCCGCTCGCCGAATCGGATTTCAATTTAAAGGCCCTCTTCCAGGCGCTCAAACAACACAATTGCGCCGGTCGGATTTTGTGCGAAAGCCCCGAGATGGAAAAAGACGCCGCCTACCTGCAAACTACCTGGCAACAAATGCAATAGGGCTTCCTGCTTGATTACAGACCCTGCTGGCTAAAGATACTCTTTCAGATTGTGCTCTACCGCATACGCCGCCGCTTCGGCCCGGTTGCTGACTCCCAATTTCGACAAAATGCTGCTGACGTAATTGCGCACCGTGCCTTCGCCCAGGAAAAGCGCCTTGGCTATCTCGCGATTGGTCTTCCCCTCAGAGACCAGCAGCAAGACGTGACGCTCCTGCTGACTCAAATTGGCAAACGCCGACGCCTCTTCTTCTTTCACCGCCCGGCGCACTTCCTGAAATACTCGCTGTGTAACCGCCGGGTCGAGCAACGCTTCGCCACGCCCAACCGCTTCCAGCGCCCGAATCAGGTCGTCACTATTGATCTGCTTCAACACATATCCCGAAGCTCCGGCGCGTATCGCCGAAAATAGCATTTCATCTTCGGCGTAAGAGGTCAACATGATCACCCGCGTGGCCGGATAAGTGCGCGTAATTTCCTCACACGCCTCAATCCCCGATGAACCGGGCAAACGGATATCCATCAGCACCATGTCAGGCTGATAACGGCCTACCTGTTCAATCGCCTCTTTTGCCGTTCCCGCCTCACCGATGACTTCGAACTGGGTATTATGTTCCAATAGCGCCTTCAATCCAAGGCGCACGACTTCATGATCATCCACCAGCAAAACACGCTGCTTTAACATTGGCTCAGGATTCCTCCATACGGAGTATAGCCGAGAGTGCCTGCTCGCGCAAGAGAAAGATCTGGATGATATAATTTTGATATGCAGCCCGCCGTTTCTTCCCCACACGCCGCCATCATTCTCAGGGCCCATCAGTTTCAGGGGGCAACCAACGACTGCGGCCCCTATTGCACCGCCATATTACTGCAAGCCTTTTCAGAAAAAAACATAGACGGGAGCGCCATCGCGGCCCTCTTAAATCGTTCCCCGCGCGGCCGCCGCCTCCCTCACAACGCAACTCTGCCTTGGGGAATCGTCAATCTATTTCATCAGGCCGGCCTGGAATCCGGCTGGCAAATATTTACCCCGGCACAAAAACTACATCAAAGTCTGCTGGATGGGAAGCGAATCTTCATCCCAATCATCGGCGGCTGGCGCCCACTTTGGGCGCATTATCTCATTGTCCTGGCCTTCAACCCGATGCTTGGCTGGGGCTTTGCCAACCCGGCCCACCCTGCCAAAGAATTAACCTGGCGATCGGCAGAACACTTTCACAGGGAATGGGCGCACGTGGGTAGACTGGCTGTATGGGTTACCCCACCTCAAGCTGGCACAATCACTTTTGAACCGACAGCGTTAACGTAACCGGACAGTGATCTGACCCAACCACCTGATCGTGAATCTCGACCGCCACAACTCGATCCATTAACGCCGCCGATACCAGAAAATAATCCAGACGCCATCCCACGTTGCGGGAACGCGCCCCAAATCGATACGTCCACCAGGTGTATTGCACGCGTTGAGGGTACAACTCGCGATAAGCATCCAGAAAACCGTGTTGCAAATAATAATCGATCCATGCTCGTTCTTCAGGCAAAAAACCCGACGTCTTCTCATTTTCCTTTGGGTTGGCCAGATCGATCTCGCGATGGGCCGTATTGAAATCACCGGTTACGATGATACTAGATCCATCCGCATGTAAACGATCACATTCCTCCAACAAACAGGCATAAAAATCCAGTTTATAAGTCACACGCTCCTGGCCGCGCTGTCCATTCGGAAAATAGATATTGTACAAATACACATCTCCATACCGGCAGCGGATTACTCGGCCCTCTGTATCAAAACGAGCGTCGCCCAGGCCAATCCGAACCTCATCGGGTTTGAGACGGCTAAATGTTGCCACCCCACTATAGCCCGGGCGTACCGCCGGATTCCATATTGACTCGTAGCCGGGAAGTTCGCGCGACGCCTCATCCACCTGCTCTGGTCGGGCCTTGATCTCCTGCAAGCAAAAAACGTCTGATGCATGCGAGAGCGCCCAGTCGCGCAAGCCCTTTTGTAAAGCCGCTCGAATACCGTTTACATTCCATGTCGTAATTTTAATTGCGCTGTCAGATTGCATAATTTTCGCCCTGTGGTAAACTTATAGAAACACTTACGGAGTGCCAGATGACCGAAGATCAACCCAAGCGGATAATCTATATCGAAGATGATCCAGAAATGATCGACCTGGTAGCCTTGATTCTAAACCGCCAGGGATTTCAAGTAAAGGGTGCACTCGGCGGAAGCGAGGGTTTGGATCTGGTTCGCAATGAGTTGCCCGACCTGGTGTTACTCGATCTGATGATGCCAGATATCGATGGCTGGGAGGTCTACCAGCAAATTAAGGCCAATCCCAGCACGGCGCGCACGCCGGTTATCATCATCACCGCAAAGGCACAAGAAATCGACCGCGTCCTGGGCTTACAAATTGCCAAAGTAGATGATTACATCAGCAAGCCTTTCAAGCCAAAAGAGCTTGTAGATAGCATTCATCGCATCCTGCACACAGGCAAAAATATCGAGACGGACGATTGAGATCCCTCTCACGCATGTATGGTTATGCGCTCAATTCGAATTAAAAATCTGACCCGACCGCAACATGAACCCATCGAAGCCGTTTACTGTGACCGGTTCTTTTGTCGTTTACGTGGTTTGATGTTTTGCCCCCATCTTGATTCGCACCAGGGGCTTCTGCTGGTTGAGCAGGTACAGAGCCGATTGAACGCCGCAATACACATGCTGTTCATGCGCATTGACCTGGCCGTGGTGTGGATCAACCGCGACATGACCGTCGTCGATGTCCAATATGCCCGACGCTGGCAATTATCCTACACCCCCATTGCTCCAGCCTGTTACATTCTGGAAACACATCCGGACAGGCTGGCAGACTTTTACCCCGGAGACAAAGTAATCTTTGAAAAAGTTTAAACGCGCCATAGCCTGTATCCTGGCTCTGACCTTCTTATTTTCGGCTCCATCCACTGTCAAAGCCCAGCAGCAGATCAATAACCCTGTCTACGTCGTTCAAGAGGGCGATACGCTCAACCTCATCGCCGTTCGCTTTGGCATATCCACCGACGATTTGATCCGTGCAAATAATATCGCTAATCCCAATCTATTGGCGGCTGGCACAGAATTGATTATTCCTGGGCTCGAAGGAGTGAGCGGCAAGCTGGTCACACAAATCGTCCCTCTGGGGCAAAACCTGGTAGATATAAGCCGGCAAAACCAGATCCCCACGGCCATGCTCAACCGCCTGAACCGTATCACCAGCCCCTTGGAGGTCTTTGCCGGCATCAGCCTGATCATACCCCAGGATGACCAACGCCAACCCCTGATGGGGAAAATCGCGCTGGACAACCAACAATCACTATTTGAGCTTGCCATCCTACAAAATACCACACCCTGGCAACTCATGCAAAATAACCAGTTACAACATGAATGGGAGGCCCTGCCTGGAGAATTGTTGTATCACCCCGGCAGCAACGACCAGCAAGACCCACTTTCGCCCCTGGTGGCAGATTTGCAGGTTTCACCTTTGCCGCTCACGCAGGGTGGAACAACCGTCGTTCGCTTGAAAACGCTCCAGCCGGTCAACGTCAGCGCATCTTTAGCGGGTCTGACGTTACAATTCTTCCAGATAGCTCCCAATGAATATGTCGCCATCCAGGGCATTCATGCCATGGCCACTCCCGGCCTATCGGCCTTGGTGCTCAAGGCCAGCAGCGCCGATGGGCAGCAAAATTTTGAAATAGACCAACCGCTGTTGCTCAAAGCCGGCAATTATGGACAGGACCCCACCCTGCAGGTTGACCCGAAAACCATCGACCCGGCCAACACCAAGCCAGAAGAAGACCTCGTTGCCAATACAGTCAAAACAGCCAGCCCGACCCGTATGTGGGAAGGCAAGTTCCGCACCCCGGTGGATGAACCGGTCTGTATCAAATCATGGTATGGCAACCGCCGCTCTTACAACAACGGCCCCTACAACTACTTCCATACCGGCGTAGACTATGGCGTATGCGCCAACCTCAACGTATACGCTGCCGCCCCAGGCGTGGTAGTGTATGCCGGCCCGCTAACAGTGCGCGGCAATGCCACCATTATCGATCATGGCTGGGGGGTCTATTCCGGTTACTGGCACCAGAAAGACATCCTGGTCAAAGTCAACGACCGCGTCACAGCCGGACAACTGATCGGTCAGATCGGCGGCACCGGGCGTGCCAACGGCCCTCACCTGCACTGGGAAATCTGGGTAAATGGCATCCAGGTACAACCCATCAACTGGTTGGATAATGCCTATCCGTAAGCAAATGCCAAGTTGCAAACATCATGCCTGAATTCTAAGGTATAATAACGTAGCGCCTAAAACGCCAGTCTGCATAGTTTAATTTTGGAAGACAAAAAGATGGGACGTGCTCCATTAACAATTAGTGAAACCTACTGGAACAATCTTGAGGTCAACGACCAGGACCTCGAATTTCTTTATAACCACCTCCTGGAAATTGAAACCCCACAAACCCCCCAAGAACTGCTCCAGGCGTTGGTGGCAGAACGGATACGGGTTGAGAAACAAGCGCTTGAACACCAGCGACTGGCTAATGGCGCGGTCTATATGCCCAAGAACCATTACCAGCCAGACCAAGAACTGGTCTTCCCTGCGCTCGATTATCGTAAAGGCAAAGTAACCGCCGTACGTGCTGGGCAAAACCCCGACCTGCCGCCATTTGAGGTCATCACTGTCACCCTGGAAGATGGTGAAGAAAACTGTTTTGCGGCCGCTCTGGAAGATCACACCCTCAATCAGCCCCCCGCCCTCAATCAAGAAGACCCCAACCTGGATATCCGCCAGGTACTCAAAAGATACAGCAAGCTATTATTAAGTAAACTTAATGCCGCGCTGGAAGACAACGCCGAATTGGTGTGTATTGCCGGGCGTTGGTTCCCTCATTCATTGCTGGTCGATGTCAACATTGGGCATCTCAATCTGGCAGAGGCGTTGTTAGACATGGAAGGCGGTGGACCATTAACCACTACCGCTATCATGGAACAGGTCGACATGCCTGCCAACGTCAATAGCAATCTAAATGAGTTCTCGCTTAATCTGGCGTTGCAAGAAGACGGTCGTTTTGATGAAGTTGGCCCGGCAGGACAGACCCTTTGGTTCCTGCGCCGGTTGGAGCCCGAAGCCGTTCAGAGCGCCCCCGTCTATCTGCGCTATCATCCGGTAGAATATGATCCGGATATTATCGCCCACATGACACGCCAGCTCGAATCGCAGGTATGCGATGAGATCGAGCCTTGCGGACAGGCAGACAAAAACACAAACGAAGTCACCGTCAGCCTGATCTTTCCCCACTGGCGCGCCGGCACTTTGCCGCTGTCTGACTCGGTGGCGCAATTCTTCCCTACCGCATACGAATCACCCCGCGTGCAATTTACCTTTCTAGATGGCGATTCCGGACAAAAATTCTCCGGTTGGGTGGTGCGTCCATTGCGCTACGTATACGGTTTACAGGACTGGTATCGTTCTCAAGGACTGATCCCCGGCAGCCTGATCCAGGTCACCCATGGCAAAAACCCCGGTGAGGTGATCATCCGGGCGCAGAAACGCCGCGCCAATCGCGAATGGATCCGCACCGCCCTGATCGGCGCTGATGGCGGCATCGTCTTCGCCATGCTCAAACAACTTATCAGCACCCATTATGACGAGCGAATGGCCATCGCCATCCCCGACCTGACAGCCGTCAATCAACTTTGGGAAGCCGGAGGGCGACAACGCCAGACCCTCGAACAAACTGTTATGGCCATGATACGCGAGCTGGCCAAACTCAACCCTCAGGGAAGCGTCCATGCTCAAGAATTATATGCCGCAGTGAACCTGGTCCGTCGCTGTCCGCCGGGCCCCATTTTGAGCATCCTGGCCAACCGACCCTGGGCCATCCATGTGGGAGATCTCTACTTCCGCCTGGAAGACACAATCCAGGAGAACTCGTATGGTGACCGATAGCAAACGTTTCAGTCTGGTCAAGCCCACCACCGTAACGCCATTCCATATCGACTTTGATTGGTGGATGAAACACGACAATAACTGGCGGGTTTATCTTCATTCCTGCCTTTGTGGCGAGCATCAAACATTGTTTTCAAATCAGGCCGAAAATTTTTGGATCGACTGGGTAGACCCTGAAACAGCTATCGTCAAACAGGTAGACGGTCTCCAACATACGCTCATCACTCATTGCGCCCGCCAACCCAATTTTCTTAGCGGCCATTCACTGGTTGACTCGGTTTTTCGCATCCTGTTGGCCAATGGCAACACCCCCATGACCCCCGACCAGCTCGGCGCTCAGATGGGGCGCGCCGGAGAAACGATTTTGCGCACCCTGGCTGGCCCAACCGTTTACAAGGGTATCAGACCGTGTGGAACCTGTAAATAAAATGACCATCGAGCGCTTCGTTGCATGAAAACCAGGCGTTATGGATCGCCTGGTTTTTGTATAAGCCTGGTCGCAAACAACCCGGCCTTTTCATGGTAAAATCGATATATAATGTGAGAGAATAACCCGCCCCTGTAGCGCAATGGACAGAGCACCAGACTTCTAATCTGTTGGTTGCGGGTTCGATTCCCGCCAGGGGCGCCT